>JAFUPN010000019.1 GCA_017481205.1 Clostridia bacterium | reverse complement strand
GTGCAAGCAGTTACAAGATAGACGAGACTTTGTTCAGATACAACAAGGACAGTGATCAATGGTTTTGTATATATGGAAATGAAACAGTTAAAAGAAAAAACAAAACAGTTGAAAAACGAGGAAAATCATTTAAGCAGAGTACATACACATTTTGCAAAGAAAAATGTCGTAATTGTCCACATCGAGACTTATATATGGGCAAAAGTCAAAAGATAGTACGTTCATTACACATAAGTGAAAATGCACCTATGTTTTACGAATTAAGTCAAAGAGCACAATCAGAAGAATTTTTGGAGAAATACAAAAAGCCAGCAAAGATAGAGCCAAAAAATTCTGAATTAAAACGTTTTCATGGATTAGCTCGTGCCCGAGGGTACGGGCTAAGATGTGTTTCATTTCAAGCAAAACTTACCGTGATTGCGGTAAGTTTAAAGAGGATATCAAAGCTGATATCCCCCTTAAACAACCGAAAATCGGTAATTAATATTATTTAACTGGTGGGTCGATTCAAAAACGTGACTTTTTCAGTGGTCTCAAACCGTCCCCTTGTGCATATTTCCCGTATAACCAACGTCATATTTTATAAACAATGTTCCGTTTTTGTTATTGAGAGCCGGAAAGGGGTGTGATAAAATTAAATCAGTATAAACCTATGAAAGGATTGAAGTATAATGATAAGTGCATATTGTCTTGATTATCACAACTGGGTATGTATTCCCCGACATGTAAGGGAAGATTTTAAGGAAATGCGTGAGATGGGCTTTGACGCCGTAGACCTGAGCTTTTCCGAAAGTGAAATGATGTATGCAAGAAGAACCTTTGAGATTCTTGTGGAGATTGCTCACGAGGTGGGGCTTAAGGTCAACGTAATTCCCAGCCGTATTGCAGGCAGATTTGCCGGAGCTCCCCTTATGGCGAGCAACTGGCTGGTAAAGAATCCTCAGTATCAGGTGCCCGACAACTACTACCTGCCGGTAGCCTGTGTTGAATGCGAAGAAGTTCGTCAGTGGGTTAAGGATTTTATGCATTTTCTGCTTACAAATTAC
This sequence comes from Clostridia bacterium, assembly GCA_017481205.1. Lineage (GTDB taxonomy): Bacteria > Bacillota > Clostridia > UMGS1810 > UMGS1810 > RGIG4708. The sequence continues at coordinate 39,283 of JAFUPN010000019.1, read as the reverse complement.
GATATAGACGGCATAATATGGGATGAGCCCAAGGCAGTTACCATGATAAGCCGTCATCCCGCCACCTTGGCAAAATACGGAGACAATCCTACTGAAGAAGACATGATAGATGGTTACTGCGATTTCTTCAACGATATTGCCAGCTACTGCAGAGAGCTTCGCCCCGATGTGGAGCAGACCCTGTTCTGTATGCCTGCAGATCCCGAGAGCTTTACTCAGAAGATATCCAAGAGCCCCTACATAGATTACTTTGGCTATGACGGCAATCTGTCCAATCAGCGCAGATTCAAGGAGGAGATTCACTACCGTGATAAGAGACTGTATCATTACTGGGACAGAACGGTAAGGGAGACAACAGAAGCAAATGTAAAGAGCTTTGCACTGGTTGAAACCATGCATATGCCCAGAGAAGAGCATGAAGCTTTTGAGAAGAACTTTGACGAGTATCTTGAAAATCATCATCCCGACCATCTGTCCGTATACTATTACGGTCACAATGCCGATGATCCTGAGGCGCTCAATCAGATTATAACCAAGGTTATGAGAAAGCATTTTAGATAATTCATACAAAAAAGCCTGTATCGCGTTGATATTAAAATCAATGGGATACAGGCTTTTTTGACTAAGGACAGGGCGCTTTTTCACAGAAAATCAGGATTTCCCATGCAAAAAGGATGCAATGCATCTGACTGCCACCGTCCCTGAATGGCTCTTTTGTGCGGCAATTGAAGTATCCGACAGTCTGACACGTCCCCAAACGGCTCATAATTTTAAATAATGTTTAAAATCATACATATTTACAACCACCAAGATATATGCTACAATATTATATCAAGAGGTGAGTGATTATGAATAAATCCAAAGTGTATTTCACAAAAGAGATAACTTCCGAAAAGGTTTTAGAGCTGTACGGAATGCTGGGATACGAGCTTAAGGGCAAGGTGGCAGTAAAGCTTCATTCCGGCGAGGAGGGAAATCAGAATTTCCTTAAGCCTGAATTCTGGAAGCCGGTGATAGATGCGGTAAACGGAACCGTGGTTGAATGTAACACGGCTTATGAGGGAAAGAGAAATACTACCGATAAGCACGTAAAGCTTATGCAGAAGCATGGATGGGCAAAATATTTTGATGTTGATATTATGGATTCTGAAGGACCGGATATGGTGCTTGATATCCCCGGCGGTAAGGCTATAAAAAAGAATTATGTGGGTAAAAACATGGCTTCCTATGATTCTATGCTGGTGCTCTCTCATTTTAAGGGGCATCCTATGGGCGGATACGGCGGTGCTTTAAAGCAGCTTTCCATCGGCTGTGCATCTGCTGCCGGTAAGGCGTATATTCACTCTGCAGGGGTTACGGATGACCCTGCTGTTGTGTGGAGCAACACCGCACGTCAGGATACATTCCTAGAGGCGATGGCAGAATCAGCGAAATCTGTTGTTGATTATTTCAAGGGAAATATTGTGTATATTAATGTAATGAAAAATCTGTCCGTAGACTGTGATTGCTGTGCAGTTGCTGAGGATCCCTGTATGAGCGATATCGGTATGCTTGCATCTCTTGACCCCGTGGCGATAGATCAGGCTTGTATAGACCTTGTATATGCCGCAAAGGATGACCCGGGGCAAAAGCATTTTCTTGAAAGAGTGGAGTCACGCCACGGTGTGCATACCATTGAAGCTGCTGCTGAAATAGGCTGCGGTGTAAGAGAGTATGAGTTGATAACAGTAAATTGAAAATATCAGACATAAAGAAAAGAGGATATTATTTATGAACAAAAAAATATGTTTTTATATGCCGCCGTTTCCATGTGTGCAGTCATACCGAGATATGATTGATGTGGCGGAGAAATACGGAGTTTCGGCGGTAGAGGGATTTTCTACTCTGGATTTTAAGCTGCCTGATAAGGAAGCGGCAAAAAGAATAAGGGAATATGCCGACAGCAAAAACATTGTATTCCCTTGTTTTTCGGTGTATATAAATCTGGTGGGAAAGGATTCGGCTAAAATGATACAGCGGGCAAAGGATTATGCTGATGTGGCGTCAATCCTGGGTTCACCGTATCTGCATCATACAATTGCCTGCGAATTCAGCGAGCCTGATAATGTGCTGCCATATAAAGAAGAGCTTTTTGAAAAAGGTATATCTGCCGTAAGGGAAATTTATGACTATGCGGAAAGCATAGGCGTGAAAGCCATATATGAAGAGCAGGGCTATCTTTTTAACGGAGTTGAGGGCTTCGGCAGATTTCTCAATGCTGTTGAGCGAGAAGTAGGTGTTGTGGCTGATTTTGGAAATATATATCAGAGCGGAGATAATACAATTGATTTTATAAAGGCCTATTCCGACAGATTTGCACATGCTCATATTAAGGATATATTTCTTACTGATACAAACGAAACAGGCCGCGGGCTTAAAACTCTGGACGGAAAATATATGAATGAAACACCGATTGGTCATGGCGAGGTAAAAATCAAAGAGGCTGTGGATAGGCTTAAAAAATCCGGCTACAGCGGATACTACGGTATTGAATACGGAGCGAAAGATGATGGTTCACCCCTTATCGGCGAGGCTCTGGAGCTGGTTGATGCACTGCTTTGAAAAATAAATACATAGGTAAATATTAAAAACGAATGCTTATTGATACATAGGCATTCGTTTTTTTGTGTAAACTATGTTTACATATGGAGTATTAATTTAACATAGATTTAACCTTCTTTTGCTTTCGGAATTAACATTGTCAGAATTATAATCAGATTAAACAGAGTGTTGTTTCTGTAATAAAATAATTTGGAGAGTGATTAATATGAAAAAATTTGTATCATTATTATTAGCTATGGTTTGTGCGGCGGCAGTGTTTGCAGGTTGCTCCGGAAATAACGGCGCAGAAAGCGGCAAGCCGGAAAACAGCGTTCCGGTTCAGAGCGGCACTGTATCTTTAGATGGTTCAACTTCGATGGAAAAGGTAATAGGCTATCTCAGCGAGGCGTATATGGAAGAGAACACTGATGTTAAGGTTACCTACAATCCCACAGGCTCCGGCTCCGGTATTCAGGCAGTGGTTGACGGCAGATGCGATATCGGTCTTTCAAGCAGAGACCTCAAGGATGAGGAAATCGCACAGGGACTTAAAGGAACTGTGGTTGCCATAGATGGCATTGCAGTGATAATGCATGTTAACAATCCGGTAGAAAATCTGACAATAGAGCAGATAGGCGACATATTTAAGGGTGAAATAACCAACTGGAATCAGGTGGGAGGAAGTGACGCTCCTATCGTATGCATAGGTAGAGAAGCTGCGTCGGGCACAAGAGACGGCTTTGAGTCCATCACCGATACAGAGGATGAATGTAAATATTCTCAGGAGCTTACCTCTACAGGCGATGTTGTGCAGACTGTTTCATCAAACCCCAATGCTATAGGCTATGCATCCCTTGCTTCTGTAAAGGATACTGTAAAAACCCTTAAGGTAGAGGGCGTTGCACCCTCCAAGGAGACAATACAGGACGGCAGCTATAAAATACAGAGAGATTTTGTCCTGGTGACAAAAGCAGACAAGGCACTTGAGGGTGCTGCAAAAGACTTTTTTGACTATGCGGTAAGCGAAAAGGCAGACGAGCTTATAACCAAGGCAGGAGCAGTTCCTGTAAAAAGATAATGAGGGAATAAAATGAAATTTTCAACAAAAAAACGGACTGAATATGCAGCTGTTTCCGGTCACGAGGAAGAAAATACTGCTATGATGAAAGCCGGGACTTCTGCTAAAGCAAAAAGAGCTGTTTTTTCGGAAAGCATAATGAGACTTGCGTTTATACTGTGCGGCTTTACGGCTGTGCTCTTTGTGCTGACTATAACGGGCTTTCTGGTGGTGTCGGGTCTTCCTGCTATAGGCAGAATCGGCATAGTTGATTTCCTGTTTGGCACTACCTGGGAGTCCACTGCAAAAAATCCGTCCTTCGGTATACTGCCATTTATACTCACGTCAATATACGGCACCCTGGGGGCTCTTGTCCTTGGGGTTCCGGTGGGACTTATGTGTGCAATATTCCTTGCTAAAATGTCAAAGGGCAGAGCGGCATCAATTGTTGGCTATGCGGTTGACCTTATGTCCGGAATTCCATCGGTGGTATACGGTCTGGTGGGCATGATAATTGTTGTGCCGTTTGTGAGGCAGGTTTTTGGTCTGCCTGACGGTGCAAACCTGTTTTCTGCCATAATAGTACTGACGGTCATGATACTGCCATCGGTTATATCGGTATCAGAAACGGCTATCAGAGCAGTGCCCTCGGAGTACGAGGAGGCATCTCTTGCTCTCGGAGCTACAAAAACCGAGACTGTATTCAAGGTTACGGTACCTGCGGCAAAAAGCGGCATTATAACCTCTGTGGTTTTAGGAGTAGGCAGGGCAATCGGCGAGGCTATGGCGGTAATGATGGTTGCAGGCAATGTTGCAAATATGCCGTCGTTATTTAAGAGTGTGCGTTTTCTTACAACAGCTGTTGCCGGTGAAATGTCATATTCATCGGGACTGCAGAGAGAGGCTTTGTTTTCCATAGCTTTGGTGCTGTTTGTGTTTATTATGGTAATAAATCTGTTTTTGAATTTTGTAGTCAAGAGGACAGGAGGTGAGGGAAAATGAATGGTAAAATATCAGGCAGAAGGCGTGCTGAATGTTTAGTGCTCAATATTCTTATGTACTGTGCCACAGGGCTTATATGTCTGTTTCTGGCAGGGCTTATCGGCTACATACTGTACCGGGGTGTGCCTTTTGTTAATTGGGAATTTTTAAGCACAAAGCCCAGCCTTATACGTGAGACAACAGGAATATTGCCTAATATTCTCAACACTGTGTATATAATCATAACTACACTGATTGTTGTGATACTATTGGGCGTTGGTGCGGCGGTATATATCAGTGAATATGCAAAAAACAAAAAGGCTATAAGGATAATTGAGCTTGCAACGGAAACTCTTGCGGGTATACCCTCCATTATATACGGACTGGTGGGTATGTTGGTGTTTGTGCAGTTCTTTTCTCTCGGTACAAGTCTTATTGCCGGCAGTCTTACTCTGGTTATTATGACTCTGCCTACGATAATGCGTACTACTCAGGAAAGCCTCAAGACTGTTCCCATCGGCTACAGAGAGGGCTCTCTTGCTCTGGGTAGCGGCAAATGGCATATGATACGCACTGTGGTTCTGCCCTCGGCAATAGACGGCATTGTGACAGGGTGTATACTGTCTGTAGGGCGTATTGCCGGAGAGAGCGCGGCTCTGCTGTTTACTGCGGGCATGGCAAATGAAATTCTCGGCATAGCAGATGCGGTTAAACCGGGCAACTCGGGCTCAACTCTTACGGTGGCGCTGTATATGTATGCCAAGGAAAGAGGCGAGTTTGACATAGCCTTTGCCATAGGCGTTATACTGCTTGTGATAACTCTGGTTATAAACATCAGCGCAAAGCTTGCTGCAAAGCTGCTGAAAAAGTGAAAGGAGACACAATGAATACTGTAATTGAAACAAAAAATCTTGACTTGTATTACGGTACAAATCAGGCACTGAAAAAAATTAATATACAGATTCCCGGAAAATGTATTACAGCTCTCATAGGTCCCTCGGGCTGCGGCAAATCTACATTTCTGAAAACTCTCAACCGCATGAACGACCTTGTGGAGAATCTGAGAATTGAGGGACAGGTGTTTGTGGACGGACAGGATATTTACCGGGACGTTGATGTAAACCTGCTGCGTAGAAGAGTGGGAATGGTGTTTCAGAAGCCAAATCCTTTTCCCATGAGCATTTATGACAATATAGCATACGGTCCCAGAATACACGGTATAAAATCAAAATCCGTGCTGGATGGCATAGTTGAAAGCTCACTGCGAAGTGCCGCCATATGGGAGGAATGTAAGGACAGACTGAAAAAAAGCGCCCTGAGTCTCAGCGGAGGTCAGCAGCAAAGGCTGTGTATTGCCCGGGCGCTGGCGGTGGAGCCGGAAATTCTCCTTATGGACGAGCCAACCTCGGCTCTTGACCCTATATCCACATCAAAAATAGAAGACCTTACCCTGGAGCTGAAGCAAAAATATACCATCGTTATGGTTACGCATAATATGCAGCAGGCGGTGCGTGTTGCGGATATGACGGCATTTTTTCTTCTTGGTGAGGTTGTGGAATATGATGATACGGAAAAGATGTTTTCTTCACCCGGGGACAAGCGCACTGAGGATTATATAACAGGGAGGTTCGGATAATGAGAAATCGTTTCGACAGACAGCTGGAGCAGCTTAATGAGGAACTCATCACCATGGGAGCCTTGTGCGAGCAGGTGATAAGCGGCAGTGTAAAATTTCTTACAGAGGGTGACCCTGCCGTTAAAGAGGCAGTCATAGAGGCTGACAGACAGATTGACCGCAAGGAGCGGGATATAGAGAGCCTGTGCATGAGACTTTTATTACAGCAGCAGCCTGTGGCGAAAGACTTAAGGACGGTTTCATCGGCACTTAAGATGATTTCCGATATGGAGAGAATAGGCGACCAGGCATCAGACATTGTGGAGATTGCAGAGTTTGTGAGCAGAGGAAATCTTCAGGGAGAGACACATATTGCAGATATGGCGAGAGCTGCAATCAACATGGTGACAGACAGTGTTGAATCATTCGTTGACAAGGACATAAATCTTGCTAATACTGTTATAGCACATGATGATGTGGTTGACGGGCTTTTTGACAGTGTAAAAAAGGAGCTTATAGATGCTATTGCCCGGGGAAAGGGCGACGGAGAAGGCCTCATAGACCTTCTGATGATTGCAAAGTATTTTGAACGTATAGGAGACCATGCTGAGAATATCGCCGAGTGGGTTATATATTCAATAACAGGAAAACATAAATAAAGACGACGATCCGAAAGATGCCGAAAATTCCACTTTTGAGGCGTCTTTTGTGTCGTTTTCTTTGGCTAAGGATTGAAATATACTTCAGAGTGATGTATAATGAATACATGAGGTGATACTTATGATTTACTTTGTTGAAGATGATGACAATATCCGCAAGCTCGTATGCTATGCATTGGCAAAAGAAGGGTATGAAATACAGGGCTTTGAACGTCCCTCTGAGTTTTGGAGCGAAATGAGCAGGCAGACTCCGGAGCTTATTCTTCTGGATATAATGCTTCCTGAGGAGGATGGGCTTAGCATCCTGAAAAAGCTGAGAAGTAGTCCCGGGACGGAGGATATATCCGTTATAATGATAAGCGCAAAGGGCAGTGAGTACGACAAGGTTGCGGGACTTGACGGCGGAGCCGATGACTATGTGGCAAAGCCCTTTGGTATGACGGAGCTTGTATCAAGAGTACGTGCAGTCCTGCGCAGAAGAGGTAGGAGCAAAAATGATGAAAGCAAGTCCTACAGAACCGGAAGCCTTTATGTTGACCCGTCCAGGCATATTATTGAGGTTTCCGGGCAGACTGTCGCATTGTCCTTTAAGGAATATACTCTTCTTTTGGTGCTTCTTGAGGCAGAAGGAAAGGTTGTCCGCCGGGAGGAGCTGCTTAACCGTGTGTGGGGAGAGTGCTATGACGAATCCCGCACACTGGATGTGCATATCCGAAAGCTGAGAGTAAAGCTCGGAGCTGCAGGAGAGCTTATACAGACTGTAAAAAATATGGGATATAAAATCGGAAGCAGCGAGCAGTAAACGGGAAAGGGGCAATGTATTGTGAATGAAAAAATATTCCGTGCAAGCTTTTCTGTGGCAATCATCGTGCTTATTTCATGCGTTATACTTATTATGGGGATTTTGTTTGAGTTCTTTGAGGAACAGCTTAAGGACGAGCTGATAACCGAGGCTCAATACATAAGCCATGCAATAGAAACAGGCGGATTATCATATTTTGATGATTTTGATGTCAGCGACAAGAGGATTACTCTGATATCAGAGAATGGCACTGTTGTTGCAGATACTAAGGCGGATACCGACAGCCTTGATAATCACCTTGAGCGGCCAGAGGTGCAGGAGGCATTTAAAAACGGCTCAGGAGTAAGCCAAAGATATTCGGATACCTTTACCGAAAAAACTGTATATTATGCTATAAGACTTGAGGATGGCAGTGTGCTGAGAGTATCAACAAAGCAGTATACGGTAATAACGATTCTTATGGGTATTATTCAGCCTGTACTGATGGTAATTCTGCTGGCATTGATACTGTCGTTTTTTTTGGCATCCAGAATATCGGCGAGCATCATAAAGCCTATCAATGCCATAGATCCGGATAATCCTGAAAAATTTGATACCTATGAGGAACTGACGCCCCTTGTGCGTAAGATAGCTTCCCAGAAAAGAATAATTGAAAAGCAGGTCAGAGAGGAAAGTGAAACGAGAGAGCAGCTTCGGCGGGAATTTACGGCAAATGTATCACATGAGCTCAAGACCCCGCTTACATCCATATCGGGCTTTGCTGAGATGATGCAGGATGACGATACTCCGGCAGAAATTGTGTCGGATTTTTCAAAATCTATATACGATGAGGCTCAGCGGCTTATTTCTCTGGTTAATGATATTATAGAAATATCAGAGCTGGACGAAGGCAGTGTTCCCTTTGAAAAGGAGAATGTGGATATATACGAGCTTTCTTCTGATATCATACGAAGGCTTGAGCCGGCTGCAGCAAGAAAGAATGTGAGGCTGATTCTCAAGGGCAGCGAAACAATTGTATTCGGAGCAGAGAAAATTCTGGATGAGATGATATATAATCTTTGCGATAATGCTATTAAATACAACTATGAGAACGGTACCGTCACAGTTGATATAGGAGCTGTCAGAGACAGAACGACAATATCTGTCAGCGATACGGGCATAGGCATACCGGAAGAAGAACAGAGCCGTGTCTTTGAGCGGTTTTACCGTGTGGACAAGAGTCATTCAAAGCAGCTTGGCGGCACCGGACTGGGGCTATCCATAGTCAAGCACGGCGCAATGTATCATAATGCGGAAATACAAATGAAAAGCCAAGTCCATAAGGGTACAACGGTTACCGTCACTTTTTGAATTTCAGATATAAAAAAGAGAATGTAAAAATTAACCGACCCCCAAAAGTTAGACCAAAAATCTAACGATTGGGAGGTCGGTTCATTTTGATGTGAGCCCAAAAAGTCTAACTTTTTGGGCTCACATCAAAATTATTGCGTTTTACATCCTCTTTTTGTTTTATACGGCTTTTATTTTTGTACGGTATGCCTATGCTGAATTTACTGTGCATTTTTTACAATATTTTCCTGAGTGATACAGTAAGTATGTCATATTGAATTTTAGGACAAAATTTGATATACTCTTCACATAGTGTGACAGAACTCGAAAGATGCCGGGATTGCGCTGTTTAAGGCGGGTTCGGGTTATACTCTTTCGGCTAAGGAGGGTTTGCTATGTATTTTGAAAACAATGTGGAAAATATTTTTATTGAAGAATTTGATTCCTTTGCTGTCCCGGTGCATCTTCACCGAAATGCGGAGCTGATAATATGTACTGCAGGCACTCTGGAGGTTTACTGCAGAAATGAGACAAAAATTCTCAATCGGGGAGATATAATGATTGCATTTCCCTATGATATACATTCATATACTAAGACTGCCTACGGAAAAGGCATAATGCTTGTTTTCAATCCGGAGGTTTCAAGAGTGCTTGCGGGAAAGCTTGATAACCGTGATTACAGCAATTTTGCGTCCGACGAGGAGCTTATTGATATTCTGCATAATTTGTGTACGGAGTTTGAGGCGGACTCCTCTTTTCTTACCATGTACGGATATCTGCACATCGTTATCGGCTCGGTTATGAGACAGCTGACTGTAACCGAAGAAACTGAGCAGGAAACAGATTTGTTTTCTGAAGCACTAAAATATATTTTGTGCAATTATACAAAGTCTTTGACGCTGAAAATCGTTTGTACTCATCTTGGGGTCAGTCATCAGCATCTGTCCCGCCTGTTTTCCGAAAAGGTTCCCGGAGGCTTTTGCAGATATCTGCATATTCTCAGGGTTGACAAGGCAAAGGAGCTGCTTGAAAAGACAGATGCGGGAATTTACGAAATTCTGTTGGAATGCGGCTTTACCGGGCAAAGGACGTTTGACAGGGTTTTCAAGGAACTGACCGGCATGACTCCGAGGGGTTACAGGCTTTCCTGCCATAAAAAAAGTTTGGAAAATGAGGATGAAGTTTGAATTCTGTCGGTTGAAAATCGTGTGCGGATGTAGTATAATGATTTCATCGAAGATGAAATCGTCGATATGAATTCTTGACAGAATTCTCGATATGTCATAAATGACTCGATATGTTGCTGACGCAACTCGATATGCCCTTACGGGCGAGAATTCATATCATATCGAGTTTGAGCGAAGCGAAAACATATCGATTTTGTGATAACAAAAATATCGAGCAATCGGAGATTGCATATCGACAAAATTAAGTGACATCTAAATCTTTCACTGATTTTATAATTGAATTACAATACACAGGAAGAGGTACAGCATAATGAAAAAGAATGTACATATAATTTCCCATTCTCACTGGGACAGAGAGTGGTATATGCCCTTTGAATACCACAGAGCCTATCTGGTGAAGCTTATAGACAACTGTATGGAGCTTTTTGAAAATGACAAGGATTTTAAAAGCTTTCATCTTGACGGGCACACGGCTCTTATAGAGGATTATCTGGAAATCAAGCCTGAAAATAATGGAAAAATCGAAAAATATATAAAGGAAGGCAAATTTGCCGCAGGTCCCTGGTATGTGTTGCAGGATGAGTTTCTTACCAGCTCCGAGGCTAATGTGCGCAATCTTCTGGTGGGTATGGATATTGCCAAGAAATACGGAAAGGTTACTCCTATAGGATATTTTCCCGATTCCTTCGGCAATGCAGGTCAGATGCCTCAGCTTATGAAGCAGGCAGGTATGAAGGCTATAGTGTTTGGCAGAGGTGTAAAGCCCACCGGTGCCAATAATGAGATTTTTGACGGAGACAGCTATGCTTCGCAGTTCTCGGAAATGTACTGGCAGTCACCGGATGGCAGCACTCTCCCTGCAATACTCTTTGCCAACTGGTACAGCAACGGTATGGAGCTGCCTGAGGACGGAAACAGAGAAAGACTGGATGCAACCCTTGCCAATGCCGAAAAGTATGCATCGACAGGTGAATTGCTCCTAATGAACGGATGCGACCATCAGCCTGTGCAAAAAAATCTCAGCAAGGCACTTATGGCAGCAAGAGAAAAATATCCCGGGTATAATTTTATTCATTCTGATTTTGAAAAATATACCGATGATTTGATAAAGGCGCTTCCCGGTAATCTTGCCACCATAAGGGGAGAGCTTATAGGACAGGATACTGACGGATGGTTCAAGCTGGTAAACACCTGCTCATCTCATGTTGACCTGAAGGTTGCCAACTGCAAATGCGAAATCCTGCTGGAAAATGTGGCCGAACCCCTGTCGGTCATTGCATCAGAGCTGGGTAAGGAATACCCAAGGGAGATGCTCACCTATTCGTGGAAGACTCTTATGAAAAACCATCCACACGACAGCATATGCGGCTGCAGCTGTGATGAGGTAAATGCGGAAATGGCTATACGCTTTGCAAAGAGCAGGCAGTCTGCAGAAGCGGTTATAAACGACAATCTGGAATACATATCTGCCCATATAGACACATCAGACTTTGAAAGCTGTGATGCTGTGTTCAGCATTATCAACACCTATACCGCATACAAAACAGGACTTGTCAGCGCAGAAATTGACATCAGAAGAGTATACGGAAATGTATTTGCTCTTTATGAACAGGTAAACGGTGCCATGTATAAGGGTGCATATGAACTGATTGACCGAAATGGCAGAAAAATCCCCTGCAGAATTTCTGATGTCAGAACACGCTTCGGCTATGATCTGCCTGACGACCGTTTCCGTCAGCCCTATATGGCAGAATCGGTTACTGTTGAGTTTGAGGCAGAAAGCATCCCTTCAATGGGCTACAGACTCTACGGTCTCAGAAAATCCGATAAAGCGACCAAGGGCGAAACTCTTGTTAAAAAGCCAAATACCATGGAGAATAAATACCTGGGCGTATCCATAAATAATGACGGAACAATCTGTGTATATGATAAAGAAAACGACCGTAACTTCAGCAACCTCATGCGCTTTGAGGATGTGGGTGACATTGGTCATGAATACACATTCGTTCCCTGCCCCGGAGACAAGCCTATACTCTCAGGAGACAAACCTGCAGAGATAGAACTGATATGTGACGAGGAATACAAGGCGGAATACAAGGTGACTGTAATGATGACCGTACCCAAAGAGGGCGACGAAAAATGCTATGACCAGATTATGTCATGCACCGGTATAATGCAGCGAAACGGCGGCAGAAGCAAGGAGACTGTTACCATACCTATCGTGTCATACATATCACTGGAAAAAAACAGCCGCAGTGTAAAGGTTAAAACCGAGTTTGAGAATACTGCAAAAAATCACCGTCTGCGCGTGCTGTTCCCTTCTGATATCAGCAGCAATGTACATAAGGCAGAATCCGTGTTTGAAGCGGCACTCAGACCAAATACTCACAAGCCATGTATGACATATCCCAGCGGCTGCGAGCATCAGCAGGGCTTTGTAATGATGAACGACGAAAAATCCGGACTTGCCATAGGCAACACCGGATTGTATGAATACGAAATCCTTTCTGACAACACTATGGCGATAACTCTGGTTCGTGCCACGGGTGACCTGGGCGATTGGGGTGTGTTCCCCACAGAGCTTTCACAGACACTTAAAAAGCTGTCTCTTGAATACAGCATCACTCCCTACAGTTCCGAGGATGACATATACACATACCTTGCGGGTCAGCGTGTTAATATGCTTCCTCTGCAAATTACAGAGAGTGGCAACGGAACATATACCGGCGAAAAATTCATCTGGAAGGGAAATTGCCTCAGAGCAACAGCCTTTAAGCGAGCTCAGGGCGGTGATGATATTATCATGCGTTGGGCAAACTATTCTGATAAGGAACAAATTCTTGAAATAGATAAAACTCAATGGATAAACAATCTCTACAGAAGCAATATTGTGGAAGAAAGGCTGGAGGATATTTCTCCCGTGGGAGATAAGTGGATTATTTCGGTTAAGCCTTTTGAGGTAATTACATTGGGATGCAAATAAAATATAAATATGATGTGTAAAAGGGAATGTAAAAAATGCGCAGAGCGTTAAGTGGCGTGAATAAAGCATTTGACTACAAATCCAAGCATGTAGAAAACCGCATAAAAATGCGGTTTTCTTGCGTTTATTCGCCACTTGACTCCGTACAAGCCTGACCACTCGCTGTATTATACAGCTTTTATTCTGTTTGTCCGTTATGCGCTGTTTTTTCATTTTCAAAGAGAATTTTTGACAGTCACTTTTGGTTTGTATTACAACATGCATCTTTTTCCTGTGCATCGGAATTGTAAATTACGGACAAGATATTGATTTGTAAAAAACATATGATATATAATTTGTGTAGAGCTATTAATTCAGAATGGAGCTGAGATTATGCAATACACAATAGATGTAAAACAAGGCAAAAAATACGACATAATAGTGTGCGGCGGAGGCACGGCAGGCGTGTTTGCCGCAATTGCTGCCGCAAGGCAGGGGGCTTCGGTGCTTCTGATAGAGCGCACCTTTTCCGTGGGCGGTATGCTGACCGTGGGAAATGCCGGTATAACTAAATTTACCGAGCATTGCAAAGATGTAGACAAGTACAAAAGCGAAGTATTGGACTCTCTTGCGGTAAATCCGCAAAAAGTTCAGGTGGTTGGCGGACTTGCCAAAGAATATGTAAAACGTATGATACACAACAATACCGCTGTAGGCACATCGGGAGAAGCAGGCAGTTATGTGTTTACAGACCGATATCAGGCTCAGCTCACCTTGATAGAAATGCTTGAGGAAGCCGGGGTTGAGATACTGTACGACACAAGGGTGTGTATGGTAAATACTTCAGACGGCAAAGTAACATCTGTTGTGACAAACAACAAAGACGGATTTACCGGGTTTACGGCAGACAGATATGTGGATGCAACAGGCGATGCAGATGTAGCATACCTTGCAGGTGTGCCGTGTCGCAAGGGAGCAACTGCCCTGGATGTGGCAGAAGGCGGTGCATCCAAAGTCGGAGAAATGGTACAAATGGGCGCAATGTACAGAGTCCGCAACGTGGATTTTGACAGATTGTTTGAATATCTGAATGACAACACAGACAGATTCTTTCAGCATAAATTCGGAGTAATGTCTCTTGAGGACGCACAACACAGCTACCACAAGGGACAGATGTGTGTATTCAGCGTGCTGGTGAACTCCCCCGATGCAGGCCTGTATCCGGTGCAGGTATACAACCAGCCGCAAAAGGATGAAGCAATTTTGCTGGACAGATACTGTGGCGCAGTTAAGGACGGACTCAATGCCTTTGAGCTGAGCGATGCACAAAACATTCTGCAAAAAGGCGCTTCTGTCAGTCTTTCGTATCTGAAAAGCATCCCCGGTTTTGAAAATGCAAAGATACTTCACGTGCCTGATGTGGGCGTAAGGGAAACAAGGCATATCGACGGTGAGTATATACTGACAAGCATAGATGTGGTGTCCGGCAGAGATTTTGAGGATTCCATAGCCTGCGGCGGACATCCTGTGGATATAGGACGCACTCTGCCGCCGGAAATAGAACACATGGATATGAATCACTGGAGATTTCATATACCCTACAGAATTATGCTCCCGCAGAATATTGACAATCTCATCGTTGCAGGCAGGAGTGTATCTACAACATGTATTGCATGGGGTGCCATAAGACCTACCGCCCAGTGTATGGCAATGGGCGAAGCGGCAGGCGCAGCTGCGGCAGTCAGCATAAAAGATAACGCAAACTTCCGTGATGTGGATATACGTAAGCTTCAAAAGACACTTACAGATAACGGAGCTATAATATAAGGAGATGTAATGTAGTATATACGAAAATATTTTTAAGGAATGTTGAACAATGAAAAAATTAAACACCCGAGCAATAAACAATATAAATATTTCAGGTATAAATACATCTCAGGCTTCCTTCAAGATATTTGTTGTAATGGCAATAACCGAAGAAAACAGCGAGTTACTCAACAGGCGGTCTCACAAGCACAATTTTTTTGAGATACATTTTATTACGGACGGATATCTCGGCTATGACTTTGGCGACAAAGCAGTTACAGTAAACTCAGGAGAGATGCTTGTGATTTCACCGGGCAATGCCCACAGGGTAAGCAAGATTCCCGATTCATTCTGCAAGATAACGATTGGCGTTGAAGCAAAACCGGGCTCTGCCGCAGAAAAATCCCTTTTGAATCTTTCTGACAAGGTTGTTCCGCAAGGCGAAGGGATTTCAAATGCAATTGAACATGTCATGTCTGTAGCCCGGGAAAAAAACGACAACAAAAACAAGGCTATGCTGGTTCATCTTTCTATAAGTGCCGTTATATACAGAATTATAGGCAAGACCGGCATTGACTGTACCGAAAGCATAACCGATACTGTGCATGATGACAGAGTTTTGAGTGCAAAAAAATATATAGATGACAATCCAGATATATTTTTCACCTGCACAGAGGTTGCCTCATACTGTCAGATAAGCGCAAAACAGCTTGGCCGTCTGTTCCGAAGTTATGAGGGAATGAGTTTGCTCGAATATATCCACAAGGTCAAAACAGAACAAGCAAAAAATCTGCTTTTGCGCACCGATGATTCGCAAGCGAAAATTGCAAAGGACCTTGGCTTTTTGGATTCACAGTATTTCGGCAGGTTTTTTCAAAGAATAACAGGAATAACACCCGCCGTATTCAGGGCGGAAAGCTCGGATAAATACAAGGAGGACATACAATGAAATTTTTAGTAATGACTGACATCGAAGGCGTTACCGGCGTAACATCCTTTCAACAGGCAGAAAGCAGTGACTTCGGCAAAAAAATGCTTATGAACGATCTTAAAGCCGTACTGGATGGAATAGCTGAGGAAGGCGCAGAGGCAATAGTGTATGATATGCACACCGACGGCAGAAATATAGCCATAGAAGAAATAAGCTGCCCTGCAGTCTTGGGAAAGCCCGTTATGGGCAATAATTGGCGCGGCGTGGAAGGTGAAAGCATAGACGGCCTTTTTATGGTTGGTCTGCACACCATGCAGCATGTGCCGGGAGCCATTATGGCTCACAGTTATTTGAGGGAATATGACGAAATATACGTTAATGGGATTTTGGTTGGTGAAATAGGTATGGAAGCATACCTTGCCGGAGAGAGAAACATACCGCTCAAGCTTGTTACGGCAGATGACCTGGGGTGTATGGAGGCGAAAAAAATGAATGCCGGCATACAAACCTGTGCAGTAAAAAAATCGTTGACAGCGGACAGCGCAATATGCCTGCCGCCGGAAAAAACATATTCTATGATAAAAGAAGTGACCCGCAAGGCGATTAATGCAGATGTAAAACCGATGGTTCTGAAGCCGCCTTATGAAATAAAAATCAAATTCTCGGACTGTCCCTATCTCAGAGCTATGACAGATATTCACCCCGAGATTTTTGATACTGATAACACTGTTGTGATGAAGGGCGACAATCTGCTGGAAACCTGGTCACGGTATCTCGGATATGAAAAGGAGATGGTTGATTTATGCAGATAATATGGGGAATTAATCACATGTTTTTGTATCCTGAGGCTATGGTTAATCGGAAGGTACATACCGACACACTCAAAAAGCTTGCCGAAAGCCCGGGATTTGATGCCCTGGATATGTGGGTATGGAGAGGCGATGCAAGCAAAGAGGAAATAAGGATACTCCGTGACAGCGGCAAGATAATAAACTACAACATCGGTGACAGATTCGGCGAGGAGATTGCATTTCCCTCATCGGCAGATAAAGCTCAGCGTGAGCGTGCATACAGTCTTATGATGCGTGAGATTGGCTATGCTCTTGAGCTCGGAAGCAAAAAAATTATTTTCGGAAGCGGACCCGATGTGCCGGAGGACAGAAATAGCGCAAAGGAACGTTATTTTGAACTGATTTCAAGGGTTATGAATCAGCTCCCGGATGATGTGGAGCTTTCCTTTGAGCCTACAGACAGGGATACCGACAAGTATTTTTTATTTGGCCCTCTTGACGAAACGGTTGAATTTATCAGACAAATGCAAAAGAGTGTAAACCCCAATATCGGACTTTTGCTGGATATGTGTCATATACCTCTTATACACGAAACAATCGACAGTGCTGTCAGCAAAGGTATAGATGTTTTGAATCACATTCATCTTGGAAACTGTGTAATAAAAAACAAACAAAATCCCTTCTATGGTGATAAGCACCCACCGTTTGGTTATGCGGATTCTGAATACACGGAGGACGATTGCCTGAATTTCATCGGCACACTCCGCAAGGCAGGTTATTTTGACAAACAAAATACCACTGTTTCTTTTGAAATGCGCCCCTATGAAAACATGTCGTCGGCGGATACAGTCAGCAGACTTATTGCTTTGAGGGATAAGGCGATGAGTATTTTGGGATATTAAATCTTCTATTGAATATGGTTAAATCTCAAAATTATGGGAATGTAAAAAAGCATTATCATAATTCTGAGGGATATATAGAATCAGTAAATTTTGGTTTGTCGCTATGTTTGGCACATATGTCATCCTGAGCGCAGTTGCTTTAGCAACGAAATCGAAGGATCTTGCGCATCGGCGCAGTGATGAAATTGGTTTTAAAGCAAAACAGTATGGGATTCGCCCACGATTCTTCGACTCCACTACGTTTCGCTCAGAATGACAAGTGTTTATTTTAGCTAAGTCTTGCTTTGGAGCGAAAGCCCTCCTTGTGTAAAGGAGGGGGGACCGTCGAAGGTGGTGGGATGATTGTTAGTATTGAAATTTCGACGAATATTTGCACTATACAATCCCTCAGTCAGCTTCGCTGACAGCTCCCTTACACAAGGGAGCCTCACGCACGAGTGTTAAACAGAGCGATAAACATAAATTTGAACTGCTTATAAACATTGAAATAATCTATGTTTAAATAGAGTAGTATATAATAATATTGGTAAAAGTCAATTCTGAATCTTTTTCTATCCAATGAAAAATTGAGACTGTAAAAATATTGTTTTACAGTCTCAAGATTTTTTATGGAAATTAATTTATATCCCCAATTTTTTTAGCATTAATAACTATTCTTCTTTATATAGTCGATTATTTCATTTACCTCGCAGAATGCAAGTCCGAGAACAGTGTCTGCTGCGCCGTAGTAGATGGCTATTCTGCCTGTCTCACTGTCAGCAAGAGCGGCACATGGGAATACAACATTATTGCAGTCGCCGGATCTCTCATAGGGAGCTTCGGGACCCATTATCATTGCTTTGGTTCTGTAGAGAGCCTTCCAGGGTTCGTCTTTGTCCAGAATTGCCGCACCTATCGAATACATCATGCCCGATGCCATCTGTGTAACACCATGATAGAACATCAGCCAGCCTTCGTCTGTCTCGATAGGGATAGGACCTGCTCCGATTTTTGTTCCCTGCCAGCCGGAGGTAGTGCCTATAACCATGCGGTGATGACCCCAGAACTCCATATCCGGGCTTTCGGAATAATATATATTTCCACCAACACAGTGTCCACGTGATGTGGGGCGGTTGAGCAGAGCAAAGCGCCCGTTTATCTTTTTGGGGAAGAGAACCGCATTTCTGTTATAAAGAGGATATACATTGGGTAACTGGTGGAAGGTTTTGAAATCATAGGTATATGCTGCACCAACTGTGCTTCCTTCACCGTTTATAACATTGCACCAGGTTACATAGTATCTGTCTTCGATATAGCATACTCTGGGATCGAAGCCGTAAGAGAATTTTGCCATATCTCCGTATTCATTGATAAATTTAATCTGCTCTGGTTCTATTTCCCAGTTGATGCCGTCCTTACTTCTGCCCACGTGCACACCGGGTATCATTTCGAGGCTGTCTACCCTGAATACACCTATATATCCGTCACCATAAGGTATAACCGCACTGTTTAATACAGAGCGTGAACCCTCTAAATTATGGCGTGTTACTATGGGATTCCGGTCAAATCTCCACATGGGATCACGGTTGCCCTCAGGCTTGTCCTGCCACGGCATATTTGGAAGCGGATTTCCTATAATTTTGCTCATAATAATCTCTCCTTATATTTTAAAATCATTTTTTAATTATGAGTACTTCACTGAGAGGCAGCATTTCCTCCCAGAAAAATCCTTTTATGCTTGTTGAATTATCTGATGGCCTGAGGTAGTAGTATCTTGCAGTTTCTGTTGTAGTACCGGAAGCATTTGTAACACTAACGGTGCGCGGATAGCTGCCGCCGGTTACACATTCAGTGTTGCCCTCTGCGCTATAGCTTGCCACGTATACTGCCGGTGCAGCGGGCTCTGTCTCGGTTTCCTTGACTTTGGATATGCTCACTGCTACAGTGTCACCGCCAAAAGAAGTGATAGTATCGCTTTCGTTGAGACATACCATTTTGTAATCTCTCAGGTATACGCCGCCGTCGGTGGCTGCAGTTCCGTTTCTCAGAACTCTGAGAGACAGCCATCTGTCGCCGCCTCCTGTGGTTGTTTCATTGGTAAGGTCAATGTAGTTTTCATAATATTTCCACTCGGTGTTTGAAACATCGGTAACGGCAAATTCCTCACCGTCTCTGGAACCACCCATGCGGTTTTCAAAATTCAGACCGGTAAAGCTTCCGATACCCTTATACCAGAAGCTGATTTTTACAACTCTGTTGTCGGTGCATAGCGAGCTTACCCATTGCTTGCTTCCGTTGTACCATGCTTTTTCCAATGTGAAAATACAGTTGTTTGCACCGCTTATGGGTACGAGCTTAATTACATTTTCATATCCGTCAACCGTCTCTGTAGCAGGCAGCTCCGTTCCAATAGTTGTTCCTGCACAGTTGTAGGTGTTTGTGTATACAAACTGGTTTTTGTCTGTATCAAGCTGCAGGAGATTTTCTTCTTCCCAGCCGTAAGCCTTTATTGTATAGTCAAAATCGTTTGGCTTTTCTTTGAGTATGCGTATGGAGTCGATATATATGGAACCCGTATTGTCCATAGGGTCAAGTCTCAGCTTTGTTATCGTGCCGGCGAGATCCTCATATTTGTTTGTATATACAGAATTTGCTGTATAATCCTTTGTTAAATCAAAGACAAATTCCTGTATTTCATCGGACGCATTAAGATTAAAGCTGTATACAACACCGGAGATGCCCATTGCATCATCATACAGTCTGAGCATTCCTGCTTCTGCTTTGTCTGTTTTCTTTATTCTGAGTACAGCATACAGAGCATCGCTTTTGGGTATTGAGAGGCCGTTTTTTGTGATTATTGGGTCACTGGTGTTACTTGCCATATGAAGCATTCCGCCCTTTACTGTCATGGGAGTGAATACTCCGCTTCCTTCCCAGCCTTCGTCATAGCCGTCTATGTTGAATTCCCAGCAGTTTTCGCCCTTGACATAGCTGTCGAGGTTTTCGTAGTCTTTGTGAGTATACTTTATGGTTCTGTTTGCTTCATCGTAGGTTGCGCTGTAACCGAAATAATCAAGTACACCGCTGTAGGGGATAAACAAATTTCCTTCTGAATAGTATGGTGCATAATCGAGGGTGACATCCTCTCCGTTTATATTCATAACATTGCTTCCTGCGGTGAGTACAGCTGTTGTACCGTCTTTTTCTACAGTAAGGGTCTGAGTTGCCTTGTCCCACACAGGGTATGCAGAGAGGTTCAGCAAAAACTGATATGCCGGGATATAGGCTGTATCGCTTATCTCCACAGGAGAGACAAGCTCATATTCCTGTTCGGCAAGCGTGATATTTCCGCTTGTATCACTGCTTGCTGTGTCTACAAGGACTTTTGTGTAGATATTTCCTGTATAGAATTCGATATTGCTCAGCTGAAATTGGCTTCCGTTGGATGTGTTTGCAGAGGGGTTGAATCTGATTTTCTGTATTGTTCCCGTAAGTGCATCAGGATTGTCGGGAAGCAGTATCACATCGCTTGCGGTGGTTGTGCCGTCACATCTTCCGGAAAATCTGAAGTCGGTATTGTCTATAGTGCCGGATTTATCTGTCTGAATGTACAGCACCATCTCGGCACTGTTCTCGGCATAGCCGTTTATACGGATTGCAGTGATTTGTGATGCATCTATACTCGGACTTGTGAAATTGTAGGTAACGGTTGCCGGTGAGCCGGTAACCGTGAAGGTGTAGTTATAGGTATATATGTTGCCTGCCATTTTGCTTGAACGGCTGCAGTTGCTGATACTTGAGCCTCTTTCGGTCAGGAGGGCTTTGCTGCCTAAGGATGTGAGCTTTGACAGGTCATCTGCAGTATAATTAACGCTGTCTTTTTTGATTTTGAGTATCTGTCTGCCCTCAGGGTGGAGAACTCCCATTCTCTTTACTGCATCCTCGGTGGGGCGTTCTTCATCTGTCTTGGTGCCAAGGGTGGTAAATGTGCTTCTTATAACATTAAGATAATCAAAGCCATATAAGTCGGACGGTGCAAAGAAGTGACCTTCTCCCCATTCGTCCCAGCAGGTAAATACAACCAGATTGGGGTCATCACTGCCTTTGTTTGCCACAACTGCATCACATATACTCTTTATACCGTCGGGGGATATAAAGCCTATGTCGTTGTAGCGCCAGGGTGTGTTATCAAAGCCCATGGGAATAGATGCAACGGTGTTTGAGCCGTTTGCATAGTCATTCTTTATTCCGTTTATTATATTTGCATATTTATCCGAGCCCCAGGTATAACGCCATTTATTAATGCCGTAGTCAGAGCTGTAGGTTGATATGTAGGTGTTGACATAGCTTTCGGCAGTGGCGGATATATCTGCCATAAAGACTATTCCGTCATAGGTACCGCCGTTTCCGTTACCGATTGTTTTTGCCGCAGTGTTGAGGCTGTCCAGAACAAGGTCGAGCTGGTCGTCACCGCCGAGACACTCTGCTATGTTGTCAAAGTCGTAGCTGTATACAAGGAGTCTGTTGTCTATGGATTTGTAGGAAGGGTTTTTAAAATAATGCTCCACCAGGAATGGCTGCACATTTTCGATAAATTCTGCTCCGCTTGTGTAGTTACTTGCAGATGCACTGCAAATCATAACTGCAAAGTCAAGCTGATTTTTGTATTCCGATGTCTGGTAGCCGTCGTGGAGAGCCTCTCCCCTTACAGAAAAGTTTACCGTACCGCCGGCTTCTGTTATATCGGGTCTTGCAAAGGGGAAAATCGCATGGTCAACACCGTGCTCCAGGAGCCATTTATTGTCCCAGTCGGCAACCTCACGGCTTCCGCCGGTGTAGTAGCCGAGGTACGGAGTTCTTTCTTCATAAGGTGTGATTGCATCCCAGCCGTAGTGGATACCCTCCCGCCACATAGGATATATTACCATACCTATATTATAATCGCTCTGCGCCACCTCGGGTACAGCGGTATAATCTGCAAAGTCCGAAGCCTCAAAGGTTTTGCATACTGAGATGTTATCCAGCATAATTGCATTTGCTGAGGAATTGACAAAGCTGATATAATCGAAGCCGCTTGCCGGAGCAGAAATATTTTCTGCCCGGAGAATATTGTTTACATATACATCCACGGTCCCGCCGTCTGATTTAAGCTCAATTTTGTACCATACATTATTTGTGTAAGTATATACATTGGTACCGTTTACGCTGAATTTGCCGTTGTTTACCTGCAGATTGACAGAATTGGAACTTCCGCTGCCTGCGAAAACCGTCAGCCCATCTGCACCTGCGGATGGGATAAGCATTTCCCAGGTGAGGGAAATCTTGTTGTCTGCTATATCAAAGCTTCTTTGAAGTGTTCCGCCGGCTGCAAGGGAAAATCCATTGGGATCTGCCTTATAGGGAGCGCCGGGAGCCGCCGCAACAGCAGAGCCTGTGCCTGAGGCTGTCCACCAGCCTGGAACAGAGCCTTCGGCAGCTGCCATAAAGGTTTCGTTTACGGCATAGTTAACATACATATACACATACTTCAGGATGATTTTTGATACCTCTTCCACACCGGTGCCTATCTCTATTTCGTCTATTGTATATGCTGTATCACGGTATGCAAATGTGCCTTTGTTTGTGCCGTTAATCCATAGCGCTATATTCTGATTTGAAGCTGAAAATTCTGCCTTTATGCAATACACTGTGTCTGCGGTCCATTGCATAATACGCTGATATGTACCGTCCGGCTTCTGTATGCAGATATATCCGCCGTCGATTACAAGATACAGCGATGTTTTGCCGTTTCCGGCAATCTTATAGTATACGCCGTCATCTACAAAGCCCGAGTATGAAAAAGCAGTTTCCAGAACGAGATTGTCGCCGCTGTGGCTCATAAGCTTTTTGTTAAGGGTGATTTTTTCGTAGCCGTTTGAATCGGTAATGGTGGCATTACCGCCGGAAACCGTGACACTGCCGCCGCGGTAATCCACATCCCAGCCGGAGAGCACGGCATTGTTTGTACTGCCGTTTGCCTCAAGAGTAAAGGAGGCAGCAAACCTTTCCTGCAGTATATATGCGGCATTGCCGGCAAAAAGCTCTGTGGTGCCGCCTGTGCCGGCGGCTGCCTGTGCCGGCAAAAATCCTACCGTCACGGAAAATGCTATAATGCAAGCTAACAGAAAGCATAAAACTTTTCTTGATTTTTTCATGATTACAGTTCTCCTTAATTATCCGTTCACAGCTTTTTTTGGAATACATTATATCAATTTAATTTTATCATTATTGCCTGATAAATGCAATATGATTTTGAATACCAAAATAGTATGAGTTTTTTACAAAAAACATTGACAAGTTAATCTATGTGAACTATAATGGTTAATATGGGTTAACGATAATCAGGATGTGAGCTTCAATGATAAGCAAAGCAATTTCTTTGTATAGAATAGAAAAAACTATCACATCAAAGATAATAAAACACAGTCAGAACAGGCACTGGTATCCGGATTACAGAACAGAAATATAAAAGCAGTTAATGAGACTAAGAATATGACAAAAGAAAGAATCTATGAATTTACAGCAAGGCGGAAAACATCGCTGATTTTATCTGTTGACGAAAGAGGTATAAAATGGATAACTACATAAAGGCTAATATCATTTTATCAAAATTTTGTAAAGAATATATGGAACTGAAAAAAGATTTACCAATAAGACCCAGCGAAATGGGTCTGCTTAATATAATTGTACTGAGAAAAGGCAGGTTCACTCCTGTAATGCTTGCGGAGCTTCTTGGAGTATCTAAACCGATGATTACGGCACACATAACTGCATTGGAAAAGAAAGAATATATCAAAAAGGAATACTCAAAAGAGGACAAAAGAAGTTTTTATGTTGTACCGACAGATAAAGCAAAAAAACTGGTGGAAAAGTCTGCTGAAACAACCAAAAAGCATCTTATATACTTAGAAAAAGAATTAGGCAGTGATGCTTATGAAAAACTTTTGAGTGTTTTATGTGATACAAACAAGATTCTGACAAATATGAGAGGAGATAATTTATAATGGATTTGAATGATAAGATTTGGAATCCGTGGCACGGATGCCACAAATGCAGCGAGGGCTGCCAGAACTGCTATGCTTATTTTTTGGATAAGAGATACGGCAGAGATACCAATGAGGTTGTAAAGAATAAATCAGACTTTAATCTACCTGTAAAAAAGACAAGAGACGGGGAATATAAGCTGCCAAGCGGCTGCTTTGTGCGTGTTTGTATGGCAAGTGACTTTTTTGTTGAGGAATCTGATCCATGGCGCTATGAAGCCTGGGATTTTATTCGCAGAAGACCTGATGTAACCTTCTCGCTTTTAACAAAGAGAGCACACAGGATTAAAGAATGTCTACCGTCCGACTGGGGCGATGGCTGGGATAATGTTTCTTTCTCTGTTTCCTGTGAAAATCAGAAGCGCCTTGAGGAAAGAATGCCGTATTTGCTTGATATTCCCGCAAAACACAGATGGGTAAGCTTAAAGCCGTTTATCGGTGAGGTTGATATTGAGCCTTATCTTAAGACCGGTAAGATTGAAACTGTCCTTGCAGGCGGAGAAAACTATCTCGGCTCCCGTCCTCTTCATTATGAATGGGTAAAAAAGGTGTATGATGCCTGCGCGGCAAACAATGTTCAGCTTATTTTTGGACAGACGGGAAATATCTTTATTAAGGACGGCAAGGAATATAAAATCCGCAATCGTACCAATCAGATGGTGCAGGCATTAAAAAGCGGACTTCACTATCCGCCCGTAGATATTGATGCAGAGGTAACTGCCATTTTAGAACGAAAGAAAGCAATGAAGGAAGCTATGGAAGCAAGAAGAAAACCAAAGGACAGTGATAAATTTCATTGTTAAATGTATGTTATAAGGCAAAAATGCAGGTGATTCTTGGTGTATTACCGAGTATTTTAACGCAGCGAAAGCGAAAATTCACCTTTGAAAATCATGGTTCGGGTTATTTTTTGGCTACTCGATAACTGTTGTAACAAATAAAGAGCATCTTGGAAAGTGGGAAAAAAGAAAATTAAATGTTTGGACAAAAAAATATTGACAAAATGAATAATTAGTATTAAAATAATAACGATACAGAGAACAGGAGACGTATCAAAACTAAGGACAACCTTAGTTTTGGTGCGTCTTTTTTTGCGTAATTTCCGCAATTTTTACAGAAAGGAATGTAATATAATGTACGACTGTGTAGTAATCGGTGCGGGTGTTGTCGGTGCAATGACCGCAAGAGAGTTGTCTAAATATAATCTTAAAATTTGTATTGTAGACAAAGAAAATGACGTTGCAATGGGCGCTACAAAGGCAAATTCCGCTATTGTGCATGCCGGCTTTGATGCCAAGGAGGGCAGTCTTAAGGCAAGGCTCAATGTACAGGGCTCAAAAATGATGGAGCAGGTTGCGGCGGATTTGGGTGTAAAATATATCAACAACGGCTCTTTGGTTATTGGCTTTAATGATGAGGACAAAAAGACTATTGCAGAGCTTTATGAAAGAGGAAAAAACAACGGTGTTGAAAATCTGGAGATTGTTGACAAAAAGCGCCTTCACGAAATTGAACCGAATGTGTCCGGCAATGCAGTATGTGCGCTGTATGCACCCACAGGCAGTATCATTTGCCCCTATGAGCTGACAATTGCGGCAGTGGGCAATGCCATGGATAACGGTGCAGAGCTTAAGCTTAATTTCCCTGTTGAAAAAATAGATGTAATTGACGGCGGCTACGAGGTTGTGAGTGGCAGAGAAAAAGTAGAGGCACGCATGGTTATAAATGCCGCAGGTCTTTATTCCGATAAAATTGCGGCAATGGTGGGCGACGAATCCTTTACGGTGCACCCCAGACGCGGAGAATATATTCTTCTTGACAAGGATGCAGGTACACTGGTTAACCGCACTATTTTCAGAACACCCAGCAAAATGGGCAAGGGTATACTGGTTTCTCCTACGGTAGACGGAAATCTTCTTACAGGTCCCACCTCCGAGGATATGGATTGCTATGAAAAGGGTAACAAGGATACCACTGCCGGGGGCTTTGGCAAAATAATCAAGGAAGCTATGGAGAATGTTGACGGAGTGCAGTTCCGCAAGACCATTACCTCCTTCTGCGGTCTCAGAGCCGTAGGCAGTACAGGTGATTTTATCATCACATCTCCAAAGCAGGGCTTTGTCAATGCGGCAGGTATTGAATCCCCAGGACTTTCGGCTTCTCCTGCGATTGCACAGTATATTGCAGAAATGCTCAAAGAGCAGGGCTATGAATTTGAAGAAAACAAAGACTTTAATCCCAAGCGCGCTCCTATGCATCATTTCAGAGAAGCAAGCATTGAGGAGAAAAATGAAATTATAAAGAAGGACAAGTCCTTCGGCAGAATTATCTGCCGTTGTGAGACGGTTACCGAGGGAGAAATCCTTCAGGCAATACGCACCAATCCTAAGCCAACTGACCTTGACGGAGTCAAGCGCCGCACAAGAGCTCAGATGGGCAGATGCCAGGGTGGCTTCTGTATGCCTTATATAGTAAATCTGCTTGCAAAGGAAATGAATGTACCTGTGGAGGCAGTTACAAAATGCGGAGGAAAATCCGTTGTTAATTTTTCAAAAACAAAGGAGGTAGGAGCAAATGACTGATCTGGTTATTATCGGCGGCGGTCCTGCCGGAATGAGCGCCGCAGTAGCTGCATATGAAAGCGGTATCAGAGATATACTTATACTTGAGCGTGACGACAGCCTGGGCGGCATATTGAAGCAGTGCATACACAATGGCTTCGGTCTCCATAAATTCGGCGAGGAGCTCACCGGCCCCGAGTATGCATGGAAATATGAGCAGAGGGTTCATGAGCTGGGTATAGAATACAAGCTTAATACCATGGTACTGTCTGTCAGCCCCGACAAGGTTATCACCGCTACAAACACCGAGGACGGTATTTTTACCGTTGAAGCAAAGGCGATTATTCTTGCCATGGGATGCCGTGAGCGCTCCAAGGGTGCACTCAATATTGCCGGCTCCAGACCTGCCGGTATCTTCAGTGCGGGTACTGCACAGAAGTTTGTAAATATGGAAGGCTATATGCCCGGCAAGGAGGTTGTTATCCTCGGCTCAGGCGATATCGGTCTTATTATGGCAAGACGCATGACCTTAGAGGGTGCAAAAGTTAAGGCGGTGTGTGAGCTTATGCCATACTCCGGCGGGCTTGCAAGAAATATCGAGCAGTGCCTCAATGATTTTGACATTCCTCTCAGGCTCAGCCACACCGTGGTACAGATTCACGGCAAGGAGAGACTTGAGGGCGTAACCATAGCCAAGGTTGACGAAAGAAGACAGCCTATTGCAGAGACAAGAGAGTTTATCCCCTGTGACACCTTGCTTCTTTCAGTAGGTCTTATTCCTGAGAATGAGCTGTCTCTTGGAGCAGGCATTGACCTTGACCCCGTTACCAATGGACCTGTTGTAGACCAGGACAGACAGACCTGCATTGAGGGTATATATTCCTGCGGCAATGTGCTCCATGTACACGACCTGGTTGACTATGTATCTGAGGAAGCAGAAATTGCAGGCAAGAGTGCTGCTGAATATATCAGCGGTATGTCAGGGGAAAAAACCAATATAACTCTTAAGACAGACGGCAAAATCCGCTACACTGTGCCAAGTAAAATAACAAGCAAAAAAGATGTGAAGGTATATTTCCGTGTGGCGGATGTATACCGGAATGTAAAGATAAATGTACTCTCCGGAGGCGAGGTTATTTTCTCAAAGAAAAAACCCAAGGTTGCTCCCGGCGAGATGGAAACTGTTATGCTCAAAAAAGATATGCTGGAAAAT
This sequence comes from Clostridia bacterium, assembly GCA_017481205.1. Taxonomy (GTDB): domain Bacteria; phylum Bacillota; class Clostridia; order UMGS1810; family UMGS1810; genus RGIG4708. The sequence continues at coordinate 10,846 of JAFUPN010000019.1, read as the reverse complement.
GTATCTGAGCTCAGCTTTGAACTGGAGGTAATGTGATGAAAAGAGCTTTAACCTGTATAGTATGCCCCGTAGGCTGCAGTCTTGAGGTCGAGCTGGACGGCGGCAAGGTTATGTCCGTCACCGGAAACACCTGTCCCAGAGGAGCAAAATATGCCGAAGCGGAGTGCACAGCTCCAGAGCGCACTGTTACATCAACAGTAAGATGCACCGACGGCAGGATTCTCTCTGTGAAAACAGACAGACCCATCCCCAAGGAAAAGGTAGCAGAATGCATGAAAATTATAAATAATGCGATTGCACCCTTGCCAGTATGCGTGGGAGATGTTATAATAAAAGATATATTCGGAAGCAATGTGATTGCTACCAAAAATATAAACGCCCTTTAAAGAAAGGCGGAGTATAATGAAAAAAGTTATAGCGGCAGTAAGAAGCGAGGAAGAATTCTCCCAGGCGCTGGACGCACCAGTGGACATTGTCTTTCACCTTATGCCCAATATAATCACCTTAAAAAAAGATGCTGATGCGGCTCATGCCAAGGGCAAAAAGATGTTTATCCACATAGATTTTGCCGAGGGCGTGGGCAAGGACCGCTACGGCATTCTCTATACAAAAGCCGCAGGGGTTGACGGCATTATCAGCACCAGGGTAAATATAATCAGGCTTGCCAGAGAGGCGGGCGTGTTTACAGTACAGCGGTTTTTTATTGTGGACTCACGTTCTGTTGACACCACTGTTGAATCCCTCAAGTCCTCAAAGGCGGATATGATAGAGGTTATGCCCGGAGTGGTGCCCAAGGTTATAGAAAACCTCCGCTCACGGGTGAGTGTGCCCATTATCGCCGGAGGGCTTATTGAAACAGAGGAAGAAATCAGCTCTGCCTTAGCAATAGGTGCAGCTGCGGTATCTACCGGACGTACAGAATTATGGAAATAAAAATTCCCTTTGAAAGGATTGATATAAAATGGAATGTATTATAAGAAAAGGAGCCGTAAAGGAGCTTGCGAGGCTTTGCGAGGGATTTTCAAGTATACTCTATGTAGCCGACAAAAATACCTATGAGGCATCGGGACTCAGCATAGACGGTATATTTGTTTTTGATACTCCCGAGAGCACGCCTCTTGTGCCCAACGAGGAGAGTATTGCCGCTCTTGAAGCAAGAGTTACCGATGATACCGATCTTATAGTGGGTATCGGCTCCGGCGTTATCAATGACCTTTGCAAATATGTAAGCTTTCAGCACAAGCTGCCTTACTACATAGTTGCAACCGCTCCTTCCATGGACGGTTATGCTTCTGTAGGTGCGGCGATGATTATAAACAATATGAAGATAACCTACACTGCTCATGCTCCCGAGGCTATTATTGCAGATGTGGATATCCTCAAGAATGCCCCAGGAAAGATGATTCAGGCAGGCTACGGCGATATTATAGGCAAATACTCTGCTCTCAACGACTGGGAGCTGGCAAACCTGGTTATCGGCGAATCCATAGACTACGGCATCTGTGCCGAGGTAAGGGAGGCTATGGACAAGGTTATTGCCCTTAAGGACAAGCTTCTTGACAACGATGACGACAGCATTCAGGCTCTTACCGACGCTCTTATCATGGTTGGTATTGCCATGAAAAAGGTGGGTAATTCCCGCCCAGCTTCAGGCAGTGAGCATCATCTGTCCCACTTCTTTGAGATAACCGGTCTTATAGACAACACACCTTATTTTGACCACGGTATAGATGTGGCATATTCCACAGTGGTTACCGCAAAGCTCAGAGATATTATTGCAGACGGTTACATAAAGCCCTCCTTTGACAGAAGCTTCTGGGAGAGCCGCGTAAATGAGATATATAAAAAAGCCGCTCCCGGCATAATTGAGCTCCAGGATAAGGTTAAGTTCCATGAGCTCACTGTTGAAACAGCTCCCGAGAAAATAAATGAAATTCTCAGGCGCCATCCCGGTGCTGACGAAATTCTTTCTCTCATTGAGCCTGTGGGCTACGATATGAAGGAATTTGTAAGCCTCTACGGCGAGGACAAAATCAGAGATGCAGTGTACTATGCAAAGGACCTTAAGGACCGCTATACAGTGCTATGGCTTCTTGAAGAAAAGAAAGGAGTCTGATATGGAAATCTTAAAGAACAAAAAGCTGTTTTTGCTGGATATGGACGGCACAATATATCTGGATAACGACCTTTTTGACGGAACAACGGATTTTCTTGAGTACGTGCGGCGCATCGGCGGCAAGTATATGTTTCTTACCAACAATTCCTCAAAGAGTGTGGATAAATATATTGAAAAGCTTGCATCACTGGGTATTGAGTCCTGCAAGGAGGATTTTTTCACTTCAACAGATGCCACCATAGTTGACCTTAAAAAGAGGAATTACAGCAAAATTTATGCCTTCGGCACGGAGTCATTTAAGGAACAGCTCAGGGAAGCAGGTCTTCCCATTACAGATAAGCGTGAGGAGGGCATTGACTGCCTATGCATGGGCTACGATACCAGCCTTAACTATCAGAAATTAGAGGATGCCTGCATACTGCTTGGGCAGGGTGTGGACTATATTGCCACAAATCCCGACCTGGTATGTCCCACTTGGTACGGCTTTGTGCCGGACTGCGGCTCGGTAAGCGAAATGCTTTATAACGCCACAAAGCGCAGACCACGTTTTATAGGCAAGCCTCAGCCTGAGATGATAAATCTTGCGGTTGAAAAAAGCGGATTTACCAAGGAAGAAGCGGCAATCTTCGGTGACAGACTCTATACGGACATTGCCTGCGGAGTAAATGCCGGAGTTACTGCAATATTTGTCCTCAGTGGTGAGGGTACCATGGAGGATGTGAAAAAAAGCGAGACAAAGCCGGATTATATTTTTGAAAATATAAGAGAGTATTACGAAAAGATTTGTAAATTCGCTTGATAAAAGTCGGATTATAGCGCATAATTTCCAATGTCGGAGAAATCTGACAAAAAGGTAAGACTGAAAACAGTGTAAAAGCTGGGCGGTTATGCCATCATCTCTTTGAAAAGGAGGTGATAGCTATGGATAATGAATACATAATTTGTTTTATGATTATTCTGTTACTTTCAGTAAATTCCATAAAAAATAACACGCCCCGTCAAAGCCGTGTTATTTTTCATAAATTAACCACTTTGGCATAACCGTTTGAGGTCTTGCCTTTTTTATAATCGTTATATATCCAATCCTCGTATTTGTCAACAAAAAAATCTAAAGTTTTAATGTTTTAATATAGCCGAAAGAAAATAATCCGAATCCGCTTTAAATAGCGCAAATCCGGTATCTTTCGGCTATCGGTATGAGTATTTTTGAATATTTATTTTTTTATAATCTTATATGTTTTTTCATTATAATCAACAGTTACAACAGTTCCGTCGGAATAGGTTGTTTCGTACACATTATCAGCCACCTTGCGGTGGTTTTCCATAAATTCGGTTTCCACTCCTATGCTGCGGCAGGTGTCGAGACCGTATTTTATTTTTGCAACGGACTCCTTAAGCTGTTCGTCGGTGTCACACAGGGCATCAGTAGCTCCCATCCAGTTGTTGCCGTTGTCCATAAATGCTGAGTAGAAATAGTAGCTGGGACGTCCGCCGTATTCAATGAGCTTTAAGAGGTTTTCTTTTTCCTTAAAGGTGCAGTTCATGGTGGTGGTATAGGGATTTGACATTACGATACCGTGATACACCAGCTGCCAGAATGGGATTTGCTCGTCAACTATTTCGTCAAGGGAGCTTTTGTCTGCCTGGAAGCTTATATACAGGCCATAGTCAAGATAGGGTGTGACAAAGTCATATGCGCCTTCGGAGGATACCGTGCCGAAATGCTCCCGTATGGTGCCACATATATTCTTTGCGTATTCAACAAACTGCCCGTAATTTACATAGTGGTCCTTGTGATAGCAGCGTCTAGGATAGACTACCCCCAGCACATCCACATAATGTCCTCCTTCAAATCCCAGTTCTGCCACCTTTGGCATAAGCTCTCCGTGCTGTTTTGCGCCTATTGCGGGGCAGAGGCAATACATTTCTCCGCCGCTCCAGGGCTCGGGATTTGTCATAGGCTTGCCATCCTTTGTGTGGCAGGAGTTGTTTATATCGAAGCAATCGGCAATTTCATATTGGTCGGTGGCATTTGTGTGACAGGTTATGCGGAACCCCATTTCTTTTGCTTTGGTGATAAGGGCGCGCAGTTTCTTTTCTCCGCCCAGCTCCTCACATACAGGGAATGCCTGGGGCCATCTGCCGTCGTGACCCTTTATGTTCCAACCCACAAGGCATATCTCCGCCTTGTCAACTCCCTGAGCCTTAAGCTCATCAAGTATATCGCCCACTCTGTCAAAATCGCAGGCAATTCGCATAGGAGGCTCGTTTTCTACCGTCTGATGAAGTATTTTTGCCGGAGCGGGTTTCCAGCCGCAGCGCACCCGTATAACCGGAGAATCGGCAGTATACGCCAGCAGCGGATTTTCGGCAATCCTGTCCTTAAGAGGGCGCACATGACCTCTCTCCAGCCTGCAGCGGCGGTATCTGCGTGCCATGCCGGAGTAGTCGGCATCTGTGCCCCCAAGCATAAAATACTCAACCCTTATGTCCTCATAGGGCTGCTCTCCGTCTATGATGAAAACAGGATATATTCTGAAAACACCGTCTTTAAGTGATATATGCAGCTCATAGTCATAGGACATACCGCTTACATAGGCAAGGTAGCAGTGCTCATCGCTTTTTACACCGAAAACCGGCATATTGCAGTACTGTAATGTCTTTTCAAAATCCTTGCTTCGCCGGTCAAAACGGCTGAGGCAATAGTCAAAGTTTGTTTCGGAGCGGGGCAGAACCATGTATCCGCTGTCTCCGGCTTTTGCTGCATAATCAAAATATTCAAAATCAATCGTTTTTATGTTTGAAAAATCAAGCTCTCTGCTGATTGTGACAGTTATACTGTCATTTTCTTGTTGAACAGAGGGTTTGATATCAAGGATATTTCCGTCCAGGGTTAATGCTTTCATAAGGGCTCAGTCCTTTCAAAATATTAATATTGTCAGTGATAATTTTACAACAGTAAATTGCTTCTGTAAATTATAAAAAAGAACTAATTGTTTCATAAAACAAACATTTTTGCACTAATAACAGATTTGTCTGATAAAATTTTTGTAAATATTGACAAAATGCCTTATTCGTGATAATATAATTTTCAAGAGGTTTCTGAATATCCTATGGTGACATGTTGCCCGGTGTTTTCAGAACACTCGGCATAATGCCAGCCGAAAGAGTATAGCCCGAACCCGCCTTAAACAGCGTAATCCCGGCATCTTTCGGTTTGTCATCTTCGCAAGGCGTCAGCCTTGCTTAATCTTTCGCACCAAAATCTGCTCGTGATTTCATCTGTTTAAGGTCTTAGAATTTTCAAAGAGAGGATTTTTGGCTGCGAAGGTAAAAACACAGGTAATCCTTAGAGGATTACCGAGTATTTTAACAGGTTGAAAGCGAAAATCTACCTTGAAAATCGAAGTTCGGATTATTCTCTTTCGGCTAAGGAGGAAAAATTATGAAAACAAGTAAGAGACGCAGTATTGCCATGATTGTTTCACTAGTGCTTGTTGCAGCTATGTTTGCAATACCCATGTGCGTAATGGCGGATACTGCAGCTGCCGAAGAAGCTCCAAAGCTTTTCGGAACCCCATGGTCGCTTCTCGGCCCCATTATTGCCATTGTGCTTGCCCTTATTACCAAGGAAGCATACAGCTCACTGTTTATCGGTATTGTTGCCGGTGCGCTCCTGTCAGCAGACTTCAAGCCTGTTGCGGCAATGGATAATCTTCTTAACGAAGGTCTTATAGGTGCGGTATCGGGTACTGCAGGTATCTTTATATTCCTGGTAGTGCTTGGTATCCTTGTTGCTCTTGTAAACAAGGCGGGCGGCAGCGCAGCCTTCGGTGCATGGGCTGAAAAGAACATAAAGACAAGAGTCGGTGCGACTCTGGCTACCTTTGTACTGGGTGTGCTTATCTTTATTGACGATTACTTCAACTGCCTTACAGTGGGCACGGTTATGAAGCCTGTTACAGATAGACACAACATCTCAAGAGCCAAGCTGTCATATCTTATTGACGCAACAGCGGCTCCTGTATGTATGATTGCACCTATATCCTCATGGGCTGCAGCGGTATCCTCCTATGCTCCCGATGGTCAGGGTCTCTCACTGTTTATCAAGGCTATTCCCTATAACTTCTACTCACTGCTTACATTTGTGTTTATAATAGCCATAACACTCATGAAGTTTGACTACGGTCCCATGAGGCTCCACGAGCTTAATGCCTTGAAGGGCGATCTCTTTACAAGCGGCAGAGTTGATGAAGAAGCTGAGGAGCAGGTTTCTTCAAGGGGCAAGGTTATCGATCTGGTTCTCCCTGTTGTTGTTCTCATTATTGTAAGTGTTCTTGCTCTTATCTATGTGGGCGGATTTTTCAGCGGTGAAAGCTTTGTTGACGCATTTGCAAATACAGATGCAACTGTAGGTCTCCCCTGGGGCGGCATTGTTGTTCTGATACTCACTGTTATATATATGCTTTGCAGAAAAACAGTTACCCTTAAGGAAGCTATGGAATGTATCCCCAAGGGATTTAATGCAATGGTACCGGCAATCCTTATTCTTACCCTTGCAACCTCTCTTAAGAATATGACAGGACTTCTCGGTTCAGATGTTTTTGTTGAAAATCTTATGGCAGATGCAGGCGCTCTGCACAACTTCCTGCCTGCTATTATATTTGTCGTGGCTGTTGTCATTTCTTTTGCAACAGGTACATCTTGGGGTACCTTCGGTATTCTTATTCCTATTGTTACAGGTATATTCCCCGAGGGCAACGAGCTGCTCATCATCGGTATGTCTGCTTGTCTGGCAGGCTCTGTATGCGGTGACCACTGCTCACCTATCTCGGATACTACCATCATGTCCTCTGCAGGCGCTCAGTGCAACCACATCAACCATGTTTCCACTCAGCTGCCCTACGCAATGACCGTTGCGGCAATATCATTTGTTATGTACCTCTTTGCAGGCTTTGTACAGAATGCGGTTATTTCTCTTGTAGTCGGCACAGTTCTTACTGTAGCTATACTGTTTGTTATTAAAAAAACAACAAGTAAGGCATAATGTCAGATTAATACTAATTCAAAAAATCCTCTCAAAGCCAAAAGCCTTGAGAGGATTTTTTACGTTGTAATTAGCTGAAGCAATCAATAGTGAAGACGACGTTTAGCCGAAAAAAGTGGATTATCAAGCTATTGTCTCGGTGATTTTCCGTAGTTGTCGATAATTCTCATGTTGTCGATAAAGAGTCCCTTGCGTACCAGGCGTTTTTTGATAAGCTCTTTGAGAGGTGTGGGTACCTGATTGGAGCCGTTGACTCTGTAAAACATGTTTTTATACTTTGCCCAGTCTTTGGGGTGATTCTTTATGCTCACTCCGGGACGGCAGAGTATGCGGTACATTCTGCGTGCATTTTCCTCGGTGGGATTTTTTTCAGTTTTACGTCTCAGCAATTCAAGCTGAATATGGGTTACTATAGCAAATGCCACAAGAAACGCCAAGAGAAATCCCACAACAGGCACCAAAAAATTCATTACACTGTCATTCATTTTAAATTCCCCCTTTTATTGGCTTAATATTAGCATAAAATTCGGGGAAAATCAACATATTTTTTACAGAATGTTATTTTTGCAGCAGCCACACATACATTTCGCTTGTGCCTCTGTTTGCAAAAGCGTAGTACGGTACCAGTGTAAGGGGAATTTCCTTGTATTCTGCATCTGCTTTTGCATAGAGCTTTTTGGTCTCGGGCTTGATATAGCCTGTGGTTTGTATGTTTGGAAGCAAGAATTTGGCTCTGGAAAGCTCAAAGCTGCCCTTTGTGTCTATGTATACATTTGCAATATCGGCGCAGTTGTCCACTCCCTCGGCGCAGTATACAACAGGACCTCTCATAACCGCTACACGTCCTGCGCAGCCATGTACTCTTCTGTTGGCACGAAGGGTTTCTACCGGCATTGCAAAGTCTATTTCTATGTCGTTGCCTTCGGCTTCTATTATGGCATAGCCGTTTTTCACGGTATATGTCTTGTTTATGCTGAAGTCTTCGCACCAGCTGGGAATACGAAGTGCAATATACTTTGTTCCGCTTGCTGATATTTTCACCTTGCCGTCAGCAGGATAGGCTGTGGTCTGGGTAATGGAAACACCATCACATTCTGCCTCGGAATTCATATACTGATGTACATACAGCGTGTCATCTGAATAGGTATACATCATTCCTGCAATTGAGGGAATAAAACGCACTACATTGGGAGGACAGCAGGAGCATTCAAACACTTCTACTCTCTGAGTTATGGGCATACGGCGTTTTTCTCTGACAGAGGTATCAACATTGTTGAAATCCGGGTCTATCTCAAGAGGATTTTCATAGAAAAAGGATTTTCCGTCCATGGATACTCCGGATAAGAATCCGTTGTATATAACCTTCTCCACCACATCGGCATACTTGGAGTCCGGTTCAATTGCCTGCATTCTTGAAGCAAACATGGCAAGGGATATTGCTGCACAGGTCTCGGCATAGGCTGTGCGGTTTGGCAGGTCGTAGTCCACGGTGAATGCCTCGCCACGGTGGGTTGAGCCTATTCCGCCGGTTATGTACATTCTTTTTTCTGTCACATTGTCAAATACTCTTTTGCAGGCATCAAGCAGAGCCTCGTCGTCACGCAGCTCAGCCACATCTGCAGCGGCACTCATAAGATACATTGCTCTTACACTGTGGCCTTCGGCGGTGGTTCTGTTCTTGAGGGGCATTTCATCCTGGTTGTAATAATCATTGCGGAAGTCGTTGTTGGTATCGCAGTCTTTATCGTTGTTGCCGTGCTTGTCTATAAAAAACTCTGCCAAATCAAAGTATTTTCTGTTACCTGTGGCATTGTACAGCTTGACAAGAGCCAGCTCTAACTCCGGGTGACCGGGAGTGACAAAAGCCGCACTGTCCTCTTCAACAAATATATGATACACATAGTCGGTAAATCTGCACATGGCCCGGAGAAATTCGTCCTCACCGGTTGCATCTTTCCATGCCACAGCCGCTTCAATGAGGTGTCCAAGGCAGTACAGCTCGTGGTGAGAGCGCCACTGCCAGCGCTTGTCCTTGTCTGTCACGAGGAAATGGCTGTTGAAGTAGCCGTGCTCATCTGCATTGGATATTATGTCGGCTATAGCCTCTTCTGCCTTTGACTTAAGGGGGAAATCCTTGTCCTTAATAAGGATATATGCTACGCCCTCAATCCATTTTGCTACGTCGGAGTCCCAGAAGATATGGGGCATATCAGGCTCTCCCTCTTTCCAGGTGCATTTGAGGGCAGAGAATCTGTGTGTCTCGGCAAAGCGGTTGTATACGGACTCTGTGGTGATGTTTTTTACCATGTCCTGTTTGATTTTCCAAAAGCCGTCTGTTATATTGATGTGTTCAAAACCGATTTTTTTCATAATTAATCCGTCCTTTCTTGACATATTGAATTAATCTAATTATAATAAAATCAGATAAAGCTTTCAATGCAAAATTCTGTATTAAGGTGAGAAAATCCGATATGATATACCTGGATAATAATTTTTTTGAATATGTAACCATAGGAGAGTTCCGAACAGACCGTGAGTGGATTCATCCAGAAAGAAGTATTGACAGCTATGAGCTTATACTGGTGCTGGAGGGAACGGTGGAGCTTGAGGAGGACGGAAATCAATATTGCCTCTCTTCCGATGAGATGATAATTCTAGAGCCCGGCAGGGTTCACCGCGGTGTTAAGCTCAGTGAGCCTCCCACGGCATTTTACTGGTTTCATTTCCGCACGGATATTACAATGCCCTTTAAAACCTACAGCGGTAATGATGTCTATGACGTAAAAATGCTGCTGAAAAAGCTTCTGCATGTTGCCAATACTCCTGCCTATCCTTCCGGCTCGGCAGATGCTGCGGCGCTTATGATTTTTCAGGAGCTGTGTGTCTGCGGCGGTACATCGGAGCCTGTAACTGCTCTTGCCTGCCGCATAGCAGAGTATATCCGCATAAATATTGACGACGGTGTGACCGTGTCAAGAGTGGCGGAGCATTTCGGCTATCATGCCGATTATCTTGGCAAGATTTTTAAAAAAAGCTTTAAGCTTGGTATAAAGGAATATATATCTGCTCAGAAGATAAATAAGGCAAAGAGCCTTCTGGTGTCTACAGATATGTCTGTAAAGCAGATTTCCGCCGCTCTTGGATACGGGGACGAAAACCTGTTTGTCAAATTTTTTAAATATCATGAGGAAATCAGCCCTACAGGCTTTCGCAATCTGTATAAGGGGACTCATATGAATAATAAGTGAAGGTTATTATTGAAATAACAGTTGAATAAAATTGAACAGAAAAACACACTCTGAATCATTGCTCAGAGTGTCAGACTGTCGAAAAAGTCCAGATTTTTCTGGGCTTTTTCTTCGGTATGACGGGCATATCAATGCTCTGTGGTGAAAGTCCACCGAGGCGTAGTTACCGACGAACTCAAAAGCGACTTGCAAGTTTCACATCGTGAGGTGTGGGAGAGAAGAAGCAATAGCGAAATCGTAGCCCTACGAACAGAAACTTAATACTAAGGCGTATTTGGCGGATAAGTTGACGCGAAGCAACGAAGTCCTAAAGGTAACCGTAACCCAAATGCGTAGATTAAGAGGGTAGACGAGGAAAGAGTATTGGTTTATCCCGTGAGGTCTCGTAGACAGAGAAAACTGTAGTAACAACGAACTATGAGAAGTCAGCAGAGG
>JAFUPN010000018.1 GCA_017481205.1 Clostridia bacterium | reverse complement strand
GTATGAGTTTACACCATGCCATCATAGCTTGTCAAGCCCTTTCGTGGGATTTTTTTAAAAAAACTTGCATAACTACATTAACATATTTTTGAGTCTTTGTCAATAGTTTTGTAAAACATTTGTTACCTTGATATCAAAAGTTTATTCAAAAATTTTTATCAAGTTTCCTCAAAAAATCCGTAGGACTGCAGCCTACAAGTTTTCTGAATTTTTTGCAGAAGCCGGAATAGTCCTCAAAGCCAAGCACGGAGGAAATTTCATTGATTTTGTATGTTTTTTCCGCAAGGAGCTGTTTTGCCTTTTCTATCTTACATTCATCAAGGTATTCCTTGATATTGATACCCATTTTTTGTTTAAAAACTCTTGAAATATAAGCTGCGGAGTAATTGAGATTTTCTGCGATATCGGAAACACGGGTAACAGTCATTATATTTGCGTCTATATATTTCATTACGGCAAATACTGTGCCGCCCAGGAGCTGTCTGTCTGCCTCAAAGGATTTTTTGTTTATATTCCTGCAGCATCTGAAGATATTTACAAGCAGGATTTTGGCATAATCCCCATAGAGCTCACGGCTATATTCGCTGTCATAGCACAGCTCATTTACAAAGGAATTAAATATAGAAGAAACCGCGCCGCTGTCCTTTATGACTACCCCTTTTGCACTGTCAAAAAAATCCTTCAGCTCTGCTCCCGTTCCGTCAAAGGGAACAATATCAAAACCGAGAAACAGATATCTAAGCCTTGAGGAGTTACCTACAGCAATCCTGTGCTCACAGCCTCCGGATATAATCTGGATATCACCCTTAGACAATTTTGTACATCTGCCGTCCGCATAAAAATCCGCCTCCCCGGAGGCAACATAGCTTATCTCACAGCAGCGCTGTATGTGGGGGTAAATCTCACTGCCGCGCTCCATAATATTCTCCCCCACCTGATATATACGTATACATCCGCTCTCAAAGGGCAGCTGAAACATTTCCTTATTTATAGTAAATAAAACTCCGTTATTCATGGCGACCACCTCTATAAGCTATTGTATTATTCCGGCTCCAGATTGTCAAGTGAAATTTGACATGTATAGGTAAAATTTTGACATACACATAGTAAAAAAAATTTATTGTCAAATGAATCAAAATACATTATACTGAAATCAACATAACCGAAAGAGAATAATCCGAACCACGATTTTCAAAGGTGGATTTTCGCTTTCACCGCGTTAAAATACGCGGGTTCGGATTATACTCTTTCGGCTACATATAATTATTAAGAAAGGATTGAAATTAAATGAGCAAAATCAGAGTAGGAGTTATCGGCTGCGGTACAATTGCCAATTCTGCACACATTCCGTCATATATGGCAAATCCCGATGTCGAGATAGTTTATTTTTGTGATGTTATAAAAGAAAGAGCCGAAAAGGCTGTTGAGCAATATGGGGTCGGCAAGGCTGTGACAGATTACAACGAGGTTCTGGCAGATGAAACCATTGACGCTGTATCTGTATGCGCTCACAACAACAACCACAGCATTATCAGTATTGCCGCACTTAAAGCAGGCAAGGATGTGCTGTGCGAAAAACCGGCTGCACGCACCTATGCAGAGGCAGAGGAAATGCGCAAGGCACAGGCCGAAACAGGAAAAATACTTAATATCGGTGTTGTTAACCGATTTAATGACGGTGTAAACAAAATTAAAGAGCTTGTAGACAGCGGAGCTCTGGGCGATGTGTATCATGTATATGTAAGCTTCCGCAGTCACAGAAGCATCCCCGGACTGGGCGGTGATTTTACAAACAGTGCCGTAGCCGGCGGTGGTGTACTTATTGACTGGGGTGTACATTTCCTCGACATTGTTATGTACTGCCTGAGTGACCCTGAGCCAAAGAGTGTTTCGGCAGAGAAGTTTGCATATCTTGGCAAGGATATAAATGAATATACATATGTAAATATGTGGGCCGGTCCTCCAAAAATGGACGGCATAAACGATGTTGAAGAATCCATTACAGGCATAATCCGCACAGACGGTCCCGTTATCAGCTTCAACGGTGCATGGGCTCAGAATATCGGTGAAAACGAAATGTTTATAGACTTTATGGGCACAAAAGGCGGAGTACGTCTTATATACGGAGCTGATTTTACAAAATACGGAACAGAAAACGGTATGCTTACCAAAACAACCTACAGTTTCCCCAACACAAAGATGTTCCAGAACGAGATAGACGCTTTTGTAAAATGTGTTAAAACAAGAGAAAAGCTACCCTCAAATATTGATATAAATATATTGACAAGCAAAATGATGGATGCTATATACAGATCGGCAGAGGAACACAAGGAAATTATTCTTTAAGGGGAGACCGATATGATTAAAGTAGGATTTATTGATTATTATCTTGACGAATGGCACGCAAACGAATATCCCGGATTTTTAAAAAAACAGAGCGACAATGTGGAGGTAATCTGCGCATACGGGCACATACAGCCGCCGATAGCAGGAAGAATATCCAACGAAGAATGGTCTGCAAAGAAAAATATTCCCTTAGCAGGCTCTATTGAGGAGGTTATAGAAAAATCCGACTGTCTGGTGGTGCTCTCTCCAGACAACCCGGAAATGCATGAAGAGCTGTGCAAGCTGCCTCTTAGCTCAGGAAAGCTGACCTATGTGGACAAGACCTTTGCCACAACAAAGGCAGAAGCCGAAAGAATATTTGAAAATGCAGACAAGCACGGCACAAAATGCTATTCCTCATCGGCACTGTTTTTTGCCGACGAATACTGCAATGCCGAAACCTCAGGTATCTGCACAATACAATCTATGGGACCCGGGCTTTTTTCAAACTATGCCATACATCAGGTTGAACCCATAGTAAAGCTCATGGGTACAGATGCGTCAAGAGTTATGTGTGTGGGTACGGCTCACCCAGGCTTTGTAATTGAATACAGGGACGGCAGACAGGCTCGCTTCTCACATTTCGGCTCAAGCTCATTCGGCATGGGTATCGGATACGGGCACAAGCCGGAAACAACTCATATTACCGTAGCATCAGACTTTTTCGGCAACTGCATAAAATCCATGGTCAGATTCTTTGAAACAGGTGAAATACCTGTTCCCCACGAAAACACCATTAAGGTTATCGCAATTATCGAAGCTGCAAGGAGCGCACTTGAAAAGCCTTTTGAATGGGTTGATATATTATAAATTAATAAACCCGGAAAAGTTTTTTTCAAATTAATCATAATTAATTATACAAATAAACACTTGACATCATTCAGCCTTGCTCAGACTGAGAAAAGCCGAAGGATATCAAGTGTTTAATTTTTAATAGAATTTATATTTACACAATTAAAATCAACCAAGTACAGCCGGAATGTGTTATGATACCCGGGTTAAAATTCAGTCTGCAAGGCATTCAGTTTAATTAAGCGTCTTGCAGCTTCGGTGGTATCCTCGGGGCTACCGAAGGTTGAAAATCTAAAATATCCTTCGCCGCAGGCACCGAAGCCCTCCCCCGGAGTTCCGACAACCTGGATTTCATTTAAGAGATAATCAAAAAAATCCCAGCTACCCATACCCTTGGGGCATTTCAGCCAGATATAAGGAGCATTTTTGCCGCCGCAGTACCATATACCCAGCTTATCGAGTGCTTCTGTAAGCACTCTTGCATTGTTTTTGTAAATCCTGATATTCTCATGAATCTGCTTTTGACCTTCGGGAGTAAACACAGCTGCACCGCCCTTTTGAATAATGTAAGAAACACCGTTGGTCTTGGTGGTGCGGTTTCTCACCCACATTTCATTAAAATTCATACCATGTCTTGCAAGCTTTTTCGGAATGACAGTATATCCGAGTCTTGTTCCCGTAAAGCCTGCTGTTTTTGAGAGAGAGCATATCTCAACAGCACAGGTCTGTGCTCCGTCCAATTCAAAAATGCTGTGAGGCAGAGCCTCGTCCTCTATAAATGCCTCATATGCCGCATCAAAGAGGATAACAGAGCCGTTTTCATTGGCAAAATCCACCCAGGTCTGAAGCTCGCTGCGGCTGAATACTGCGCCGGTGGGATTGTTGGGCGAGCAGATATATATAATATCCGCTTTTGTATTTTCATCGGGCAGTGGCAAAAAGCCGTTTTCTTCGCCGGAGGCAAGATGCACTATCTTTCTGCCTGCCATGACATTTGCATCAACATAGGCAGGATATGCCGGCTCTATTACAAGTGCCGTACTGCTGCGGTCAAAAAGGTCAAGAATATCGCCAAGCTCATCGCTGGCACCGCTTGATACAAACACCTCATCGGGTGATAATGCTACGCCTCTGCCGGCATAGTGGTTTGCGATAGCTTCACGCAGAAACGGAGCTCCACATTCCGGCATATAGCCGTGAAATCTGTCTTTAACCGCCTGGTCATCAACTGCTTCGTGCAAAGCTTTGATTACAGCATCGCAAAGAGGGAGCGAAACATCGCCTATACCCATTCTGTACAGATATTTGTCCGGATTTGACTCTGAATATGCCTTGATTTTTTGGGCGATATTGTAAAAAAGATATGAATCCTTCAGATTTGCATAATTTGTATTCGGTGTAATCATAGTACCGTCTCTCCTTCATATATCATTTCTGCGGGTCCTGTCATGGTAACTGCATAATCAGGCGCTATTCTTATCTTAAGTGTTCCGCCGTCAAGCACAACTGATATTTCCTCATCAAAGGAGCAATACCCATGCTTTATTGCCGCAGCTGTCGCTGCACACGCGCCTGTGCCACATGCCATTGTCACACCACTGCCGCGCTCCCATACACGCATACGCAGAGTTTTTTCGTCAACAACCCCGACAAACTCAACATTTACTCCATCCGGGAAAGCACTGTGATGCTCCAGTTTCGGTCCCAAAGTCATGAGAGGGGTTCTTTCTATATTCTCAACAAAATTTACCACATGAGGATTGCCTACTGAAACAGGAGTGCAAATAATGCTCTCACCGTGTATATCAAGCTGCAAATTTTCAGATACTTCTGCTTTTCCCATTCCTACAGATACCGTTTTTACTTTGCCCTTTGATACATTCAAATCAAGAGTTTTAATGCCTGAAAGGGTTTCTATTTTAAGATGCTTTTTGTCTGTATAGCCTTTGTCATACACATACTTTCCCACACAACGTATACCGTTGCCGCACATTTTTGCTTCACTTCCGTCAGCATTGAAAATCCTCATTTTGAAATCCGCTATTTCTGACGGCGAAATATAAATCAAACCGTCTGAGCCGGCACCGAAGTGCCTTTCTGACAGCTTAACAGATAGCTCTGCAATATCTTCCGGCACTTCTCCGTAAACATACAAATAATCATTTCCCAATCCGTGCATTTTTGTAAAGTGCATAATTTTCTTCTCCTTTAAGCATCTATTGTGGATATACCTATTGTCATTTCCTCAAGAACATCCAGCAAAACCTTTACAGTGTCCAGTGAGGTAAACATTGTAATATTATTCTCTGTAGCAGTCCGTCTGATTGCCGCACCGTCTTCATAATGAACTCCCGAAAGTATTGCACGGGTACATATAACATAGCTTACATATCCGGCACGGATTGCTTCAAGTATTTCTGTGCTGCCCTCAGAGAGCTTGCGGAGTATTCTTGTTTTTATTCCGTGCTCCTTAAGAAATTCTGCAGTTCCGATTGTTGCCTCGATATTAAATCCCATGTCATAAAAGCGCTTTACCAGCGGAAGTGCCTCTTCCTTGTCCTCATCCGCAAGAGTTACAACAACAGTTCCGTAATTCTGAAGCTTCATGCCCGAGGCGGTTAAAGCCTTGTACATAGCTCTGGGGAATTTGTCATCATATCCTATAGCCTCGCCTGTTGATTTCATTTCCGGTGAAAGATATGAATCCATGCCGCTGAGCTTGGAGAATGAAAATGCAGGTGCTTTTACATAACGACGTTTTTTTTCTTTGGGATAAATCTCCGTTATACCCTGTTCTTCCAGGCTCTTGCCGAGAATAACCAGGGTTGCAATATCTGCCAGGCTGTATCCGGTTGCTTTAGACAAAAACGGCACTGTTCTTGAAGAACGCGGATTTACTTCGATGATATAAACATTGTCATTTTCATCTACAATAAACTGAATGTTGTACAGACCTATAATGCCTATGCCGAGTCCTAATTTTTCGGTATAATTCAGTATGGTCTCCCTGACCCTTTCGGATACGCTGTATGTGGGATAAACACTTATTGAATCACCGCTGTGAACACCGGTTCTCTCAACAAGCTCCATAATACCGGGGACAAACACGGATTTTCCGTCACATATTGCGTCAACCTCAAGCTCCTTGCCCCGGATATATTTATCCACCAGCACAGGCTTATCCTCGTCAATTTCCACGGCAGTTCTGAGATAGTGACGAAGAGCTTCTTCTTTGGCAACAATCTGCATTGCCCTGCCGCCAAGCACAAAGCTCGGACGAACCAAAACCGGATAGCCGATTTCATCTGCGGCCTTAATACCGTCTTCAATATTTGTAACAGCCCTTCCGGGAGGCTGAGGAATGCCAAGGTCTTTTAACAGCTTTTCAAAAGAATCTCTGTTTTCAGCCTTATCTATGGCCTCACAGTCTGTACCGATGATTTTTACCCCTCTGTCATACAAGGGCTGAGCAAGATTTACTGCAGTCTGACCACCAAGTGTCACAACAACACCTTCGGCATTTTCTAATGTAATAATATTCATTACATCTTCGGGAGTAAGCGGTTCAAAGTAGAGCTTATCACTGGTTGTATAATCTGTTGAAACAGTTTCGGGATTGTTATTTATGATAATCGCCTCATATCCGGCAGCTTTGATTGTCTTTACCGCATGAACCGTAGAATAGTCAAATTCAACGCCCTGACCTATTCTGATAGGTCCCGAACCGAGTACAATGACCTTTTTCTCGTCCGATACTTTTGATTCATTTTCTCCCTCATAGGTTGAATAGAAATATGGAATATAGCTGTCAAACTCTGATGCACAGGTGTCAATCATTTTATAAACAGGCATAACACCTGCGTTTTTTCTCATTTCAAATACATCCTGCTCGGACAAATTCCACTGTCTTGCAATTTCCTTGTCTGAAAATCCCATTCTCTTTGCTTTTTTAAGCTCGCAGGTATCCTTAACATATTTTTTCAATGCTGCTTCTTCATCAATTATATTTTTGAGCTTGCGGATAAAGAACCTGTCAATTTGTGTATTTTTGCAAATTGCCTCAATGTCCGTACCACGGCGGAGTAATTCTGCTATTGCATAAATCCTGTCATCGCAACCGTCTTTGATATAATCAAGCAGGTCTGCAACAGATGTTTCATCAAATTTTTTGTGGTACAGATGCCATACGCCGATTTCCAGAGAGCGAATTGCCTTAAGCAGGCTTTCCTCAAAGCTTCTGCCTATACTCATAACCTCTCCCGTTGCTTTCATCTGAGTTCCTAGCCGATTATTGGCATCAGTGAATTTATCAAAGGGAAATCTCGGCATTTTTGTCACAACATAGTCAAGTGCGGGTTCAAAGGATGCCGGGGTATTTGCTATCTGTATTTCGTCAAGGGTCATGCCAATACCGATTTTTGCCGATACTCTGGCAATGGGATATCCGCTTGCCTTTGACGCCAGTGCCGATGAGCGGGATACTCTGGGATTAACCTCTATCAGATAATACTGAAAAGATTTTGGGTCAAGGGCAAACTGAACATTGCAGCCGCCTTCAATCCTGAGAGCGCGGATGATTTTCAATGCGCTGTCACGAAGCATATGATATTCCCTGTTGGTAAGAGTCTGCGAAGGACACACAACAATGGAATCGCCGGTATGAATACCCACAGGGTCTAAGTTTTCCATATTACAGATAGTAATAGCCGTGTCATTTGAATCACGTATTACCTCGTATTCTATTTCCTTGTAGCCTTTAATGCTTTTTTCTATCAAAACCTGGTGAACCGGCGAGAGACTGAGCGCATTTTTCATTATCTGCAAAAACTCATCCTCATTGTCTGCAAAGCCGCCGCCTGTTCCGCCAAGAGTAAATGCAGGACGAAGCACAACAGGATAACCGATTTTTTTAGCAACATTTAATCCATCTTCCACAGAATTTGCAATATCTGACGGAAGCACCGGCTCGCCGAGGCTTTCGCAAAGCTCCTTGAACAGTTCTCTGTCCTCTGCTCTCTCTATGCTTTCGCTCTTTGTACCAAGAAGCTCTGTACGGCATTCTTTTAAAATACCCTTCTTTTCCAGCTGCATTGCAAGGTTAAGACCTGTCTGACCGCCTATACCCGGCAATATTGCGTCAGGTCTTTCGCGCCTGATAATTTTGGCAATGTATTCAAGATTAAGAGGCTCCATATAAACCTTATCGGCAACGGTGGTATCAGTCATTATTGTTGCAGGATTTGAATTACAGAGTATAACCTCGTAGCCTTCTTCACGGAGTGCAAGACATGCCTGTGTACCCGCATAGTCAAATTCTGCCGCCTGCCCAATGACAATGGGACCGGAGCCGATAACGAGAACCTTTTTTATATCCTTTCTTTTAGGCATTTTCCTTACCTCCCATCATTTCTATAAACCTGTCGAACAGATAAGTTGAATCCTGAGGTCCCGGAGAGCTCTCCGGATGATATTGTACGGAAAACACCTTGTCCTTTTCACATTCAACACCCTCAACCGTATTATCAAGCAAATTTATGTGTGTAATCTCAAGCCCTGTATCCTTAATACTGTCTGTTTTTACAGCATAGGAATGATTTTGAGAAGTAATTTCAATCTTATTTGTTTTAATATTTCGTACCGGGTGATTGCCGCCACGGTGTCCGAACTTTAATTTATATGTTTTTGCTCCATAGGAAAGAGCTATAATCTGATGACCGAGGCAAATACCGAATATGGGATATTTACCTCTTAATTGTTTAATTGTATTAATGGTTTCGGGCACATCAGTTGGATCACCGGGACCGTTTGAAATAAACACGCCGTCAGGATTTATGCTTTCAATCTCTTCAGCTGTTGTATTCCATGGTACAACCGTGACGGAACATTCTCTATTTTGCAGAGAACGTAGTATATTCTGCTTCATACCGCAGTCTATTGCCACAACATGATACTTTTTGTTTTCAGTGGGATAATATTCTGCCTTTTGTCTGCTAACCTTTGAAACTGTATTTTTAGGTATTTCAACTGTTTTCAGAATTTCAAGTCCTTGGTCAATGCTTGTTTCAATCCCGGTAATCAATACCTTACGGCTGCCCAAATCACGAATAGAGCGTGTAAGCTGCCTCGTATCAACTCCGTATATTCCGGGAATACTGTATCTTTTCATCAATTCCGACAGCGTTTCAATACTGCGAAAATTTGAAGGCTCATCGTTGTATTCACGAACAATGAGTGCTCCTATTGTTGGTGTTTTCGTTTCAAAATCATCTTCACAGATTCCGTAATTTCCAATCAAAGGATAAGTCATAACAACAGCCTGACAGGTGTATGACGGGTCTGATACAATTTCCTGATAACCTACCATTGAGGTATTAAAAACAATTTCACATACCTTATCTGATGTATCACCGAAAGCAAATCCCTTATATTCGCTCCCATCCTCTAAAATTATTTTTCTGTTATATTGTTCTGCCATATAAAAGCCTCGCTTTCACTTTGCATCTGATATTTTTTGTTCAAATTTATTCTTTGGTATGTTTGTCATAACCTGAGTTGGATATTCACCATCAAAGCATGCACTGCAATAATCCATACTTCCAATAAGCTCTCCGAGTTTTTCTTTTGGCAAATATCCCAAGCTATCTGCGCCAATCATTTTTGTGATTTCTTCTACAGAATATTTGCAGGCTATTAAATGCTCTTCAGAATCAATGTCAGTTCCGTAATAGCACGGATGCAGAAACGGTGGTGCGGAAACTCTCATGTGTATCTCTTTTGCTCCGGCATCTCTCAAAAGCTTTACAATTCGTCCGCTTGTGGTACCTCTGACGATAGAATCATCTACCAGAACAACCCTCTTTCCGGACACTGTTTCCTCAACAGCGCTGAGTTTTATTTTCACTTGGTCTATTCTCGTTGCCTGTCCGGGCGAAATGAAAGTTCTGCCGATATATTTGTTCTTTATAAGACCTATCCCGTAAGGAATTCCTGACTTTTCAGAAAATCCCAAAGCGCTATCAAGTCCCGAATCCGGAACGCCGATTACAACGTCCGCATCCACCGGATGACACTCTGCCAAGATATGTCCGGATTTTTTTCGTGCTTTGTGAACTGATACGCCATCTATCTTAGAATCCGGTCTTGCAAAATAAATATATTCAAAAATGCAGGTTTTCTTAGGCTTTTTGTTACAATGTTCTTTTCTTGACTCTATACCGTTTTTTGAAAAAACAAGAATTTCTCCCGGAAGCAAATCTCTTATAAATTCTGCACCGACAGCCGCCAGTGCACAGCTTTCAGATGCTATAACATAGGTGTTGTCACTCATTTTTCCATAGCAAAGCGGTCTGAAGCCGTAAGGATCGCGGCAGGCTATCATCTTTGCAGGCGACATAAGTACAAGAGAGTATGCGCCGTCAATAATATCCATGCTTCTGCTTATTGCCTCTTCAATTGATGGAGCTGCGAGCCTTTCTTTTGTTATGATGTATGCTATTGTTTCTGTATCGCTTGTCGTATGAAATATTGCACCTGTAAGTTCAAGCTTGTTTCTAAGTTCATAGGCATTCGATAAATTACCGTTATGAGCCAGAGCCATTTTTCCCTTTTGATGATTTACCTCAATCGGCTGACAATTGCACCTAGCTGATCCTCCGGTGGTTCCGTATCTGACATGACCGACTGCCATATTCCCTTTGGGAAATTGTTTGAGTCGGGAGCCCTTAAAAACATCACCTACAAGTCCTATATCCTTATGTGAATAGAATAATCCATCATCATTTACAACAATACCACAGGCTTCCTGACCTCTGTGCTGCAGAGCATACAGTCCGTAATACACAAGCTCGGCTACATCAGTTTGATTAGGAGAAAAAACGCCAAATACTCCGCATTCTTCATGTATACTCATCACTTCACACTCCCATCTAACGCAGCTCCGATGAAACCACAGAAAAGAGGATGCGCCTTATTGGGACGGCTCTTAAATTCAGGATGATACTGGACTCCTACATAAAATGGTCTCTCTGTAAGCTCAACTGTCTCCACCAACCTGCCGTCGGGAGAGGTTCCGCTGAGGGTTAGTCCCCTGCTTTCAAGCAAATCTCTGTATTCATTATTAAATTCATAGCGGTGTCTGTGTCTTTCTGATATCAGATTATTGTCATAACACCGTTCCATTGTGGTGCCGGCTTTGATTTCACAAGGATATGCTCCGAGCCTTAAGGTTCCGCCTTTGTCTATATCATCGCTCTGCCCGGGCATAAAATCTATAACCTTATTCCTGCATTGCTCGTCAAATTCTCCTGAGTTGGCATCCGTTATACCACAGACATTTCTTGCGTACTCAATAACTGCAATCTGCATACCGAGGCAAATTCCGAAATAGGGAATTTCATTTTCTCTTGCATATTTTGCGGCAAGTATCATGCCCTCAATTCCCCGATTGCCAAATCCGCCGGGAACTAAAATTCCGTCAAGACCGCCCAGCTTTTCCAGGCAGTTTTCTACCGTGATTTCCTCCGAATCAATCCAGCGGATGTCAATATAAGCATTATGAAAATAACCGGCATGTCGAAGTGCTTCAGCTACAGACAAATACGCATCGTGGAGTCCCACATATTTGCCTACAAGACCAATGCATACATTATGCTCTCTTGCTTTAATACGATTGACCATCTGTGTCCATTCTGTCAAATCAGGCACGGGCGCATCTATACCCAGCTCTCTGCACACTACCGACGAAAAATCTGATTTTTCAAGCATTAAGGGGGCTTCATACAGATTAGGCAGGGTTATATTTTCTATAACACAATCCGGCTTTACATTGCAGAACAGTGATATTTTTTTGAATATAGCCTCATCCAAAGGCTCATCACAGCGCAATACTACAATATCTGGATTAATTCCCATGCTCTGAAGCTCCTTTACCGAATGCTGAGTCGGTTTGGATTTGTGCTCATTGGAGCCGCTTAAAAAAGGAACCAGAGTAACGTGAATAAACAGGCTGTTATCCCTGCCGGCTTCTATGGAAATCTGTCTTATGGCTTCAAGAAACGGCTGGGATTCAATATCGCCGATGGTGCCGCCGATTTCGGTTATAACCACATCGGCATCTGTTTTTTTGCCTACGCTGTAAACAAACTCTTTTATTTCGTTTGTAATATGAGGAATTACCTGTACGGTTGAGCCGAGGTACTCTCCGCGGCGTTCTTTATTGAGCACATTCCAGTAAACCTTGCCTGTTGTAAGATTGGAATATTTATTAAGATTTTCGTCAATAAATCTTTCGTAATGTCCGAGGTCAAGGTCGGTTTCGGCTCCGTCCTCGGTCACATATACCTCGCCGTGCTGATACGGACTCATTGTACCGGGATCAACATTGATATACGGATCAAGCTTTTGTGCCGCAACCTTAAGTCCGCGAGCTTTAAGCAGTCTTCCGAGGGATGCAGCTGTAATGCCCTTTCCCAGACCGGAAACAACACCTCCGGTTACAAAAATATATTTTGTCATACAAATCATTCCTCACTTTCTATATTAAGGCTGACAGAAAATTGTTCAGATTGTTCGTCTTTTAACCTTATTCCCATTCCACCGTTGCAGGAGGCTTACTTGTTATATCATAAACAACTCTTGAAATTCCGCTTACCTCATTTGTAATTCTGCTTGATGCTTTTTCCAGGACTTCATACGGAAGGCGCGTCCATTCTGCTGTCATAAAATCATCGGTGGTAACCGCCCTGAGAGCCACAGTATAGCCATATGTTCTGGCATCTCCCTTAACACCGACACTTCTTAAATCCGTAAGAAGTGCAAAATATTGATTGGTCTCTTTTTCAAGCTTTGCATTTGCAATCTCCTCACGGAATATTGCGTCTGCCTCTCTGAGAATATCAAGCTTATCCTTTGTGATTTCGCCGATTACTCTAACCGCAAGTCCGGGACCAGGAAAAGGCTGACGCCATACAAGCTCATGGGGAATACCAAGCCGTGTTCCGGTTTCACGGACTTCATCCTTAAACAAATCCCGTAGAGGTTCAACTATTTCGTCAAAGGATATAACATCCGGAAGTCCGCCTACATTGTGGTGACTCTTAATCACGGCAGAATCACCCTTACCGCTTTCTATAACATCGGGATAAATTGTTCCCTGAACAAGAACATCAACTTTTCCGATTTTCTTGGCTTCATCCTCAAATACTCTTATAAATTCCTCACCGATAATTTTACGCTTTTGCTCCGGTTCTGTGATACTTGACAGTTTTCTTAAAAATCGTTCTTCTGCATTTACTCTTATAAGGTTCATTCCGAATTTTTCTCGAAAGGTTTTTTCTACAAAATCTCCCTCATCCTTTCGGAGTAGTCCGTGGTCCACAAAAACGCAAGTGAGATTTTGTCCGATTGCTTTATGAAGAAGGACTGCCGCCACCGATGAATCCACACCGCCCGACAGTGCCAGAAGCACCTTTTTACCTGCAAGTTCAGTTCTGTATTTTTCGATGGAGTTTTCTACAAAATTCTCCATCTTCCAATCGCCATGGCAACTGCAGATTTCAAAGAGGAAGTTATAAAGCATTTGTTTGCCATAAATGGTATGCGTAACTTCGGGATGGAATTGCACACCGTACAGATTTCTTGTTTCATCGCACATTGCCGCAACGGGACATTTTGAGGTTTTTGCTATTATTTTAAAGCCCATTGGAGGTATCTTTATAAAATCAGTATGACTCATCCAGCAAACAGATTCTTCAGGTATACCTTTAAATAACAAACTGCCTTCGACTTTCACAGTGGTTTTTCCGTACTCGCTGCTATTCTCGGCACTTGCAACCATGCCGTCTGCCATAAAAGCCATAAGCTGGGCACCATAACAAATCCCCAAAATCGGTATGCCTATATTTAAAATTTCTGCATCATAATGGGGCGATTTATCATCATATACACTGTTCGGTCCTCCGGTAAAAATTATACCCTTATAACCGGTTTCTTTTATTTCATCAATGGTTATTTTATTATACGGTTTGATTTCTGCATATACATGATGCTCCCGTACTCTCCTTGCAATCAGCTGATTATATTGACCGCCGAAATCCAATACAAGTATTTTTTCCACTATGCTCACCTCCGCAGCTTATAGATTTATTTCTGCTGTTTCTCCGGAAACATCTGAAATCAAAGGCTTGATTTTGCCGACAAAAGCTTCAACCTGCTCGGGACATCTGCCGATATAAAGACTCGGAGTAAGAAGCTCATTCATTTCATCTTCGTTTAAACCAAACTCATCTTCCTGAGCCAGTCGTGAAAGCAAGTCACATTCTTCGCCGTTTTTCATTTTTGCGGTAGCCTCCATTGAGCATTTACGGATTATTTCGTGAAGCTGCTGACGGTCTCCGCCTTTTTTTACCGCTTCCATCATCAGATTTTCGGTTGCAATAAAGGGCAGATATTCTTTAACTGCTTTTTCTACAATTTTTTCGTTTACATGAAGTCCGTCCGTAACATTCTGAGCCAGACGAAGTATACTGTCAGCACAGAGAAATCCCTCCGGGATGGATATGCGACGATTTGCCGAATCGTCAAGAGTTCGCTCAAGCCACTGAGTTGATGCGGTCATAGGTGCATTTTGCGCATCTGCTATTAAGTAACGTGCAAGTGAACAGATGCGCTCGCTTCTCATGGGGTTGCGCTTATATGCCATGGCAGATGAGCCTATCTGATTTTTTTCAAAGGGTTCTTCTATCTGTCTGTCATGCTGAAGCAGTCTTATGTCATTTGCCATACGATAACAGCTCTGTGCGACGCTTGACAATGCATTCAGAATTCTGCTATCGACCTTTCTGGGATAGGTCTGTCCACATACATCAAAGCACTCATCAAACCCAAAGTCTGCAGCGATTTGCCTATTCATTTCATCTATTTTTGAAACATCTCCTTCAAACAAATCCACAAAGCTTGCTTCTGTTCCGGTAGTTCCGCGGCAGCCTAAGAATTTGATGTTTTCTATTGCAAAATCTATTTCATTAAGGTCGGAAAGAAAATCCTGCATCCAGAGAGTTGCTCTTTTACCAACAGTTACAAGCTGAGCAGGCTGATAATGGGTATAGCCCAGTGTGGGCAGTGCCTTGTATTTTTCTGCAAAATCAGCAAGATTTGCAATAACCTTCAAAAGCTCGCCCCTGAGATACATGAGACCGTCACGGTAAATAACAAGGTCTGCATTATCGGTTACATAACAGCTTGTAGCGCCCAGATGAATGATACCTGCAGCCAATGGTGCCACCTTTCCGAATGCATATACATGCGCCATAACATCATGGCGAACCTCTTTTTCTCTCTGCTCCACCACTGCATAGTCAATATCCTCTATATGAGCTTCCAGCTCGTCAAGCTGCTCACGGGTAATGGGAAGCCCAAGAGTCATTTCTGCCTTTGCGAGAGATACCCAGAGTCTGCGCCAGGTCTGATAACGCGTATCAGCTGAAAACAGCTCCAACATATACTGAGATGCATATCTTGATGATAAGGGGGATTCATATTTATTACTCATTTTTCAATTCTCCTTATTTTCGTATTATAATACTGTCTCTTTCCGGTCCGACTGAAATATATTTAATCGGACAACCTACTGCTTTTTCAATATAGCTTACATAATCCCTTGCCGCCTTGGGGAGGTCGTCCCAGCTGCGGATACCGGAAATATCGCACTTCCAGCCTTCAAAATATTCGATCTCAGGCTCTGCATTTTTCAATGCGGACGGAAACGGAAAGCTGTCTGTCCGCTCTCCGTTTAAAGTATAGTGAGTACATACGGGGATTTTGTCCATATAGCTTAATACATCAAGCTTTGTAAGAGCAATCTCCGTTGCTGCCTGAACCTCAACTCCGTACCTTGTTGCAACTATGTCAACGGGTCCTACTCTGCGAGGTCTGCCGGTCTTGGCACCATATTCAAAGCCTGCCTTTCTGAGCTTTTCGGCTTCTTCGCCAAACATTTCACACACAAAGGGTCCTTCGCCCACACAGGTAGAATATGCTTTTACAACGCCCACAATACTGTCAAGCCTTGCAGACGGAAGTCCCGAACCAATTGGAGCATACGCTGCAGTTGTGTTTGACGAGGTTGTATATGGATGAATACCGTAATCCAGGTCTCGCAGAGAACCCAGCTGAGCCTCAAACAAAATGCTTTTATCCTCCTTCTGAGCCTTGCGCAGAAATGAGCCTGTATCACATATATAGGGCTTGATTTTTTCGCAATAGTCCGAAATCCAGTTTTCAAGCATTTCCATTGTGTATGGCTTGGCGCCGTAAACCTTGGTTAATGTAAGGTTTTTCCACTCCATAAGGTCAGACAGGTGTGATTTTAATTCTTCGGGATAAAAGAGTTCTCCGGCAAGAATTGTTTTCTTCTGATACTTATCAGAGTAAAACGGTGCGATGCCTTGCTTGGTAGAGCCGTATTTTTTGTCTGCAAGCCTTAGTTCCTCAAGCTCATCAAGGTCACGGTGCCATGGAAGCAAAAGCGAAGCTCTGTCACTTATCTTTAAATTCTCAGGAGTGAGAGAAACACCATTGCTTTCAACCTCCTGCATCTCTGACCAAAGATTTTCCGGATCAAGAGCTACACCGTTGCCGAGGATATTAACAACACCTTTTCTGAAAATGCCTGAGGGAAGCAGATGCAAAGCAAATTTTCCCAATTCATTGATTACGGTGTGTCCTGCATTGCCGCCGCCCTGAAAGCGGACTACAACATCATATTTTTCTGTAAGAAGGTCAACCATCCTGCCCTTGCCTTCATCGCCCCAGTTTATACCTACAATTGCACAGTTTGACATATAAATTCCTCCGTTTACTTATGCTCCATAGCTCTTTTCATAACCTCGGCATATGCGTCCTCCACACCGCCAAGGTCTCTTCTGAATCTGTCCTTATCAAGCTTTTCGCCGGTTTTACTATCCCACAGCCTGCAGGTATCGGGACTGATTTCATCCGCAAGAATTATTGTGCCGTCTGATGTTTTACCAAACTCAAGCTTGAAATCAACCAGGGTTACACCGCATTCTGACCAGAATTCTTTAAGAAATTCATTGACCTTAAGAGCATATTCCTTTATTGTTTCAATTTCCGCTTCTGTTGCAGCATCAATTGCAACAGCATGACAGTCGTTAATAAGCGGATCGCCAAGGTCATCATTTTTGTATGAAAATTCAACAGTAGGCTTATCAAAAGCCTTACCCTCGGCAACTCCGTAGCGCTTTGAAAAGGAGCCTGCTGCAATGTTTCTTACAATCACCTCAAGAGGAACGATTGTAACCTTTTTTACAACTGTTTCACGCTCCGAAAGCTCCTGTACAAAGTGAGTGGGAACACCGACTTTTTCAAGCTTTTGCATAAGCATATTGCTCATTTGGTTATTAATTACACCCTTACCCAAGATTGTTCCCTTCTTCAGACCATTAAATGCCGTTGCATCATCCTTATAGGATACAATTAGTAATTCCGGATTATCCGTAGCATATACCCTTTTTGCCTTACCCTCGTACAACTGTGATTTCTTTTCCATAACTCAACCTCGTTTCTTTGCAATAAAAAAAGCGTCTCCAATGCGATTTTACGCATTAAAGACGCCTTTGCCTTTATTATGTTTATTTTTTGCTTTAAATAAAAATAGGGACAATACTCCTGTCTAAAGACGCCATTGCCCTTACCTATAATATTGTACACCTTTTAAGAAAATTTGTCAATACAAAAATTCAAAAAAATCCGACCACAAAAAAATCCGGCTATGTTTAAAGCTTGAGGGCGATAAGGAATATTCGCCCTGAAAAACCAATTCTTCCTTATCACCCTCAACCTAATGCATCCGGATTTATTTCATTTTCCGCTGTCTCCATAGTTTGCCAGCACTCTTGCGGAGGGGTCATCAACATCACACCCCTCCCACTCTTTGTTCGGCATCCAGAAATCAACTATCATTTCTCCCTGACCGGGATAATATTTTTCAAAAAGCTCACGGTAAAGCAGAGATTCCTTTGTAAAGGGCTGAGCATGGGAATATTTTGCTCTTTTCTCATCAAATTCATCGTCTGTATAATAATTTTCTGCATATTCCTTGAGATAATCAACCATTGAATGACCGACAGCATCGGAAAAAGCTGCTTTTTCCCTGTACAGAATTGACTCGGGAAGATAATCACCCTCAAAGGCATGGCGAAGCAGATATTTACCTTTTCCGTATTTATTAAGCTTTATTTCATGGTAAACTGCCATGACATATTTAACAAAATCCAAATCCCCGAAAGGAACTCTCGCCTCAAGAGAGTTTACCGATATACACCGGTCAGCACGTAGCACATCGTACATATGCAATTCCCTAATACGTTTTTCCGATTCTTTCTGAAAAGCCTCTGCCGACGGAGCAAAGTCTGTGTATTTATAGCCAAACAATTCGTCTGATATCTCACCTGTCAGAAGTACTCTTATATCAGTCTGCTCGTGGATTGCTTTGCAAATCAGATACATACCCATGCTTGCACGGATAGTGGTAATATCAAATGTACCGAGCAAATGAATAACTGTTTCCAGAGATGAAAGCACATCATCCTTTGTTATAATAATTTCCTTATGGTCACTGCCTATATATTCTGCCACCTCTTTGGCATATTTAAGGTCAATGGCATCCTCGCTCATGCCGATTGCAAAGGTTTTAATCGGCACCGGGCTTTTCTTTGCAGCGATTGAACAAACAAGCGAAGAATCAAGACCTCCTGACAGCAAAAAGCCCACCTTTGCATCTGCAACAAGACGTTTTTCCACGCCTGCTACAAGCTTATCATGGATGTTTTTGCAAACAGTCTCAAGGTCATCGTCTATAACCTTGTCCGCTTCGGATATATTATTATAACAGTAAAACTTTCCGTCTTTATAATAATGCCCGGGCGGAAAAGGCATAATTTTTTCTGTAAGTCCCACAAGATTTTTTGCTTCGCTAGCAAATATAATCACACCGTTTTCGTCGTATCCGTAATACAGCGGTCGGATTCCGATTGGGTCTCTGGCAGCTATATATTTTTTCGATTTACCGTCGAAAATAACACACGCAAATTCAGCATCGAGCATTTTAAACATTTCTACTCCGTACTCCTGATACATAGGAAGAAGTATTTCACAGTCAGATTCACTTGCAAATGTATATTTTTCCGACAGCTTCTCTTTTATTTTTTCAAATCCGTAAATTTCTCCGTTACATACAACAAAGCTTTCCCCCAGACGAAAGGGCTGCATACCCGAAGGAGTAAGCCCCATTATGGCAAGTCTGTGAAAGCCTAAAAAGCCACAGCCTGTATCAATAATTTTTGAAGCATCGGGACCTCTTGAAACAGTTCTTTGAAATCCTTCTTTAAATTTGGCAAGGTCTGCACTCTTGCCACAATAACCCATAATTGAACACATAAAATTACCTCCAGTCAAACCACGCCATGCCGAAGAAAAAAGCTTTCTTCGGCATGAGCTGATTTATATTATTTATTCAACATCCTGAAGTGCATCATAGCCTTCTTCACCGGTACGAACCTTTACTACATTTTCAACATCGTAAACGAATATCTTACCGTCACCGATATGTCCGGTGTAGAGCACCTTCTTTGCAGTATCAATTACAGTGCGTACAGGAACCTTGCTTACAACAATATCAACCTGAACCTTAGGAAGAAGAGTTGTTTCTACAGGTACGCCACGGTAATACTCCGGCTTACCCTTCTGCTGACCGCAGCCCATAACATGGGATACTGTCATACCGGTAATACCAAGCTTTGTCATAGCATCCTTGAGTGCTTCAAACCTTGCTTCCTTACAAATGATTTCTACCTTTGTAAATTTAGGCTGCTCAATATCAGCCGGTGAGAACTTGGCTTTAACGGGTATTGCTTCTGTAACAGGTACATCACCAACGGGCTCAGCTTCGCCGTAATCAATACTTTCAACTGCCGGTACAAAGTCCGGATATGCACGGTTACCATGCTCGCCGATATCAAGACCGGCAATTTCCTCTTCTGCTGTAACACGGATACCCACAGTTTTCTTTAATGCGAGCCACAAAAGAGATGAAGCCGCAAATACAAATACACCTACCGATATAACTCCCAGAAGCTGTGTTCCAAGCAATTCAAAACCGCCGCCGTAGAAAAGACCATTTTTGGAAGAAAGTGTAGTTACACCCTCCCTGGCAAAGAGACCGATGCAGATTGTACCGAACACACCGCAGCACAGATGAACAGAGGTGGCACCTACAGGGTCGTCAACATGAACACTGTCAAAGAACAGTACTGCAAATACAACTATAACGCCTGCGACAGCTCCGATTATCAGAGAGTCAACAACAGATATGTATGCACAGCCGCCAGTAATGGCAACCAAGCCTGCAAGACAGCCATTGACAGTCATACCCAGATCGGGCTTGCCTATGAATATCCAAGAAATAATTGTTGATGTAAGCACTGCCGCAATTGCAGAGGTATTAGTTGTTAAAAGGATATGCATGACATCCTCCGGATGCTGAAAGCTCATTGTAGAACCGGGGTTAAAGCCGAACCAGCCGAGCCAGAGAACAAATAAGCCTATTACTGCAAGAGACATATTGTGTCCAGGAATTGCTTTTGCCTTGCCGTCCTTGCCATACTTACCGATACGAGGACCGAGGATAATTGCACCTGACAGAGCTGCCCAGCCTCCGAGGGAATGAACAACAGTGTCACCGGCAAAATCCATAAAGCCAAGGTCTGCCAGCCAGCCGCCGCCCCAAACCCAATGACCGACAATTGGATATATAACCAATGTGAGGACAAATGAAAATACTATAAATGAAACATATTTTATTCTCTCCGCAACTGCACCGGAAACTATTGTTGCAGCGGTTCCGCAGAACACCAGCTGGAAGAAAAACTTACCCCAAAACGGCACATTTGATGTAAGAGTTTCATCATAGAATGACAGGTCTGCATTACCTAAAATAAACAGATTTTCCGTGCCGACAAAGGGATTGTCACCTCCGAACATCAAACCCCAGCCCAAAAGCATAAAGCCTAATGAAGAAACCGCAAATACTATAAAGTTCTTTGAAAGAATGTTGACGGTATTTTTCGACCTTGCAAAGCCGGCTTCAAGAGAAGCAAATCCAAGATTCATAAAAAATACCAGGATGGCTGCAAGAAATACCCATAGTGTATCAATTATCATTGTAAGTTCCATAAAAAATCATCTTCTTTCTCAAAATTAGTCATACTTAAATGTTACTGATTCTTTGTTAATCCTTAAATAATTATCTTACTCCGAAAAGTAGCTCGCCGTATGTTGGGAAGGGCCAGAATTTTTCTGCGGTTGTAACCTCCGCCTCATCACATGCAACTCTGAGTTCACTCATCTTTGTAAGCAATTCGTCACGAATCAGATAACTCTCTTCAACAACATCGGCTGCATCTGTGACCTTTACAATCACTTTATCAAGCTCAGCTGTTCTTTCATAAATCTGACCTTCAAGAACAGAAAGCTTCTTTACAGCCTCTGTCTCATATATACAGGGGATTGACGCATCAAGCGCTTTCTTGCTGTTTGCACTCTGAGCAACAAATGCCGCATACTCTTCGATTGCAGGAAGAATCTCACGTTTTGCGATTTGTGACATTGTGTTTGCTTCAATCACAACAGTCTTGCAGTAGTTTTCCAGAGTGATTTCACAGCGTGATTTAAGCTCTGCTTCCGAAAACACCTTATGGCTTGTAAGCATATCCACATTTTTCTTATCAAGCAGATGAGGAATAGCATCGGGAGTAGTACGAAGGTTCATAAGACCTCTCTTTTCGGTAGCTTCCTTAATCCATTCATCATCATAGCCATTTCCATTGAAAATGATACGCTTGTGATCCTTGATGGTTTTCTTTATCATTTCGTGAAGTGCTGTTTCAAAATCTTCTTCCTTTTCAAGTCTGTCTGCATATATCTTGAGGCTTTCTGCAACAGCCGAGTTCAGCATAATATTTGTACATGCTATACTGTTGGAGGAGCCCAGCATACGGAACTCAAATTTATTTCCGGTGAAAGCAAAGGGAGAGGTTCTGTTTCTGTCGGTTGTATCACGGTTGAATTTCGGAAGCACATCAACCCCCAGCTTCATCTGAGTCTTTTCGGCACCCATATACGGGGTGTCGGTTTCGATTGCTTCAAGAACCGCATTGAGCTCATCGCCAAGGAATATTGAAACAACAGCGGGAGGTGCTTCGTTTGCACCGAGTCTGTGGTCGTTTCCGGCGGTGGCTACCGATATTCTGAGCAAATCCTGATAATCATCCACAGCTTTAATTACTGCACAGAGGAATAACAGGAACTGAGCATTCTCATAAGGTGTTTCTCCGGGTGATAAGAGGTTTACTCCTGCATCTGTTGCCATAGACCAGTTGTTGTGCTTGCCGCTTCCGTTTACGCCGGCAAAGGGTTTTTCATGGAGAAGACAAACTAAACCGTGGCGTGCTGCAACCTTTTGCATTATTTCCATGGTGAGCTGGTTATGATCGGTTGCAATATTTGTTGTTGTATATATTGGTGCAAGCTCATGCTGTGCAGGAGCTACCTCGTTATGCTGCGTCTTGGCAAGAATGCCAAGCTTCCAGAGCTCTTCATTAAGCTCTGTCATATATGCCTCTACTCTGGGCTTGATTACACCAAAGTAGTGGTCATCCATTTCCTGTCCCTTTGGCGGCTTTGCACCAAAGAGTGTTCTACCTGTATAAATAAGGTCCTTGCGCTTTTCATAAAGCTCCTTGAGTACAAGAAAATATTCCTGCTCGGGTCCTACAGATGTTCTGACATATTTTGCATCAGTTCCGAAAAGCTTAAGAATACGGAGAGCCTGCTTGTTGAGTGCCTCCATTGAACGCAGAAGCGGAGTTTTCTTGTCAAGAGCCTCGCCGCCGTAGGAGCAGAAGGCTGTAGGAATACAAAGAGTTTTTCCTTTTATGAATGCATAGGATGTGGGATCCCATGCTGTATAGCCTCTTGCCTCAAATGTAGCACGGAGACCGCCTGAGGGGAATGATGATGCATCAGGCTCGCCTTTGATAAGCTCCTTGCCCGAAAAATCCATTATTACCCTGCCGTCCGGTGAAGGCGAAATAAAGCTGTCATGCTTTTCTGCAGTGATGCCCGTAAGCGGCTGAAACCAATGTGTATAGTGAGTAGCACCGTTTTCCACTGCCCATTCCTTCATGGCATCTGCTACGGCATTTGCTACAGACAAATCAAGCTGTGCGCCTTCGTCAATTGTCTTTTTGAGAGATTGATATACCTTTGATGAAAGCTTTGATTTCATCACTCTGTCATCAAATACCAAGCTGCCGAAATAATCTGATACTGTTTTCATAACAAACATCTCCTTTTATAATGAAAAAGGCACCTCCAGTGTAAAAAACACCAAAGACGCCTTTGCCTTAACATATTCAATTAAACAATATTAAACAATGCCCTGAGCATTCATTGCCTCGGCTACTTTTTCAAAGCCGGCAATATTTGCACCTACAACATAGTCACCTTCAAAGCCGTATTTCTTAGCCGCATCATCAAGATTATGGAAAATTCCCACCATGATATTCTTAAGCCTTGAATCAACCTCTTCAAAGGACCAACTGAGTCTTAAGCTATTCTGTGACATTTCCAGGGCTGAGGTTGCCACACCGCCTGCATTTGCAGCTTTGCCGGGAACAAAGTATACTCCGTTTTCCTGAAGATATTTTGTTGCCTCAAGTGTTGTGGGCATATTTGCACCCTCGCATACAGCAAGCACACCATTGCTTACCAGAGCCTTTGCATCGTCCAGATTAAGCTCATTCTGTGTTGCACAGGGAAGTGCAATATCAACCTTTACACCCCATACTCCCCTGCCCTCATGATATTCGGAATTCGGGCGGTATTTTTTATATTCAGTGAGCCTTGCTCTGTTAACCTCTTTAATCTCTTTAAGAGCAGCCACATCAATGCCGTCAGGATCATATACCCAACCTGTTGAGTCAGACACGGTAACAACCTTAGCACCAAGCTGCTGAGCTTTTTCTGTTGCATATATAGCTACATTACCGGAGCCGGATACGGAAACTGTTTTTCCGGCTATTGTATGTCCGTTGGTTTTAAGCATTTCCTCTGTGAGATACAAAAGGCCATAGCCTGTTGCCTCTGTTCTTGCCAGGGAGCCGCCGTATGTAAGACCCTTACCTGTGAGCACGCCCTCATATAAATTGCGTATTCTCTTATACTGGCCAAACATATATCCAATTTCACGGGCTCCTGTTCCTATATCACCGGCAGGAACATCTGTATCTGCGCCTATATGCTTGCACAGCTCTGTCATAAAGCTCTGGCAGAACGCCATTACCTCACGATCGGATTTGCCCTTGGGGTCAAAGTCACTTCCGCCCTTGCCTCCGCCAATTGGCAAACCTGTAAGGGAGTTTTTGAATATCTGCTCAAAGCCGAGGAATTTTATAATTCCGAGGTTTACCGAAGGATGCAGTCTCAAGCCACCTTTATAAGGACCGATTGCGCTGTTAAACTGAACACGGTAGCCGGTATTTACATGAACCTGACCGTTATCATCCACCCAGGGAACACGGAATTTAAACTGTCTTTCCGGATTTACCATTCTTTCCAGGAGAGCGTCTCTTCTGTATTTTTCTTCATTGGCTTCTACAACAACCCTTATGGATTCAAGAACCTCCTTTACTGCCTGATGGAACTCAGGCTCAGCAGGATTTTGTTTTATAACCTGCTCTATAACTTCATCAACATATGACATAATATATGCCTCCTCACCGTATTATTATATACAACAAAAAAGGCAAAGATGTCTAAGAGCTTTAACTCTAAGACGCCTTTGCCTTATGTCATGCATTATACACTCAAATTTTCTATTTGTCAACCCCTTTTTTGAATTTTTTTCAAAAAAATCCTGCAAATATCATTAAAATTTGATTTTGGTGTTGACAAAAATGAAATTTGGGGTTATAATACTTGCAAATGAGCAAAGACGTTCATTCATATGTGAAGAGTATCTTCTATATGAATGGCGTCTTTTTTGTTTAGAAAGGATGTGGACCTATTGAATATAGAAGGTCAAGTAAGAATCCCTTCAGGCTGTGCAATCGCTGCAGTTATATCTAAAGAAGGAAAAAGAATGACAGGTGAATCAATAGTTGAGGCAATGAAGCCAATGCACGACCGCAGCAACGGTCTCGGAGGCGGTTTTGCAGCCTACGGAATTTACCCTGAGTACAAAGAATTTTATGCGCTGCATTTTTTCTTTGATGACAGAAGCACAAGAAAAAGCTGTGAACAGTTTCTTAAAGAAAAATTTGAAATTGTCAAATCCGAAATTCTTCCTACCAGAAAAATACCTCAGATTACAGACGAACCTATTATATGGAGATATTTTGTTGCTCCTTTAAAATCTGTGCTTGCATCCATGCAGCTTGATGAAAACGAGTTTGTCGCAAAAACCGTGATGAAAATAAATACCGAAATGCCCGGAGCATATGTGTTTTCCAGCGGAAAAAATATGGGAACCTTTAAGGCTGTAGGTTTCCCCGAAGATGTGGGAGTCTTTTATAAATTAGAGGAATACGAAGGCTACAGCTGGACTGCACACGGCAGATATCCTACCAACACCCCGGGCTGGTGGGGCGGCGCACATCCCTTTACATTGCTGGATTATTCAATAGTACATAACGGCGAAATATCATCCTATGATGCAAACCGCCGTTTTATAGAGATGTTCGGTTATAAATGTACGCTGCAGACCGACACCGAGGTTATCACATATATTATGGACTATCTGCTCCGGAGGCAGGGTCTTACCCTGAGTGAAGCCGCAAGCGTTATCGCCGCCCCCTTTTGGAGCACAATAGAAAGCAAGATTGACTCAGAGGATAAAGAAAAGCATATTTATCTGCGTACAATTTTCTCAAGCCTCCTGATTACAGGACCTTTTTCAATAGTATTCGGCTTTGACGGCGGCCTTATGGCATTAAACGACCGTCTTAAGCTTCGCTCTATGGTGGTTGGTGAAAAAGACGACAAGGTATATATTGCCAGTGAAGAAGCCGCTATACGGGTAATGGAGCCGGATGCCGAGAATATTTGGGCACCCGCAGGCGGTGAACCGGTAATTATCAAAGTAAAGGAAGGTGCATTTTGATGAGCGTAGAATTTGTATATCCCGAATTTGAAGTTGTCAGAAATCAAAATCGCTGTATCGGATGCAGAGTGTGTGAGAGACAATGTTCAAACGAAGTCCATACTTTTGACGCAGAACACGTTGTTTTAATAAGCGATGAAGCAAAATGCGTAAACTGTCAGAGATGTGTTTCGCTATGTCCTACAAGAGCACTTAAAATCATAAAAAGCGACTGCACCCTCCGAGAAAATGCCAATTGGCAAAATGATACAATCAAGGAAATATATAAGCAGGCAAACAGTGGCGGCGTTCTGTTATCGTCGATGGGTAATCCCAAACCGCTTCCCGTATATTGGGACAAAATCCTGATTAATGCATCGCAGGTGACAAATCCGCCTATTGACCCTCTTCGTGAACCAATGGAAACCCGTGTTTTCTTAGGCAAAAAGCCGGAAAAGGTTCAAAGAGACGAAAACGGCAAATTAAAATGTGTGCTGCCTCCGCAGCTTGAGCTTTCTATGCCGGTGATGTTTTCTGCCATGAGTTATGGCTCTATCAGCTACAATGCTCACGAATCTTTGGCAAGAGCAGCAACTGAGCTCGGTATTTTGTACAACACAGGCGAAGGCGGTCTCCACGAAGATTTTTACTGCTATGGTGAAAACACAATAGTTCAGGTTGCATCCGGCAGATTCGGCGTTCACAAGGACTACCTCGAAGCAGGCGCAGCAGTTGAAATAAAAATGGGACAGGGTGCAAAACCGGGTATCGGCGGTCATCTTCCCGGTGCAAAGATTGTCGGCGATGTATCAAGAACAAGAATGATACCCGAAGGAAGTGACGCCATCTCTCCTGCTCCTCACCATGATATATATTCAATAGAGGATTTGAGGCAGCTTGTATTTTCACTGAAAGAAGCAACAGAATACAAAAAGCCTGTTATCGTAAAGGTTGCCGCAGTTCATAATATCGCAGCAATTGCAAGCGGTATTGCAAGAAGCGGTGCCGATATCATTGCCATAGACGGTTTCCGCGGAGGTACCGGAGCTGCTCCGACCCGCATAAGAGACAATGTCGGTATTCCCATTGAGCTGGCACTGGCAAGTGTTGACCGTAGACTTCGCGATGAAGGTATCCGCAACAATGTATCTCTTGTTGTAGGCGGTTCTATCCGCAGTGCTGCTGATGTTGTCAAAGCAATTGCGCTGGGTGCAGATGCATGCTACATAGCCACTGCAGCAGTACTTGCTCTCGGATGCCACCTTTGCCGCACATGTCAGAGCGGCAAGTGCAACTGGGGTATTGCAACGCAGCGCCCTGAGCTTGTAAAAAGGCTTAATCCGGATATCGGCAGTGAGCGGCTTGTAAATCTCATGAACGCATGGAAACACGAAATCAAAGAGCTGATGGGCGGTATGGGCATCAACTCCATAGAAGCTCTCAGAGGAAACAGACTCATGCTCCGGGGAATAGGACTTACGGACAAGGAGCTGGAAATCCTGGGCATTTCCCATGCGGGAGAATGACCAAAGGAGATGCCCGATGAAATCCGCAGACCTATCTTAATTCAAATAATTTTCTATAGATAAAAAATATTTCAAATTGTATTGTAGATTTTCCAACGAGGTGATATAATATGACTATCAATGCAAAAAATCTGGATTACAGAAGCCTGAATGAAGCCATATCGGCATCGAAAAAATTCTGTAAGGTTACGGACTGTCTCGGACAGCGTTTTATGGCTGCCGGAATGTCTGATAAAACAATTACCGTTAAGGGAATTCCCGGAAATGCTCTTGGAGCATATCTGAACGGAGCAACCATAATTGTTGAGGGGAACGCTCAGGATGCTGTCGGCGATACAATGAATGACGGCGAAATCGTCATTCACGGTAATATCGGCGATGCCGCA
Organism: Clostridia bacterium; assembly: GCA_017481205.1. Taxonomy (GTDB): domain Bacteria; phylum Bacillota; class Clostridia; order UMGS1810; family UMGS1810; genus RGIG4708. The sequence continues at coordinate 35,522 of JAFUPN010000018.1, read as the reverse complement.
GGATATGCTATGCGCGGCGGTAAGATATTTGTAAAGGGAAATGCAGGCTACAGGGCAGGTATCCATATGAAAGCATACCGCGAAAAACAGCCCTGTCTGGTCATCGGAGGCAGAGCAGGGAGCTTTTTAGGTGAATATCAGGCGGGAGGCACCATAATTGTACTTGGTCTTAATGGAGACGGAGAGCCTATTGTAAGCAATTTTCCAGGAACAGGAATGCACGGCGGCAAAATGCTTTTGCGCTCATCCTGTGACGGAATAAAATTTCCAAGCCAGGTTCATGCCAGATGTGCAACTGATGATGATTTGCAGGAAATAGAGGAATATATAAAAGAATTCTGCAAATATTTTGATTATGATGAAAATGAGATTTTAAATTCTGAATTTACACTCATTACACCGGATAGTAAAAATCCATATAAACAAATGTATGTAGCGAATTAGCAAAGAAAGGAATGTTTGGTTATGAAATATTCAGCACAAGAAGTCATCCAGTATGTAAATGAGGAGGATGTCAAGTTTATTCGTCTTGCCTTCTGCGATATCTATGGCAAACAAAAAAATATATCCATTATGCCGAGTGAGCTTCCTCGTGCTTTTGAATATGGAATAGCGGTAGACGGCTCTGCAATAGACGGCTTTGGTGATGAAACTCATTCCGACCTTTTGCTGCATCCCGACCCGGAGACCTTGTCAGTTCTTCCTTGGAGACCGGAGCACGGTCGTGTTGTGCGCATGTTTTGCACAATTACCAAACCAAACGGAGATGTTTTTGAGGGTGATACACGAAGCGTCCTGAAAGCTGCAATTGCAGAAGCAAAAAATGCCGGCTTTGAATTTTCGTTTGGTTCCGAGCTTGAATTTTACCTTTTTAAGCTCGACGAAAACGGCAATCCGACTAAGGAACCTTATGACGAAGCCGGATATATGGATATTGCTCCCGATGACAAAGGCGAAAATGTACGAAGAGAAATTTGCCTGACATTGGAGCAGATGGGTATAAATCCGGAAAGCTCTCACCACGAAGAAGGACCCGGACAGAATGAGATAGATTTTCGTTACTCCTCCCCTCTTTCTGCTGCTGACAATACTATGACATTCCAAACAGTCGTAAAAACTGTAGCCAGAAGAAACGGACTCTGTGCCGACTTTTCTCCAAAGCCCCTGCCGGACAAGCCTGGAAACGGCTTTCACATAAATATATCTGTTAAAAATGATACGAGTCATATTATTTTATCATATATGATTGCAGGAATTCTGAAGTATGTCGGTGATGCCACCGTATTTCTTAATCCGTCAGAAAACTCATACAAACGATTTGGGCTGAACAAAGCGCCGAAATATATTTCATGGTCGAGTGAAAACCGTTCGCAGCTTATACGTATCCCTGCCGCAACAGGCAAATACAGACGTGCAGAGCTGCGTTCTCCCGACCCTACAACCAACCCATATTTAGCCTATGCTATTCTTATATATGCGGGACTTTACGGAATACAGAATAAGCTTGATTTGCCGCCTGCTTCGGATATAAATCTCTTCAAGGCAGATGAGAGTATTGTAAAACAATACCAAAAGCTCCCCGACAATCTCAATGAAGCAAAGAAACTGGCATTAAACAGCAATTTTATTGCAGAGCATTTACCTCAGTCGATTATAAATGTTTACTGCAGATAAAACATAACCACACAAAGGAGGCAATTTAAATGAATTTTAAACAAACGTCATACAGTGTTCTTATTGTATCTGCCGCAGAAAAATTCAACTCCTCCTTCAAAGAATTGTTCCCGGAATCGAAGTATTATCCCATTCAGACTGAAACCAATCTTAGCGCTGCCAAAAGGGCATTGCTTGAGCGAGAATTCGATTTTATCGCAATAAATTCTCCTTTTCCCGATGGCGACGGTATCCGATTTGCAATTGATATATGCAGCCATAAAAATTCTGTCGTGCTGCTGTTAGTCAGAAATGACCTGTATAACGCCACATTTTACAAGGTATCTCCTTACGGGGTTTATGTTTTACCAAAGCCCACTTCCAGGCATGTCATGAATCAAGCGCTTGACTGGATGGCAAGTACCCGGGAGAGGTTGCGCAAATTAGAAAAGAAGAATATGTCTCTTGAGGACAAAATGCAGGAATTGCGTATTATAAACCGTGCAAAATGGATTTTAATAGATCAGCTTAAAATGTCGGAATTCGATGCACACAGATACATAGAAAAACAGGCAATGGACAGATGTATATCAAAAAAAGAGATTGCCGAGGAAATTATAAAGACATATACATAAAAACTAAGCGTCCATGGACGGACGAATTTAGTCAAATATAAATACAAATCAACAACTGTCATCCCTTGTGCAAGTTTTTTACACGAGGGATGACAGTTGTTAATTTATCTTTTATATTTTTTTGTCTTTAATCTTCCGATTGCTCTTGCCATTTTTGCCTGTGCGGCATAATAATCCTGAATACTCTTCTTTTGAAGAATTGCCTCCTTTGCCTGCTCTGCAGAGCGTCTTGCACGGTTTTCGTCAATTTCTTCGGGGTGCTCTGCCGTATCAACAAGCAAAAGCACATGATTGCTTTCTACCTTTACAAGCCCCTCTGAAACAGCAGCAATAATTTCATCTCCCTTTGGAGTTGTAAGCTTAAGCATTCCGGGGATGATAGCAGCAATCATATTATTGTGCATAGCCTGAATACCGTATTGTCCCCCATTAATCGGTACTACAAGAGAAACACATTCTCCCTCATAAAATGGTTTTTCCGCAGCAAAAAAATCAAGTGTGAAAGTATTCATTATATTTCACCGGCCTTTATTCTTTCTGCCTTTCGGACAGCATCATCAATTGTTCCTACATTATAGAATGCGGCCTCAGGGCAGTCATCCACCTCACCGTCAACTATTGCTTTAAAGCCCTTCAGGGTATCCTTAAGTGGAACATAAATACCGGGAATGCCGGTAAATTTTTCGGCAACATGTGTGGGCTGAGCAAGGAAACGCTGAATTTTTCTCGCACGTCCTACCGTGAGCTTATCCTCATCGCTTAATTCTTCCATACCTAAAATTGCGATAATATCCTGTAGCTCACTGTATTTCTGCAAGGTTTCCTGCACACGTCTTGCGATGCTGTAATGCTCTTCACCTACGATGCTCGCTTCAAGTATTCTTGATGTAGACTCAAGAGGATCGACAGCAGGATATATACCCTGCTCTGCTATTTTTCTGCTTAAAACTGTTGTAGCATCAAGATGCGAGAAGGTTGTGGCAGGGGCAGGGTCGGTCAGGTCATCGGCAGGTACATAAACTGCCTGAACTGAGGTTACCGAACCGTTTTTGGTAGAAGTAATACGCTCCTGAAGCGCACCCATCTCTTCGGCAAGTGTGGGCTGATATCCTACTGCCGAAGGCATACGTCCGAGCAGGGTTGAAACCTCGCTTCCCGCCTGTACAAAACGGAAAATATTATCAATAAACAATAATACATCCTTATTTTCTCTGTCTCTGAAATATTCTGCCATTGTAAGTCCCGAAAGTGCAACTCTCATTCTCACTCCGGGTGCTTCATTCATCTGTCCGAAAACAAGTGCGGTTTTATCCATAACGCCGCTCTCACGCATTTCTTTCCACAAATCGTTGCCCTCACGGGAGCGTTCACCAACACCGGTAAATATTGAGTAACCGCCATGTTCCATGGCTACGTTATGTATAAGCTCCTGAATAAGCACGGTTTTACCAACACCGGCACCGCCGAACAAACCGATTTTGCCGCCTTTGGGATAGGGCTCAAGCAAATCAATAACCTTGATTCCAGTTTCCAATATTTCAACAGCCGGGCTTTGCTCGTCAAAAGCAGGAGCTTTTCTGTGGATATTCCATTTTTCGCATCCTTCATCTATCGGAGCACCGCCGTCAATAGGTTCACCGAGTACATTGAACATTCTGCCGAGGGTAGCTTCTCCAACGGGAACACGGATACTGTTTCCGTCAGCTATAACCTCCATGCCACGGTATAAGCCCTCACTTTCAGAAATCATAATGCACCGAACAACGTTACCGCCTATATGCTGTGCAACCTCCATAACGTGTGTTTTATTATTCAAAACTACCCTTAAAGCTTCTTTTATTTTTGGCAATTTGCCTTTTTCAAAGGCTACGTCTACGACCGAGCCAGATATCTGTACAATTTTTCCGTTCATCAGATTTTAGCACCTCCTTGTAAGCTTTTTGTCTCAAGCTTCCTTCTCATACTTTTTGCTCCTGACGAAATTTCTGTTATCTCCTGTGTTATGGCGCTTTGGCGTATATGATTGTACTGAACCGACAGTTCATCCAAAAGTTCCTGAGCATTCTGATTTGCAGAGTCCATGGCAGTCATTCGGGCGTTTTGTTCACTGCAAAAGCTGTCAATCAGGGCGCTGTAAATAAAACCTGTAACATAACTCGGAACAATATTATCCAAGACCTTTTCAATAGATGGGACAAACTCAAAGGGCGTTTTTACCCTTTTTTCAGAATTGTCCGGCGTTATAAACTGAGCACGATGAAACGGCAGTAATCTGGTAGAGCATGCCTGTGAATCTATGGCGCTCTGCATATCTGTATATATTATGTAAATTTTGGCAAGCTGTCCGCAGTTAAAAAGGTTCAAAAGGATTTTGCTGATTACTCTCGCCCTGCTGATAGTGGGACTCTGTGCAGTATAAAGAAAGCTTTGCTCTATCGGGATATTGTGAGAAGTAAAGTAGTGTCTCCCGTACTCTCCTACCACAAACAGCTTTGGATTCTCATGTTCACTCATAAGCTCCATAGCTTTCTTTATAACATTTTGATTATATACACCTGCCAATCCCTTATCTGCCGTAATTACCAAATATCCGTAAGAACCGGGAAACTCATGTTCGCCCGAAACGGGATAGAAATATTTGTTATCCACATCTTCAGAAATTCTGAAAATGCGCTTAATTTCGCCTTGCAATGCATTGAAATACGGTCTTGTAAGATCAAGCTCATTCTTGGCTTTTCGAAGCTTGGTTGATGCAATCAGATACATTGCATTGGTGATTTTTTGCGTATCTTTTACACTGCTGATTCGATTTTTTATTTCTTTTGTTGTTGCCATAATATCACCATTCCTACAAATAACTCTTTGCTATTTCGATTATTTTTATTTTGTCAGCATCATCCAGCAAACCTGTTGATTCAATACGCCTCATCAAATCTAAATGCTCACTTTTGATATTCTCAAGTATATCAGATATTGCAATTTTGATTTCATTCAAAGAAATTTCCTGCAAAGTATGACTCAGCAATATTACAAGAATTATAATCTGTTCAGACTGCTTATAGGGCTTATACTGCTCCTGTCTGAGCATTTGCATAAGTCCCTGACCGTATGTGAGCTGTTTCCTTGTAGTTTCATCAAGATCACTTGCAAACTGTGTAAAGACTTCCATTTCTCTGTATTGTGCCAAATCCAGGCGGAGAGTTCCTGCAGCTTTTTTCATAGCCTTTGTCTGAGCGTCTCCTCCCACACGGGAAACAGATAGTCCTACATTAACCGCAGGGCGCTGACCGGCGAAGAACAAATCACTTTCCAGAAAAATCTGACCGTCTGTAATAGAAATGATGTTCGTCGGAATATATGCCGAAACATCTCCTGCCTGGGTTTCAACTATAGGCAAAGCAGTCATGCTGCCTCCGCCGTTTTCTTCGCTTAAATGTGCACTGCGTTCAAGAAGTCTTGAATGCAGATAAAACACATCTCCTGGAAACGCCTCACGTCCGGGAGCACGCTCCAAAAGGAGACTAAGAGAGCGATAGGCAATGGCGTGCTTTGATAAATCATCATAAACAATCAGAACGTCTCTTCCTTTGTTCATAAAATATTCACCCAGTGCGCATCCTGCATAAGGCGCTATATACTGAAGCGGAGCGGAATCGCTTGCAGAGGCATTTACGATTATTGTATATTCCATAGCTCCGCTTTCTGTGAGCTTGCGAACCAGCTGTGCTACAGAGCTTGCCTTTTGTGCTATTGCCACATAGATGCATATGACATCTTTGTCCTTTTGGTTAAGAATGGTATCTATTGCAATTGCAGTTTTACCGGTCTGTCGGTCTCCGATAATCAGCTCACGCTGACCTCGGCCTATCGGAAACATAGAATCTATAGCAAGAATTCCCGTTTCCAAAGGAGTATTTACGGGCTGCCTGTCAATAATTCCGGGCGCAGGGTTTTCAATCGGACGATACTCTTTTGTACTGATTTCACCTTTTCCGTCAATGGGCTCGCCCAATGCATTTACAACTCTTCCGATAAATTCATCCCCTACGGGAATACCTGCTGTTTTGCCTGTTCTTTTGACAGTGCTGCCTTCGCTGATTTGCTCATCATCCCCAAAAAGCACGCAGCCTATTTCATCTCTTCTTAAATCCTGAACCATACCTCTGACACCTGATGAAAAAAGCAAAATTTCTCCGTAGACAGCTCTTTCAAGTCCGCTGACAGTTGCAATTCCATCGCCTACGGTAAGAACGGTTCCAACCTGCTGTGACAGCGGCTGCGGCGTCCATGACTCGACGGTTTCTTTAATAAGAGGAACTATATTTCCGTTTTCATTCGGAACATTTACCAGCACATCCTTTAACTGCTGAAAGCGTCCGTTTACACTCCAATCATAAACATCGTTGCCGGCCTCAAGGCGGAAGCCTCCCGGAAATGCATCGCTTTTCTTCCAGACAATATTAATATTATCACCGTATTTTTTCTTTAAAAAAGTATCAAAACGATTTTTCTGAGATTCATCCGGAGGAATATCGGAATACAATATTGCATCCTTTACAGCATTTTTATCATTCATTATTCTCACTCCTTTCAGCAGCTGCTAAAAATTGCTCGTAGCTTTCGGATGTACCCGACTTCAGTACAATTTTTTCGGTTGCTGCAACTACCATATCGGCAATTTCATCCTGAGCTTGTTCAAGAATTTTGTTATGCTCATCCTCAGCCTTTTTGCGGGCATCCGAAATTATAGACTCTGCCTTCTGCTTTGCCAAAAGCATACTTTCGGCAGTATTCTCGGATATTTTTTTATATGCAGCCTGCCTCTTCTCTTCAATCTCGTTATCAACACAATTTAATTTTCTCAAATATTCTTTTTTTGTATTTTCAGCTTCCTGTAAATTTTGCTTAGCTTGTTCATCAATATCTTGGTAATATTGAATTCTATTATCCATGAATTTTTTCACAGGGTCATAAAGAAAAAAATACAATACTGCAAACAAAATTACGAAATTCAGCAGATGAATAAGGATTTGCTGCAAATTTATGTTAAGAGGAACACTCATTGCATTTCAGCCTCCTTTACAGCACAAATATAATCAGTATAGCAATAACAAGTGCGTAAATAATAGCCGTTTCAACAAAAACAAGACCAAGCATCAATGTTGTACGAATTTTATTTTCAGCCTCCGGCTGGCGTGAAATTCCTTCAGCTGATTTTGCAATTGCCCAACCCATACCGATTGCGCCTCCGGCAGCTGCAAGACCGACTGCAATTGCAGCTGCAATCGCCTTATCACCGAGTGCGCTGTTAGCTACATCTGCAGTTTCTGCCGCTGCAAAAACAGGCATCGCCAGTGTATAGATTATTCCGATTAACATAATTAGCATAAAAATTCTTTTGATATTCTTTTTCATGTCAAAAACCTCCAAATTATATTTATTTTATTTTGTGTGACGGCTCAGAAACCTCACCGTAGAACAGCGAGGTAAGCATTGTGAGCACATACGTCTGAATCAGTGCGTGCAGCAATGTAAACAATATACCTACTAGAACCGGGAGACCGTAGCTTAAATGTATGTAGTGATAAACAAGCTCTGTTACCAATGCTCCGCTCAGAAGAGCACCGAAGAGACGAAAGCTCATTGACACCGGAAGCGAAAATTCTTTTAAGGTCCTGACGACTCCTTTAAGCTTATTTCCGGCGATACCTCCGGATAAAATGATAAGATAAGAAAGACATCCTATCATAACCGCTCCGTTAATATCTGCCAGCGGAGCAGGCAATGCTATCGATGCTCCCCGGGTGGTGATTACCTGAATACCAAACAATTCAAAGACAGTTCCTGTAAATATGTATACGCCTGCTGCAAATATATACGCCCCCAGGAATTTATTGCGGTGGGGACTGTTTAATTTTGCAAGATTATCAAAAAAGCCTACCAGGCTTTCAAGCAGCAGCTGAAACCTTCCCGGAACCATTTTAAATTTCGGGATTACAAAGATTCTGACAATCAGCGAAAATACAAAGAGTATTCCCGTTACCGTAAAGGCTGAAATAAGCCCGGGATTCACGTCTTTCAATCCAAAAAGACTTATTTTATTCGTCTCATGAAGTACCGCATCCCGCATAAGTTCTCCAATTGATTCATTATCTCCCGTAGCTTTTACAATGACAGTTCCTATAATCAGGGCGAGAACTACAGCGAAAATCACAATCATAATTATTTTTTTGTCTTTGTCCATAATGAATTTCCTATACCTCCAATCATTACAACAGCCGCAACACAAGCAGAAGCTATGATTCCGGTTGCTATTGTTTTCTTTCTCATTCACAAAACCTCCGTTCTGTCGCTAAAATGTCAGCACATTTTAATATCAGTGTTGGCCTGCGGCTTTTTTTCAAAAAAAGAGCAGAGGTGTCCCGACTATAGTCAGAACACCTTTGCTCTTTATAGTCATTATATCACTACCGGCAGAGTTTGTCAACAGATGTAAAGCAATTTTTTTAACACCCATATACAATCTTAAGAGAACGATACTGAACCTGATTGACGTATAAAAATAGTTATAGCATAAAGTACAATTTATGAACAAAACAAATCAGAATTTGTATTTGATAGACCAACAGAGCCCAAAATGCGGCACCGGGCTCAGTTGACGAGAATTTCTTTATTTGTTACAACAGTTAGTCGAAGCAAAGTATCATAGATTTTAGAATTTTTGCCTTAAAACATACATGTCAACAATGAAATTTATCACTGTCTTTTGGTTTTCTTCTTGCCTCCATAGCTTCCTTCATTGCTTTCTTTTGTTCTAAAATATCATTCACCTCTGCATCAATATCTACGGGCGGATAGTGAAGTCCGCTTTTTAATGCCTGCACCATCTGCTCGATACGATTACGTATTTTATACTCCTTGCCGTCCTTAATAAAGATATTTCCTGTCTGTCCGAAAATAAGCTGAACATTGTTTACCACGCAGGCATCATGCACCTTTCTACCCATTCATAATGGAGAGGTCGGGAGCCGAGATAGTTTTCCCCGCCTGCAAGGACAGTTTCAATCTTACCGGTTTCAAGATAAGGTGCAATGTCAACCTCACCGATAAACGGCTTTAAGCCTACCATCTGTGCTTTGCGGGAATATCAAGCAGATACGGCATTCTTTCCTCAAGACGCATCTGATTTTCGCAGGAGATGGATACCTTCAATACTCCGAAAAAATATATTACATGACAAAAAAGCCCGAGTTCCGGGCTTTTCCGATGCTTCTCTTTTTCATAATTCTTTCATAACACAACCTCTTCTCCGCCGATTTTATTTATAATATCGCCGTAGAAAAGTGATATCAGCTCATTTCTGAATAATCCGTATTCTCTCGTTTGGACAAGCTCAGCTCTGTTTCTCGGTCTTTTGAAAGGAACAGTAATTTCCTTATATACCTTCCCGGGACTTGCGGACATCATAACAATGCGGTCTGACAGCAAAATTGCTTCATCAATATCATGTGTTACAAATACCACTGTTTTTTTGTCCTGAACACCATCACCTTCCCATAATTTCAAAAGTAATTCCTGCAAAACAGTACGATTCTTGGCATCAATAGCTCCAAACGGCTCATCCATCAAAAGAATCTCCGTATCCATAGCCAAAGCACGCGCTATGGCAACACGCTGCTGCATACCTCCGGATAATTGAGAGGGATATTTGTTTTTAAAGCTTTTCAGCCCGACTTTATCTAAAAATTCATCAGATATCTTCATTCGCTCTGCTCTTGAAATACCTTTTTTTGCCTGCTTGATACCAAAAGCTACATTATTCCTCGCAGACATCCAGGGAAAAAGTGAATACTGCTGAAAAACGACTCCCCTATCCGTTCCCGTTCCCTCAATCGGTTTACCATCTATCAGAATTGTTCCTTTGGAAGGAGTGTTAATTCCCTCAAGAATACTGAGCAGTGTACTTTTTCCGCAGCCGCTTGAACCGATTATACTTACAAACTCTCCTGCACCTACCGAAAAAGTTACATCCTCAAGAGCAGTAAAAAGGCTGCCTTTATCTGCATAATTGACTGTTATATGCTTTATTTCTATTTTATTCAAAAACAATCACCTCATTTTTTATATCAATCGCTCACAGCATTTTTTGACCCAAAGTTTTGACAATGCTCAATTCCTGCTGCTGATACCGAGCTTTTACCGTAAAGCTTTCTGTCATTGCCGACAGGACAAACTGCCGTACATACACCGCACGGATAACGGAACTCATTTTTTAATTTTTGGTGATATTCCGCACATTTGTGCTTATCCATCTTTGCAACAATTTTACCGTTATCAGGTGTAAATGCCCGCATAGGGCATTTGGCGGCGCATAACCCGCATTTAAGACACAGCTCATCTTTGTACATAGAATCCGGAGTGATTTCGGCATCGGTAATAACAGACACCAGCCTAACTCTCGGACCGTATTCCTTTGTCAGTAATGTATGATTCATACCTATAGTGCCGAGTCCTGCATATTTTGCCGCTATTACATGTGAAAAAGCAGCCTCAGGCTTTTTCACCAATACCGAAATATCTCCGTAGCAGTCCCTCGGAAAAAAATGAGCACGATAACCCAGACTGTTTAAAAAATTTGCAAGACGGTAAGCAGACTCATCAAGATAACGATTTGTTGTATTATATAGCTCAGAATAAACCACCGACGGCGTAGTTTCAATCATCGGCAGATATATCTGAACCGCCAGCGATATAACAGTTTTGCTCCATGGCCATATCGTCTGAGGAAAATAAGCCGGTTCTGTATCTGCAAACTCGCTCCAACGCTCCACATTGGCAAAACCAATCAGATTTATTCCCAGCTTTTTTGCCTCCCGCTTAATTTTTCTCTTTAATTCTGCCTTTGCAGATGCTTCCATTTCCATACGCCTCCATTTTATATTTTTTCAAGTGCAGTATCAATCTCTTCTATAATATCGTCAGCATCCTCAAGACCAATGGAAAAACGCAGCTGACCGAATGTAATTCCGCACTTTTCCAAATCTTCTCTGTTGTAAAAACGGTGGGAGGTTTTTGCAGCATATGACACTGTTGTGGCAGTTCCCGCAAGGCTCGGAACATATTTGATTTCAGGCATTGACTTTATAACAATAGACGCCTCTTTCTCCCCGCCCTTAAGATTTACGCTAAGCATTCCGCCATAAAGCCCGTTTTGAAACTGGGATTTTGCCCTTTCAAAATCCGGAGATGATTTTAAACCAGGATAAAAGACTTTTTCGATTTTCGGATGCTTTTCCAAAAATTCGGCTACTTTTAATGCATTTTCCGAATGCTTCTTTACTCTCAAGTCCAGAGTTCTCAGGCTTCTCGCCAAAAGCCAGCTGTCTGTCGCTCCCAATATAGCACCGTACAAAACCAATTTACTTCTTATTTTCTCAATAATATCAGTTCTTCCCACAGCAGCGCCCGCAACAATATCACTGTGACCGCTCAAATATTTTGTAGCACTGTATATCACAACGTCAGCGCCCAACTCAAGCGGTCTTGCAACAATTGCAGTGGCAAATGTATTATCAATATAAAACAAAAGGTTATGCTTTTTTGCAATTTCCGACACCTTGCAAATATCGGGTACCTCAAGTAATGGATTACAGATTGTTTCTGTATATATAAGCTTTGTATTGGGCTGTATATATTTCTCGATATTGTCACGGTTAAAATCAACAAATATTACTTCAACGCCAAAACGTTTCAGCTCATTTTGCAGATAATCATGCACTCCGCCGTATAAAACAGGAGAAGAAATTATATGGTCTCCGGAGCTGACTGCCGCTAAAATGCTGATAGTAATTGCCGACATACCGGACGAAAAAACCACCCCATCCTCGGCGCCATCTGCCGCCGCAAGAATACTGCTTACGGCATCGTTATTCGGATGTCTTATCCGGGTATAAATATATCCCTCTGCCTCTTTATCATATATAGCATCGACCGATGGTACATCATCAAAGGCAAATACCGATGTGTTGTATACAGGCAAAACCTCGGGCACGGATTTGTATGTATTAAGCTTCTTATAATACTGACCGTCACCGGTATGTATAAGCTTTGTAGATATTTTTTTACTCATGATTAAATTCTCCTTACTGTCTCTTATTTTGCTTTCCATCGCAGCAGGTACTTTTCCAATTTGTTAATCAAAAAGGTTAAAATACTGATTATTACCCCGATAACCAGAATCCCTACAATAATACGTTTAAAATCTCCAAAGTCTGAATAATACTTTATATAATAACCAATTCCACTTGAGCCGCCAATCATTTCGGCAGAGGTCAGCAGGATAAAAGAATAAGCAAGACCTTGATTGCATCCGATAAAAATTTCCGAAAGAGATGCCGGCAAAATCACATTCCAAATCCTCGAAATCACATTTACATTCAGAACATTTGCAGAATCAATATATTGCTTGTCAACATTTGAAACACCGCTGAAGGTGCATGAAAAAACAGGCCAAAACGATGCTACAAATATTACAAAGGTGGATACCATGCTGTAATACGGCAAGCATGCAATTGCATACGGAATATATACAATGGGCGGAATCAGCTTCAAAAATGATGTGATATATGCGATACTGTCACACAGCTTTTTGCTCATACCTGCCAGAGAGCCCAAAATAATTCCCGATACAACAGCAGTCAGATAACCCTTAGCCAGTGTCTGAAGAGAGCTCAGCGCATCATTTATCAGTCTGCTGTGATCCTCTGCAAGCTGCTGCAATACAAGCTCAGGTGACGGAAACATACTTTCATTAAGAATATTAAACTTTGCAGTTGCCAAAATCCATAACAGCAAAGCCGTAAAAACAGTGCTGATGATACTCTTTGCCGTATTATACAACTGCTTTTTATATCCAAAAAGTGATATTATGATGAATACAGCTTCCAATGCTGACATAAAAACCACAGTATATACTGTAAACTTGCCTTGGTCTTCGACCGTGTTATCCGGCATAAGCTGAACTAACCACAACAATATATACAGTATGTTGGTTATATTCAGAATCCGGGTAAATTTTCTGTCTTTATATTTCATAAATAGAACTCCTAAATAGATTGGCTGCACATACATAAAAAGCTCATATATATGCCGCCGCTTTCACCTCATTTTTGAATCACTGCTCCGGAATGATATTCCAAAAGCTCAATATAATACCCGTTATCCGGCTCTTTGCTGATGAGCTCGCTCAAAGCGGCACTGTAAATATCATTATTGATATAATCGGTAATTTTTATTTCATTGTCTATATATCCCAGCTCTTTCATTGCATTATAGAAGGTTACAGTTTTTTCTTCATCGGGATCAGGATTATTTATGGAGTGATTGTATATTTCGCTTTCAAGTATATTTTCATCAAGGTCAAGATATTTTTTTGCATCCGCCACAGCTCCCGCATGATTGCTTTGCAAAAACTCACCGGCTCTTATCATTGCTCTTGTAAAGGCAATATATATGTCAGGCTCATTCTTTATCTTATCGGAAAGTGCCACATTACGGCAGCAAATCGGGTGCTCAAAATACTCAATTTCATCGCAGTAAATAATGGGCTTGAAGCCGTCATCAATAGCTTTCTGTCTAAAGGGTGCATATACAGCGGCTCCATCTATTTCCTTGCTTTTTAAGGAATTATATGCACTTGTTCCGCTGTCTGCAGTAAGAATGTTAATATCCTTTTCCAAATCAAAACCGGCATCCCTGAGTGCAATTCTAAACTCAATATCATATGTACTTCCCGCCTGGAGAACAATGGTTTTTCCTTTCAGTAGCTCCAGGTTGTTTTTATATTCCGAGGGTTCAATCCCTTCTAAAATTTCCGGTGAAACCACAAGTGCATGTCCATCGCTCATAACCCCGCCGAAAGAGGTGAGCTCATGACCCTCTCCCAGAAATTTTATGAGATTTGTGGCATTGATTGGTGCTACATCGATTTTTCCGGCTTCAAGAGCGGCAAGCTCTGCCGTGTTATTATCAAATTGGGTGAGTGTAACATCCAGCCCTTCATCTTCAAAAAAGCCCTCTTCATATGCTATAAAATAAAGTATATGTCCCGTAGCCGGAAGATGTCCTATATTGAATTTTTTTAATAAGCTGTTATCCTCCCGGGCTGTATTTTCCGTATTGCCGGAGCATCCTGCAGCAGCTCCTGCCAGAAGTATAATGCTTATTATAATTGCAATTGCTTTTTTCATAATTTTTATACCCTCTTTCTTCATATTCTGATAATCATTATTCTGAGTCAATACTGTTTTTTACAAAAAACTTCGCGTCACATTCGACCGTTTCTCCAGTTATGACGCAGAAGATAAAATCGGTTATGTAAAAGCTTCATTCTCATTTTTATCCTCCTCTCAATCTCTATAAAGCCTATCTGTTTAATATGTTTTATATGTTAGCATAACAATTATGATTTGTCAATAGATTTTCTTGAAATTTTATTTATTTTCTTTTTGTGCGCATAATCAAATAAAAAAACGACCACTTTATGTGAATATCTCACATACCCACAAAGCTCCTGAGATAAAAAACAGACATGTAACATAAAGAATAATTCATGAATAAATATTCATGATAAGGTCGGTACCGTTTGCCGCTGCTGCACGGACTATTTTTTCTGTTGTTTCAAGATCGGGATCACCGCAGGTGATAAAAGGTATGAATGCCTTCCCGACAGAAAACGCAGATTTAATCTTACTCATAGATATTCTCCCCTCTGTATCTTGCTATCTGGGCACAGTCCTTGTCGCCGCTGTCTCAAATGTATCAATACCTCTGCCCGCCGCCTCACAGCCTATCAGCCTTACATCCTTATCCGGTATAAAGTGATAAAAGCTTCCTACTGCATTTGAGCCGCCACCCTCACAGGCGATTACCGCATCCGGCAGTCTGCCTTCCTTTTCCATAAGCTGCTGTTTTATCTCCCTGGAAATCACTGCCTGAAAATCGCGTACAATTGTAGGAAACGGATGGGGTCCCATAACTGAGCCCAGGCAGTAATGTGTATCAGATATACGCTTTGTCCACTCACGCATTGCCTCCGATACTGCATCCCTCAGGGTTGCAGTGCCTGTTGTAACGGGAATAACCTCGGCACCGAGCAGCTTCATTCTGTATACATTAATCGCCTGTCGCTCGGTATCCTCCTTACCCATAAATACAACACATTAGGAGTAATACCGTCATTAAGCTTTTTTCTGAGTATGACGGCTTCTTCAAAGGTGACGTATCTTCGGCTTTTCGGAGCAAACACAAAGCCGATAAAGTCCGGCATAAGCTCATTTACATATTCTATATCGCAGGGTCTTTTAAGCCCGCATAATTTTATCCTTGTCATAGGCTGCCTCTGCAATCTCCTTCACTTCTTCATAGCTTGGTGAATAGTTCATTTTTTAGACCTCCTGAATATTTTTTCTGTCAGAGGAATAAAAAACGCCCATGACAGAAAACACTTATCTGTCAAGGACAAATATATACAAATATTATCAGCGGTGCCACCTTGAATTCACGCACATGACATGCGTGCACTTAGCAGAGTACCAACATACTCCCGACTTCTCACGCGAGTCTTACGTCTGTGAATTTCCTCATAGCCCTTAGCAGCCCATATTACTCAAAGAGCCTTTGTGGAACTCACACCATAATCCACTCGCTCGGAAAGACCGACTCTGCCTTTTTTCTGCCTCAACGGTTTGTTGTAATATTAAATTACGGCTATTATATCACCCTCTACTTTGTCAATAGGTTTCTGCAGTTTTTTAAATAAAATTCCCCCCCTATATATACTCATTTTGTAAGCTTGCGATATTCCTTGGGCGTCATATTTGTATGCCGTACAAAAAACTTACAGAAGTATGACGCATCATTAAAACCGCAGCTATAGGCAATCTCATATACAGGCTTGTTTGTGTGCAAAAGCATTTCCTTAGCATATTTAATACGCACTCTGTCAATATACTTATGCAGAGTGATATTCTCTGTTTTAAGAAACAAAGCATTCAGATAGTGCGGATGGTAACCGAATTTTTCTGCCACAGACTGATTGGTAACAGGGGTGCTGCGTTTTTCATAAATATATTTTTTTATATCCTCTGTCAGAAGCTCGGCTCTTGAAGCATTATTGTCTGCTGTATGCTCCATAACCAGCTTCGTCAGAAGATATTTCATAAGAGCCGACAGCATGTGAGCCGGATATCCGGCTTGCTCATTATACACATCGCAGATTTCCTTAAGGATATCCTCTGCCATATCTGCATTATGCATTACAAACAACCTGTCAAAGGGTTTTACAGAGAATACCGAAAAAACCCTATTCTTGTCAAAATTCCTTTGAGGCACAGGCGGGCGTGCTTCTTCCCCGGGAAAAACATAATCAAAGTTGAAATTTACAATATAATAACCTACAGCAACAGCCTCATCAAATATGAGCCTGTAGGCAGTACACGGAGGAAGTGTCACCAGGTCTCCCTCAGTCAGAGAAAGCACGTTATTCTCTAACTCAAGCCTGAAGGAGCCCTCAAACACATAAAACATCCTGAAATCATATGCATACACCGTTTCAGGATAAAGGCTATAAAAGGTAAGCCTGCTTATAAATCTGACATATGGGTTAAAAGCCTTGTCATTCATAACATCACCAATATTTGTTTTTTACCATTTTTAATTTGAAATTTACATTGATTATACCACATCCGGATGTTAAAATCAATGAGAATTAAAACTTTTTTGAAGGAAGTGTTGCGTATGAAAAAAATAAACATTGTAATAATAGGCTGCGGAGATTTTGCCCGTCATTTTGTACCGCTGTTTCAGATGCACCCCACCGTGGAGAGAGTACGGGTATGCGACCTGATTGCCGAAAAAGCGCAGGCATACAGTGAAGAGTTCGGCGTGGATATTATTGACAGCTTTGAAGAGGCTATTGCGGACAAAGAGGTCAATACAGTTGCGATATTCACTCCCCGCCACACCCATGGCTCACTGGTTGTAAAGGCTCTTGAAGCCGGCAAGGATGTGTATTCGGCAGTACCGATGGCAATATCCGTTGAAGACTGCAAAAGCATAATTGACGCAGTAAAGCGAACGGGACATATATATATGATGGGTGAAACCTGCATATATTATCCAAGCTCTATGTATTGTGCCGAATCACACAAAAGAGGGGATTTCGGTAATTTTGTTTATGGCGAATCCCAATATTTTCATGATTTGAGCCATTTTCCTCAGGAATTTATAAATGACAGAGCGGCTTCGGCAGTTCCTCCATTTTATTATCCCACACACTCAACTGCAATGATTTTAAATGCTGCCGGTACATATGCAACAAAAGTTTCGGCAATGGGATATACGGACAAGGAAGAAAACACACCGTTTGCAGTAGGTGAAAATCACTGGGACAATGTATTTTCAAACGAATTTTGTCTTATGCAGCTTGCAAACGGCGGAATTGCAAGAGTATCAGAATGTCGCCGTATAGGCTACAAGGCGCCGAGCTCTTTTGTTTCGGGATTTTACGGCACAAAGGCCTCCTACCAGTTTAACAACGCACAGCATCTTGTAACAAAGCTCACCAAGGACGGAGTGACACTGGAGGATGTGAGTGATTATGTAAATCCTGCAGAAATGACAAAAAACAAAAATTCTGACAAATTTAAGCAGGATGTGGCAAACCACTCATATCAATGGAACAATTTTGCACCTATTCAATACGAGCAGGCAGAGCGCCTGCCGGAAGCATATAAGCAAAATCCCACTATTAACGGACACATGGCTTCACACCAGCTGCTGATTGACGATTTCTGCAAGGCGGTATCCGAGGGAAAGATGCCCTATGTGAATGCCTGGAGAGCTGCAAGATTTACAATACCCGGCATTATTGCCCACGAATCAGCCAAGCAGGGCGGTGTGCTGATGGATATTCCTGATTTCGGCGAGGCTCCGGAGGAATGAAAAGCATATTGATATGGCTGGCGGCAGAATTTTCCGACCCGGTAAATGCCGCAGCTCAGATTATAGGCTTTATACCGATGATTCTTGCATACTTCGTATTCCTGTTTAACGACAGACGCAAGGTCATCGCCTTTAAGGCAAGCTCAGACCTTCTGTGGGCACTGCACTTTTTATTGCTTGGCGAGCTTTCGGGCTGTGTTATCAACAGTATAAATGTTGTACGCAATATTATTTTTGCCCAAAAGGACAAAAAATGGGCATCAAGCATTGCTATACCTGTTGTATTTTGTATTATCACAGCAGTAGGAGCTTTGCTGAGCCGGAGCGGATTAAAAAGCATATTCCCGCTAATCGGGTCATGCCTTGCGGTTATGGGATTTTGGTGCAATGAGCCACGGCATATCAGAAAATTTAATCTGCCTGCCGTATCTCTCTGGCTGATATACGGTCTGCTAACCGGCTCAATATCTACCATAATATGTAACATTATGTCGTTTGTATCAATCCTTACGGCAGAATTAAGGCTTATCAGAAATAAAGCCGGCTGATTATTGCCTTACAATTCTGATAAAAGATTGTAAAAAAGAGCCATGGCAATCAACGACGAAGCGTTGTTTGCCATGGCTTTGTCTATATTAGCCGAAGCAACCAATAAGCACAATTTGTCAGAGGCGGCACTTCGCCGGGCTGAGGCTTATCCTGATTGTTTAAAACTCTATCTCATCATCATCCTCGGCAATGAGAAGCTCAAAGTCGTATTTACCGTTTAGCCTTTCAAGCTCGGGGATTTTTCTTTCAATATCATTTATATGACACACTGCAAGTATGTCTGTATCCAGACGAGGCATATATGCTTCAAGAGCAGCAGGCTCAAAATGAGCACATTCTGTTACAATAACATCCATATGTCTGTCAAAAGCAACTGCTGGGAAATCGTCTCCCTCAAGCCTCATGGACAGGTCGCCGGTAAACAAAAGCTTTTTATCCTCAGCTTCTATATAAAAAGCATATGAACTGATAATGGGATTATATGATGTATGCTTGGTGGGAATTGCCTCAACCCTGATTATTCCGTCATCATAAATAACACCTGCTGAATATGCAGTCATTTTTATTCTTTCATCATCAAGCTTTGTGGTGGAAGCCTCTATAACCCCGCGTAGAGCGTTGATTGCTCCCTCCTCGGGTGTGAAGTAAGTAAAAGCTGTATCCTTGAAATACCAGCTGCAAAGGTCAATAAAATGCAGTGCGCCTGCCGCATGGTCATGGTGAAAATGTGTATTGAAAATCGCCTTAACATTGTTTAAATCCTTGCCCTTGCGAATGAGCAAATCTGCAACAGGTGCGCCTGTATCTATAATATACAGATTGTCCTCAACCTCCAGAAGATAGCTTGTGCAATATCTATCTGCCTGAGGCACTCCGTGGCTTGTTCCCAAAAAAGTTAAATTCATAATAAATCATCCTTTCAATATAGACAAAAAGGCACTGTCCCCATACGTAGATATATGGAGCAAGTGCCCGTTTTTATATTTTAATTACATCACAGCCTTGTGATATACCTTCTTGCCCTTTCTGATTTTAACACCATTTTTGAGCATTTCCTCGGTGATTACAAAATCAATTCCGCCAACCTTTGCATCGTCAACGGATACACCGCCCTGTGTTACAAGACGTCTGCCCTCGGATTTGCTTTCAATAAGACCGCAGGCAGCCATAAGGTCAAGAATAGCGATTCCGCCATCGGTAAGCTGGTCGGGAGTTATTGTGGTTGTAGGCATATTGGAGTCGTCACCGCCTCCTGCAAAAAGTGCGTGAGAAGCTTCTTTCGCCTTGTCAGCCTCCTCCTTGCCGTGAACAAGAGCTGTGAGCTCGTATGCAAGGATTTCCTTAGCTTCATTGAGCTGGCTGCCCTCCCAGGAATCCATCTTGTCAATCTCTTCAAGAGGAAGGAAGGTAAGCATACGGATACACTTGAGTACATCCTGGTCGCCAACATTTCTCCAGTACTGGAAGAACTCAAAGGGGGAGGTTTTATTGGGGTCGAGCCATACTGCACCGTTGGCAGTCTTGCCCATCTTTTTGCCCTCGGAGTTCATAAGGAGAGTGATTGTCATTGCATAAGCGTCCTTGCCAAGCTTACGTCTGATAAGCTCTGTACCTCCAAGCATATTTGACCACTGGTCGTCACCGCCGAACTGCATATTACAGCCGTATTCCTTAAACAGATGATAAAAATCGTAGGACTGCATAATCATATAGTTAAATTCAAGGAAGGAAAGACCCTTTTCCATTCTCTGCTTATAGCACTCTGCTCTGAGCATATTGTTTACAGAGAAGCAAGCTCCGACCTCGCGGAGAAGGTCAATATAATTGAGCTTAAGGAGCCAGTCGGCATTATTTACCATAACAGCCTTGTCCTCGCCGAATTCAATAAACTTTTCCATCTGCTTTCTGAAGCAGTCGCAGTTGTGCTGGATAGTCTCGGGAGTCATCATTGAGCGCATATCGCTTCTGCCGGAGGGGTCGCCGATATATCCAGTGCCGCCGCCGATAAGCACAACAGGCTTGTTGCCTGCCATCTGAAGTCTTTTCATAAGGCAAAGAGCCATAAAGTGACCTACATGCAGAGAATCTGCAGTGGGGTCAAAGCCGATATAAAAAACAGCCTTGCCGTTGTTTACCAGCTCTTTGATTTCGCTTTCATCGGTAACCTGAGCTATAAGCCCTCTGGCAACCAATTCGTCATAAATTTTCATCTTACAACCAACCTTTCTATGTGTCAAACGTAAATAAAAGTCACTAAATCAAAACCCTCTGTCCCTTAGGACAGAGGGCGCATGTACATAGAAGATTATACATTATATCATAAAAAAAATCAAGAGTTTTTTTCCATATTGTCAGAACAATCGAATTTTCGTCTTATTATCGCTCTTGGAATTATATTTTCTGTACAGCCCTTTTACTGTTTCATAAGCAAATTTAGGTCTTCTGTATTCGTCTACAACTCCCTTGTTGTTAAAGGAACGTGGGCGGGACAGCTGGCAGTTTTTGCCGGTTCGCACATCGCAGAACTGCCATATAAATGTACCGGATACTTCACCTGTGCCATAGTACTGCTCTATGGCATCCTCAATAAGCGCCGCCTGGTAGTTTTCTGTCCAGCGCAGAGCTTCAAAGGAAGTCGCGCCCTTGACCGCGCCAGCACCAAATTCAGACATGATAATGGGTTTGTCACCACAGCCTACAGAGTCTGCATATTCACGCATACGTCCGATGAATGCTGCAAAATCCTCATTTTCGCTACTTGAATACCAACCGGTATAATAGTTGTGTGATATAACATCCACAAGTCCAAGACAGATATCACCGGGCTGTGCTGGTATATTCTGATTACAGGCATAGGTTATAAGCCTGGTGGTATCCAGAGCTTTGATTACTTTTATCATCTTAACTGACATATCGTACACATTTTGCTGATCTGTGGCAATCTCGTTGTAAAGTCCCCAAAGGATAACGCAAGGATGGTTTATATCTCTTTTTACCATCTCATGATGCATAGAGAGGAGTCTGTTTACAAATTTCTCATTATTAAGAGCAGCATTATGATCGGGCATAGCCATCTTGCGGTAACCCCAGCAGGGCACTTCTTCCCAGAATACCATACCAATCTCATCAAGATAATCAAGAGTCATCTTGGAATTGGGATAGTGTGAGCCGCGGATAGAATTGCAGTTCATATCCCTGATAATATCTATATCACGCTTGATAAGGGTAAAGGGCATGGAAAAGCCCCAGTCTGCGTGCTCTTCGTGACGGCATACTCCGGTTAACAGAATTTTTTTGCCATTAAGAAGTATATCCTTACCATGAGTTTTTATTTCACGGAAGCCTATGCGGTCAATGATATCCTCATTGCCGTATTTTATGCGTATATAATAGAGATTGGGCTCATATATATCCCACAGGTAGATGCTTTCTAGAGCAATACCCTTTGCATAAAGCTTTTTGCAGCCGTCTGTATCTTCATTCTTTGAATACACACATTTATCATTTACATATATTTCAAAAGTCTCGCATAAATGATTTTTGGTTTTAAGCTCTGCTGTAATATCCAGCACTGCCTTTTTTGCCTCCAAATCGAGCTTATAGTCTATGCGATAGTCGCTTATCCATATATCCCCTATTTCTCTTATCTCAACACTTCTGTTTATACCGCCGTAGTTGTACCAGTCGGTATTTGGATGGGGAGTTGTGTCTATATTGTTTATATCATTATTTACCCTTACAACAAGCTCATGAGAGCCGGCGCCGATATTCTCTGCCAAAAAGCCGAATTCTACAAAAGCACCATAATGATAACCGATGTGCCTGCCGTCTATATATACATCACATTCATTGGCAACAGCCTCAAATTTGATATAAATACTCGCTTCCTCTGTCACAAAATCCGTTCTGTACCATGCAGTGCCTTCATAGCCGAATTTGCCCAGATCCATATTCCAGCAGGAAGGCACGGGGATTCTTTCGGATTTTTCCGGGAAGCTCTCATACCATTTTTCATCAATGCCCTTTTTGTCCGGGTCAAGGACAAAATCCCACATTTTATCAAGCAAAAAATATTTTGCATAATTACTTCGTTTAAACAAACGGTTCATACAATTCACTCCATTCATATATTGACTATCTGTTGATGATATTATATAATAATTTTATAGAGATTTATATATTAAAAAGAATAAAAATTATAAAATCGTACACATTTGAGGTAAACATATGAGTAAAAATATAGTACTTGGCAGCGGATATTATAACTCAACAGGCTTTCCGCTGGATTACAAATGCCTCCATTCCCATCCCTTTGACGAAATATCCCTTGTTATCCGCGGCGATATAAGATATATTTCGGATAATATAATTGACAGGATTGAGGGCAGAAGCATTATTTTTTCAAGGGCATATCAGCTGCACAACCCCTATGTGGCACAAAACAAGCCCTACGAGAGATATCAGATATCCTTTATGCACAGCTCACTCAGCGAAGAAATTATTACTCACGCCGACGCCGATTCATTTATATTGCCGCTAAAAGACAAGGATTTTGAAGAGCTGCTGGGATATATGAAAGCAATAAACAATGATCACTCAGGCATAGGCACAGACGAATTGACTAGTGTAAAGCAAAAATTTCTGCTTAATGCCCTGTATGCAAAAATCATGAGCATATATCTCAGCGCTGAGCATACCCCGGGGAAAATCACAAAATCATATATAAATAACGTAATGTAATATATAGAAAAAAATCATCGAAATAAGCTGATAATTGAGAATATTGCCTCGCATTTTTTTGTCAGCAGAACCAAGCTGATTAACGATTTTTCTATGAGAACAGGCATGACAATATCTCAGTTTATCACCGTAACAAGGATAAAGCACGCAAAGGAATATTTAAAAAAGGGTTATTCGGTTACAAAAACCGCAGAGCTCAGCGGATTTTCAAACAGTGGATATTTTATAAAGGTTTTTTCGGAATTAAACGGTATAACACCGCTTAAATTCCGGCAGAATATGTAAAAAGGGTGACAGTCCGGTCACCCTTTTTACAGAAAAAATCAGAAATTGAAATATTCTTTTGCATTATTGTAGCAGATGCCTTCAACAATCTTTTTAAGGGATTCCCTATCATCGGGATACTCCCCTGCTTCTACCCACTCGCCAAGGAGATTACAGAGAATTCTTCTGAAATACTCGTGGCGGGGATATGATACAAAGCTTCTGGAGTCGGTAAGCATACCGACAAATCTGCCAAGAATACCGAGATTTGCAAGAGCTGTCATCTGAGCTACCATGCCGTCGCGGTTGTCGTTGAACCACCAGCCGGAGCCGAACTGAATTTTACCTGCTGTAGGAGCCTTCTGGAAGTTGCCCAGCATTGTACCGAGAACATAGTTGTCCTTGGGATTGAGGGTGTACAGAATTGTCTTGGGGAGCACATCGTCAAGCTCAAGATAGTTCATAAATTCCGCAAGCTTTTCGGCAATGCAAAGGTCGTTGATTGAGTCAAAGCCTGTATCGGGTCCAAGCTTGTTGAACATATTTGTATTGTTGTTTCTCAGAGCACCGATGTGTAGCTGCATTGTCCAGCCAAGGCGTGTGTATTCTGTAGCACAGTGCTTGAGAACTGCTGTCTTGAATACATTTATCTCCTCTCCGGTAAGCTCTCCGCCGTTTATCTTCTTTTCAAACACAGCGGATGCGTCGCCTGCTGCAAAGGGCACATATTCCAATGCATGGTCAGAGAGTCTGCAGCCGTTTGCATGGAAGAAGGCAATTTTTTCGCTGAGCCACTTAATAAACTCTGCATATGTCTTAACACCAATCTGCTCAATATAGGGCATAAAAGTGGGCTTATTGATTTCTACTGCCTTATCGGGGCGGAAGGTAGGCAGAACCTTAGTTGAAAATCCGTCATTCTTAAGTCTGATATGATGCTCAAGGCTGTCTGCAGGGTCATCTGTAGTACAGATAATCTCTACATTTGATTTTGAAATAAGGCTTTTTCCGGAAAAATCGTCTCTCTTAAGAAGCTCGTTACATTTGTCCCAGATAGTCTTTGCACTCTTCTCGGTAAGGGGCTCGTCGATATCAAAATATCTCTTGAGCTCAAGTGCAGTCCAGTGATAAAGAGGATTGCCGATAAGAAGAGGCATGGTCCTTGCAAAGCAGGTCCACTTTTCAAATTCATCACCATTTCCCGTGATAAGCTCCTCGGGGATGCCGTTTGAGCGCATCTGACGCCATTTATAATGGTCTCCGCCAAGGAAAAGCTCATATGTATCCTTGAACTTATGGTCATTGGCAATCATCTCAGGCACCAGATGGCAGTGGTAGTCTATGATAGGAAGATTTTCCGCATAGTCATAATAAAGCTGCTTTGCAGTTTTATTTTTCAGCATAAAATTTTCGTTTATAATTCCCATTTTATACAATCCTTTCAATATAGTTGTCTAAATTATATAATTAGTTGATTGTTTAGATTCCGTTTGATTTATCGATATGATATGAATTCATATCGACGATTTCATCTTCGATAAAATCATTATATCACACAAATCCGGTTTTGTCTACAGGGTAACTCCATCTTTAAAGATAGAAATTTCTCTGTAGTCGCTGATTTCGTTGCAGGTCTCTCTACCGGAAGCGACCTCGATTACATAATCAAGGAAGCTATCTGTAAGCTCGTCCATGGTTTTTTCGCCAAGCACGGGGGATGCGTCGAAGTCTATCCAGTTTTTCTTTTTCTCAGCCAAAGCTCTGTTGGTAGATACCTTAACCGTAGGTACCGCACTGCCTACGGGAGTGCCTCTGCCGGTGGTAAAGAGTATCATATGGACTCCTGCCGCCATAAGATTTGTCACTGCAACAATATCATTTCCCGGACCGTTCAGCAGAGAAAGTCCGTTTTTGGTCAGAATATCGCCATAGTCCAGCACATCTACAACCTTGCTGAGACCACCCTTCTGTACGCAGCCAAGGGATTTTTCCTCAAGGGTGGTGATGCCTCCGGCTTTGTTTCCTGGAGAGGGGTTTTCATATATCACCTGGTTGTGTCTTGTATAATAATCCTTGAAATTGTTGATAAGAGCAACTGTCTTGTCAAAAACCTCCCTGCTCTCACAGCGTTCCATAAGCAGATGCTCTGCGCCGAACATCTCCGGCACCTCGGTAAGTACACAGCTGCCGCCGTGGGATATAATCCTGTCGGAAAGACTTCCCACAAGAGGATTGGCACTGATACCGCTGTAGCCATCACTGCCACCGCACTTTAAGCCGATACGCAGCCTGGATATGCTGACTGGCTCGTGCTTGAATGTGTCTGCATATTCCTTAAGCTCAGCTATGAGTCTGAGTCCCTCTTCGAGCTCGTCCTCAAAATCCTGACAATTGAGGAATTTTACCCTATTTTCGTCGAATTCTCCGAGAACCTTTTTAAAAACTTCAATATTATTGTTTTCACAGCCGAGACCAAGCACCAGCACGCCTGCCGCATTAGGGTGGTTAACCATACCCTTAAGAATAAGCTGGGTCACGGTCTGGTCATCGCCAAGCTGAGAGCAGCCGAAGGGATGGGGAAAATATCTTGCACCCGTCTTTTCAGAAAGTCTCTGGGCAACCTTGTTTACACAGCCGACAGTATTGATTATCCATATTTCATTGCGTATACCCACATCGCCATTTCGGCGGACATAGCCCATAAAGGTTCTGTCAGTGGGTACGGCTTTTACTCCGTAGTCCTTGTAGTTATAAGTATATTCAAGATTGCCGCTGAGGTTTGTTTTTACATTATGGGTATGTACGTGTTCGCCTTGCCTGATATCAGATGTAGCATGACCTATGGCAGAGCCGTATTTGATAATATTCTCACCGCAAGCTATGTCACGGAGAGCGTATTTATGTCCGTTATCGAGATTAATTTCTACATTGTCAAGCTTGTTTATAATCATACCTTTGCTACCTCGTCATACAGGAAGCTGATATCCGCACCCCAGAAATCTGTATTTGCAAGGATTTCCTTAAGGTCATGCTCTTTCATATATGCAATAATATCCGCATCGTCTGTAGGGGTGCCGTTCTTATAAAACTCAATGAGCTTTGCCAGTGAGAAAATAAGGTTTCCGGGCATCTTCCCGGTTCTCTTGATGTATTCAAGCAGCGAAGGAAGAACACGCACCTTGAATTTGCTCACTGAGTTAAGGGAGATTGATGCGCACAGATGTCTGATATATGGGTTATTGAAGCGTTCGAAAACATTGTTTGCATAGTCAACAAGCTCTTCCCTGGGAAGGTCAAGTGTGGGGATAATTTCATCAAATACACATCTGTTTACAAAAGCGAACATATTTTCATCCTCCATGCAGTCCTTAACTGTCTCGATACCCTCCAGCATTGCATAGGGAATCATGGATGTGTGAGCGCCGTTGAGAATACGCACCTTACGGGTTCTGTACATCTCAAGGCTGTCAGTAACGATGATATTAAGACCGGTTTTGTCAAAGGGTATTTCAGAGAGGATATCCTTGGGTCCTTCTATTACCCACAGGTGGAACAGCTCGCTGGTATTGAGCATATTATCCTCATAGCCCAGGTCAATTTTTTCGTCTTTAGGATAGCCTGTTACGATACGGTCAACAAGAGTGTTGCAGAACACGTTTTTCTCTATAACCCATGCCTTGAAGTCATCACCGAGGCTCCAGTCATCGGCATATTTAAGGACAATGCTTCTCAGAGTCTCGCCGTTTTTGTCTATAAGCTCACAGGGCATGAAGATAAATCCATCCAGACCGAGAGTAAATCTCTTGTACATAAGGGCTGTCACCTTTGCGGGGAAAGACTTGGGAGGCTTGTCATCAAGCTTATCCCCCTCCACATATGCAATACCCGATTCTGTGGTATTGGAAAATACAAAGCGGAAATCAGGATTTTCTGCCAGGGCAAGATATGCATCGTAGTCGTCATAGGGCTTTACTGTTCTTGAAATAACATCAATAACCTTTGTGTCAACCGTGGGAACACCGTCCTTCATACCGCGCATAATGTGTGTATAAACGCAGTTCTGAGCCTCAAGTCTGTCGCACAGACCCTGCTCTATTGGCTGAACAACAACGGCACTGCCGTTGAAATCTGTTTTTTCATTGGTTATCTGAAGTATCCAGTCGATAAAGCCGCGCAGAAAGCCGCCTTCGCCGAACTGAATAACTCTTTCGGGTCTGATTGTTTTGTTGTTTAACATTTTTAGTCTCCTTTTTGCTTATTCCAATGGGCTCAGGTCATAAGAGCCAAGATATTTTTTTGTATTGAGAACCATTTCCTTATAAAGCTCTTTTGCTTCATCATATGAGCAGGTAACCAGGGGGTCGTTAACAAATGCCTGGAAAATCTTATCAACATTTCTTTCAGCAATACCCTCGTCAACCATCTCCTGCTCACCGCATATTCTCGCTACCAGAGGATATATTGAAGCAGGAATCTCACCTGCCATTACGGGAACAACAGAGTCAGAGCGGAATACTGCATTTGTCTCAACCACAGCACCAAAAGGCAGATTGGGAATCTGACCCTTATTCGGCATATTTACATTGGTAACCAGGTCGCACAGACCCAGGATAGCTCTTATCTGATTTACGCCCTCTTCTCCCGTGCCGTTTATCTCAACCTTCTTTTCTCCGTTGCGGTAAGCCGCACTCTTTGCACGGCGTTCTTTAAGGTCTTCTTTTCTCCAGGATACCGGTGTCAGACCGAAGCCCCAGCTTCTTGCTGTCTCGGGGTCCTTAAGATACCATTTGCCTTCACAGAATTCTGCAAGATGTCTGTCTCCTGCAGCTGCTATGTAGCCATATCTGTTGAACAAATCAAGCTTAACCTTCTGCGAGCAGGCGAAGAAATTGTTCATCCAGTTTTCGTCAAGATTTTCTGTATATCCGGTTTCTGTATGTTTTTTTGCAAACTCTCTGTAAACAGGGAACAGGTCAATATTCTTGTACTGAGCCTTAGTCAGCCAGGTAAAATGGTTTACCGCTACTGGGTTAACCTTGATTTCAGCTCTGTCCTCAACCTTAACGCCGCATACCTCCTCAAGAGCGGTTACAAGCACCTTCTGTGTGCCGAATACCTCATGGCAGCATCCAAAAGCCTTAATCTCCGGGAAGGTTCTGTAAAGAGCCTTGATGCACAGGGTCATGGGGTTTGTGTAGCTGATAACCCATGCGTTGGGGCAATATTCTTTTACATAGAGAGCAATTTCCTCATACATGGGGATTGTTCTCATAGCTCTTACAATGCCTCCGGGGCCTGAGGTATCGCCTACCGACTGATAAATGCCGTATTTCTCGGGTGCATGAACATCGGATTCCATCTCGTCAAATGTACCGGGGAGAATTGAGATAATAACAAAATCAGCATCCGTCATAGCTTCCTTAGCGGTTTTTGCCGCATGGTAGTTCCACACTGATTTTGCATTTTCGCAATCCTTAAACATATTACCTATAATCTCATTGTGCTGTGCCGCCTCGTAGTCGATATCATAGAGATATACATCTCCGGAAATATCGTCACAGGATGCAAGGTCGCTCATAAGCCCCCATGCCCAGCCGCGGGAGCCGCCGCCCACATAGGCAATCTTTATGTTTTCTGCTTTATTGCCGTTGTAATTCATGATTAAAAATCCTCCTTGGGAAAGTATTTTTGATTATAGGCTAATTATACAACCATTTCATCTTGTTTTCCTTTAAATTATTGATGTTTTTCATTAAAAACAAGAAAATATTGTTGCATATCCCATATATATATGATAAAATGTAGCCGAGGTGATATTATGCCGGTATACAGCGACGAGCATATCGAGTTTTTTGACCGCAAAAAAAGATACAAACCAATGAAAATGTCTGACGCACATTTTCATGACAAGCATGAGTTGTATTATCTGGAAAAAGGACATACAAAATACTTTATAGGTAATGAAATTTTCCTTCTTGAACCGGGGGACCTTGTGTTTGTTCCCAAAGGAGCCTTCCACAGGACAGACAGCGACGAAAATCATGAGGTCGAAAGACTGCTTTTTGTATTTGACGACAGCTTTGCCGGAAAGGAATATATACCCTACATTGCCGAGCTGATAAACAGCAAGCATGTCCGCCTGCCCAAGGAACAGCTGTACAGACTTAAGGATATTTTCAATAAAATAGAAAGCGAAGACAAAAAACGCTCGAAGGATTATTACGAAATGGAAAAGCTGTACTTAAGACAGATGCTTATACTCATATCGCGACTGAGAATAAAAAACAATGTGACTAAATTCACTCAGTCCTACTCTATTATCCAGAGCGCCGCCAAGTTTATAAGTGAAAACTGCAACGGCGATTTGTCCCTGGAAACTCTCGCGGCAAAATATGCCATGAGTCCAAGCCATTTTTCCAAGCAATTTAAAAATGTAACCGGAGTGGGTCTTAACGAATATATAAATATCTCAAGGATTTCCTCTGCTGAAAAGCTCCTTCTGAGCACTGACTGGCCTATTACCAGAATAGCCACGGAATGCGGCTTTAACGACAGCAACTACTTCGCTGCCGTATTCAAGAAAATAAAGGGTATTACACCGAAAAAATATTCCAGACAAAAGCATTGACTTTTCTCCTACAAACTGATAGAATTACTTGAATACACAAAAAAGGAGAACCAAATGGGAAATTTTATTGCAGACAGAAAATTTTATAAATATGTATTTGCCATCACAGGGCCAATTATCATACAAAACGGTATTACAAACTTTGTGAGTATGCTTGACAATATAATGGTAGGTCAGGTTGGCACTGCTCAGATGAGCGGTGTTGCCATTGTCAATCAGCTGCTGTTTATCCTTAATATCCTGCTGTTCGGAGGAAATGCAGGTGCAGGAATATTTACTGCACAATACTTCGGTTGCGGCGATATGGACGGGGTGAGAAATACCACGCGGTTTAAAATAATCATATCCGCGATTATCACAGCAATCAGTGCTTTGGTGCTTCACTTCTTCGCAGAGCCGCTTATCATGCTTTTTCTCAATTCTGATACAGACACGGGAAATATTGCACTGGCGCTTGAAAGTGCGAAGCAATACCTTGCGGTAATGATGTTTGGGCTGATACCCACAGCCTTTGTACAGATATACTCCTCAACCCTGAGAGAAACCGGAGAAACCGTGGTCCCCATGAAAGCCGGAGCCATAGCGGTAGTAATAAATCTTATCGGCAACTACCTGCTTATCTTTGACCACTTCGGTCACAAGGGACTGGGTGTTGCAGGTGCGGCAATTGCAACGGTAATTGCAAAATATGTTGAAGCGGCGTACATAATCCTCTGGACTCACAGAAGCACAGAGAAAAATCCCTTTGCTGTGGGTCTGTACAAATCCTTCAAAATACCTAAGAATATGATGGCAAACATAATCAGAAAAGGCGTTATCATCATGATAAATGAGGGTATGTGGTCCATGGGTATGACAATGCTCATTCAGTGCTACTCCATGAGAGGTCTCGGAGTGGTTGCGGCGGTAAACATTACCAACACCATATTTAATGTGTTCAATATTGTATACATAGCCCTCGGCGACGCAGTGGCAATCATAGTCGGTCAGCTTTTGGGAAGCGGCAAAATGGAAGAAGCCAAGGATACCGACAACAAGCTCCTCTTCTTCTCAACAATGCTGTGTGTGGGAATCGGCATCATAGTAATAATCGCAGCACCGCTGTTCCCTATGCTCTACAATACAGAAGCAGATGTAAAAGAGCTCGCAACCGTGCTCATAAGAATAATGGGACTGTTTATGCCCATACATGCTTTTCTTCATGCGGCATACTTTACAATACGTTCAGGCGGAAAAACCTTTATCACCTTCCTGTTCGACAGCTGCTTTATGTGGGTGGTATCCGTACCGGCGGCATTTGTGCTGAGTCATTATACAGACCTGCCCATCATCCCCCTGTACATTGTTCCCCAGCTATGCGAGCTAATAAAGGCAATTATAGGCTTTGTACTTATAAAAAAGAATGTATGGCTCAACAATCTTGTTGAAGATATGTAATTTAACACAAAAATACCACTGGCATTAGACAAAGCAAAAAATACTGATGCCGTTAAGTATCAGGAACAGACAATTTCACAATCTTAATGTTTAGAATACTCGAATAATGCAGAAAGCTACAAATTTCGGGATTTTCTATGCGTTTCATATCTACTTAACGGTATGAGTTTTTAACAGTCTTTTTATGGCTTATTTTTTCAGTGATATATTGACATTTTTAAATTTCAGGTGTATAATACTTATCAAATACATAGGCGATATGTGTTTAATAAGTATTATACTGTCAAATGTTAATATACTATACTACAAAGGAGTTGAGCAATAATGATATATACAGATAATGCCGCAACAACAAGAATGAGCAAAACAGCTATTGACGCTATGACGCCATATCTTGATACAATATACGGTAATCCGTCAAGCCTTCATTCAGCTGGGCAGGAGGCGGCCGAAGCGCTGCTCGCTTCGAGAAAGACTGTTGCAGAAATTCTCGGCTGCAATGCATCTGAGATATATTTTACCTCCGGCGGAAGCGAAGCAGACAACCAGGCTATTGTCTCTGCAGCTCTCTACGGAGAAAGAAAAGGAAAAAAGCACATTATTTCCACAGCAATTGAGCATCACGCTGTGCTTCATACTTTAAAAAGGCTTGAAAAGCAAGGCTTTGAAATCACGCTTCTTGACGCACACGAGGACGGAATTGTACGAACAGAGGAGCTGATAGACGCCATACGAGCCGATACAGCACTGGTGACAGTTATGTATGCAAACAACGAAATCGGCACAATCCAGCCTATAAAGGAGATTGGTGCAATATGCCGTGAAAAGGGAATTCCCTTTCACACAGATGCAGTACAAGCTGTGGGGCATATCGATATTGATGTAAACAGAGACAATATTGATATGCTGTCGCTCTCGGCACACAAGTTTCACGGTCCCAAGGGCATAGGTGTGCTTTATGCAAAAAAAGGTACGGTGCTTACAAATTTGATTGATGGCGGTGCCCAGGAAAGAGGCAAACGTGCCGGAACTGAAAATATTCCTGCAATTGCCGGCATGGCAGCGGCACTTAAGGAAGCTACCGAACATTTGGACAAAAATGCCGCAAAGCTTACCGAAATGCGTGACAGACTAATCGAAGGACTGCTTAAGATACCTCACACAATATTAAACGGAGATGTTGCAAAGCGACTTCCGGGCAATGTAAATGTGTGCTTTGAGGGAATAGAGGGAGAATCCCTTTTGCTTCTGCTGGATGCAAAGGGAATATGCGCCTCCTCAGGCTCTGCCTGCACCTCCGGCTCGCTTGACCCAAGCCATGTGCTTCTTGCAATAGGCAGACCCCACGAGATTGCCCACGGCTCACTGAGGCTTTCTCTTTCGGAAGAAAACACACCTGAAGAGATTGAATATATAATCAAAACCGTTCCGGAGGTTGTAAGCTATCTGCGCAATATGTCTCCGGTATGGAACGATTTACAGAAGGGAGAAAAAAATTATGTTATACAGTGAAAAGGTAATGGACCATTTTACAAATCCGCGTAATGTAGGAACCATTGAAAATGCCGACGGCGTAGGCGAGGTTGGCAATGCTAAATGCGGCGATATCATGAAGATATATCTCAAAATAGACGGAAATATTATTTCCGATGTAAAATTCAATACCTTCGGCTGCGGCTCAGCAATTGCCTCAAGCTCTATGGCTACCGAAATGATTAAGGGAAAACCGCTTTCAGAAGCTCTGGAGCTTACAAATAAGGCGGTTGTGGAAGCTCTCGACGGACTTCCGCCTCACAAAATCCACTGCTCGGTACTTGCAGAGGAAGCAGTAAAAGCGGCAATCAAAGATTATTATGACAAAAACGGCATCGAATATGACAAATCTATGTTTCCGGACTGCGCTTCATGCGGACACTGCTCCGGAGGCAGTTGCGAAGTATAAAGCGATTACCGGATTAAACTCAATCAAACTTCATATAATATAAACTAACACCTGTCATTCTCAGTGCCTCTGATGAATGACAGGTGTTTAATTTAGCCTTCAGTTTAACTCATCAAGTTCAATACCGCCGGTCAATATATCAACATACTGAAAATTATAATGCTTCTTAATTCCGCAATCTCCCGACTCTGCAGTAAACAAATTGGGATATATTCCGGTAATTGTCGCTTTAATCTTCTGTGTACAGGTTTTTGAACGGTTAACCGATATATTGATATGCACATCCGGATTGGTATTATACAGCAATCTGATTTTGGTTCTTATATTCTGCAAATCCACATTCATTTCAAAAATACTCCTGTTCATTAATCAAAATATTTGTCAACAGCTGTTTTATCGTTATACTGTTTACGAACACGAACAAGAATTGAACCATCCTCACGCTCTGTTTCTTCATCAATAAGATATCTTGTGTTATTTCTGTCCAGGGAAGCTTTATATTTTTCAACCTCACCTTTGTTTAATGAGACCTTACTCTCCCGGGACAGCCCAAGCTCATCCTTTTGCTGAAATATCAAAGTCTGAAATATACAGGCGGACTGTACTCTTTTCATGCCAGACACCTCCTTTGCACAAAACCTGCGGCAGCAGCTTTGATGCACAAAATACGGTGAGTTGGCAAGCGAAACTTATAAATCAGTGCCGCTGATTTTATAGGCTATTGCACGCTCACACGATGATTTAATCATGATGTAATTATATCATAATTTCAAAAAAATTTCAAGAAATGAATTTTTACCAAAAATCTCTTAATCCAGAATTCTGCCGTCTGTTGATATGGTTACAACCTGCCAGGGAATAAATTTGCCGCTTTGCAGCAGTGCGTTTTTTGCAGCATTTTCTATACCTCCACAGCAGGGTACCTCCATGCGGACTATGGTAAGGCTTTTTATGTCATTGTTGGCAATAATCTGAGTAAGCTTTTCGGTATAATCTCCCTCATCCAGCTTGGGACAGCCGATAAGAGTGATACGGTTTCGTATAAACTCGCTGTGAAAATTGCCGTATGCATAAGCGGTACAATCTGCCGCAACCAGCAGGTTTGCGCCGTCAAAATACGGAGCATTTACGGGTACAAGCTTTATCTGCACCGGCCACTGGCTAAGCTGACTTGATACAGATACATTTGCATTGACAGTGCATTCTTCGGCTCTGTTTATCCTTTTTAAATTGGTACCGGGGCATCCGCAGGGCAAGGGAGCAGAGTGCTTTTGCGCCTGTGCTTTTTTTACCGCCTCTTCGTTGTATTCCGGTGCTTCTCTCATTTCAAAGGATATTGCGTTTGTAGGACATGCAGGCAGACAATCTCCCAGACCGTCACAGTAATCCTCACGGGTAAGCTTAGCTTTTCCGTTTACCATCTCTATTGCGCCCTCGTGGCAGGCAGCGGCACAGGCTCCGCAGCCGTTGCATTTTTCTTCGTCTATTTTTATTATTTTTCTTATCATGGTACTACCTCCTATTGATTTTAGGTAGTGTCAAGTTGACACCCCGTTTTTTATATTTTAACTATCGTTAAAACCTTTATTTTTCGAGGTTTTTGAATATTTTTGCATAAAAATATAGCAATAACCTCCTTTTTGCTGTATAATTGAGTCGCTAAACCAACAAT
>JAFUPN010000017.1 GCA_017481205.1 Clostridia bacterium | reverse complement strand
TTTGCCGCAAAGCCTCGGGTTACCGGGCTGTCATATTCAAGCTCCGATGTGTCAATACCAAAGGAGTCAAGATAAAATCTACCTTTGATATAGTCCGGGTCGGTATTGCTTGTTTCTGCATTAGCCGTAATGCCTGTGAGCATTAATAAAACAAGCATAATAACAGTAATTAAATTTGTCTTTTTCATAATATTGCCTCCTCATTACAGCTAATGCAGATAATTTCAATCAGCTGTAATTATTTTATTTTAATTGCCTGTCCCAGGGGTCTAAGGCTTGTCATATCTTCCCATACAAAGTACTGAACTGTGCTTTCGCCGTCATACGCGGGAACCTTCAAGCCGAAGGTAGCATTGTTATTCATTGTTTTGCTGCCATCATACACAATATCGATGATAGAGCCATCGTTAGCATATCTTACGGCAAAAGGTGTCACCGTACGTTTTGAAGCATAGTTGAGCAAGTATATGTTTATACTGCCATCGCTATTGTACTGAAGAGTTTCGATTGCATAATCAGCATCCTCACCGGGAGCAAGACAAATTCTTGCATAGTCATAGATACCGTCTTTTTCTGTAACGATTATTCCGGAGCCTGCACTTACAGAAGCATTTTCATCTGTAACCGCATTGTAGGATCTGTTGAAATATACTGTTACATTTTCTCTGTCTGCCTCATCAAACATAGCGAGGATTTCGCCAAGTGTTATTGTGTTTGTTGTAATCGGGAAAGTCGAAAGCTTTGTACCCGGGATATAGATAGGTTCCTTTATAGCAGGTGCAGTATTACATTCTGTAAGAGTGATATTAGCAAGATATCCGCTGTAAAGCTTGGTCTTGTCTTCATTCTCAAGGTCAGTTACACCGTTCATTATAAAGCGGATGTTTGTGCCCTCACCTGTTATGAATTTTTCTGCCATGGGGGCGTTTTCTGTGCCATGCACTTTGCCATTGAGATATGTAGTGTATGTGCCATTCTCGATATCATAAACCCACACAAAGTGGCTTACACGGTTGAGCTGATTTCTGCCGCTGGTGACAGCATTGGCGATTGGTGTACCGCCGTTTGTAGACATGCTGAAGCCTGTTGCCGGAACAATACTGCCCGATGAGCTCGCAAATGCAAAATCACATTCTGCCACAAGATATTTTGTGGTAGGATTTTTCGCATCCTGCCAGTCATAGTTGTAGAAGGTCTGTCTTGATGATGCGTTGTTTATACCAGCACCCATAAATTCCATTGCCATGCCTGAGCCGTGGACATTTTCTACAGTTTCACGGGTATCGGAGATTGTGTTGCCATCAGCATCCTTAGGAGAGCCACCCTGTGTAAATGTCATGTCAGCAGATGTGGCAATCTGCTTGGAATATGCGGGGTCAATACACTTGAAGTACTTGTAGGTCTTGCCGTATACGGTAGTGTCCTGAACATACTGATTTTCTACAGCTACGATATCTCCTATGCTTACAGTTTCTGCTGTAACCCAGGTAACACCGTCATCTGAGGATTTTGTTACAGCGTATGGAGCTGTGATTGCCATAGACTCGCTGCTTACAGGAATCATACTGCCGCTGTATACAGTTTCATCAGCAGTTACGCTTGCATATGTTGTAGCCGGCTCTGCATCGGTCTTGTAGCCGAAAACATCGTCATAGTATACAGTCTTGTTTCTGTCGAATATAAATCTGAACTCTGGATCTACTGTCGCAATATCAACACCATTGGTTTCCAGATATGCACCGAGGTCATAGTCCGCACCCTTAACACCGTTCACAGTGTAGTAAGCTATATATGTCTCGGTGTTGTATACGATGGTAAGGTTGTTCCACTGATTTGCCTTAAGAGATGCAGCCTTGATAGTATCGGAAATCTGTGGCTGAAGTGTACCGCTGTAGCGCGTCTTTGCTACAACGTTGCTGACATTGCCATATACATTTACAGAGAGGACAACATAGTTTTTATCTAAATGATTGCTGCCCTTAAGATTCTTTAAATTAAAGTAAGTCTGACCTGCATTTGGCGAAAAAAGCTTTGTGTAAGTATCTTCGGAAGCTTTTCCGCCGAGGCCATTGTTTTCTGCCTCAACAGTACTGGTACTGTCACCGCCTATAATCCAAAGATTTTTACTGTCGGTTTTTGTTACACCGTCAATGGTGGAAATCAAAACGACTGATGAAGAAGCAGTCTCTGTCTCCTCTGCGCTTACCGTGACATACATACATGACATAACCATGCATAATGCCAGAAGCAATGCTAAAATTTTTCTTTTCATAATGAACATCCCTTTCCTGGAAAATTTATATCATACTGCTTCGGTCAGCCCGAAGCAATTTATGATTTATTTTGTCGCAAAAGACCACATTTTACTTTAATTGTATTATACCATCATAGCACAATTTATTTTTCAAAAAATTAACGATAAACTATTGAAATTTAACGATTTGGATTGTATAATATAGATATATATACTCAGTATGGTAGATTGTAAATATTGCAATACTGATACAAATTTACATAATTGCCAAAAAATCCCCCCGAGGAGGTAACTGTAATGACACCAAATGCAAATTATCTGATGAGTATATCTCAAAATACTGAGCATTACAAAAACATATACAAATTCAGCGCGCACGAGGCAAACTACTACGAGATACGCCACGGTGCAAATGTTTTTACCGGAGATTCAAAAGAATTTAAGCTTCACTATCACCCCAATTATGAAATATATATTTATCTCAGCGGAAAAGCGGAATTTATGTTTGAGGGCACCAACTTCAGCCTTAACCCATATGATATCATGCTGATACCCGCCTATTCCCTGCACTGCCCCATACCGCATGTTGGCGAATTTTTTGAAAGATATGTTATTAATATAACCGATGATTTTTGTAAAACAATGAACTGCTATGAGTATCTTGATGTTTTTGCCAATCAGTCCGGCAGAAAATATAAAATACCCGGTCATGTGGTAAAACGAAGCAATCTGTTTAATATCATCAACTTTTTTCTCGGGCACAATGACCACTCAAAAGAATATATTATTCCTCTGGTCAGATGCAAAATATTGGAGCTGCTGTATTATCTCAACACTATAGGAAATTTTGAAGAATGTACATCAATCAACAAAGAGACCCAGGAAATAATGGCATACATAGACGAGAATTTTGATATCATAACCGATGTTGACAGTATAACCTCAAATTTCTTTTATTCAAAAAACCATCAGGGACACCTGTTTAAAAAGCATACCGGTATAACCATAACCCAGTATCTTAACATCAAGCGGCTGGAAAATGTGGAGAAGCTATATAGACAAGGCAACTCTCTGCTCCACTCCTGTATCGAATCCGGATTTAAGAGCTATGACAGCTTTGCCTATACCTATAAAAAGGAATTTGGCATATCTCCCAAAAAAGGCTTGCTGAACAGAACAGACAGCTGATATCAACGATTTTGTGCATCAATTAATTATCCGACAGTCTGGCTTCATAATGGTTTTTAATCACAAAAAATCCCCCAAAAGATTTTTTAATCTTATGGGGGATTTTGGTTTGATTAAATTTATTCTGCTATATACTCAACATTGAGTGTATAACCGCCAGCTTTCATGGAATTTTCTTTCCATGCATGAGACTGCTGTTTTTCTGCACCGGTAACTTTATCATTTGACCAGTTGGTTATGGTATAAATATCATTTTCAAAATAATCCTGAGCATCACTTCCCTCATAGCAATGTGCTGTGAGGATATCAAAGTTACAGCCTCTGAACCATACACCATCATCTGTATTGGAACGCATTCTGGAAATCTGTGTATTCATACCGTAAACATAAACATCTTCGAGTGCCTTACAGTTACCGAACATATAGCATCCGAGACTGTCTATACCGTCTTCAAAGACAACCTTCTTAAGAGCAGTACATTCAAGGAATGCCTGGTCCTGAATATTGCTTACAGTACCCGGTATGGTAATGGTTTCAAGACTTCTGCAATACTCAAAGGCTCTCATCTGAATACCGGTCACGCTATTGGGAATAGAGATTTTTTTGAGAAAAGCATGACTTGCAAAGCCTCTCTTACCAATAGTTGTTATTCCCTCTTCAATTACAACATTTTCAATTTTGAGTCTATATGTTTCCCATGGGAAATTGCCTGTGGAAAATTCAGGAAGCACACCGACACCTTCAATATACAATGTTTTTGAAGCTTCATCAAAAATCCATACACAAGTATAGGGATTTCCGTTTGGGTCTTTGGTGTTGCTGTTGAATTCACCACCATAGGTCTTAGCAAAGGCAGTTGCCGGGATAAGGGCAAATACCATAACAAAAATCATTATAACTGAGATTAATCTGTTTTTCATGTCCTTTCCCTCCTTTTATTTAATATAATTCATAATTCTTGACAGAATAACGGTTGCTTCTGCTCTGGTGGCATTGCCCATAGGATTGAACATGTCATTTCCAACACCGTTTATAATCTGTGCGCCGGAGAGTGCGTCAACTGCTGTCTTTGCATAACCGGCAATGCCGTCACTGTCGGCAAATGAAACACCGCCTGCAGTAAACTGTGCGTTTGCAGTTGCCGCCGCTCTGTAAATCATAACAGCCATATCCTGACGGGTAATGGTTCTTCCCGTGCCGAAGCTGCCGTCTCCCACACCGTTGATAATGCCGAGGCAAGTGAGCTGCATAACAGGCTCATAGTACCAGTCGGAAGTGTTAACATCGGAGAAGGAGCCGTTTACAGCAACCTTATCAAAGCCAAAGCCGCGATAAAGGATAGCCGCAAACTCTTCTCTTGTGATACTGCGACCTGGCTCGAAGGTTGCCTCTGAGGTACCCTTAACAACGCCTATTGAAGCAAGTCTGTTTATAGCCTCCACAGCCCATGGTACAGACGCAATATCTGCAAATGTGCTGCTCTGCACTGCAGGTGCAGCAACGATAGCAGCAGAGCCTGCAGCCGAGGTTACGCCGCCGTTTGTCCTGCCGCCGGAGGATGAACCGCCTCCACCGCCGCCTCCGCCACCGGAGGATGAGGAGCTCTTGCCCTCTACCAATACAACAAATACCTTTTCTGCGCTTACACCGCCGCTGGTAACTGTCGCAGTGAGAGTTACGGATTTATCTGAGCTTGGTCTGTCTACCTCTGCGGTTGAGCCGTTAAAGCTGATAACATCTGTATCCGAAGAGGTCCATACAACCTTTGTGCCGTCGGCAAGCTCGGTTATAACCTCAAAATCTGATGTAACAGATTCGCTGACAGGAAGGGTTATATCATTTATTCCGCTTGCAACCTTATCACTGTCTATAGGCTCATACATAAGTCTGATTTCATTTGCTGAAACCACATCGTCAGATGTAAAGCTTACACGGATATATCTGGTGCTCACCTTATCAAACTCAACAATATTGATATTGCTGCCCATAGAGCTTGATGTTATGTTAACATCGCTCCAGGCTGCCTTGTCTCTTGATGCAGTGATTTTAAGTGATTTGATGGATTTTGCACCATCTGCAATATAAAGCTGGTTTACATTTTTTGTCTTGCCCATATCGAGTATAACCGCAGGTGCAGTGTCTACATTAAGACTGCTCCAGGAGGTTGTATAATCTCCGTCACCTGCATTTAATGCGGGATACTGTGCCTTTGCAGAGGAAGAGTCTATACCTCCGTTGATGATAAGATTATCGCTGAGCACAGGAGCTACGGTAACAGTAACCTGCTTTGTTTCAGAAAAATCTCCGCAGCTTACGGTTACATTAAGGGTTACATCTTTCTTCTCGTCCTGCTGAGTTACCTTACCGTCGTTGGTAATCACTGTTTCGTCCGAAGAAACCCAGGTATATGTAGCACCGTAGATACCGTTTGAAACAAGTGACAAATCCTTATCGGTAATCATGCCGTCATAAGCTGTAAGCTTTTTCGCATCGTATTCTACAATTTCCTCATCGGTGAGTATACGCATTACATTGATGTTGAATTCCTTGGTGTAATAGTCATTACCGGTTATCACATGAGCTGTAAGGGTAACCTGCTTATCCCCTTCTTCTGATGACGGGCGGTTTACCTTACCTCTTGAAGTAATTACGGATTCATCTGAGGAAGTCCAGGTAATAGCACTGCCGTTTACAGAGCCTTTTACGGGCAGTCTGAGATTTGATATTACTGCGTCAAGGTCTGCGCCAAGGTCTATGGCTGCAGCGTCTTCCATTGCCATGCCGGTATAGTCAAGTACAGGCGTTATCTGAATATTATCTATATATCCTGTACCTGTAAAACTGTTCTGTAAATAGCTGAGTATTTCTCCCACAACAGGCACACTGTATCTGAAGGGCATGTTGGTCTGTACAACATCGCCGTTGAAGGAGCACTCAACCATCATCTGTGCTGATGTGTCAAGAACTATCTTGACATGATGCCATGTATCCTTGGTAAAGCCTGAGGAAACAAGCATTGTGCTATCGGACACAACAGTACCGTCCGGCTTGGTATATGAGCCGCCTCTGCTGTAGAGACCGCTCTTGCCGGAATGCCAGAGCTTGTATGCCTGGGAGGTATTGGTATCGCAGATATAAAACATTTCCCAGGTACCGCTTATATCGGAGCTTGCATATAAGTCTGCTTCTATTATCATTCCTGTTGCATTGGAATACTGAGGCACAATATAGCCTATTCTCGTCATCTCTCCGTTGGTAGTTGAAGTACGCTGAAGCTTCAGTGCTGTGTTGGTAGGATCAGCAGGGTCCTGAGCAATCTCAACTGTACCGCCGGAAAGACTGGATGTATTTATATTTGCGGCAATATTAAAATCCTTTTCAAAGGTCTCGGCAGCATTAAGAGAAATGAGAACAGGATTTGCCTCTGCAACATCTCCTGCAATACCCTCGGCATCCTTTGGTATTACTGTAAATTTAATATACTTGCCGTTATAGGAGCCGTCATAAGCAAAAGATTTGCCTGTCTCTCCGTATATCTGCTTGTAATTGCCGAAAAGCTTATCGGCAACATACCAGGTATATTCAGATTCGCCCTCGGGGATACCGTCGGTATTTTCATACACATAGTCACCGATAAGAGCTGTTGCATCGTAAATTGTCTTGTTCATCTGCACTGTGGGCTTTGCGGGAGTCTGATATACATAGGTATATTCGGGAGTTATCACCTGCTCTCCTATGGTGTAGGTATCGTCCATGGGAGTGATTTTTGCTATAAAGATATATCCGTCCATATCCTTGGATGGAGCATATCTGTTGTCTGCAGCACCCTCTATAAGCACAAATTCGCTGTCAGCATCGGG
Source organism: Clostridia bacterium (assembly GCA_017481205.1). Taxonomy (GTDB): domain Bacteria; phylum Bacillota; class Clostridia; order UMGS1810; family UMGS1810; genus RGIG4708. The sequence goes on along the minus strand of JAFUPN010000017.1, from coordinate 2,638 downwards.
CTTATAATACCATTCGTATTTGGTTTCTGCCTCGGCATTTCCGTCAGCATCGGCAAACTCATATTCAAGCTCTATTGGTCTGCTTACCTGATAGAGCTTCTGTCCGCTCACAGCGGGAGCCTCTGTCATTTTGTCTACAATAACTGTAAATTCACTGCTCTTCATCTCAAAGCCGCACACTGCGTATACTGTAAGAGTGACAGTGACATTTTCGCCGTCCTTTGACGGTCTGGTAATCTTACCGTCGGCGGTTATAACAGACTCATCTGAGGATATCCATGTATAATATGCCCCGTCTTCTGTTGTCAGGGGAAGCTCAAGGTCAAGCATAGTTTCCTCAGGGAGTATCAGTGAGGCAATCGCCGCGGTTGCAACAGAAGAACCGTTTGTGCCGGAAGGAGCATACATAAAGGGACCAACTACCACCTCATCGCCCATATTTCCCTCTGCGTCAACGGGAGTAAGGGAGAATTTATAGTATGCATCAAGCTTTTCGGGCTTAAATACAGTGTCGGCTGCGCCGGAAACAGGGAGATATTCTCCAAAGAGAGTATCGCTCATGTACCATGTTATTACAGTATTGCCTTCGTCAATATAATCGGCACTTGTATAAGAATATTTAAATTCAAAAGCACCGTCGGTATTTACTTTTTTATCGGTAATCTGAGCAACGGGCTTCTGTGTTTCATAGTAAACATATCTGAAGGGCTCAGAAAAAGTTTCTACACCAACAACGGAAGACGCGTTTCTCGGAATTACACTGAATCTGATATTCTTGCCGTCAAAATCCTTTGATGGTACAAATATCAGTTCATTTGCATTTTCAACAGGCTTATATTCGCCGTTTTCTTCAACATACCACTGATATACACTGCCGCTTTCGTCATCATTGTCCTCGTCATAGAAGGTATAGCTTGCAATGACATATCTGGAGGCATTCTGCGTGATGGTGATATCCTCTGCCACAGGAGGAAGTGTAGACTCGGTAACCGTAACAATTATTTCCTTTTTTACCAGGCTTGAGCCGTTTATTACATATGCAGTGAGAACCACCTCTGCGTCTCCATCGCCGTATGCAGGTCTGGTTACTTCGCCATCATTTGTAATATACTGAGGCTTATCCGAACGCCAGAAAATGCTGCTGCCGTTTGCTCCCGATGAGGGAAGTGTGATTGATATTATGGTCTCGTAAGGAACAGAATCCTCAAGGGCTGCCGCATCAGCCTCGGCAGCCTCCTGACCCACCACATTCATAACAGAAAGATTTTTTACGTACACATTTCCGCCGTTGCTGTAGTTCTGAAAATATACTGCAACATTGTCATATCCGTCGTTCATAAATCTCCAGGATTCTGTATCAGAGCCATTGATAATATTGCTGCCGTTAAGTGCAGCCTTAACTGTTTTTTCTGTGTCGGAAATTTCAAGAGTAACATGATTCCATGTATCGGCAGGAAAAGTCAATGAATATTCCTGCATGCCGTTTCCGCCACGGTAGTAAAGCTTGCCCTGGCTGTCGGTCATAAGCTCAAATACAGAGCCGTATGTATCATTATACACACCAAAAATGCGGGCAAGTCCTTCAATGCCGGATGCATAGAGATATACATCTACAATAGACCTGGAGGCAGTTACGGAATCAAATTTTATTCTTGCCTCGGTCTTGTAGCTGGAGTCATGCTCTTTCATTACAGAAAGAACCTTGTCCGCACCGCCTGCGGGGTCATCTGCAATCTGTACATGACCGTCTGCGGTTACAACTGATGTGACATTTTCGGGCATACCTGATGCAAAATCCTCATAATAGCCCTGATTTTGCATTATAGGGTCAGCGCACACCTCGTCGCCCTCTGTACCCTTGCTGTCTACAGGAACAACGGCAAAGGTTATAAATTTGCCTACTGTAGATTTGTTTACATTAAATGTCAATTCATTTGCTCCTTCAACAAGGGTTCCCTTGTCAAAAAAGTCATCGGAAACATACCAGCGGAAAATGCTCTCGCCCTGAGACTGGCTGCCGGTGTAGGTATAGCTTCCCGTCATGGTTGTGCCGCTGCACACGGTTGCGCCGACTACAGCAGTTGGCTTTTCTGCAGCAAGAACTGTTATATTACAGCTAAGTGCAAGTATGGCAATTACCGTGATATATGCAATAAGTTTTTTTATACTCACAGAATTAATCCTCCTTTACCTGTTCTGTTTCAAGCAATCTTTTAAGCACGGTCGCCGCCTGTGCTCTGGTTGTATTATCTGCGGGAGCAAAGAGGTTTTCCCCCACTCCATTTACAAGCCCGAGCTCCACAGCCGAAGCAACTGCTTCTTTTGCCCAAGGTGAAATCTCGCCGCTGTCGGCAAATTCAGCCGCGGCTGACGATTCGTACTGACTGTTTATTCTGTATACTCTCATAAGTATTACAGCCATTTCCTCACGGGTTATGCTGTCATTGGGTCTGAAATATCCCTCCGAGCCCTGAATGATACCCGCTTTGTATGCGGTCTCTACCGACTGAGCATACCAATCATCAGACTTCACATCGGCAAAAGCACCTGCATATTCAGCCTGCTCAAGACCGAGAAGCCTTACTGTCATTGCCGCAAACTCCGCTCTGGTAACCTTGGCATCGGGAGCAAAGAGAGT
>JAFUPN010000016.1 GCA_017481205.1 Clostridia bacterium | reverse complement strand
ATAAAAGCACTTTCGGATATACTCGGACACGCTGATGCAAGCACAACACTAAACCGATATGGTCATGCATTACCCGACCACAAACGAGCAGCAATGGAAAAACTGAATTTTTTATACAAAGAAGCATAATCGGGAAAGGGATCGGCTGCCGATGGCATCGTCAGTCCCTTTAATGAAACAAGGACGGGTAGCATATAGCCACCTGTTCCTTTTTTATTATAACATTACCAAAAGGAAAAAAGCAATGATTTATACCGCAAAATATACCGCAATGTACTTTTTTTATGGTTAAATCCAATTTAATGCAATTAAAAAGAAACCGCATAAAATAAGGCTTTATTAAACATCGTTAATATCCGTTAAACTCAAAAACAACAACTCATAACCCGGAGGTCGTTGGTTCAAATCCGGCCCCTGCACCCAAAAATCGACAAGGTTCTCAAAGAATCTTGTCGATTTTACTTATTACTTATTCACTATTCACTTTCCCTAAAAAGCCTTGTCGATTTTACTTATTACCTATTCACTATTCACTTTTACCTAAATAGACTTGTCGATTTTTGGAAAGTAATAAGTAATAGTGAATAAGGAAGAAGTTAAGGTAGCTTTGCTTGTGCAAAGCTTGTTTTTATATGCATCTTTATTGTTCTGCTTTGCCACAAACAAAAAAGCATATCACGCGGTGTGCTTTTTTCTTACGCTTGTCTGTTTGTACGTCCGTGGCTTTTCCACAGAAAAGCAAGTTTGTTATATAAATGGAATTTGTTATATGATATACTTATAGCGAGGTGATAATATGGTGATAACAAATACAAAAGAATTGCAAAAATTTAACTCATCTAAAAGAATTTGGCAGGGTATCCCGGGAATAGAAGTAACCCCTAAAGGAAGAATTTTTTCAACCTTTTATTCAGGTGGAATAAAAGAGGGTATGGGGAATTTTGTGGTTTTATTAAAGTCAGATAACGGCGTTGATTTCGGAGAGCCGATTGCCGCTGTATATCTTGATGGACACAGATGTTATGATCCATGTTTGTGGATAGACCCTTTGAAAAGATTGTGGCTTATATGGTCTTGTGCGCCAGATTTTGCAGTTTATGCAGTAATATGTGATAATCCGGATGCTGATGAACTGAAGTGGGGAGAAGAGATAAAAATAGGCAAGGATGTTATGATGAACAAGCCTACGGTTATTTCCACCGGTGAGTGGTTTTTTCCGGTGGCTGTCTGGAATTATGATATAACTGCGGGAGGTTTCAGCTCCGAAAAAGAAGATAATGATCGCAGAGCATTCGTCTATAAGAGCGTTGATAAAGGGAAAAAATTTGTAAAACTGGGCGGTACAGATGTAAAACAACGTACCTATGATGAGCATATGTTGCTTGAACTTAAAGATGGAAGAATTGCTATGTATGTAAGAACAGTATATGGTATAGGCGTATCATATTCCTATGACCGTGGTAAAACGTGGACAGAAGGAGAAGATAGCGGTCTGGGTGGGCCTAATTCAAGATTTTTTATTAAAAGGTTGAATTCAGGAAGAATATTACTCATCAATCATGATACTTCAACTGAAAGAAGTCTTCTTACTGCATACCTTTCAGAGGATGAAGGAAAAACTTGGAAATACAAGCTTTTATTAGATGAAAGAAAAAATGTGTCATATCCCGACGCTGCAATTGGCGAAGATGGATATATTTATATTACATATGACAGAGAACGAGGTGGATTTCTTAAAACAATTAAGGATGCATATTCTTCTGCCAGAGAAATTTTATATGCAAAAATTACCGAGGAAGATATTATAAACGGAAAGATAATTGACTCAAAAAGTAAACTTAAATGCATTATTTCAAAACTTGGCAAATATGATAACGAAGATGATAATCCATATAATGAAATACAAAAATTTTCTGATAAGGATTTAGCGAGTTTTTTAATGGAAAATTTTGCAGATAAAATTATTGAAAAGATATTTGACTATTACCCTATTAATTGTGAATGTATGCATAAAATTGAAACTGAGAGACTTGACAGATTAGTAAAGAGCCTTGAAAAAGAAGGTTGTGACAGGATAAAAATTATTGTTAAAATGATAAGTCTTGTTCGCTCTGTATCGGAAAAAAGTGGCAGACCTATTCCAATTGTTGACAGTGTTAAAAACATTATACTGAAAAATTTAAATGATGAAATGAGTGTTGTGGATATTGCAGAAAAAGCCAATATAAGTATTTATTATATGCTCCATATCTTTAAAAAGACAACCGGCATTACGATACTTGAATACAAAAGAGAAGCAAGGCTTACAAAAGCAAAAGAAATGCTTTTAAATTCTGATAAAACTATATCAGCAATAGCACAGGAATGCGGGTTTGGAAGTTCGGCATATTTCTCAAAAATATTTGCACAAAGCGAAGGCATTTCTCCTTCTGAATACAGAAAACTATTAAAAACAAGGGAGATATAAAATGCGTGACAGAATAATTGAAAAAATACAGGAAGAAAAAATTATAGTTATTGTACGCGGTGTCGAGAAAGAAAAACTTATTCATTTGGCAGAGGCTATGTACGGCGGAGGGATACGTTTACTTGAAATTACATATGATGCGAAAGGAATTGTCACAGACAGGGAAACGGCAAACAATATTGAAATGCTTGCAAAGCATTTTGAAGGCAGAATGTGTATAGGTGCAGGAACTGTTATAACCCCCGATCAGGTTGAGCTAACCAAAAAAGCGGGTGGTGGTTTTATAATTTCGCCTGATACCTTTGATGAGGTTATTGCCAAAACAAGAGAGCTTGATATGGTATCTGTGCCGGGGGCACTGACTCCCACTGAAATTCAGGTCGCACATCGTAGCGGTGCAGATTTCGTAAAGCTTTTTCCAATTGCAAATCTTGGTGTTGAATATGTAAAGGCTGTAAAAGCTCCACTTTCCCATATAAAATTGCTTGGGGTGGGCGGAATTGATGAGAATAATATGAATGAATATATATCAGCCGGTGTTTCCGGAATAGGTATAGGTTCAAATATTGTTAACCGGAAACTGATTTTAGAAAATGAATTTATAAAAATCACAGAGCTCGCAAAGCTATTTACAGAAGGGATTAACAAATGAGTATATATATTACTATAGATGGTGGTACAACAAATACAAGAATAAATCTTGTAAATGACAGAAAAATCATCGATTCAATAAACCTCAGTATAGGTGCGTATGCCAATATTGAAAAGGGTTATTTATTTAAAAATGAAATAAAGTCGGCAATAGAAAGACTTTTAAACAATAATTCTCTGAAAGAAAAAGACATTGTACGAATATTGGTATCGGGAATGATTACTTCCGAGTTTGGACTCTGCAAGTTGGAGCACATAAGAGTACCGGCAGGGATTGCAGAACTTTGTGTCAATGCAAAGGAAATGAAAATAGAGGAAATTTTATCCGTACCGATTGTTTTTATATGCGGGGTAAAAACAATCGGGGGCAGTTTTGAAAACTGTGATATAATGCGTGGCGAGGAAACTGAACTTATGGGAATAGCAAATACAGATTACGGGAAATGTGTATATGTTTTACCGGGTTCACATACTAAAATAATAAAAACAGATGAGGCAGGCAGGATAGTAGATTTTACAACCATGCTCACAGGGGAAATGATTAAAGCAATTTCGCAAAATACTATATTGAAAGATGCGGTTAAATTGAATAACTCGGATATAAATAGTTCTTATTTGCTTAAGGGTTATGATTATTGTTGTAGCGAAGGTATCAACAAATCCCTTTTTAAAGCGCGAATATTAAAAAATGTTTTTAACTGTACAAATGATGAAATATACAGCTTCTTTATGGGAACAGTGCTTTGCGATGAAATAAAACAAATTCAAAAAGCAGATGCGCAAGCGGTTATATTAGGTGGCAAGGCACAGATTAAGGAAGCGTTATCTATAATTTTAAGAGCAAGAGATAATAAAAAAATAATAACTCTTGATGATGATACAGTAAAAACAGCAACTGTACTTGGTGCAATCAGAATTTTTGAAAATGATATCATTTTATCAAGATCGTAAGATTTGATTTCATCCAAGTTTGCTTGAGTTTCATCGAAAGACAAATGAACGATTTCATAAAACACCTTGCATCTATTATGAACACGAAAGCCAGAAAAAAAGGGCGTTGCCTCAATTCAGTGAAAAATCACTTATTGAGACACGTCCTTCTTTTTGCACTCTTATCTTTTATTTTTTCTTTCTCCGCTTTTCTCTGAAAAATTGTCGTTTCCAGATAAGAGGATAAAAGAGAACAGAGAAGAGAAATGGCATTTTTGCTTATGCAAAACATTGATTTATAAATAGAATTATGCTATACACAAATTGAGGTGATGGTGGATGATCCTTATTTCTCTTTTGCACAGGATTTTGTAGCAGGTGCCATCTCCTATCGCTTGCTTGGAGAACAAATTGTTTTGTTGAGCCAAAAGGCTTTTAATTTTATGATATCATCTACCCGGTAATCAAGAAAGAAAAAATTATAAATTTATACTGACAAAAAACAAAATGGTTGTACTGTACTATCAATTCTCCTGTCAATTCGGAAAAAGTACCATTAAATCACTGTATTTTCTGTGTATATTGTAACAATGTTAAATTTTTTGCAAAATTCTCTTGGTTTTTTAGTAAAAATATAGTATTATTATAATGATAATATGTATGCATTGAGCAATTCATAACATTTAAAAAAACATAAATGAGGAGGATTATTATATGGCTCATATTAGCGAAGCCGGTGTTAAAAAGATTTGTGAAATCTGCGAAAGATATACAAATGAAAAAACACCGCTTATGATGATTCTGAGTGACATCCAGAATGAATACGGATATATCCCTCTGGATGTTCAGCAAATTGTTTCTGAAAAAACAGGTATTTCCGTGGCTGAGATTTACGGAGTTGTTACATTCTATTCCTTTTTCTCGCTGGAGCCCAAGGGCAAGTATGTTATAGGGTGCTGCATGGGCACTGCGTGCTATGTAAAAGGAGCTCAGCTGGTAATGGACAAGTTTTCAGAGATATTGGGAATTGCTCCCGGCGAGACTACCGATGACGGTATGTTTACAATTGATGCTCTCAGATGTATCGGTGCCTGTGGCATAGCTCCGGCTGTTACCATCAACGGTAAGGTATATCCTAAGCTGACGGTTGATGCGGTAGCGCCTATTGTTGAAGAATATCGTGCGGGAGGTGCAAACTGATGAAAACATTTGCAGAATTAGATGCAAAAATCTGTAGCTGTACAGAAGCGCTTAACAGTAAAATCGACGGTTCAAACGGCAAGCGTGCGATTTTGCTTTGCGGAGGAACAGGCTGTCTTTCATCCAATTCTATGGATATAAAGGCAAGGTTTGAACAGCTTGTTGCCGAGCATAATATGGGTGATAAGGTAACTGTAAATATTGTTGGCTGCTTTGGCTTCTGCTCACAGGGACCTTTTGTAAAAATCTATCCAGAGGATACCCTGTACCGTCTGGTAAAGGTGGATGATGTAGAAGAAATATTCAATACAGATATCGTGGGCGGTCAGATTGTTGAGCGTTTGCTCTATATAGAGCCTCTTACCGATGAAAAGGTTGTAAAGCAGGATGATATCAATTTCTATAAAAAACAGAAGCGTATTGCTCTCCACGGCTGCGGTGTCATAAATCCCGAGGACATCAATGAGGCTATGGGCGAGGGTGCATTCCAGGGTCTTAAGCGTGCACTGAGCATGGAGCCCAAGGAGGTTATTGATGAGGTGCTGGCGGCAGGTCTGCGCGGACGCGGAGGAGCCGGCTTTCCTACAGGTCGTAAATGGTCCTTTGCTTATGCAAACGAAGCTGACCAGAAGTACGTTGTATGTAACGGCGACGAAGGTGACCCAGGCGCATTTATGGACCGTTCCATACTTGAGGGCAATCCATTTGCGGTGCTTGAGGGTATGATGATTGCCGGTTATGCAATCGGCGCAACAGAAGGTTATTTCTATGTGCGTGCTGAGTATCCTATTGCGGTTAACCGTCTGCGCATGGCTATAAAGCAGATGAAAGAGGCAGGAATCCTGGGCGAAAATATCATGGGCACAGGCTTCAGCTTCCAGGCATATATAAGACTTGGTGCAGGCGCATTTGTGTGCGGTGAAGAAACTGCACTGCTTAACTCCATTGAGGGCAAGCGCGGTATGCCTCGTCCCCGTCCGCCATTCCCGGCAGTAAAGGGACTGTGGCAGAAGCCTACTATAGTAAACAATGTTGAAACACTTGCATGTGTTCCCTACATACTTCGCGAGGGCGCAGAGGCCTTTGCAAGCTGCGGTACCGAAAAATCCAAGGGCACAAAGGTATTTGCTCTGGGCGGCAAGGTAAACAATGTCGGTCTTGTGGAAATTCCCATGGGAACAACCCTTCGCGAGCTTATTTATGATATCGGCGGCGGTATTCCAAACGGCAAAAAATTTAAGGCAATACAGACAGGCGGACCTTCCGGCGGATGTCTTACAGCAGAAAGCCTTGATGAGCCCATCGACTTTGATAATCTGGTTGCCAAGGGCTCAATGATGGGCTCCGGCGGTGCTATAGTAATGGATGAAGACAACTGTATGGTTGACGTGGCAAAATTCTATATGGAATTTATCTGCGACGAATCCTGCGGTAAGTGCTCACCCTGCCGTATAGGTACAAAGAGAATGCTGGAAATACTTACGCGCATCACCGAGGGCAACGGCACAATGCAGGATCTTGAGGAGCTTGAAGAGCTGGGCAGCGCAGTTAAGGCAAACTCCCTGTGTGCACTGGGACAGACTGCCGCAAACCCGATTATCTCTACCCTAACTCACTTTAAGGAAGAGTACCTTGCTCATATTGTTGACAAAAAATGTCCTGCAAAGGTATGTAAGAAGCTGATACAGTATACTATCGAACAGGATAACTGCTTCGGCTGCGGTCTCTGTGCAAGAGCCTGTCCTGTTGGCTGTATCCAGAGAACTGATTACAAAGCTCCCGACAAGAAGCTTAATTCTTATCAGATTGACTCAAGCAAATGTATCAAGTGCGGCGCTTGTATGGCAACCTGTAAGTTCAAGGCAATTGTGCAGAAATAAAACCGAAAGTAAGTAACCCGAACCCGCCTGAAATGGCGAAATTTCGGTATCTTTTGGTTTGTCATCTTTGCAAGGCAAGCGCCTTGCTGCATCTTTCGCACCAAAATCTACTCAAAATTTCATCGATTTCAGGTCGATGAATTATCAAAGAGAGAATTTTTGGTTGCGTAAGGCAAAAGCGCAGGTAATTCTTGTCGGATTACCGAGTATTTTAACAAAACGAAAGTGAAAATTCTTCTTTGATAATCGAGGTTCGGATTGCTCACTTTCGGTTAGGAGGATAATCAAAATGGCTAAAGTAAATATTAAAATAGAAGGTGTCTCCTATCAGGTTGATGAAGGCTTAACCATCCTGGAGGCTGCAAAAAAATGCGGTTATGAGATTCCGTCTCTGTGTGCGTTCAATCACGGCGAATGTTCAAACGGCTCCTGCCGTGTATGTCTGGTAGAGGTTGTGGGTGCAAGAGGTCTTGTGGCTTCCTGTGTATATCCCGTTAATGAGGGCATGGAGGTTCGCATCTCCACACCTGTAGCATCAGAAGCTCGCCGTGCCTCTGTTGAACTGCTTCTTTCAAATCATAATCAGAACTGTCAGCAGTGCGATAAAAACGGTCAGTGTGAGCTGCTCCATGTTGCATCTGTAACCGGTGCACGTGAGGGTCGTTATCAGGGTGTTAAAACTCCCGTTACCGTTGATGAAATAACTCCGTCAATTGTCCGTGATACATCAAAGTGTATCCTTTGCGGACGTTGTGTGGCAAGATGTGAAAATGCTCACGGATTAGGTATCCTGGGCTTTGAAAACCGCGGCTTCAGAACTATTGTAGGACCTGCGGAAAACCGCTCCATGGCAGATTCCCCCTGTATTCTGTGCGGACAGTGCGTAAGTGTCTGTCCCACAGGTGCTCTTATGGAAAAATCTGAGATAGCTCTTGTAGACGCTGCCATGAAAGCAGGCAAGCATGTGGTTGTGCAGACAGCTCCTGCTGTCCGTGCGGCACTGGGCGAAGAGTTCGGTATGCCTGTTGGAACAGCTGTTACCGGCAAGATGGTAGCTGCGCTTAAACGTCTTGGCTTTGATAAGGTATATGACACAAACTTTGCTGCAGACCTTACCATTATGGAAGAGGGCACAGAGCTCCTGGGAAGAATTAAAAACGGCGGCAAGCTGCCTATGATTACCTCTTGCTCACCGGGATGGATTAACTATGCCGAGTACAACTACGGCGATCTTCTCGACCATCTGTCCTCATGTAAGTCTCCCCATCAGATGCAGGGTGCGATTATAAAATCATACTATGCACAGAAAAACGGCATTGACCCCAAGGATATATTTGTGGTGTCCATTATGCCCTGTACTGCAAAGAAGGATGAAAAGGAAAGAGAACAGATGCAGAAGGACGGTATCAAGGATGTTGATGCAGTTCTCACCACCCGAGAGCTTGCACGTATGATAAAACGAGCAGGTATTCTCTTTACCCGTCTGCCCGATGAAGAATTTGACCAGGATCTTATGGGTGATTACACAGGTGCAGGTGTTATCTTCGGTGTTACCGGCGGTGTTATGGAAGCGGCTCTGCGTACAGTATATTATGTACTCACAGGCAAAGAGCACGAAGGTATTAAATTTGAGGCTGTCCGCGGCTTTGACGGTGTGCGTGAGGCTTCTGTTGATATCAACGGTACTACAGTTAACGTGGCTATAGCTCACGGCATGAAGAATGCAAAGGTGCTTCTTGACGAAATCCGTGAAGGTAAGTCAAAATATCACTTTATCGAAGTTATGGGATGTCCCGGCGGATGTATTGCCGGCGGCGGTCAGCCCTTTGTACGTCCATGCTTCCTGCCGAATGAGGATGATGATATCCTTGATACATATAAGGAAAAGAGAGCAAAAGCTCTCTACAGTGAGGACGAAAGACTTGTTCTCCGCCAGTCTCACAATAATCCTCAGATCAAAGCGCTGTATGACGAGTTCCTCGGCGAGCCCAATTCTCACAAGGCTCATGAGCTCCTGCATACAACCTATAAGGCAAGAGTCGGATTTAATGATTGACATATAAATATGAAAAATAAAAAATGCACGCTCCGTGCATTTTTTATTTTTCATAAATTCCTTCGTTTTCTGTTTTAAGCTGTTCTATCGTTTCAATCTGTTCCATTATGCAATGTCCGAATCTGTTTATGGAATCAATGGTCGTTCCAAGTTCAACCGCATTTTGGACGTTATCTCCCTGCAGATTTTCTGCATAAGCATTATAAAAGCAATGTAAAGAACGAAGCAGATTTACTGTGCTTTGCATCAGACATTCCGTCTGCATTTCAATGACTGTTTTGTAGTTCATAATCTTCTCCTTGAAAACAAAAAATGCGTGGCTGCCTTTAAAAGCAAAGCCACGCATCAAAAAACGCAGTGACTTTGTTTCAAAAAGTTACCACACTTTTTGCCTATACACAACTCATATATTATCTACATAAGGGTATGACGAAACAAAGTGTACGCTTTTTACATAGCGTACTCCTTATGTAAATAAAATATTCGGTTGTGTTAAAGCAAAAATGTGGTAATGGTATTATATCATATTTTTCGATATTTGTCTACACTAAGTTTTCGACAAAAACATTCATATGTTTTCAATACTGATTCCAGGATTTTTCTTGAGTGCATCCAGCAGCTTTTGTTGAGTAAGCGGCGGTTTTGAGGGACGCAGAATAATTAATGTGTAGTCAAAGCTTATATACTTTACAAAGGCAGATGCATTTTGATTGAACTGTGAGTATACAACCTTCGGCTTCTTCCTGGAATGGATTTCTCCCGAGATAACCTGCTTTGCCGCCAGGAGCTGTTCATGCTTTTTTGTATACATTCCCTGTCTTAAGACTGCCAGCACTATCAGCAGAGAAATATTTTCCCGGTGCAGAGCCAGCATACAGGCACACAGAAGGATAAAAAAAGATACTGTTTGCGAAATGCGGTTAACGGCGGTGTAGGAATATATGATTCCCTTTTTGCTGCTGATGGCGGAACGCAGGATTTCACTGCCGTCCAAAGGAGTGCAAGGTAACATATTGAATACAAACAAAATCAGGTTTGCCCCGGTAAAAAAGGATATGTAATATCCTCGTACTCCTATATGTTCAATAATGTAACCAAGGGTTAACAGTACCAGATTAACTGCCGGACCTGCAGCAGATATGAGGATTTGCTCCTTGGGTGTGGTCAGTTTTGCAAGCTGAAGTTCCATTCCGTAAGGATAGATTGCCATATGTGCTGTGGGGATTTTTTGCCTCAGGCACATATACAGATGCGCCAGCTCGTGCAGAAGCACACAGGTATATATTATTGTCACCTCTGTCAGTCTGCCTGCAAGAGTGGCAGCAAAAATGAGCAGAACCGTTTGTCTGCTCATTTTTAAATGTTTTTTTGTATGTCCGGCAGATACCGTCTGCTCTGGTCTTCTCATGATTCTGTAAAATATCCGGCAGGGTCAACACTTGCTCCGTTGAGCCTTACCTCAAAATGAAGGTGAGGTCCGGTTGCGGCACCGGTGGAGCCCACTGAGCCGATGCGTGTGTTGCCATCCACTGCCTCGCCCTTGCGAACGTGAATTTCTGACAGATGACCGTATACGGTAATAAGACTTTCGGAATGGCGTATTTTTACATAATTGCCCAATCCGTTATCAAATCCGGTTTCCTCAACCGTTCCGGGAAGTGAGGATATAACGCAGTCTCCGTGGTTTCCGGCAATATCTATGCCGTAGTGGGTGGAGCCTGTATTGTCTATGGGATGAACTCTCTGACCGAAGGGAGAAGTAATTGTCCCTTCCAGCGGACGGCGGAACGGTGGTTCTTCTGCAGGTGCGGGCTGTGGTTCGGGTGTGGGGGCGGGTTCGGTATTTTCGCTTAGTTCTTCGGGTACTTCGGGATATATTGCAGGCTGTGCAAGCGCTGTGTTTTTGGTATCGTCACTTCCGGAAAAACCGCTTCCGAACCGGTCTGTCATAAGACTTATGTATTCGCCGCTTTTGCTTATGCCTGATTTTGTAGCGGCAAATATATCCGTCATCATATTTTTTATATCGGTTTTTGTATCGGTTATGTTTACGGCACGGTTGATATATTCCTTCTGAACCGTTGCAGTTTCCGTATTTGAAACAATAAGACAGTATACAAGGATAATTACAGAAGCAATACTTTGCAGAAATATCTTTTTTTCAAAGCTGATTTTTTTCTTTTTGGGTGTACGTGCTTTATATCTCTTTGGATAGGATTTCAATTTTATCACGTCCTTTTGGGTGGTATGATAATTTATATGCCGGTACAGGGGATTTTATTACTTCAGACCTCATGACACTGAAAAACTCAATTTGATTTGACTTTTTTCTCTTTTCGTGTTACTATTATACTAATGTGAAGATGACAAACCGTAAGATGCCGGGATTGCGCTGTTTAAGGTGGGTTCGGGTTATACTCTTTCGGCTGATATATTATATGTATTCTCAGACAACCGCATTTTTTGTGGGAAAGGAATGATTATAAATGATTACACCTATAAAGACCAAACCGGTATTCAAGCAGTATATCTGGGGTGGCAGTGCCCTGAAGGATAAATATAATAAGGATATACAGGATAATTTTGCGGCGGAGAGCTGGGAGATTTCCTGCCACGATGACGGACTGAGCCTTGTGGCTGAGGGCGAGCATAAGGGACGCACTCTCAAAGAGGTTATTTTTGAAAACAAGGAGCAGATGCTGGGTGACTGTGAATGTGAGCGGTTTCCTTTGCTGGTAAAGCTTCTTGATGCCAACGACAAGCTTTCTGTTCAGGTACATCCCGACGATGCCTTTGCGTTTGAGCATGAAAACGGTTCTCTGGGCAAAACTGAAATGTGGTATGTAGTAGATGCAAAGCCCGGTGCTAAGCTGGTATATGGACTTAAGGATGGGGTCACAAGAGAGCAGTTTGCCGAGGCTATAGAAAACAGCACTCTGGAGGAACTTCTTAATTTTGTACCGGTGGAAAAGGGAGATACTTTTTTTATTCCCTCAAAGACAATTCATGCAATATGCGAAGGCTTGCTTATTGCAGAGATTCAGCAGAGCTCCAATACAACTTACCGTGTGTATGACTACAACCGAAAGGACGCCAACGGCAATACACGAGAGCTCCATACAGAAAAAGCCATTGCAGTGGCAAGTATGGAAAATGTGGAGGGCAAGGAAAAGGCTGTACCCAAAACAACTATGGTTAATGACACAAAGGTAAGTGTCCTTGTGAGTTGCGAGTTTTTTGAGGTAGTGAAATATGATGTGTCCGGCGACATTATGATAGTTGATGACAGCTTCCAGCTGTTTGTATGCACAGAGGGCTGCGGAAAGCTGGTTTATGACGGCGGCGAAACAGAATTTAATGCAGGTGACAGTGTGTTTATGCCCGCTGCACTGAGAAATTATACAATCTGCGGTAATGCCGAGGTGCTTATCAGCAGAGTTCCTAAGAAATAATACAGAGGTGTTTGACAAATGGATGATAAAAAAATAATTTTCAGCGGTATTCAGCCTACAGGCTGTATTACACTTGGTAACTATGTGGGCGCGCTCAAGAACTGGGTTGACCTTCAGCATGATTATCACTGTCTGTTTTCGGTGGTTGACCTCCATTCTATCACTGTAAGACAGGATCCGAAGCTTCTGAGAAAGCGTTGTATGGAATTTCTGACACAGTATCTTGCTGCGGGAATAGACGGGGAAGAAAATATTGTGTATTTCCAGTCTCATGTGCCCGGTCATGCGGAGCTTGGATGGATTCTTAACTGCTATACATATATGGGCGAGCTCAACCGAATGACTCAGTTTAAGGATAAGTCTGCCAAACACGCAGATAATATAAACGCAGGTCTGTTTACTTATCCTGTGCTTATGGCGGCAGATATACTCCTTTATCAGACCGACCTGGTGCCTGTGGGAGTAGATCAGAAGCAGCATCTGGAGCTGGCAAGAGATATTGCAGGCAGATTCAACGGAATCTACGGTGATGTGTTCAAGGTGCCGGAAGCATTTATCCCCAAGGAAGGCGCGAGGATAATGAGCTTACAGGATCCTACAAGCAAAATGAGTAAATCCGATCCCAATGTAAACGGCTTTATCTCAATTTTGGATGATACGGATACTATTATGCGCAAATTCAAAAAGGCTGTTACCGACTCTGACGGTCTCATTGCCTACAGCGATGATAAGCCGGGCATCAAAAATCTTATCAATATATATTCTGCTATTACTCACAAGACACCCGATGAGGTTGTAGCTGAATTTGACGGAATGGGCTACGGTCAGTTTAAGACGGCTGTGGGTGAGGTTGTTTCCGATGAGCTCCGTCCCATCAGAGAGCGCTATGAGGATCTTTCCAAAAATAAGGACTATATCACAAAAATATATACTCAGGGTGCTCAGCGTGCTGCGGGAATGGCTCGCAGAACCCTTAACAAGGTTAAGAGAAAAGTCGGCTATGTTGACGGCGTTCTTTAATTGAAACAGGAGAATAACAATGAATAATATATTAAGCTTGGTATTATGTTTTTCAATGGCTTTTGCCATTTCTCTGGCGCTGACTCCGGCAGTCACTTCTCTTGCCTACAAAATCGGTGCTATAGATGTTCCTAAGGACAAAAGAAGGGTGCATAAAAAGCCCATTCCGCGTCTCGGGGGACTGGCGATTTACTACGGTTTTCTTATAAGTGTACTGTTTTTCTGCAATATAGACAAGCAGCTGATAGGCATTATTGGGGGCTCACTTCTTATTGTGGGCGTAGGTATTCTTGATGATGTTATGCAGCTGCGTGCCAGTGTAAAATTTATTGTACAGATAATTGCAGCTTTGATTGTGGTATTTTGTGATGTGCGCATCAAGGCAATCAGTATGCCCATACCCATGGTAGAGGGTGGTATACTCAGCCTTGGCGTTTTCAGCGTGCCCATTACGGTTTTATGGATTGTCGGCGTTACCAACGCGGTTAACCTTATCGACGGACTTGATGGATTGGCGGTAGGTATATCCTCTATTGCCACCTTCTCACTGTTTTTTATTGCAATTCTTGCAGGAGAACCGGTTGTTGCCATACTGGCTGCGGCGCTGGCCGGCTCATGTCTTGGCTTTTTGCCATACAATTTTAATCCTGCAAAAATCTTTATGGGAGATACAGGTTCAACATTTTTGGGATATATGCTGTCTATAATATGCATACAGGGTCTTTTTAAGGGTTATGTTATTATATCCTTTATTGTACCCTTCCTGATTCTCGGACTTCCTATTTTTGATACTGCATATGCAATTCTCCGCCGTATCAAAAACAAAAAACCAATAATGAGTCCCGACAGAGGGCATCTGCATCACAGACTTATTGATATGGGTCTTTCACAGAAGCAGACGGTTGCTATTATGTATGTTATAAGTATGCTGCTTGAGCTGAGTGCTGTAATGGTTGTTGGACAGGGCGCATATACCGGTATTATACTTATTGCCACCGCAATGATATTTACTTTCTTTGGCGGAAAAATATTTTTAGAGCATAAAATCGTAGAGAACAAGCTTCACCTTGCCGAGAAAAAGGAAGAGGCTAAGAATGTACTTGCGGATAAGCCGGAAGAAGCTAAGGAAGAGGAGAATGAAAATGATTAAGGTAATGACTGTATTCGGGACAAGACCCGAAGCGATTAAAATGGCTCCTTTGATTAAGGAGCTGGAAAAAAACAGCGAGATTGAATCAATAGTTGCAGTAACTGCTCAGCACAGAGAAATGCTCGACCAGGTGCTTGCACTTTTTGACATAAAGCCTGACTATGACCTTAACATCATGAAGCCGGGTCAGACTCTTGCGCAGATAACCACCAGAGCACTCACAGGTCTTGAGGAGGTTATAAAGGAAGCAAAACCCGATATCGTACTTGTACACGGTGATACCTCCACAACCTTTGCTGGGGCGTTGGCTGCATTCTACTGTCAGACCAAAATCGGTCATGTAGAGGCAGGACTGCGCACCTACGACAAATATTCTCCATGGCCTGAGGAAATGAACAGATGTCTTACAGGCAGAATGACAGACCTTCATTTCTCCCCTACGATTGCTAACAGGGAAAATCTTGTTAAGGAAAATATTTCCGAGGATATTATTTTTATTACCGGAAATACTGTTATAGATGCACTCAAGACCACCGTTAGAGCTGATTATGCTTTCAAGGATAAAACTTTGGCCGAGCTTGATTATGTGAATAACAAGGTGATTCTCATGACTGCCCACAGAAGAGAAAACTTGGGCGAGCCGTTGAAAAATATCTGCACGGCAGTGAGAAATATTGTTGAGACCCATGAGGATGTGCATGTGGTGTATCCCATGCATATGAATCCGTTGGTAAGAGAAACTGCAAAAGGAATTCTCGGTGATTTGGACAGGGTTCATCTTATAGAGCCTCTTGATGTTGAGGAGATGCACAATGCTATGGATCGCTGCTATATGGTTATGACCGATTCAGGCGGATTGCAGGAGGAGGCTCCGAGTCTCGGTAAACCGGTTATTGTTCTTCGTACAGAGACAGAACGTCCTGAGGCGGTTCATGCCGGCACAGTTATTATGGGCGGTGTGGAAACCGACAATATTATCAGACAGGCAAATATGCTTCTTGATGATAAGGCGGCATATGAAAAAATTGCTCAGACTGCAAATCCCTATGGAGACGGAAGAGCATCTGAACGTATTGTGGATGCAATTCTCTATGCCTTTGGCAAGGGAGAAAGACCTGCTGACTTGGTTTGATACAGATAGTTTAATATAAAGAATTGCAGAGGCGGATGAAAAAACGCCTCTGCAAAATACAAAAAAGCAGGTGTGATTTGTGGCATTTGGTCGATTTTTACGATTGATTTGCCTACAATGTGTGTTGAATATATACGAATAGAAGAAAAAAATAATTTTTTTCAAAAAAACTATTGACAAATTTGAGATATACTGGTATAATTCTAAGAGTCGCCGAAATTGGTTGACAATATGCGGGTGTAGTTCAATGGCTAGAATCTCAGCCTTCCAAGCTGATTGTGTGGGTTCGATTCCCATCACCCGCTCCACAACACTATGCGCCTGTAGCTCAGCTGGATAGAGCAACTGCCTTCTAAGCAGTGGGTCAGGAGTTCGAGTCTCTTCAGGCGCGCCATTTTTGGTTTGGTGGGTATAGTTCAGTTGGTTAGAGCGCTAGATTGTGGTTCTAGAGGTCGTCGGTTCGAATCCGACTACCCACCCCACTTTTTATATTGGGCTGTAGCCAAGTCGGTTAAGGCACCAGATTTTGATTCTGGCATTCCGTAGGTTCGAATCCTGCCAGCCCAGCCAAATTGTTTACGGGCCATTAGCTCAGCCGGCAGAGCACTTGACTTTTAATCAAGGTGTCCCGCGTTCGAATCGCGGATGGCTCACCAGTTTGATTTTTTCCTTTTTACAGTTTTAATATATTGGGCTATCGCCAAGTTGGTAAGGCACCGGATTCTGATTCCGGCATTTCGGAGGTTCGAGTCCTTCTAGCCCAGCCAAAACGAAAAGAACACCTTGTGTGTTCTTTTTTGTTTTGCATAAAATAAAGGACTCGAACCTTGAGAAGGCTGTGAGCGAAAAGAAAATATGCCAGTGGCATATTTTTAGCGAACAGTTGCAAGCCGGGTACCGAATGCTGTGGCATTGGGTCGGCGCAGCAGTTCGGATTGCGAAGCAATACGATGTCCTTCTAGCCCAGCCAGAAAAGATGGTAGGTTTTGATAAAAAACCTACCATCTTTTCAACTAAATCCGTCTAATGACGGAAGAAATCTGCTACGCAGGTGAAATCACTCCGTGATGAAATCTTGCTTCGCAAGGATAAAAGACGGATTTAATTTCATCGAAGCCGTAAGGCTTTGATTTCATCCAAAATTATTTGGATTTCATCGTGAGCGAAGCGAACGATTTCATTTTTGAAACATTTAAATTTTTATGATATGATTTATAAAAAGAGGTATTATAAGTGGCTGAAAACAAATTAGCAGATTTATCTATGGATTTTGCCGTGGAAATATTAAAACTTTGTGATAATATAAAAGGACATTATTCCATTGTTAACCAATTGGAACGAAGTGCAACAAGCATAGGTGCAAATATCAGAGAAGCTAAATATGCCCACAGCAAACCCGCCTTCATATCAAAACTCCAAATATCCTTAAAAGAATGCTATGAAACGGAATACTGGCTTGAGCTTATATATAGAGCGAATTTGTTATCTGATATTTCTAAAGTTATGCATAACTGTGGTGTTATCAGAAAAATGCTTATTTCTTCTATCAACACCGCAAAGAAAAATAATTGATAATGGTATCCAAACCATTCGGTTATCCGAAAGATGCTTAAAATTTTATCTGTTTAAGTAGATAATGATTAATTCATAAATTGTAGGGTTCGGCAGCCTCCCTTGCAAAGCCCTCCTTGCCTAAAGGAGGGGGACCAAGCAACACTTGGTGGAGGGATTCGTCCGACGAACCGAAAATGCCCCATCTGCGGCACATCCTGAAGGCTGTGCCCTACAATTATTGATTAAATAAGTGTTTACTTAAGGTCAGAGAATTTTTAAAACAAGAATTTTCGGAAAGTAATAAGTAATAGTGAAAAAACGTGATTAAATAAAATCAAGGGTTGTCACAAGTTGAGTTTTAAACACTCTATGTGACAACCCTCTTTGATTTTTCTTGCTTTAATGCTGCAGCCCCATTTCAAAACCGTCTTTAGTGTTGGTTGCTAAGGCTAATCTCCACTTGAATACCTCCCCGGCAGGTAAGGGGAGCATATTCAAAGCCGCCTACAAGGCTGAAGCCTGATTCTTCAATGCGCATGGGACAGTCGGTTTTTATATGAACCTTAGTTCCGTTTTTATTTACGGCAAAATGAGTATTGCTTATTATTTCAAATTCTTTTTTCAGTGCTATTATCGGCAACACAATACGGTTTTTCGGTTCTGATTTTACAGTGATGGATACCTTATCCTTTTTGAATATATATTCAAAGCTGTAATCACTGTCTGCATTATAATCAACATCTCTCAGCTTACCCCTGGCGGTAACCGTGATTTTGTCTTCTGTCTCAGCGTGAGAGCACACTGCGTGGATATCGTTTATACTGCAGTATTCGCCGTTTTCTACCCAAAGTCCGCAGCCTTTGGCTTCAAACCAATTGCGCAGGTTCTGCATGTTTGTCGCCTCCTGAAGGAAGCTGTATTCTCTGGCTGTGCCTGCAAGAATCATTCCTGCCTTTGTGTGCCACAGGACAGAAAGCACTCCGCCCGATACCGCCCAGCGCTTATAGGGCATTGCATCGGTTTCGGCTACCGTTGCGCGCCAGCTGCCTGTTGAAATCAGCCTTGCACCGGTACTGCGGATATGCTTTATTCCATATTCCCTGTCTCTCGGCAGTATAGCTTTTTCAGTATATTTAAAATCGGCATCTATCATTGAGGCAAGGGATTTTGCATGGGTAAAGGTGTGGTGAACACAAGGCTCCTCTCCGGCTTCATAAAGCATTTTTCCGCCGTAAAGAAGCCCGTCATGAGTATGCTCTCTGTATAGCTCAAAGTTTCGCTGCGTAGCTTCTGCAAAGACCGGGTCAAGATGAGCGATATGTACAATGCCCTCTTGACATCCGTCTGAGGTTCTGCTGCCCCAGTAGGTCCATTTGTATGCTCTTGTACCAAGGCTGTTGTCCCAGGCACCATCGGGAAGCATAAACTCAAGAACGGCTCTGAATACTTCGGCAAAATATTCAAGGCTTTTCTTATCGCCCAGCAGATGTGCACATTCTATAAGTGCCGGAATTGATTCTTCCGCATTGTAGCCGATGTCTATATAACTACAGCCTTTGGCTGTGCACGTGTCATGAGGCTGTCCCTCTCCAATCAGCATGTTGTCGCTGTTTATATATTTTTTTGAAAATTCCATTTTTTCTATGGCTTTTTCTTTGTATTTTTCAATACCTGTCAGCACATAAGCCATTGCCATATGAGCGCTTTCCGTAACCGGATAATTTATGTTTGCTTTAAATGCCGGTGAATCAAAATGACGGTAAACAAAATCCGTTATGCGGGAGAAAATTCCGAACCAACGGTCATAATCCTCCTTGGGCAGACATTTGCCGTGGTGCAGCAGGGTGTTTCCCAGTGCTATTCCTGCAAAAACACTTGTTGGCGGCCAGTGTGCATCCTTGTCGTTATGATAGCCGCCGTCATAGAATAGATTTGCTTCCGCCCATTCGGTCATCATTCTTGCACTTTTAAGATATTTTTCGTCACCGAGCTCGTCGTAAAGGAGTATCAGGGGATAAATGCTGTCGGGAAATCTGCCGTGAATTCGTCCGCAGGAGGGACACAGCACTGCGCCGTGCATATAAGGCTCTTTTTCGTTGATTATCTGCAGGCTGATTATCCTATCACACCATTCTTTGAGCAATTTTGTATATTCGTTCATAAATTTGCACCTCCGTTTTCTTTGATTATATCACGGAATAATCATTTTTAAATTGATATTATTTTCGGAATATTGTATAATATAACCATATTAAAAGGAGCTGGTGATATTGGGAGATTGTTATATAAGAAATGTTTTTGAACTTCCCTTCCCGTGGTATCTGATGAATATAATGCAGAGAGAAGCGGGATTTTATTTGAAACCTCACTGTCATGATAGGTATCATATAAATCTGATTACGGATGGCTCGGTGGATGTAATCACTTCATCGGGTAAAGTCACGGTGGGCAGGGGGGTTGTATTTATAGTTCCGCCCAATGTGGAGCACAGCCTGTTTTCTAAGACAGGTTATAGTCAAAAGGGAGCTGATATCTGTGTATCCGACGGTTACGGTGCAGATAAGGTGCTGCAGGAGCTGTGCGAAGGCAATATGGTAAGAATAATGGCAAAAAGGCCTGAGCTCGCAGATGCGATAACTGCAGAAAATCTTGAAAATCCATCACCGTATGCGGCAATTAAATGTACAAATTCGATGATGTCGCTCATAATAGACCTGGCTGAAAGCAAAAGAAAAGGTATTGGTTCCTTTGGTGAAAAATTTGTTTCGGTGGTACATAAATATGAAAACGGATGTAGCCTTGAGCAGCTTTGTACGGAGTTTTTCTGCAGCAAAACCCAGCTTGAAAGACTTGTACAAAAGGAATTCGGATGCAGTGCGGTTGAATACGTAAACCGTATCCGGTTCAAAAACATATGCAATATGCTTGTGTCTACAGACGAACCTCTTTATATAATAGCAGAAAGATACGGATTTTACGACAGCGCTCATATGTCTGTGTTTTTTAAAAAACGAAGTGGCATTTCCCCTATGCGTTTCAGGCGGGAATTTAGATAGGAGGCGGAAGGAAAATTTGGCTGTTACGGTGTTGAAATATGCGTAAAAATATAGTATAATAATTTATGTATGCATTAAAATCTGATTCCCGGAGGAATTTTATGTTAAAAAAACAGATAGAAAACATCCTGCCCTTTGTTGAAAAGCCTGCCCGTTATACCGGCGGCGAATTTAACAGCGTGGTTAAGGACAAAAATAGGGTTGATATCCGCTTTGCCTTCTGCTTTGCGGATGTATATGAGATTGGTATGTCCCATCTTGGTATGAAAATCCTCTATCACCTGCTCAATGAGCGTGAGGATACATGGTGCGAAAGAGTATTTGCACCATGGGTTGACATGGAGGATAAAATGAGAGAGGCGGGTATTCCGCTTTTTGCTCTTGAGTCTATGGAAGCTGTAAAGGACTTCGATTTCCTGGGCTTTACCCTGCAGTATGAGATGTGTTACTCAAATATTGTAAATATGCTTGACCTTGCCGGTGTGCCCCTCCTGGCGGCAGACCGTGGTGAGGGAGACCCCTTTGTTGTTATGGGTGGTCCCTGTGCTTACAGCGCCGAGAGCATTGCTCCCTTTGCAGACTTTTTCCAGCTTGGCGAGGGTGAGGAAATGATGAACGAGTGCATGGACTGCTATCGTGAATGGAAGGAGAAAAAGCTCCCCAGGGCAGAATTTTTGAAAATGGTGTCAAAAATCCCCGGAGTATATGTGCCCTCCTTCTATAATGTGGATTACAATGAGGACGGCAGCGTCAAGTCAATCACACCCATAAATGACGAGGTTCCCAAGACTGTTAAAAAGAGAGTTATTGAAGACTTGGACAAGGTGTACTATCCCGACAGGATTGTTGTGCCTTTTATAGAAATTGTCCATGACAGAATTATGCTTGAGGTTTTCCGCGGATGTATACGAGGCTGCCGCTTCTGCCAGGCAGGTATGATTTACCGCCCTGTAAGAGAGAAGAATGCGTCCACACTTTTGGATTGTGCTCAAAAGCTTATCGACAATACAGGCTACAATGAAATCAGCCTTTCATCCCTAAGCACCAGTGACTACAGACAACTGCCTGAGCTTTCGGAAAAGCTGCTGGAGATAACCGAGGACAAGAAGGTCAGCCTTTCTCTGCCCTCACTGCGCCTTGACTCCTTCTCTATGGATTTGATGAACAAGGTAAACAAGGTGCGCAAAAGCTCCCTTACCTTTGCACCTGAGGCAGGTACTCAGAGAATGAGGGATGTTATAAACAAGGGTATTACCGAGGATGACCTTATGAACAGCTCAAGGATGGCATTTGAGGGCGGATATTCCAGCATAAAGCTGTATTTTATGATGGGTCTGCCCTATGAAACCGTAGAGGATGTATGCGGTATCGCAGACCTTTCCAAGAAGGTTGTGAGACAGTATTTTTCCGTTCCCAAGGAGAAACGCTCTCCCGGGCTGAGGGTAACCACCTCTGTATCATCCTTTGTGCCAAAGGCCTTTACCCCTTTCCAGTGGGCAAGGCAGAACACCATGGAGGAATTGCGTGAAAAACAGCAGGCACTTAAGGAATGTATGGACGATAAGAGGGTAAAATATAATTATCACGAGGCACCTATATCCGTGCTTGAAGGTGTGTTTGCCCGCGGTGACCGCCGATTGGCTGATGTGCTCATCTGCGCTCACAAAAAGGGTATCCGCTTTGACGGCTGGAGCCAGTTCTTCTCAATGGAAAAATGGAACGAAGCCTTTGCTGAATGCGGTCTTGACCCTGCTTTCTATACCAGAGAGCGCAGCTTCGACGAGATTTTGCCCTGGGATATGATAGATGTGGGCGTGCGCAAGGATTTTCTTATCAGTGAGGCAAAAAAGGCAGAGCAGGGAATTGTGACTCCCAATTGTCGTGAAAAATGCTCTGCCTGCGGAGCAAATTGCTACAAGGGAGGTGTTTGCTATGAGTAAGTACCGTATTAAGTACAGTCAGGATGACAAGGTAAAATATATATCCCACCTGGATTTCCTGCGTACCGTAAACAGAGTTTTTGCAAGGAGCAAGCTGCCTCTTAAGTTTTCAAACGGCTTTAATCCCCACACAATCATGACAATAGGTCTGCCGCTTTCCGTAGGCATCACCAGTGTGTGCGATGTGCTGGATATTGAGCTTACCGAGCCTATGGACACTGCATATATGAAAGAGATTCTCAACAGTAACTCACCTGAAGGAATACGTATTCTCGGTGTAAAAAATGCCGAGGGGCTTCCGCCGCTGTTTGGCATAGACAGTGCTATTTATACTGCTCGGTTTGACAGTGACAAGGAGATTGATATAGACAGATTTATTGCCGAGGAATCAATCACTATTGAGAAAAAATCAAAAAGAGGCATGAAGGAAGTAAATATCAAGGATTTTATCCGCAGTATGAAGGTTATACCTGCCGATGATACTATGTATGCAGTTGAAATGCACCTCAATGCCGGCAATTTTTCAAATATAAAGCCTGAGCTGGTGATTGCTACACTGGCGCAGTATAGCGGTGCAAGCTTTTGCAATATTGCCGTAAACAGAGAAAAGATTTTCTTTGAGGATGGGCAGGAAGTGTTTTAAATGATGAATTGCAGACTTCGTCTGCGTGAATTGACTTCGCCATAAATCGCCGCTCTGTGGCATGATTTGAATTGCTTGAAGCAATTCATTATGGTTGAAAATCCCATAGGATTTTCTTCATAAATGCACTGAAAGTGCAATTCATGAGCCGAAAGGCTCAATTCATGAAATCAAAGGATTTCAATTCATGTCGCATAGCGACAATTCATTTTTGCAGAATAGGAATGATATTATGGATTACAAATCTTTAAAAAAGAAAATTGCATATCACAGCCACAGATATTATGTGTTGGATGACCCTGAGCTTACTGATGCAGAGTATGATGCTCTCATGCGTGAGCTGTTGGATTTTGAGGCGAAGCATCCGGAGCTTGTGACTGCCGATTCCCCTTCTCAGAAAATCGGCGGCACTGTTCTTGAGGGCTTTGAGCAGGTTGCACATCAGGTGCAGATGCAGAGTCTGCAGGATGCTTTTAATAAGGAAGAAATTTTAGAGTTTGACAAAAGGGTTGTGTCTGAGCTGGGTTATCATCCGGTATATGCTGTTGAACACAAGATTGACGGGCTTTCTGTGTCATTGGAATACCGTGATTCTGTCCTTGTGCGGGCATCCACCAGAGGAGACGGCTTTGTGGGCGAGGATGTAACCAATAATATAAAAACAATTATGAGTGTGCCTCTGCGCCTTAATGCTGAGGTACCGTATCTCGAGGTCAGAGGCGAGGTGTTTATGAGCAAACGCACCTTTGCCGCACTCAACGAGCGCAATGAGCTTGAGGGCAAGCCCACTTTTGCCAATCCGCGTAATGCGGCTGCGGGCTCGCTCCGACAGCTGGATTCCTCTGTGGCGGCAGAGAGAGGACTGGATATATTTGTATTCAACATCCAACAAGCCGAGGGAATCAGCTTTGATACCCATCTTGAGGGTCTTGCTTTTCTTCGTGAAGCAGGATTTAAGGTTATTTCCAACGAAACTGCGTTTGCTACCATAGAGGATGCCTATGAGGAAATACTCCGTATAGGTGAGGCTCGCCCGGATTTGTACTACGATATAGACGGGGCTGTTATTAAGGTAAATTCTCTCTCTGACAGAGAGAAGCTTGGCTCTACCGCCAAGACCCCCAAATGGGCTATCGCCTATAAATACCCTGCAGAGAAAAAGAAAACAAAGATTAAGGATATTATCATCCAGGTCGGGCGCACAGGTGTGCTCACACCAAGAGCGGAGCTTGAACCGGTCAGCCTTGCAGGGTCTACCGTGTCATATGCCACACTGCATAATCTTGATTATATCCGACAGAAAGATATCCGCCTGGGTGACAGTGTTATGGTTCAGAAGGCGGGAGACATTATCCCGGAGGTTGTGTCTGTAGTGACAGAAGACAGAGACGGTTCAGAGGTTGAGTTCCATATGCCTGAGAGCTGTCCTGTTTGTGGAGCAAGGGTTCACCGTGAGGAGGGCGAGGCGGCATATCGCTGTACCGGTGTGGACTGCAGTGCGCAGCTTGAGCGCAATCTTATTCACTTTGTGTCCAGAGATGCAATGGACATTGAGGGTATGGGACCTTCGGTTATTGCAAAGCTGCTGGAGGCAAAGCTTATAAAAAGCAGCGCGGATATATATTATCTTACTGCCGAAGAAATAAAAAATCTTGATAAGCTGGGCGAAAAAAGCGCAGACAATATGATAAAGGCTATAGAAAATTCAAAACAAAAGGATTTGCCGAATCTGCTCTTTGCCCTTGGCATACGTCATATAGGTCTCGGTGCCGGCAAGCTGATTGCAAAGCATTTCGGTGATATTGAGGCTCTTTTTGCCGCTACAGCGGAAGAGCTTGTTCAGATAGACGATGTAGGCGGTATTATGGCAGACAGTGTGGTTGAGTTTTTTGCTCAGCCTCATGTGCGCGAGCTTGTGGACCGCCTAAAAGCCGCAGGGGTGAATACAAAATACCTCGGCGGTGAAAATCAGGGCAATGCCCTTGAGGGTCTTACCATAGTGGTGACAGGAACCCTGCCGACTCTCGGCAGAAAAGAAGCTACTGAGCTTATAGAAAATAACGGTGGTAAGGCGTCGGGCAGTGTTTCAAAAAAGACTTCGTATGTAGTGGCAGGTGAAGCTGCAGGAAGCAAGCTTACCAAGGCAAAGGAGCTGGGAATTCCTGTTATAGATGAAGCAGAGCTGCTGGAAATGATAAACAGCGGAAATTGATTTTAGATATAAGACAATATGAAGGAAGAGATATACAATGGACAGATTAAAAACCGTAGCGGCAATCAACGACCTTTCAGGTTCGAGCCGCTGCTCTCTCACCGTGGCAATGCCGGTAATAGCCGCAATGGGTATGCAGTGCTGTGTACTACCAACTGCTATACTTTCCAATCATACGGGCTATGACAACTATTTCTTTGAGGACTATACGGATAATATGCAGAAATTTGCCGACAACTGGCAGAAACAGAAGCTGCATTTTGACTGCATATATTCTGGTTTTTTAGGTTCCGATAAGCAGATTGAAATTGTGGAAAGATTTATATCGGATTTCAGAAGTGATGATACAAAAATTGTGATTGACCCTGTTATGGGCGACAACGGCAGAATTTATACCACATATACAGAAAAAATGTGCAGTAAAATGAAACAGCTCGCTTCTCATGCAGATGTTATTACTCCAAATATCACCGAGGCATGTACCCTTGCAGATATGGATTACCCAGGCGAATTTATAGATGAAGTTTTTGCTGATACTCTTGCAGAGAAAATTTCATCCATGGGTGCAAGGGCTGTGATAATAACCGGCATAAAAAACGGAGACTCCATATCAAATTATGTATACAGCGGTGGTAGGGGACAGATGTATACCTCGCTTATTACTCCAAAGTACTACACCGGTACGGGGGATTTGTTTTCCTCGGTGCTCTGCGGTCTTGTAACCAAGGACAGAGATGTTTTTGAAGCAGTGGAATTTACCACGAGATATGTACATAAGGTGACAGAATATTCCCTTGCCATGAATATGCATGAGAATGAGGGTGTATGCTTTGAGAAATTTATGAGGGAGCTGACAGAGGTATAATTTAATGTTTTTTGACAATGTGATATAAAAATAACTATTGACAAATCTGAATTTATGATATATAATGTTGTGGTATCCTGTGTAAAGAATGTTTATTTGTCATGCACAAAAAACGGATTTCACACATACAAAGGAGGACTCAAAATTGCTTGAAGACTTAACTTCAGACAGTTTTATTGTGGGATTGCGCACCAGCGTCAAGGCTATCGAGAAGGGTGATGTAGAGCGTGCTTATGTGGCCGCCGATGTTGCCCCTGATATACATGACGGCTTTATGGAGCTGTGCGAGGAATTTAACATCCCGGTTGAGGAGGTACCCTCAAAATCCGCTCTCGGCAAGGCGTGCCATATCGATGTTGACGCGTCGGTTGTGGTTGTCCGCAAGCGGTGAGTGCATATAGCCCGGCTATAATGTGCTTTATATTCACCGGTTAATCTGCCGTAAGGCATTTTAATATATATTATATACAGGAGGTGAAATGAATTGCCTACATTTAATCAGTTAGTAAGAAAGGGCAGACAGACATCTGTCAAGAAGTCTACAGCACCTGCACTGCAGTTTGGTTTTAACTCACTCAAGAAGAGAGCAACAGACCAGAGTGCACCTCAGAAGAGAGGCGTATGTACAGCTGTTAAGACTATGACACCTAAGAAGCCTAACTCCGCGCTCCGTAAAATGGCCAGAGTAAGACTTACCAACGGAATCGAAGTTTCAGCTTACATTCCCGGTATCGGTCACAATCTCCAGGAGCACAGTGTTGTTCTTATCAGAGGAGGAAGAGTAAAGGACCTCCCTGGTGTAAGATATCACATCATTCGTGGAGCTTTGGATGCATCTGGTGTTGCTAACAGAAAGCAGTCCAGATCTAAGTACGGTGCTAAATCTAAGTAAGCCGTCAGGATTGCAGAAAATTAACGTAAGCAGATCCAGATGTTGGACACTTACACAATTAAGGTAAGTAGTGCGACAGTACGGAATTATATATATTATAAATTTTGTATTGAGCACTGACAAGTTTATTCTTGAGTACCTATGAAATCATTATATTTATGAAGGAGGGAAGCAAAGTGCCACGTAAAGGTTTTATTGCAAAGAGAGAAGTACTCCCTGATCCTATGTACAACAATGTTGTTGTAACAAAGCTTATCAACAACATCATGCTGGACGGTAAGAAGGGTGTAGCTCAGAATATCGTTTATGGTGCATTTGAGATTGTAGCTGAAAAGACAGGAAAGGATGCTCTTGAAGTATTCCTGGCAGCTATGGAAAACATCATGCCTGTACTTGAAGTTAAGGCAAGAAGAGTCGGCGGTGCTACTTATCAGGTTCCTATGGAAGTTAGACCTGAAAGAAGACAGACTCTTGGTCTCAGATGGCTCACAATCTACTCACGTGCAAGAAGTGAGAGAACCATGAAGGAAAGACTTGCTAACGAAATCATGGATGCAGTTAATAATATGGGTGCTTCTATCAAGAAGAAAGAAGAAACTCATAAGATGGCTGAAGCCAACAGAGCATTCTCACACTATCGTTGGTAATTTTTCGAATATTTTTACTGTTATCAGAAAAAATATTTCATATGCATCTTTTGGTGCAGATTGTCTAATATGATTTACTACTGCTGAAAGGAGGAAATTGAAAAATTATGGCTAGACAAATTTCATTACAGAATACCAGAAATATCGGTATTATGGCTCATATCGACGCAGGTAAGACCACTACTACCGAAAGAATTCTTTATTACACCGGCCGTATCCATAAGATGGGTGAAACTCACGACGGTGCAGGTACAATGGACTGGATGGCTCAGGAACAGGAGCGTGGTATTACAATTACCTCTGCTGCTACAACATGTTTCTGGGAAGGTTCTAAAGCCGGTAAGTACCCCAAAACAAGAATTAATATCATAGATACTCCCGGACACGTTGACTTTACAGTTGAAGTTCAGAGATCACTCCGTGTTCTCGACGGCTCTGTTACAGTTATGTGTGCAAAGGGCGGTGTTGAGCCTCAGTCTGAAACCGTTTGGAGACAGGCTGACGACTACAAGGTACCCAGAATGATATACGTTAACAAGATGGATATTATGGGTGCAGACTTTTACAATGTTGTAAACATGGTACATGAGCGTTTGCATGCAAACGGTGTGCCGATTCAGCTTCCTATCGGTGCTGAGGATACATTCAGAGGTATTATCGACCTTATCGAAATGAAGGCTGAAATATACTATGATGATATGGGTACTCAGTTCGGCGAGGAGGAAATCCCCGCTGACATGATGGACAAGGCTGAAGAATACAGAGCAAGCATGATTGAGGCTATTGCCGAGACTGATGAAGCTCTTATGGAAAAATATTTTGAGGGCGAGGAAATCACTCCTGCTGAACTCAAGAAGGCTCTCCGTAAGGCAACCATCAACAACGAGATTGTTCCTATGCTCTGTGGTACTTCTTACAGAAACAAAGGTGTTCAGATGCTGCTCGACGCTATCGTTGAGTACATGCCTGCTCCTACAGATGTAGATGCAATCAAGGGTGTTAAGCCCGGAACAGAAGAAGAGGACGAAAGACCTTCAAGCGATGATGCTCCTTTTGCAGCTCTCGCATTCAAGATTGCAACCGACCCCTTCGTTGGTAAAATCTGCTTCTTCAGAGTTTACTCCGGTACTGTTGAAGCCGGTTCTTATGTGCTCAATGCATGCAAGAACAACAGAGAAAGACTTGGAAGAATTCTTCAGATGCACTCCAACCACAGAGAAGATATTGATGTTGTTTATGCAGGTGATATAGCAGCTGCTGTTGGTCTTAAGAACACAACAACAGGTGACACACTCTGTGACGAAAAGCATCCTATCATTCTTGAATCAATGAACTTCCCTGAGCCCGTTATCAGAGTTGCTATCGAACCCAAGACCAAAGCAGGTCAGGAAAAGATGGGTATTGCTCTTGCTAAGCTGGCAGAAGAAGATCCTACATTCAAGACATATACAGATGAAGAAACAGGACAGACAATTATCGCAGGTATGGGTGAGCTTCACCTTGAAATTATCGTAGACAGACTTCTCCGTGAATTCAAAGTTGAAGCAGATGTTGGT
>JAFUPN010000015.1 GCA_017481205.1 Clostridia bacterium | reverse complement strand
GAATAAGTGAACTGAACCGAAGCAAGCATGCTTGCGAGGGGTACCCGAAGCTGTATATTTATACAGCGAGAGGTGAAGTTCGCTTAGAGCTTATAGGCTAATAAATATGAGAAATCTGCAAAATTTGCAGATTTCTACATAATTTGAATATTTTGTTGTAATATAAATTATGAAATAACAGTATTAGAGCCTATAAGCGGTCTGCGCTTTATTTTACATCCCCACATGTGCATTAATGACAAGTTAGTCATTGTCCTTTTCAAATTCGATAATTTCGCCTGTCTCTGCATCAATCTCTGCGTCATACTCAATATTGCCGCTTCTGAATTCGATATCATAAATCCTGATACCGTCATCATAATCCGGCTTTGCTTTTTCAAATGTTACTTCAGCCTCGGTAAGTCCTGCTTTTTCCAAAGCTATTGCCTTGGCTTCTTCAACAGTTATAAGCCCGTCCTTATCAGCCTTTGCTTCATAGTCTTTTTTATCAAAAGCTTTTTCTTTCCGTCCGGAATCCTTTGCAGCGTTATCCGTATCATCGGTTACGATAACATCTGCATCCGTAACTGTGGGCTCTTCTTCCTGCTTCAATTCGATTTTCTTTTCATTTTCATACCAATAAACCTTCTTGCCCATAAGCTCGCCGACCGCCCTCAGCGGCAGGTAGGTAGTACCATCGTACAGGACAGGATATACGGCTTCTCCCTGTGCATTTTTAAAGCTTTTTACTTCATTATCCACAACTACCTTAAAATCGGGTCTCAACTCTGCGGTAATCCTTGTGACAACTCCGCTTGCGGCAACTCCCGCCGACAGAGAAGCAGTACACAGTACAGTGGTTACTAAAACAGGAACTTTCTTTTTCATAAATAACGCCTCCTTTATTTGGTTTGTATTATTATCATACCAAACAGGTAGGTAAATGTCAATGGCTGTAATATATTCTTAATATTACAAGACTATATCAAAATGAAAATTTATTTCGGCTAATGGCTTGCATTGTATATTAACAGCCTCATCATTTCAGTCAAGCATCCATTTGAGCACATACTGTATGTATTCATCCCAGAATCCCCATTCATGAGCACCGTCGGATTCGCGGTATGTGAAATCATAATCAAGGGATTCAAACTTTTCCTTAAGTCTCACATTGGCATCATACATAAAGTCCTGTTTTCCCTCTCCCATAAATATCCTGGGCTTATTTCTGCTTGAATTACATTCTTCAGCAAGCCGGAAGAGATTTTCGCTGTCGGGAATTATGTTTTCATCACCGAAAATCGGATGCCCAACCTCAGGCATACTGCCGATAAATTCCACAATATCGGCAACAGACGAAAGCCCTGCGGCTGCACAGAAGCTGTCTGGGTTACGCAGAGCGATTTTCAGCGCACCGTAACCGCCCATGGAAAGCCCGGCTATGAAATTGTCCTCACGTTTGTCTGACAAAGGAAGAAATTCTCTTGCAATACGGGGTACCTCTTTGGAAACGAAGGTATAATATTTGCCGCCGTACTTCATATCTGTATAAAAGCTGCGTGCCACCTCGGGCATAACAACAGCTATTCCGTACTCTGTGGCGTAGCGCTCAATGGAGGTACGGCGCAGCCATATAGAATTATCATCACTGAGACCGTGGAGCAAATAGAGAGTCTTATAGCGTTCTCCGCGAGCATTGTTTTTTATCCCAATTTCTCCCTGAGTACTTTTTTGCGGAACGACTACATTTATATTTGTCTGCATACCGAGAGCCTCGGATGCAAATCTGATATTGATAAGAGCCATGCTTTTTCTCCTTTAATATTAATTCAGCCGAAACAATCAACATTATTGGCGATTGTTTCGGCTACTATTATATATCATTTGCTGCAATATCCTCAAGGCTTTCTCTTTTTACTGCAACATAATCCCTGCCTCCGCTGAGCATAACAATGGGAGGACGGGCAATTCTGTTGTAGTTGGAAGCCATGGAATAGTTGTATGCACCGGTGGTGCACACTGCGGCTATATCGCCCCTTACAGGGCGTGGAATTGTGATATTCTCCTGGATAATATCTCCGCTTTCGCAGCAGCGGCCAACCAAAGAGCACACAAAATCTGCAGTTTCGTTCATTTTGTTGGCAACAAACACAGTGTATGCAGAGCCGTACAGAGCAAATCTTGGGTTATCGGTCATACCTCCGTCTATGGAAACATAGTTCTTGTAGCCTGGAATGGTCTTTACCGTGCCCACTGTATACAGAGTCATACCTGCATCGGCAACAATGCTTCTGCCGGGCTCCATAAGGATTTTAGGAATATCAAGTCCAAGACAGTGGCATTTTGCTTTCACATTTGCTGCAACCTGAGCAATATTTGCTGCAATATCAATAGTTGGGTCAGACTCAACATAGCGCACACCGTAGCCGCCGCCAAGGTCAAGCTGCTGTGTGACAAAATCGAGCTTTGACTTCATATCGGCAATAAAATCCAGCATAATGTCTGAGCCCCGCAGGAATGTATCTGAGTCAAACACCTGAGAGCCTATATGACAGTGGAAGCCACACAGGCGGATATGCTCATAGCTGAGAGTGAGTCTTACCATATCTTCTGCCTGACCTGTGGCAATAGCAGAACCGAACTTTGAATCCACCTTGCCTGTATTTACCGCCTCGTAGGTGTGAGTATCAATACCCGGAGTAATGCGGAGCAGGATATCCTGCACAATACCTGCCTTTGCGGCAGCCTCATTGATAGCATAAAGCTCCTCGCTGTTATCCACCACAAAATAACCGATGCCGTTTTCAATAGCGTAGGCTATATCCCAATCAGTCTTATTGTTGCTGTGGAAATAAGCATTTTTCAAATCAAAGCCTGCCTTGAGAGCCGTGAAAATCTCACCGGAGGACACCACATCTATGCCCATGCCCTCCTCCTTCATTATCTCATACATACGCTTGAAGGAAGCCGCTTTGCTGGCATACAGGGGCTGTGCTTCGGTACCGAATGCCTCTGCCATGGCTTTAAGATATATTCTGCAGTTATGTCTTATTCTGTCCTCGTCCATAAGATAAAGAGGTGTGCCGTGCTTTGCCGCAAGCTCTGCTGTATCAAATCCGGCAAAAGCAAGATTACCCTTTTCGTTTACATTGATATTTTCACATACCATTGTTATTCTTTCCTTTCGATGCTTAGCCAAAAGAGAATAATCCGAACCACGATTTTCAAAGGCGGATTTTCGCTTTCGCCGCGTTAAAATACTCGGTAATCCGCAAAGGATTACCTGCGTTTTTGCCTTGCGCAACCTAAAATCCCCTCTTTGAAAATTATCTGACCTTAAACAGATGAAATCATGAGCAGATTTTGGTGCGGAAGATGAAGCAAGGCTGACGCCTTGCGAAGATGACAAACTGAAAGATGCCCGGATTGCGCTGTTTAAGGTGGTTTCGGATTATGCTCTTTCGGCTAAATTTATTTGTCAAATTCGTTGTAAATAGCGTTGAGAGTTGCCTGATAATCGCACTCATCAACACCGATGATAATATTGAGCTCGCTGGAGCCCTGGTCAATCATCTTAATATTGATACCGGCATTGTATATGGAAGAGAACACTCTTGCAGCTGTACCCTTTGCCTTTACCATACCGCGTCCTACAACCGCAATAAGCGCAAGACCATCCTCAATAACAACACTGTCGGCATTAACAAGCTTGAAAATACCTGCTGTAATTTCATCGCGGATTTTATCAATAGAATCAGTTGATACGATTACAGACATTGTATCAACTCCCGAGGGAACATGCTCAAAGGACACACCGTGCTTTTCCAGAATTTCCAATACCTTTCTGCCAAAGCCAAGCTCAGAGCCCATCGTATCCTTTTCTATAGAAATGGTAGAAAAGCCCATTTTGCCGGCAATACCGGTTATAACTCTCTTGATTTCCTTTGTGGAAGGCACAATCATGGTGCCGTTGTCCTCAGGGCTGTTGGTGTTTCTGATATTAATGGGGATACATGCCTCACGCACGGGGAAAATAGCATCCTCATGCATAACTGTTGCACCCATATATGAGAGCTCACGAAGCTCTTTATAAGTAATTGTCTCAATAACCTTGGGATTTTCAACACATCTGGGGTCTGCCATAAGCATACCGGAAACATCTGTCCAGTTTTCATAAATATCAGCATCTGTTGCTCTGGCAACAATTGAGCCTGTGATATCAGAGCCTCCGCGTGAAAAGGTCTTTATGGTTCCGTTGGGCATAACTCCGTAAAATCCAGGGATGACCGCATGTTCATGCTCCTCAAGAATTTTTGCCAGAGTCTCATAGGTATTTGCGGAATCAAACTTACCTGCTTCATCAAAGAAAATGCCTGTCTCTGCATCAATAAAATCATAGCCGAGATATTCTGCAAGTATCATTGAGTTCAGGTACTCGCCGCGGCTGGCAACATAGTCTCTGCCCGCATGGTGAACAATGGACATTTTGATACGCTGAAATTCTTCATCCAGAGAGAAATCTAATCCAAGCTCCCGGATTATCTGATTGTATCTGTCTTCAATTTTTGAAAAAGCCTCATCAATGCTCTGCTTCTTTGCCACCAGCTTATAGCAGTCATAGAGCATATCTGTAACCTTAATATCATCGCTGCTTCTTTTTCCCGGAGCAGATGCCACCACATAGCGGCGCTGCGGGTCTGCCTTTACAATAGAAGCAACCTTTTCAAACTGTTTTGCGTCAGCAAGAGAGCTTCCGCCAAATTTTACAACTTTTATAGACATTTTAAATCTCCTTTATTTCGATTCCTTGTTTTTTCATTTCATCAAAAAGCACCTTTTTGTGTGCATCCTCCATAGGAGTGAGAGGAAGTCTCAGGTAGTTTTCGCCATAGCCCATTGCAGCAGTTGCAGCCTTAACGGGAATTGGGTTAACCTCGCTGAACAGTGCATTTACCAAAGGCAGCAGCTCAAGCTGAAGTGCGCAGCTGCGCTTTATATCGCCTGCAAAGAAGCTGTCACAGATTTCAACAGTCTTTTTGGGAAGTACGTTGGACAGAACAGAGATAACACCCTTGCCGCCCAGTGACATAAGAGGAACAATCTGGTCGTCGTTACCGGAGTACAAATCCATATCGTCACCAACCAATGCTGCAATCTCAGCAATCTGAGAAATATTGCCGCTGGCTTCCTTGATACCGCAGATATTCGGGTGCTTTGAAAGTGCCTTTACGGTTGCAGGAGCAATGTTTACTCCTGTTCTGGAAGGTACATTATATAATATGATAGGCTTTGTGCTTGCGTCCGCAATAGCGGTGAACATTGTGATAAGACCGTTCTGTGTAGCCTTGTTGTAATATGGAGTTACAACCAGCATAGCATCCGCCCCTGCCTCACATGCATATTTGGTGAGGTCAATAGCATAATCAGTATCGTTGCTGCCGGTTCCCGCAATAACGGGTACTCTGCCGT
This sequence comes from Clostridia bacterium, assembly GCA_017481205.1. Taxonomy (GTDB): domain Bacteria; phylum Bacillota; class Clostridia; order UMGS1810; family UMGS1810; genus RGIG4708. The sequence continues at coordinate 3,164 of JAFUPN010000015.1, read as the reverse complement.
TAACCTTATCAACGGCATATTTAATAACAGCCTTGTGCTCCTCATCAGTAAGAGTGGAGCTCTCTCCTGTGGTGCCGCAGGCTACAATAGCATTTATCCCTTCGGCAATCTGCCATTCAATAAGCTTGCCAAACTGTTCAAAATCAACCGAACCATCCTTGGTCATGGGGGTAACTATAGCTGTTGCAACGCCTGTAAATACTGTGTTTTTCATTATTATCTCTCCGTTTCTATAATATCATTATACAATAGACATTCCCGATTATCAAATTTATATAATCTGCACATACCTGACTCCGGGAATTTTTGAATTTAAAAAAGGACAGCCCCGAGGCTACCCTTAAAAATATGTATTCTCATAGTATATACATAAATCTAAAAAGATAGCTCTCCGCAAAAAGCGACAGCAGGACAAATCTTATTTTGTACTGCCAGACCAACCCTGTGCCCGGGCTGACTTCGGCATCTGCTCCTTTTCCTGCCGCAACGCTCTGCACAAAGCTTACACGGAAGGTACTGATAGCACAATGCGCCTCTATCATTATTTGCTATATCATAACATAAGAAAATCATTTTGTCAAGACTTTGGAACAGAGTTTAATGATTATGTTATAAAAAGTAAATTTTCAAAGTAAATGCAACAGTAGAATTTTGTGTTGCATTTACTTTGAGAATTTGCTTCAAACAAAAAATATATTTTTTTCAAAAAAACACTTGATATTTTTAAAAAGCTGTGATATAATATCAATGTTGTGAATACATGGCCCCTTGGTCAAGCGGTTAAGACGGCGCCCTCTCAAGGCGCAATCATGGGTTCGATTCCCGTAGGGGTCACCAGAAAAAAGCATCGACTTTGTCGGTGCTTTTTTCAATTAAATCCGTCTTGCGACGGAAGAAATCCACTTCGTGGATGAAATCTGCTTACGCAGATGAAATCGCCTGCGGCGGAGCCTCTCCTCCAGTAAACACTGATTAAAGCAAGTTTCGTAAAACCAATCCTCCCGTCACGCTTACGCGTGCCACCCTCCTTTAGGCAAGGAGGGCTTGCGAAACGGGTTTGAAGGCTCCCTTGCCTAAAGGGAGCTCCGCCAAAGGCGGTGAGGGATTGTAAATACGAATAAATCATCTCATTTACTCCAGGAGAAGCCTTAGGCGAAAGTTGCCGGAATCGCGCTGTTTAAGGCAAGTCCTGATTATTATCTCTCGGCTATCTATTCAAAAATCTCTCATACCCATCCTGGTGATATGACAGGAATTTATCCAGGCCTCGTGCGTAGAGCTCGGCGCAGAAATCATCAAACTTATCCAGAGGCTCTATGCCCATAATAAACTTTGCCTGCATTTCTGCTTTATAGGTGTCAATACTCTCAAGCAGAGGAGCAATCTCATTTCGCTGCTCGGCAGTAAGAGTTACCGAAGGCATGGTATAGTTCTTAACATCGGTATACATCCAGTTTTCAAGCGCAATCTTCTGCTGAGTAAGACTGGCATACTGCTCCATATACCTCTTGTCCTGAACAAAGGGACCTTCATGCTGAGAAAGTGTATATGGCTCCATAGCCACCGTCATGGACAGACCCTCACTATTGTTTGTTATTATGTCTGTATATGTGGGATAGCCGTCAACCATAGTGTAGCTTTTGCCCTCTATACCAAAGTTAAAGAGCATTCTGCCCTCTTCGGTATACCCGTAGTCAAGAATTTTTTTGCAGAGCTCGGTATTTGAGCAATCCCTGGTAATGGAAGCACAAGTACCTGTCACCGGAAACTGATATTGTCCAAATTTTGGCTTCTGCCCGCGCTCCAGTACCGGATATTTAACCCCGGTCAGGCTGAAGCTTTCGTCTATAGCAGCCGACATCCATTTGCCAAGTCCGCTTCCGCAGCTACCAAAGGATGCGCCTGTTACGCCGTTAAGAATATTGGACTGTATTGTACTGATGTCTAAGGATACATAGTCAGAATCCAGTAAGCCCTGAGAATACCAGCTGTTCATCAGCATAAGAAAATCCTTGTAGGCATCCTCTACAGGTCCGTATTTGACCTCTCCTCCATCCAGATACAGATTGTCGCCTATGCCGAAAGCACCCACAAAACATCCGTTGGCAAACACACCGGAGGATACGGAAAGCGGTGCCTTGGCTCCTTTTTTATCTCTGAAAGCCGTAAGCATGGCTGTCCAGTCATCAATAGTTTCAGGATACTCTATCCCCAGCTCCTTAAGCCAATCCTCACGGACAATGAGTCCTGCACTGACCTGAAGATATTCATCATCCCTTATAAAATGATATCCGTAATATTTTCCGTCGTCGGTTTTGATAAGATTATCAATTTCCGGCTTGGTTTTAAGATAGGCTGCCAGATTGGGAGCGTCTCTTTCAATATCTATTTCACGGATAATACCGTCGGAAAGAGCCTTCTGTGCTCCTCCGCTGTATTTTGATGTCCAGTTATATTCAATAATATCAGGCAGCCTGCCCATGGCAATCATTATATTGAATTTTTCCTGCCCCTGACCTGCGGGCGGATGCTTGTATTCAATCTCACAGTCAAACTTTTCCATTATCTTTTTAGCCCTGGGAGTCTCAGCAAAATTCCGGTATTCATAAAAAGCAGATTCAACCCAATAGGTAACCTTGTTGCTATATTCCGGTTCTTTATTATCATTGCACGATGTCATAAATGCTGCAGCCGCAACTGCAAGAGAAAAAACAATAACAGCCTTTTTAAGTTTAATATTCATTATCCACCACTGTATTATATACATCTAAATTGAGAGTATCTTTATCCATTTTTTTAATTTCGTATGTAAAAGCAAATATGAAAAATACACATCGGAGACCCATGCCCATGTGGCACAAATCTCCGACCTGTTAATCTTCCATTAACCCTTAACAGCACCAACCATAACGCCCTTTGTGAAGTACTTCTGAATGAAGGGATATACACAAAGTATGGGTACTACTGATACTATGATTACCGCATATTTTACGGTTTCGCTTACGAATGATGAATCGCCTGCACCTACATCCATTGCCGTTACCATGGATGAGGTATCGTTCTGGATAAGGATTTCTCTCAGTATCAGCTGCAGAGGGAACAGCTCTCTCTCATTAAGATAGAGCATAGCATTGAACCATGAATTCCAGTGTGCAACTGCATAG
>JAFUPN010000014.1 GCA_017481205.1 Clostridia bacterium | reverse complement strand
TTGCATATCCGTGTTCTTCACAAGTCGGTTCAACAACCTGTTTGTTGTAATTATGCTCTAATTTATCAGTATAATTACCGATGTAAGAGTCACCGCAAGAACAGATATATTTTGTATGTCCGAACTCTGAGCAAGTTGGATTTTTTACTTCCGCAGTGTAGTCGTGAGGAAGTTTGTCAACAAAATTTCCAATGTATTCTGCATCACAGTTTACACACGAAAATTCAGTATGACCCATTGATGTACAAGTGGGAGCAACAATTTCTTCTGCAAAATCGTGGTCGATTTTATCAACAAAATCTGTTGTATATGTATCTCCACATTCGCAAGTATATGTTGAAAATCCCATTGCCGTACAAGTTGGCTCTGTGATTTCTACAGTATGATTATGTCCGAGAGGAAGAACTAAAACCGTTTCACAAACTGTACAAATTTGCGGTTCGGTACAAGTTGCTTCATCGCCCGGTGTGTGACCTGTAGCACTGTCGGAAATTATCATTTTTTCATCGCAATTTTTACACTTGTGTTCAATAACACCTTCAGATGTACAGGTAGAAGATGTAACGGAAGTTCCTTCGTCCCAATCGTGACCTAACGGTTCTGTATGATTAGAAACATAGCTGCTTCCGCACATTGTACAGGTGCTTGTGGTATAACCACCATCAATACAAGTCGGCTCCTTCGTCACATGCTCGTATGAGTGAGAGATTAAAGGTGTCATATCAGTGATGTAGTTATCACCACATACGGAACAGATATGTTCTGTATATCCCACGCTTCTGCAAGTTGCATTGTGCTTATGAGATTCATATTTATGTTCACCTTTTGCTGTAGTTGTCTGATAGAAGTCACCACAGTTTTTACATAAAGTGAGTTTTAAACCGCCTTGTTTACAGGTTGCTTCTCTGATGGTAATATCTTCATAATCGTGACCTAATGCCGGAGTGTAATTCATCTTCTGAAGTTCTCCGCATCCGTCACACTGCCATCTTTCATAACCGAGATTTTCACAAGATGGAGCAACGGTTTCTAAATATCTAAGGTCGTGCTCGTGTGAAGGTGGAATTACAATTATTGTATCCCCGCCGTTATTTTCTTCGGAATTATCCGCAAGAAGCCAAACATAACTAACACCGTTTTCGGTCATTTCCTCTCCGGCATAAGAATATGTTATTTTATAATAAATCGGATAGTAACCTGCTGCCGTATAGTTGGGAGCGCTTGTTCTGTTACAATTTTCAGCAGTTGTACCATAACGGATTGAAGTTTTAACACCACTTTCCGAAAGGTCACTTACCGTTACTGTGTGAGCATCACCGTCTTCTGTGCCGTAATAGGAAGAAACAACGGATTTTGCAGTTACATATTCGCTTGACTCATAACCGCAATCCACACATTTTTCGGTTGTATAGAAACGGTTATTACTAAGCTGTGCATCAACACTTTCTGAAAAGTCGTGATATTCAAGACCTGTTGTTGCTCTTGCTGTTGTACCTTTACAGTACTGACAGTACTTACCACGCTTCAGAGAAGTAATGTGATAATCTTCATCATATTGGTCGTAGGTTGTAGCATCAAAGTCGATGAAGAAGTTATAGTCACAGGCGTGAAGACTATATACATTATTATTGAAGTCATACGCACCGTAACCGTTTACGGAATTGATTGTGCCACAGAGCTGACAGACACTTTTCGTATAGTGATGTCCGGTGTAGTAAGCATCAATTCCCGGTGAACCACTATCGGTATTACCTGTACTTTCACCATCCATCTTCGTACCATCTGAATACTTCACATCACGGTTAAGTGCTGTTTCACCACTTCGGGTATATTCAGGTACACGGTAGGTTAAAACTGTAGTGTTTTTGTCACATACGCAACAGTACTGAGTTTCGTATGTGGTAGTTGCATTAACATCCAATTCATTGGTTCTACCGTTGGAGTTAAGCCAATTATCAGCAGGGTCAACGTATTCATTGCTCTGCGCCGCAAATGTTGTCATCGGAACAATGCTCAGAAGCATTGCCACCGAAAGCAATAAAGAAATAACTGATTTGAATTTATTTTTATGTTTCATTTAATGTTTATCCTCCTTGTAAAATATTTGGTCTTTGTGTTTTGGGAAGTGGGTATTTCTTAGGGTGGTCGTAACTTTTTATAAACAGATTTTTTCATATCAGCCACCATACATATCGTGATTTACTCTTGCAGAGTAATAACTATCCATCGTGGATGGAGCATTAAAAAGAACTGCAAGTAAGTACTTCTTGATATTCCTTACATCGGTTGTATTATTTTTTAAACACTCAATGACATATTCAATGTGTCCTGCATCAATTTTCAGGAATTTTGACTTAACCAATTCTGCCGGATATTCGTCACCTGCTATGGTTAAATATTCTTTTGATGTACACACCGTTTCTGCCATAAGTTCAACGATTTCATCTATACGCGCCACTTCAAATTTATTGTTAATAACTAAGATGTCATAATCAATATTTTCTTTTATGATTTCTCTGTATGCTTCAATCGTTTCCAATCCAATCTTTTCCTTATTATATTTAGGATTTGATTGGATAGGATTTGATATATTCGTAATAGATAAATCATTATTTAATTCTTTTTTATTTGAAAAGTTAGTATTTAATTGCGTTGGATTTTCCGATGCCGATTTTTCCGATGTCGGATTTACCGTTATCGGATTTTCCAATATCGGTTTATCCGTTGTTGGATTTTCCAATATCGGTGAAGTTACCTGCGGAGCTTCATATATGATGTATTCAGTTTTTGACATTCTGCCATTTGCTTCACGGGTCTGAGTTCGGGTTATATATCCAAACTTTTCAAGTTCCCATATTGCGGTTCTGATTGCATCAACTTTTTCACGGTTGATTTTGGCAAGTCCCGCCAATGTGTAATCCCAATTATCCGGTAGAGATAGCATCTGAGAGAGAAGGCCTTTTGCTTTTAAAGATAACTCACGATTTTTTAGATGATGATTTGACATAACCGTGTAATTGTGATTTTTTTCAACTCTGAATACTGCCATCATTTCAACTCCTTCCGTTTAAAAATTTTCATAAAAAAAGACACTAACTTTTTTCGTCAGTGTCGGATTGGGATTTATTTATTTTTTGATACATTTTGCAGCTCGTCCCATCGTGAAAATGTAAGTAGGGACAGAAGGGGTTCTTCCCATCAAGAAGGTATGTATCCCTTCCGGTCTTGCAAGTGGGACAGAGTTTTTCGGTTTGCACACTCATATATAAAATCACTCTCCTTGAAAATTTTATATAAAAAAAGAACATTCAGTTCTTAAACCAAATGTTCTTCAATCGTATTAAAATATAGGGTTTTAACTACAGTCCTGCAACCATTGACAGGGTAATGTGAGTGCAATGTCCGTATGCGTTTCGGTTAATCCTTTGGAACTTCCATTGTTGTTCTGGCATCATCAGATTAACCATCTGACCGCCTACGGAACCGGTCTGTCTTGAGGTGAGGTCGCCGTTGTAGCCCTGCTTCAGATCAACGCCTACCTCAGACGCTGCTTCCATCTTAAACTGTTCCATAGCCTGTGAATTTTTCTTAGCCATAATATAAATCTCTCCTTAAATTAATTGCAATTTGTATTGCGGTATTATGATTTGTCCGGAGAGACTTTATTATACTGGAAATAGCTGACAAACTGTTATATTATTTCAAACTGAATATTGTTTTTTGAGGTTATTTCCATTTTTGATATTGATATTTCATATGCAGTTTTTGTAATGGTGTTTTCCTCGTCAATTCTTTTCTGATATTCCCGGGACTGTATACGTCCCCATATTTTTATGTTTTCTCCTACCTCTAAGGCAGAGGAAAATCTCGCATTGCGTCCCCATGCTATACAGGGAATATAGTCGGATTTGTTGTAGGCTCGGTTGACAGCAACCAATATATCGGTGATTTCTCTGCCGAAGGGAGTTGTTCTGTACACGGGCTTTTTACATAAAAATCCGTTGAGAAAAATATGATTGGGATTTTTGTTTGCTTCAAAATGAGCTGAAATATCCCTTGCAAATACCGTCAGGATAAGTCTGTTGCCGTTTTCGGAATAATTGTTGTATGAGCGGAACTGTCCGTTTACACACACTGTATCGCCTATATTTATACTGACATCCTGCAGGAGTCTTTCGGATATGGTAATATTTATTCTGTCCGATATATCGCTCAGTCTTGGAACATCAAGAAAAAACTGATAAAATCCCTCTCCGTATACTTCATGACTGTAGGTAAGCTCACTGTCAACCTTGCCGCACAGCTCAACCTCATTGTTGCTTAAATTTTCTGATAACATTTTTCGCACGTCCTTCCATAGTTATTAATACTAATACTTATTCATCTGCAGGCATATTTATGTGCGGATTTGTTCGCAATTTTTTTTGGTTTTTTTCTTTCTATGGCTTCAAACCCGCCTGTACAGGGACTTTTGGAAATTCTGACAATTTTAAGAAACCTATGTCCCATATATTTCCCGTATAAATATTTTTTCTTTTATCTGTAATATTTATGCACGAATATTGCAAACTCTGTCTTGACAATGCTTGGCGGGTGGTATATAATATAGATTGTATAATGACGTGTATTTTGAGTTGATATATAGTTTTTTATTTATGGAGGATTAAAATGTCAGGACATTCAAAATGGAATAATATTAAAAATAAAAAGGAAAAATCTGATGCTCAGAAAGCGAAGATTTTTACAAAGATGGGGAGAGAAATAGCAGTTGCTGCAAAGAGCGGCGGTGCTAATCCCGATACCAACGGAAGACTTAAGGATGCTATTGCAAAGGCGCGCTCCTATAATATGCCGAATGACAATATCGCAAGAGTTATTGCCAAGGCTGCCGGCGAGCAGAGCATGGATAATTATGAGAACATCACCTATGAAGGCTATGGCCCCAGCGGTGTTGCAGTGCTGGTTGAGACCCTTACAGATAACAGAAACCGTACTGCAGGAGACCTCAGACATTATTTTGACAAATTCGGCGGAAATCTCGGTACAAACGGCTCAGTATCATGGATGTTTGACCGCAAGGGTATTATCATTATTTCCAATGACGGCTCTTTAGATGAAGATACCGTTATGATGGATGCTCTTGATTCCGGCGCAGATGATTTCAGCGCAGAGGACGATATTTTTGAAATTGCCACCAGCCCTGAGGCTTTTGGCGGAGTCCGTGATGCTCTTGAGCAGAAGGGCTATAAATTTGATACCTGCGAGATTCAGATGATTCCGCAGAATTACATTACTCTTACAGACGAACACGATATACTTATGATGGAAAAACTCATCGAACATCTTGAAGATAATGATGACGTTCAGGATATTTATCACAACTGGGAACCTGCTGAATAATTTTTGATGTAAAATCCTAATTTATCTTTAGCCGAAAGAGAATAAGGGGGAAACTGAGTTTTGGATAAGCTTGTTATAAACGGTGGCAAACCTCTTAAGGGTGAGGTTACCATCAGCGGAGCAAAAAATGCTGTAGTTGCGATTATCCCCGCAGTCCTGCTTGTTAAGGGAAAGTGCCGTATTGAAAATGTGCCCGATATAAGCGATGTAGACAGCATTTTGAAAATGATAGCATATCTCGGTGCCAAGGTCGATAAGCCCGACTGCAACACTGTTGAAATAGATTGTACCAATCTGAATACTCATATTGTTGACAAAGAGCTTGCAGCAAAAATGCGTGCTTCATATTATCTTATGGGAGCATTGGCAGGACGTTTCCGCAAGGCAGCAGTTCCCCTGCCGGGTGGCTGCAATTTCGGTCTGCGTCCTATAGATCAGCATCTTAAGGGCTTTAACAGCCTTGGATGTATCACTGAGTGTGATGATGTTTATGTGAATATAGATGCTGGGAATTTAAGAGGCGGCAATGTGTTTTTTGATGTTGTAAGCGTAGGAGCTACCATCAATGTTATGCTGGCGGCTGTTCTTGCTCCCGGTAAAACCGTAATGGAAAATGCGGCAAAAGAGCCTCATGTGGTAGACCTTGCAAATTTTCTTAATTCCATGGGTGCAAATATCAAGGGCGCAGGAACGGATATTATTAAAATTGAGGGTGTTTCCTCTCTCAGTGGTGGCACATATTCAATTATTCCCGACCAGATAGAAGCCGGTACATATATGTCTGCTGTTCTTGCTACAGGCGGAGACGCAATTATAAAAAATGTTATACCCAAGCATCTTGATGCCATAACTGCAAAGTTTATGGAGATGGGTGCTGTTGTAGAGGAATTTGACGATTCGGTGAGAGTAGCTGTTGAGGCTCCCCTAAAGCCGATTAATGTCAAGACCCTGCCGTATCCCGGCTTTCCTACAGATCTGCAGCCTCAGATTGTTGTGCTCCTCACCACTGTGAGCGGGCAGAGCACTGTTACCGAAGGTGTGTGGGACAGCAGATTTCAGTACATTGCCGAGTTGACAAAGCTTGGTGCTGATATTGATGTACAGGGTAAAAGAGCTGTTGTAAACGGCGGAGCTCTTCTTAGCCCCGGCGAGGTTGAAGCAACAGACCTGAGAGCCGGTGCAAGCATGGTGATTGCAGGACTTCTGGCAAAGGGAACTACCAAGATATCACAGCTACGTCATATAGACAGAGGCTATGAGCATATTGTAGATAAGCTGAGAGGTCTTGGCGCAGATATTGAGAGGATAGATGAATAGATTAGCAACGCTTTTCAGCAGCAGCAGCGGCAACTGCACGCTGATATGTAATGACGATACAAATATTCTTATAGATGCAGGAGTAAGCGCTTCGAGAATTACCGCCGCACTAAGGGAGTTTGAGCTTGATATATGCGAGATAGACGGAATTGTGGTTACCCATGAGCATACTGACCATATAAAGGCGGTTGGTGCCCTCTCCCGTAAATACAACATCCCCGTGTATGCAAACGCCCCGACGATGACTGAGATTATTGCTTCTGTGGGTGATTTGCATGACAGAAATATCTGCATTACCCAATGTGGCAAAAGCTTTGATATACGCAGCATTAATATTGTACCTTTTTCCATTCCTCATGATGCGGTTGAGCCTATGGGTTACACTGTTGATCTTGGCAGCAGTCGTGTTAGTGTAGCTACAGATACAGGTCATATAACCAAGTCTATGCTGGTTAATATGTCAAAGAGCGATACGGTGCTTATAGAGTCCAATCACGATGTGGAAATGGTCAAAAACGGCAAATATCCCTATATGCTCAAAAAACGCATACTATCGGATAACGGACATCTTTCAAACGAGAATGCTGCATGGCTTGCCACTCAGCTGGCGCTTTGGGGTACAAAAAAGATAATCCTGGGACATCTCAGCGAGCATAACAATATCCCCGAAAAAGCCTATGAAACTGCAGAAAAAAAGCTTTGTGAGAATAATATAAAACCAAACAGTGATGTAATATTGAAGGTTGCATCAAAGAGTCAGCCATGTATGGTGTGATAACAAAAAATCAAAAGGGAATGTAAAATAAAGCGCAGAGCGCTTATAGGCATGTATACTGATTTGTTATAACACAAATTGATTAACAAACCAATAAAATTATGTTGAAATCTGCATTTTTGCAGATTTCTCATTTTTTAGCCTATAAGCTATAAGCAAACTTCACCTCTCGACGTACCAACGTACGCCTTCGGGTACCCTCAAATGAGGCTATTGCCTCATTTGAGTTCAGATTGCTCATTCTGCATCTTTTTTTACATCCCCATTTTTTTACAAAATATTCGTATAATTATCTTTTTACAATCTTTTCGATTATCATAAACACAATAAGCATAACTGCATTTACTGTTACTATACTTGCTCCTGTAGGCAGGTCATACAGGAAGGATATTACTATTCCTATACAGAAGCATACTACTGACAGAACCGCAGAGCACAGGGTTACGCTTCGGTAGCTCTTGCACAGTCTCATGGAGGTTACTGCAGGGAAGATAATGAGAGCAGATATAATCAGTGAGCCCATCATCCTCATGCCAAGCACAATGGTTATGGCGGTAAGCACGGCAATAAGCATATTGTACAGAGGTGCCGGTGTGCCGCCGGCTTTTGCAAAGTGCTCATCAAAGGTTACTGCAAAAATCCTGTTGTAAAAAATTACATAAAGAGCAATCACTGCAGCAGAGAGTATTATGCTCAGGGTAACATCGTCGGCAGTCATGGCAAGTATACTGCCGAAAAGATAGCTGTACAAATCTGTGTTGAGTCCTGTGGATACAGAGACAGACAGCACGCCCACTGCCATGGCTGTAACCGAAATTATACCAATGGCAGAATCACCCTTGAGCTTGCTCTTTTCGCTGAGTCTCAGGAGCAGCACAGCGGCAATTATTACCACAGGTACAGTTATTTTCAGAGGAGACAGTCCCAACGCCGTTGCTACAGCCAGGGAGCCGAAGCCCACATGAGAGAGACCGTCACCTATCATTGAATATCTCTTCAATACAAGACTTACTCCAAGCAGGGCAGAGCACAGCGATACCAGTATGCCCACTGTTATTGCTCTCATCATAAAGGTATAGGAAAACATATTTATGAGGGTATGTATCATTTTGCACCACCTCCCAGAAAGCTTTTACCGAAGTCTGAGTTAAGATATTCATTTTTTGAGGCAAAAATATAGCTGTCATCGGTCAGATGAAGTATCTTGTCAGAATAATCCAGAACTGCTGATTTGTCGTGGGAAACCATGATAATTGTAATATTTTCTTTTGTATTCAACTCTTTTATTATTTCATAAAACTGCGTTGTGATTATCGGGTCCAGTCCTGCGGCGGGCTCGTCCAGTATGAGCAGACGGTCTGTTGCACACAGTGCTCTTGCCAGCAGTACTCTTTGCTGCTGACCGCCAGACAGCTCATGATAACAGGTGTTTCTGATATTTTCTATTCCAAGCCTTTTTAGTGCGAATTCAGCACGGCTCTTGTGGGTGGTTTTATAAAAGGGGAGTCTGCCCAGGGCATTGTGGCATCCTGAGAGCACAATTTCATATACAGAAGCGGGAAAATCCTTCTGTACATCGGTTTGCTGGGGCAGATAGCCTATTTCTTTGCTTTTAAGTCCATCGCCGTATTCAACCGTACCCTGCACAGGAGAAATAAGCCCCAGGAGAGCTTTTGTAAGTGTGCTTTTTCCGGATCCGTTTTCGCCGATAATGCACAGATAGTCTCCGCGGTCTATGCTGAAGCTCAGATTATGCACTACCTCAGTGCCGTCATAGGCAAGGGTAATGTTTTTTGCAGATATAAGTGACATCAGTTGAGCGCCTCCTTAAGATTGCTGATATTCCGGCTCATTATGCTAAGGTATGTTTCGCCGTTTTCAAAGTCCTCTGCTGACAGATTGTGGCAGGAGTGGAAGAGAAGCTTTTTTGCACCTGTGGATTCGCACACAAGGTCTGCCACCTTACCGTTTGAAAATTCACGGTAGAACACTACGGGAATACTTTCCTCCCTTACTGTGTCAATAAGCCTTACCAGGGTCTGCGGACCCGGCTCTGTCTCGGCAGCACAGCCGGGGAAAGCAGCAATATAGCTGAGCCCGTATTCCTCGGTGAAATATCTTATGGGAAATCTGTCTGCAAATACAATTGTTTTGTGCTTTGCATTTTCAACAGCCTCACGGGCTGCTTTGTCAAGCTGAGTAAGCTTGTCTGTATATGCTTTGCAGTTTTGTCTGTAAAAGCGTGCGTTAGCTTCGTCTGCGGCGCAGAGCTCCTCAGTCAGGGCGAGGCATATTTCTATGGCGTTTTCTGGCGAGGTCCATACGTGCTCGTCATATTCGCTGTGACCTTCATGTTCGCTGTGGTCATGGTGCTCATCAAGCCCGCCGTGTTCGTGGTCGTGTTCGTGGTCGTGTTCGTGTTCGTGTTCGTGCTCTTCGCAGAGCAGAGGCACAATGTCTGTTAAGGCAATTGTACGTGTAGCTGTCATTTCCTCTGCTTCCAGCAATCTCTCTGCCCATAGGTCAACATTGCCGCCGGCATATACAAAAAGGTCGCTTTTGCTTATATTGATAATATCTGAGGGGCTGGGCTCGTAGCTGTGGCTTTCTCCGCCGGGAGGTATGAGCAGATATACATCCGCCTTATTTCCGGCAAGCTCTCTGAGAAAATCATACTGAGGGAATATTGTTGCCACAACAATCGGTCTGCCGTTGTCGGATATCTCTGTGCTTTCTTTCTGACTGCATGAGCACAGGCACAGACATATCAGAATTATAAATGCTGTTATTCGTTTCATATGTATCCTTTCGGTGTGGTTATTATTTCACACAAATTGATTTTGCATAGGGTGTGAGGCTGTCATTCCAGAAGAATGTCACCATGGAATCGGCTCCTTTGCTGCTTATATTCAAAGTCAGCGGGATAAATATATATTCACCGGCGGCAACAGATACATCTTTCTTAATAGATGATATGTTACCGGGCTTTAATCCAGAGCCGGCGTAATATGCCGCAAATACCGTTCCGTCAACACCGGCTTCACTGCGGTTAATCAGTACCATCTCTGCTTTACCGTCATCCTTTGAGGCAAAGACAAAGCTTTCGCCGGAGCAGATAAAGGGCGCCGACAGCTTTGCAGGAGAAGTTTTGTCTGCATTGTACTTCGCTTCGCTGATTATTTTAGTCGTGCCGTTTATTGAGGATTTATAGTATTTTCCGCTTCGCTTGTACAGGAAATATCCGCTGTCGGTATATCTGCAGGTCATAAAATCAGATGAATACAGAGAGTCGGTATGTATCGGATTAAAGAAGTATCCGGTTTCAAATTTCTTATCGGTGCAGGTCACTGTGGCTGTCCAGTCATGGTGACCTCGCTCTGTCAGGGTTTCATCAGACAGCATAAAGTACCTGTGTGTGACTCCGTAGCCTTCCTTATCATCCCAGGTGGTGTCAATATTATACCAGCTGCCGTCTATATAAACCACATTCCATGCATGATTCATGGAGCTGCTTGTGGCAAGCTCACCCGGTATTCCCACAAGCCTGAGCAGATGCTCATATGCAAAGGAATAGCCCTGGCATACTGCTTTTTCTCCAAGTATGGCACTGTATGAGGTGAAGGAGAGATCCTCCATATCAGTATCATAATATAAGGTGTCGCCCAGGTAGCTGTGCAGAGCCAATGAAATTTCCACTTCTGTCATTCCCGGATACAGGGTGTCTGCAAGAATTTTTTTGCACTCGTTATCATATTTTTCTATATATGAATTAAGCGTCTGCTGTTGCTCGTTCAGGCTTCCGTCACCGGTGAAGACTGTACGTACTTCAAAAAATATATCCGTCATGACAGCGTTGTCGTCAACATAGGGATAAACTGTTCCGTCCAAATAAAAGTATTCAAGACTCTGGTATGCCAGATTATATATGTGTGTTGCCACGGTGTTATATTTTTCATCTGTAGATACATCCAGGTTAAATTCGGACAGGTCTATACGTATTGTGGTAAATATTGAGCCGTCTGCAAGTTGTATAAACATAAGCTGATGCTCTTTTACGGCATTGTGAAAGACTTGTTCAATATCGGTGCTCATAAGCGAGATGGTATCGCTTTGTGCCTTGTTGTCATAAAGGTCAATTTCAAGCTTAAGAGCTGAATTTACGGCAACAGTATCCGAAGCATGGGCGGTCAGACTCCAGAATATCAGACAGATGAAAGTAACAATAAGTTTTTTCATGCTAACACTTCCTTAATTATTGTATTTCTTTTCTAACTCTTTTCTGTTGTGCTTTATGTAATCAAGGGTGTATTTTTCGCCCTTGTCTTTTATCATAAGGAGCAGTGACTCTATGGCATCGGAGGTATCGGGGTGTATGACTCTTTTTGCCTTTCCGTTCTGAAAATATTCTAATGGATGGCTGTCTGTATAGTTTTTTCCTTGATAAACCTTGCTTGCGGCAAGCCTGTCGCAAAGCATCTCAAGCACATATTTATAGGGCATTTTTACCGGCATAACACATTTTTCCTTTGGGTTGTAGTCTGTCCAGTATTCAAAATGATGTTTGTTTACTCCCTTATGATGGAGCCATGCCTGAGAGTAGCCGAATTTTTCTCTCTGTATTTCATTGGGGCTCCTTTTGCCGCCGGCATAATATTTTACTCCTGCCGGAAACTCCATGGGAGAGAATTTTGACATATCGTGCATAAATCCTTGGAAGGGTATACCGATTTTTCTTGCGTGATAAAATACAAGGCGCTTGTGAGCAAGCACTGTATTCAGATGTCCGAAAAAAGAATTCATAGCGTTACCTCTTGATTAGCCGAAAGATGCTGAAATTCAGTTATTTCAGCTGGGTTCGGCTAGGCTAAATACTTTACCAATTATATTATATAGCATTTTGCTGATTAAATCAAGAAGATTATATCATTTCGTTTATTAAATCTATTACAGCAACAATAGGAATACACATAGCTGTCCATAGTATTGTGTATGTCACACATATCTGCCCCATAAAATTCATCGGCATTGCCGAGTAGTCCCATACATTCCAGTGCATTATTTTGTTGATGATAATTCCTGATACAAGCTCCACCGCCGTTATGAGTCCCGAGCAGCACAGTACCTTGTATATAAAGTTAAAATCTGTCATGGTGGTTATAAGATATATCCCCACAAAGCATATGCCTCCGTCTATTGCCATTGTCCAGTGAGAATAGCCCCGCCACAGATATTCAATGACGTTGTATGCCGCTCCGCCTGTCAGAAAAAGAATAAAGTATTTCATGATTTCCCCTTTGATATTCATAAGCTGACAGTATTTTTCCCCGAATTGCTTTTTAAATTCATGTTATGATTATTATTGCTAAAGAGGAAAATGATATATAAATGAATTCATGCTGTAAGGCAATTCATCATTTTCACTCTTTAGGTAATTAATCTTATGCAATCGGAAAAATATATCATTAAAAAACACCACCGGAAAAAGAGTTTAATCGCTCTTTTTCGGTGGTGTTTTATTACAACGTAACAAACATGGGATTAAGTTTTGTTACGCATTATTTAACTTTCAAAACTACCTTTCCAACATTCTGACCTTTATAGAGAATGTCTTGTGCAGCTTCTGCCTCGGTTATAGGTAAAACCGCATGAATAGTGGGCTTTACCTCACCTGATTCGATTTTGGGGAACACCTTTTCAACCAATGCGGCAAGTATTTGTGCTTTAACCTCAGGACTTTTGGAGCGAAGAGTGCTTCCGATGATTCTGACATTTCTTACTTAGATATTTTTTAGGTCAATTTCAGTCATCTGTCCTGCCAGTGCGGCAATTATTATCCATCTTGCACCATGTGTCAGATAATGAATACATTTACCCATTATTTCGCCGCCCAAGCAGTCGATGGCAACATCTACAGAAGCTCCTTTTTCAAGCTCTTCCTTAAGAAAGGTTTTGAAAAAGCTACAGGAAGCACTCCGCGTGAGATTAGGGAAAACAGCTTTTTTTAATTTATTGTATTATTTCATCAAATTTGTAAGTGTATTTGGACGGAGACACACCTATAACCTTTTTAAATTCGAGTGAAAAATACTTGTAGTCGCTGTATCCGCAAAGCTCCGATATTTCCTGTAATGTGTAATAACCTGTAATTATCAGTGAAGCGGCATATTTTATTCTGTGATTGATGACATACTGCTTGGGAGAGATGCCGAATTCCTGTTTAAAAAGCTTTCTATTTCATTTGCATGATAATTAAAGGCTTTGAAGTGAACAACAATCATTTTATCCCTGTTTGTTATTCTTGTATAATCAGCGTCAGACGGAAAAAAACCAATGGAATTATCGGTAAATTCCAGTTGTTTACCTTTGTATTGCATCGTATCTGAAGGAGATAGCGTCAAAATTACGCTTGAAATTATATTTTTTTGTATAACCCTGGTCAAAAAACAGGACATCTAAAATCTGAAAACCTATAGTTTCTTGCTCGAAAATCACGAAAAGCACCTCAGAAATTGCTAAAATTATATCATTTTTATTTCGAAAAATCAACCTGTTTGCTCGAATTTAAGGTGTGATAATAATAGATTGTGTGCTATCATAAAAAATAACCAATTAATATAGAGGTGTGAAGATATGAACCAATCAATAAAAGAAATGATTTCGGAAAATGTAAACCTTTGCTCCAATCCGTCAGAACTCAAAATAACGGATATAAGAGTTGCAAACATTAACGGTGCCCCTAAGCACTGTCCGCTTATAAAGGTTTATACAAATCAGGGACTTGTCGGTTACGGCGAGGTGAGAGATGCCTCCAGCGCTACATATGCACTTATGCTTAAATCAAGACTAATCGGCGAAAATCCCTGTAATGTTGATAAGATTTTCAGTAGAATCAAGCAGTTTGGCGGCCCTTCTCGTCAGGGCGGCGGTGTTTCGGGTCTTGAAATTGCTATGTGGGACTTAGCAGGTAAGGCATGGGGCGTTCCACTTTGGCAGATGCTTGGCGGTAAATTCCGTGATAAAGTCCGTGTATACGGTGATACGGATGTTGACGGCAAACACACGGGCGAAGATATGGGTAGAGCTATAAAAAAGAGAATGGATATGGGCTTTAGCATTGTTAAAATGGATTTGGGTATTGAGCTTTTATACGACGAGCCCGGATGTATCAACGCTCCGATAGGAATGATTGATGACTTTAAAAAATATTCAGCAAAAGCTATTCAGCATCAGAGCAGTTCAATAGACAGAGAGCTTATGATGGGTAAAAACTACGAAATATTTACAATTCCGCACTATGCTACAGGGATTCGAATTACTGAAAAAGGCATGGATTATCTTGAAGACTATGTTAAACAGGTAAGAGCGGTTGCAGGATACGAGGTTCCACTTGCCATTGACCATTTTGGACATGTAGCAATTGAGGATTGCATCAAATTTGCAAAACGACTTGAAAAGTACAATATTGCTTGGCTTGAAGATATTCAGCCCTGGCATCTTACCGACCATTATGTAAAAATTTCAAGCAGCTGTAATGTTCCGCTTGCAACAGGCGAAGATATTTATCTTGCGGAAAATTTCAGACCTCTTTTGGAAAAGCATGCTATTTCTGTAGCTCATCCCGATTTGCTTTCAATAGGCGGTGCCCTTGAAACCAAAAAGCTTGGCGATATGTGCGAAAAGTACGGTGTTGGAATGGCAATACATATGGCAGAAAGCCCGATTGCTTGTATGGCGGCAATCCATACTGCGTCAGCCTTGCAAAATGTTATGGCAGTTGAATTTCACAGTGTTGATATTCCATGGTGGAATGACCTTGCTATCGGTATTGAAAATCCGCTCTTTAAGGATGGCTTTGTAAATGTTCCAGACAAGCCCGGTCTCGGTATTGATGAGCTTAATGAAGAACTCATAGCTGAGCATATCCACGATAAGTACCCCGGAATATGGGAATCCACAGATGAATGGAATAATGAGTGGGCAAACGACAGGGAGTGGAGCTGATGCTTAAAATACGCTGGATAGGGCAAAGCGGATATATTCTTTCTGATGGAAAGAGTGAAATCTGCATTGACCCATATCTTTCAAACGTTGTTGACAGGATAGCACACAGAGGAAGAATGGTAGAAGCACCTTTTTTACCCGAAGAATTAAAAAGTGATATTGTAGTATGTACGCATAATCATCTTGACCATATTGACATAGATGCTATTCCGCTTATGCAAAAAAAGGACAAGCTGTTTCTTGCACCGAAAGATGCAAAAAAGCAGCTTAAAGAGTGCGGAGTGCAGAAATATCAACCTTTCGATGTAGGTGATTCATATTGTTTTGGTGACTTTAAATTGATCGCTGTATTTGCAGACCATACCGTTCCGGCGGTTGGTATTATTGTAAAGCATAATAGTATTACAATGTATTTTTCAGGTGATACGGAATATAACGCAAAGCTTGAAGGATTAAAAAAATACAATATAGATATTATGTTTATCTGCATCAACGGAAAGCTTGGAAATATGAATGTCAGTGAGGCGGTTAAACTGACAAAGATAATTAATCCAAAAGTCGGTGTGCCAACCCATTACGGAATGTTTGAAAGCAACACAGAAAACCCGAAAAATTATACTTCAAAGCTTGATTGTGGCTTTGAAATGGAATACAACAAAAACTATGGGGTTTTTGATATTATGAACAAATAATTTATAATGATGGTGCTGAATTTGCATTGTGAAACAGGAGAATTTAAAGAATTAAAATACATTATCAGGTATCCGAAGGACTATACAGAAGGAAAAAATATTCTGTTATATTCAGAACAAAAGGGAAGCAAATTTAACAATTAAAAAGTTTACGGGTGAGGTGAGGAAGATGTTTGATTTAAAAGGAAAGACAGCTCTTGTTACAGGCTCAACCCAAGGTATCGGTTTTGAGATAGCAAGACTTCTTTCAAAGCAGGGGGCAAAGGTGTTTGTAACAGGTGCCAGAAGCGAGAAAAAATGTATTGCAGCAAGCGAAAAAATCCCGAATTCTGTGCCTGTGAGAGTTAATCTTGTGGTCCCCGAAGAAATAGATAGATTATATGAAGTAACGGGCGATGTAGATATTCTCGTTTTGAATGCGTCTGTTCAGTACAAAAGAAAATGGGATGAGTTTTCCATGGATGAATACGATATTCAGATGAATTGCAATGTTAAAAGCTCATATCTGCTTATAAAAAAATATGCAGAGGGTATGAAAAATAGGGGGTGGGGCAGAATTGTTGCAATCGGCAGTGTAAACCAGTATAATCAGCACCTTGAGTTATCGCTGTACGGTGTATCGAAAGCGGCACAAATGAAAATGGTTCAGAATTTTGCACCGATTCTCGCACCGTTTGGTGTAACAATAAATAACATCGCACCGGGCGCAATTGAAACACCTAGAAATGCAGAAGCATTTGAAGATGTGACTTTTAAGAAAAAAGTATCCGACAGTATTCCTTGTGGATATATAGGAAAGCCGGAGGATATAAGTCCTGCAGTTCTTCTTCTTTGTTCAGAGGAAGGCCGCTATATAACCGGCTCTGAAATTATAATTGACGGTGGTATGCACTTGTAAAAAGAAAGGAAATGAGAAAATGCATTTTAACGACAGAGAAGAAATAATAGCATTAACTCCTCAATGGAAAGGGGAGAGATTCAAAGACGGTCGCCCAAAGGTTGATGATAAATATTTAAAGGCATTGAAGTCATTGACATTAGAGGAGGTATGGAAGCCTATATTTGTAAAAGGCTACGAAAGTCAGTTTGAGGGCAGACTTCATACACTGCATGATGACGGAAGAAAGCTTATCGGACGTGCAGTTACTGCAACCTATTGTCCATTCAGACCCGACCTTGATGAAGTTGTGAAAGACATCGGGAGAAGCGAGAGTAGAACAGGTACATATAATCAGTGGGTTATTGATAATCTGATGGAATATGATGTTCCCGTAATAGATATGTACGACAAAATATATAAAGGAACATTCTTAGGCGGTAATCTTACTACAGCTCTTAAAAACAAGACTAAAAACGAAAATGGCGGTGCGGTAATCTGGGGCGGCATCCGTGATACGGAACAAATGAAAAAGGTTCCTGATACTCAGGTTTATTACAGGGGCATTGACCCAACGCCTATCCGTGACTTTATTATGACGGGATATAATACGGCAACAAGAATCGGTAATGCAATCTGCCTTCCTGGAGATGTAGTATTCGGTGCAGGCGGCGGTGTGTTATTTATACCCAGTCACTTGGTTGAAGAGGTTGTCGGCGGTGCAGCTAAAACGCAGGTTAAGGACTTGTTTGGATTTGAAATGATAACTTTGAATAAATTTACAACTGCACAGATAGACAAAAACACATGGACCAAGGATATGCTTGATTTGCTCATGGAATTTATCGAAACAGATGACCGTGCTGCAGAATACAGGGGGCTTGACTGGTCACTTGAGTATGACCTTGCAATTAACGGCGACCCTGATGATACACAATCCGCTTTATAAAAAGCACGGTAAAAGGGTCGGCAGACTGTCGATTAATTTGAAAATTTACATAAAAGAGCACGGTGGGGAAGTACATGAAAGGCTGAAAGCCCCGTGGCACAATGCTTTTGGGGTGATACGGCATGTACGTCCCCGCATCCGGGCGAACAAAATTACTAATTATTCATCAGTCTTTCGGGGGTAATAAGGAAGAATTGTCTTTTCGGGGCAAACATTTCTTATGACCCCCGAACCGATTGCTGAGAAAAATTTATATTATAAAACCACCTTTAGTGTTGGTTGCTTAGGCTATACTTTAGCATCTTATCTTATCATATCAAGCCAGAAATTCATTAATATTCCCATATTTACCGCAATCCTGCTTTTTGGCTTTTCGGAAACGGCCTCTGCGGTGACAGCCTGTGCGCTTGCTATGATTTTGCCGTCGGATATGATATTGATTTTACCTGTGCTCTGTCCGTATTCTACCGGTGCTGTGAGCCTGTCGGTAATGTCGTATTCTATTCTGCTGTCCTGCTTATTGCCTTTGATATTGGTTATGTACACATCATTATCACAGATAGCATCAACAGTATCCTGAGCACCGTTTTTTACATGGATTTTTCGCAGGTAGCTGCCTTTTTTCAAAATGCATTTTGTTTCTGTATTATCAAAGCCGTAGTCAAGCAACTGCATATGGTCGTTCCAGTCGTTGCCATCATTAAGGGTTACTGCAACAAGCTCGGTATTGTTTCTCTTTGCTGAGGATACAAGGCATCTGCCGCTTTTTTTGGTAAACCCTGTTTTAACTCCAGTGCAGCCCTCATACATAGTGAGCAGCTTATTGTGGTTTTTAAGTTGTCTGTCAAAGCCCTTATCACCGTTTGATATGGTTGTTTTGTATGTGGATACTATAGCGGCAAACTCAGGATTTTTCAATGCATAAGATGTGATTATCGCCAGGTCGTATGCTGTGGTGTAGTGTTCCTTGCCATCCAGTCCGTTTGGGTTTTCAAAATTGGTGTTAACAGCTCCGATTTTTTTTGCTGTTTCATTCATAAGCTGTGCAAAGCCTTCTTCAGAGCCGGACACTGCGCAGGCTATGGCAACGGCTGCGTCATTTCCAGAGTGGAGCATAAGCCCGTATACAAGCTCTCTTACGGTAAGCCTTTCGCCCCTCTCAAGATATATGGATGAGCCCTCCACTCCTATGGCACGTGGGTCTGCTTCTACGTTTCTGTCCAGAATTCCGCTTTCTATAGCACAAAGGGCAGTCATGATTTTTGTAGTGCTTGCCATAGGAAGCTTTTTATGAGCGTTTTTTTCAAATATAACCGAGTTTGAGCTTGTTTCTATAAGGATTGCAGATACTGCACCCGGGCACAGGCTTGCGTCTGCCTTTATGGGCAAAAAGCCAAGATACATTACTATAACTGTTAATATAATTTTATGCAACAAAAAAATCACCAACCCTCATATATATTATATGGAATCGGTGATTTTGATATTACTCAAGCTCAATTTCCGTGCCGTTTTTTTCTTTTTCTTTCTTTTCTGCTTTTTCGGCTTTCTTTGCAGCTCTTTCGCTTACAAAGTTATTAAATTTTCCCATAAGCTCCGGCATTGCGTCAACAATGCGCTCTGCGGTGGAAATGCTTGTGGATACAGGCATAATTCTTACACTGTCCTTGGTGATAACAAGAAAAGCAACAGGGTTCATGGATACCCCGCCGCCTGTACCGCCTCCAAACATTTTTTCGCCGCTGTCGGCCTTTGCACCGAATTCGCTGCCGCCTGCACCGAAGCCGAAGGATACTTTGGTTATGGGAATTATGGTTGCTCCGTCTGGAGTTGTTATGACATCTCCTATGATGGTATTGGCATCTACCATGCCCTTGATGTTTTTCATGGCCTCATTCATCAATTGTTCAATGGGTGTTGACATTTTCTATCTCCGCCTTTACTTTATTATATTTTCTTAATATATGGATTAATATACCAATAATATTTACAGGTCTGAAGCTGAATATGCATATTCCCTCTGCTTTAAACACAGCCTTGTCAAATACAGGGTCTACATTGAAGCTGTGCTTTTCAATAAGCGCTATTGTTGAGATAAGCCCCAACAGCTCATACAGCAGAGTCCATACTGCTCCTGTTGCAATGCCTGTCAGCGCTGCGTCGTACAGCCCGAAGGACAGGCTTAACGTAAGGTCTGCAGATATGCGCTTGCACACATATTCACGGCCTTGATGGTAGGTTTTGCGTATTATTCTTACTATACGGAATATGTTGTTTATTCCATCAAAAAAGCTTTTGTCCGCCTGCTCCTCTGTCTGAACTTCATTTGGATTTCCCATATTTTTCGGTTCGCCGCTTTTTTTCTCCGATTTAACGGGTATTCTGAATGCTCCGCCGAAAAAGAGAAGTTCAATAACGGCAGCACCGCCGCCAAAGGAAAGCCGCACCTTTGCAGGAAGAATAAGAAACAGAGCTATTATCAAAAAAACAGCTGCAAGAAATGCATAAACATATATCATTGTTTATTCTCCGTCAAATTTTTGTATTTCAAAATCAGCCACGGGCTTTTCGGGAACATTCTCGGCAGCTGCTTCCTCAGCCAGCTCCTCGCTGAGTCCGGAGAAGTTGTATTCCAGCTCAACGTCAGGCAGCTCCGATAGGGACGACAGGTTGAAGCAACGCAAAAATTCTTCTGTCGTGCCGAAGAGTATGGGTCTGCCGGGAGCGTCCAGTCTGCCTACCTCTTCAACAAGCCCTGCCGCAATCAGGTTGTTCAGTGCACCGTCGCTGTTTACTCCACGGATAAATTCCAGCGCGCTTCTGGTTACGGGCTGATTATATGCAATTACCGAGAGAACCTCAAGTCCGGCATTAGACAGTGATGCTCTGCGCTTTTTTTCTCTCAGGGATTTTATGTAGTCATAGTATTCCCTTTTTGTGCAAAGCTGATAACAGTCTTCAAGCTTTATAAGATGTATTCCTCTGGTATTGTCGTTATCGTATTTGTCATGCATTCTGTTCAGAAGGCTTGTCATTGTTTTTTCGTCGGTTTCGGTTACCTCGCAGAGTCTTTTTATGGGTACCGATTCCCCGCTTGCAAAAAGCAAGCCTTCTATTATTGCTTCAAGTTCATCAATTTTCATTATTTTCTCCGTTTGCTTCGCGGTCGTCGGACATTTCGCTTATAATATCCTCCTCAGACAGGCTTG
Source organism: Clostridia bacterium (assembly GCA_017481205.1). Taxonomy (GTDB): domain Bacteria; phylum Bacillota; class Clostridia; order UMGS1810; family UMGS1810; genus RGIG4708. The sequence continues at coordinate 75,121 of JAFUPN010000014.1, read as the reverse complement.
CATTACTTTCGTCAAGCTGCAGCATCACCCTGTCGTCCTCCTCGTATACTGTGATGCGGTTAAGCTTCATCAGCTCCAGTACCGCAAGAAAAATCGCCACGACCTCGTTTTTGTATCTGGCTCCCTCGAATATGTTTTCAAATTTAACCTTTTTGTTGGTTTTCAGCCTTTTTATAAGACCCTTTGCCTTGTCCTTTACCGATGCGGGTTCTCTTCCGACTATGCCGTCAAAGTTTGTCTTTGGGGGAGGAGCACGTCGCTGAGTTTTTTCCAGCACCGTCATAAATGCGTCAAACAGCTTGTCTATGCTGCCGCTACTGATAGTCTTTTTTTCGGGAGTTTTTTCTATTTTTTCCGGGTTCTTGAAGAAGTAGTATGTGCCGTCGTACTGCATACCCTTGAATTTTTCTGCCACAATTCTCATTCTGCGGCGTTCCCGCAGTGCTTCGGTGAGCTTTTCTGCCTCATCCTCCTCGTCGGCTTCGTCCGCATGCTTGGGCAGAAGCGCCTTTGATTTTATAAGCAGAAGCTCCGATGCCATTACCAGAAATTCTGTGGAAATCTCCAGATCCTTTTCCTTCATGGCATTGATATATTCCACATACTGGTCTGTTATTTCAATCAGTGACACAGTGCATATATCAAGCTTATTTTTCTTGATAAGATGCTCTAAAAGGTCCAGAGGTCCTTCAAAATCCTGTACCTTAAATAATAGCTTTTCCATATACCTCTCCGTTAAATCAGATTTGTTATAAGACCGATTATAGAGTATACCCAGCCTGCCATTGTGTTGAGAATAGGACTTAGTACTCTTGTCCATACCAAAAGAAGCAGGATAATTCCCGAATATCTTTCAAGCTGATACATCTGATAGCGGAATCTGTAGGGCAGAAATTCCATTAATACCTTTGAACCGTCAAGGGGAGGGATGGGTATGAGATTAAACACCATAAGACCTACATTCATTACCTCGGTATAAAGGAAAACCATATAAAAAAACTGTGCAATATTGCTTGCCGGTACAAATTTTTCCAGAATGGCGCATATTATGCCGCTTACAAGAGCAAGCAGAAAGTTTGCCAGTGGACCTGCCAGACTTACAGCTATAATACCCTTTCTCTGATCTCGGAAATTGGCAGGATTGATAGGAACCGGCTTTGCCCAACCAAACCGGAAGAACAACAGGCACAGAGTACCCCATAAATCCAGATGGTCCATAGGATTAAGACTGAGCCTGCCGCTGTAGCGGGCGGTATTGTCTCCCATAAGATATGCAACGTATCCGTGGGCAAACTCATGGAAGGTGAGAGCCAGCAAAAGTCCGGGAATACTCAGTATTAATGATATAATATCAAAATCAAACATTCTAATTCAGCCTTTCTGCCTGCAAAAAATTATGCGACAGCTCCCGGCAGGCATAGGGAGCAAATGATATTTGGTTTTATTATATCACATAGTATATAAAAAGTCAAACAAATTGCTTTTTAAATTGAACAATTGCTGTTTATATCAAATAATTACGTTTGTTGACAAAAACTGCTGTTGGGTATATAATATAACGTAGTATTGACATATATCAAAAGGAGCGTCCCGAATGCAAAAAAGACTTTTTAAAGATACAGGTAAAGAGGTTTCCGTTCTCGGCATGGGAGGTATGAGATTTCCGACTCTTGAAAACGGAGAGATTGATGTGGAAAAGGCAACGGAGATTATTGATTATGCCTATTTGCACGGTGTGAATTATTATGACACTGCTTATATGTACCATGGCGGCAAAAGCGAGGGCTTTATGAGCAGCGCTCTTGGCAAATATCCCAGAGACAGCTATTTTCTTACTGATAAAATGCCCGTGTGGATGGCAGAAAATCCCGCAGAGGTTGAAAAAATATTTGATGTTCAGCTAGATAGATGTCAGGTGGAATATTTTGTCTTTTATCTATGTCATGCTCTTGACAGAGAAAATTTTGACAGGCTTGTTGAATTTAAAACAGTTGATTTTCTCCTTAAGAAGAAAAGCGAAGGTAAAATCAAGCATCTTGGTTTTTCCTTTCATGATACCCCCGAGGTGCTTGAAGAAATATTAAAAGCCTATCCGTGGGAATTTTGTCAGCTGCAGCTCAACTACTTTGATTGGGAATATCAGGATGCAAAAACCCAATATGAGCTTTGCAAAAAATACGGTGTTCAGGTTGTTGTGATGGAGCCTGTAAGAGGCGGCACCCTTGCAGACCTGGGAAACGCGGCAAATTCTTATCTCAAAGAGAAGAACCCTGATCGCAGTATCGCTTCATGGGCGGTGAGATATGCAATGCAGGGTGATAATATTCTGACCGTGCTTAGCGGAATGTCTGATATCAAACAGGTTGAGGATAATGTGGCTACTGCATGCGGAAATATAACTTTAAGTGCAGATGAAGCTGCGGTTCTCGAAAAAGCACTGTCAGAATTCAAAAAGTCAAAAATGATACCCTGCACAGGCTGCAATTACTGTGAAGGCTGCCCTGCGGGAATAGATATCAGAAATATGTTTAAGATATATAATGCATATGCTTTCAGCAAGAGTAAAAAAGGCTTTTTGGAGGAATATGAAAGAATATCCGAAGCACATAATGCGGATAAATGCATGAAATGCGGCAAATGTGCAAGGGTATGTCCTCAGGCTATAGACATACCCTCCGAAATGAAAAAAATCTGTCAGATTACGGCAAAATAACCTGAACGGTAATTATTTTGCTGTGTATTTAAGAAAAATAAAATTTTTCCCAAAAAACACTTGACATTCCGGCAATGTATATGATATACTGTTACGGTATACGGGCGGTCCTCTGCTGTGGTTTGGGCATGAACGTCTTGGAAATTTAGGAGGATATTTAAAATGAGTATTATCGAAAGCATTACAAAAGAACAAATCAGAACAGACCTTCCCGCGTTTAACATCGGTGACACCATCAGAATGGGTGTTAAGATTAAAGAAGGTAATAAGGAAAGAACACAGATGTTTGAGGGTACCGTTATTGCTAAGAAGCACGGCGGCATCAATGAAACCTTCACAGTAAGAAGAATTTCATATGGTGTTGGTGTTGAGAGAACTTTCCCTGCTAATTCCCCCAAGATTGAAAGCATCGAGGTTGTAAGAAGAGGTAAGGTTAGAAGAGCTAAGCTGTACTATCTCCGTGACAGAGTTGGTAAGGCTACCAGAGTTAAGGAAAAAATATAACATTGTATTATCGGGAGAGCTGCTTGCAGTTCTCCCTCAATCAAATCGTGATTTATGCTATGGGGAATTTGTTCACCATGGCATTTTATTGCTTTTGCAGGAAAATTACTGCGAAATTATCCTTTGGGTAATTTCAGCGTGCCGATAAAGTCGACACGCTGTCAGACTTTTGAAAAAGACTGCAGGCAAGGAATGGCGAAGAAGACAGTACGATGGTACGGCATGAGCCAATGACGCAGCAAGCAAAGTACCTAAAATAAAAGCTTTTGGCAATTTTATTGCCAAAAGTGTCATTAATAATAAATATTATAATTAATATTTATTTATATTCAATGAAAACCCGGTACTTTGCGGTGCGGACTTTTTCGACAGTCTGATATGGTCCTTTGGGTAATTTAGTCTTAGAAAGGATATGATATAAATGGAAGAATTTAAAAACAATGAAAATCAGACTCCCGAGACAGACTCCGTTAATATTAACGAAGCACTTGAACAGCCTGAGACAGTTGAAATTACAGAGGTTGCCGAAGAGCCGCCTAAGTTTAATCTGAAAAAGGAGATATTGGATTGGGGCGTATCAATAGTTGTTGCGGTGCTTATTGCATTGATTATCAGAACATATGTGTTTACCCTGGTAAAGGTTGACGGTCCTTCCATGAATCCTACACTTAATCATGGTGATACTCTGTATACAAACAGGTTTTTCTATACTCCCAGAAACGGGGATATAATCATTTTCAGACCGCCCAACAGTCCCAAGACTCCTTATGTAAAAAGAGTTATAGCAACTGCCGGTCAGACAGTTGTTGTTGACGGTCAGAGCCATACAGTTACTGTTGATGGTAAGGTTCTTAACGAGCCTTATATAAAGGAACCGCTGCTTTCAGCAGGAAATATGGAGTACCCATGCACTGTGCCCGAAGGCTATATTTTTGTGCTGGGTGACAACAGAAACAATAGCCGTGACAGCCGTGATACAAGTGTCGGACTTATACCGCTCAGCAATGTTATCGGTAAAGCAACCTTCAGACTTCTTCCGTTGTCTGACTTCGGCTCACTTTATTGATAGGAGATTTTTCATGAATATACAATGGTTTCCGGGACATATGACAAAAACTCAGCGTATGATGGAGGAGAACATCAAGCTGATTGATATTGTTATAGAAATAGTAGATGCCCGGCTTCCCCTGAGCAGCAGAAATCCTAAAATTGACGAAATAGCCGGCTCAAAGCCGAGGCTTTTGCTTCTCAACAAAGCTGACATTGCAGACCCTGATATGTCGGCTCAGTGGGAAAAATATTTTATAGAAAAGGGTATACCCACACTGACAGTTTGCTCCACCGGGAACAAAAAGCTTAATTTTATATTTAATAAATGCCGAGAAATACTGGCAGATAAAATTCAGAAGCAACGTGAAAAAGGTATAACCAACCGTGCCGTAAAGGTTATGATTGTAGGTGTGCCGAATGTGGGTAAATCCTCTCTCATCAATAAGCTTTCCGGCAGAAAAAGCGCCATCACCGGCGACCGCCCGGGTGTTACCAAGGGTAAGCAGTGGATTCGCCTTGACAACGGCATTGAAATGCTGGATACACCGGGTATCCTCTGGCCGAAGTTTGAGGATGCAGAGGTTGGCAAAAAGCTGGCTTTTACCGGAGCTATAAAGGATGAGATAATGGATATAGAAGAGCTTGCCTGTCATCTGCTTGTGTTTTTCAGGGAAAACTACCCCGAAAGGCTTACTGAAAGATACAAAATGACGGATTTTGAGGACATGGAGCCTTATGATATGCTGACTCTTCTTGGCAAAAAGCGCGGTTTTGTAGTGTCCGGCGGGGAGATAGACACCGAGCGCGCCGCAAAGATTTTCCTTGATGAATTCCGCGGAGCGAAGCTCGGCAATATCACCCTTGAAAAGCCATCGGATTTTGAACTTTAAAATTTATGAAACCGTGCAGATAATAAACATGCACGGTTTTATATTATTCAAAGGAGATTTTTTGATGAAAAAAAACGTAATTACAGATATGCTTGAATACGAAAAAAAATACTGGGACAAGGGTTATACTCTTGTGGCAGGCATAGACGAAGCAGGCAGAGGTCCTCTTGCAGGAGCGGTTTTTGCAGCAGCAGTGGTTTTTGAACCCGGTGTTGTTGTAGAAGGAATCAATGATTCAAAAAAGCTTTCTGAGAAAAAGAGGGAAGAGCTTTTTGACATTATAAAAGAAAAAGCTCTATATTGGACTATTGTGTCTGTGGACGAAAAGACAATTGATGAAATAAATATTCTCGAGGCGTCATATAAGGCATTTTCCGACAGCCTCAGCTCGCTTCCGGTTATGCCGCAGATAGCTCTTATCGACGGCAACAGAGCAAAGAATATTCCTACTGAATTTGAGACAATTGTAAAGGGCGACAGCCGCAGCCAGTCTATAGCCGCTGCTTCAATCCTTGCAAAGGTTGCCAGAGACAGATACATAACCGAGCTTGATGCTGTGTATCCTCAGTACGGCTTTGCAAAGCATAAGGGATATCCCACCAAGGAGCATCTTGAGGCTGTGGCAAAATACGGTCCGAGTCCCATTCACAGATTAACCTTCAAGGGAGTAAGGGAGCATATATGAATATTCAGGGAACAGGCAAAGCCGGAGAGGATGCGGCTGCCGCATATCTTGTAAAAAAGGGATATCGCATTGCTGAGAGAAATTATAACTGCAGGATAGCAGAAATTGATATTGTTGCATATGATGAAAATGACACTCTTTGCTTTATAGAAGTGAAAACACGAAAAAATTCAGACTTCGGTTATCCGGGCGAATATGTTGACAGGCGTAAGCAGCAAAAAATCCGCCTTGGCGCCGCAAGTTTTATAAAGCATAAGCGCATAGACTGTGAAATTCGCTTTGATGTGGTAGAAGTCTATGCTTATATGTCGGGTGATACGCCGAAAATCACAAGGATAAATCATATAGAAAATGCATTCTGATTTTTTCGGGGGATAGGTATGTATTCTTATTTTGATACACATTGTGATACCTTGCTGAAGCTTTATAAGCACGGAAAAACACTTTTTGACAAAGCTCTTCATATAAATTACGAAGCACTGACTGTTTATAAAAACACTGTTCAGTGCTTCGCTTTATTTAACGAGGGTGATTTAAAAATTCAGGACTATTTTGATGCGGCTGATTTTTTGAAAAAGGAGTGTGACTCTTCAGGCAGAATGTCGCTGTGTACCGATACATACGGTATTGACAAGGCTTTCAGACAGGGGAAAACCGCTGCTGTTCTTACTGCCGAGGGTATAGGAAACACACCTGATTTTAAGCCTGAGCATATATTCATGCTGAAAAAATCGGGATATATGATGACCGGTCTTGTGTGGAACGGCGACAATAGCCTGTGCGGCGGCGCCCTGGGTGGAAATGCCGGTATCACGACAATCGGCGCCGTGACTCTCAGAAATATGGAAAAATCAGATATGATAGTGGATGTATCACATATGTCAGAGCGAAGCTGTGCAGATGTATTTGGTATTTTTTGCAAGCCGGTGGTGGCTTCTCATTCAAATTTGGATTCTGTTTGTCCGAATAAACGTAATTTGTCAGATAGCAATGCCGCAGGAATTATAAAAAGCGGCGGTGCCATAGGAATTACTGTGTATCCTCCTTTCGTAGGCGGAAAAAACAGCATCGAAGACCTCATTGCTCACACCGACCGGATAATTTCTATGGGCGGAGCCGGGAATATATGTATCGGAGCGGATTTTGATGGTATTGCCGAGGCTGTGGACGGCATAAGAGGCGGAGGCGATATGATAAGACTTTTTGAGGCATTTGCCCGTCATAATTACCCAAAAAAGCTCATAAATGACATAAGTTTTAATAATATATACAATATTTTCAAAAAATATGAAATTTGAAAATAAAAATCTTGCATTTTTGTCGTGGTTATGATATACTTGAAAGCGTTGGACTTTAACAAACTATTTGGGAGGAATTGTAATAATGATTTTATCGGAAAAATTTTCAAAAATAAATCCTTCATCAACTCTCGCTATTGACTCCAAGTTCAAGCAGATGAAGGCAGACGGATTGGATGTTGTGGGCTTCGGCGCAGGCGAACCGGATTTTGATACACCTAAGCATATTAAGGACGCGGCTATAGAAGCAATCTGCAGCAACAAAACAAGATATACTCCCGCATCCGGTACACTGGAGCTCAAGGCTGCAGTGTGCGAAAAGTTCAAAAGAGACAACTGCCTTGACTACGAGCCCAGCCAGATTGTAGTGAGCAACGGAGCAAAGCATTCTTTAGTTAATGCCTTCGGTGCTGTTCTTAACCCCGGTGACGAGGTTATAGTTCCCGCTCCTTTTTGGGTAAGCTATCCTGAAATGATTAAGTATAACGACGGTGTTCCCGTTATTATCAATACCAAGGAAGAAAACAACTTCAAGTTCACTGCTGATGATTTCAAGTCTGCCATTACTCCCAGAACAAAGGCAATTGTCATCAACAGTCCCAGCAATCCTACCGGTATGATGTATACTGAGCAGGAGCTCCGTGCAATTGCTGAGGTTGCTGTTGAAAACAATATTTATGTAATCTCTGACGAAATATATGAGCATCTTCTCTATGACGGTCATAAGCATGTGAGTATAGCATCCTTCAATGATGAAATCAAGGAGCTTACAATTGTTGTAAACGGTGTATCCAAGACATATGCAATGACAGGCTGGAGAATAGGCTTTACCGCTTCAAGCGAAAAAATAGCAAAGCTTATGGGAAATGTTCAGAGCCACACCACCTCGAATCCTAATTCAATTGCTCAGGCTGCTACTGTAGCGGCTCTCACAGGTCCTACAGAAGACCTTGAGGTTATGAAAAAAGCCTTTGACGAGAGACGCAAATATATGGTTGAGCGTATCAATGCCATTGAGGGCGTTTCCTGCAGAATGCCTATGGGTGCTTTTTATGTGATGATGAATATAAGCGGTATCCTTGGAAAAACAATTGCAGGAAAGGTTATTAACACTGCTGATGATTTTGCAAATCTTTTCCTGGAAAAATGCCTGGTGGCAGTAGTTCCCGGTACCGGCTTTTATGCACCTGAGTTTGTAAGATGGTCTTATGCCACAAGCATGGAAAATATCAAGGAAGGTATTGACAGACTCGAAAAATTTCTTAATATGTAATTAAATGTGTTGAAATAAATTAAGATATGTAGTATAATAAGACTGTTGCATTAAATTTTTTTCTGATGCAGCGGTCTTTTTGCTTAAGAATTGAGGGTGTAATTATGGATAAGGTAAATATTCTCGGAGCCCATATTGATAAGGTCAATATTGAGCAGGCCTCCGACAAGATAATAGAAATGATTGAAAACGGAGAAAAATGCAAATATGTGTTTACTCCCAATTCTGAAATCCTCATGCGGGCATACAGGGACAAGGAGTTCTGCGATATTCTCAACACCGCAGCTTTGCTCACTGCCGACGGAATAGGAGTTGTATATGCCGCAAAAATTCTCGGCAGCCCCATTGAGGAGCGCTGTGCCGGATTTGATACTGCCTGCCGCCTTATGGAAAAAATGGCTCAAAAGGGTATGAGCCTGTATCTTTTTGGCTCAAAGCCCGGAGTTGCTGATAAAGCAAGAGATATTATCCTTGAAAAATATAAGGGTATACAGGTTGTGGGATGTGCCGACGGATATTTTGATGCCGAAAAGGAAGAACAGATTGTTGCTGATATAAATGACAAAAAACCGAATGTGCTTTTTGTATGTCTCGGTGCGCCAAAGCAGGAAAAGTGGATATATGACCACCGCAACGAGCTTGAGGTAAATGTATGTCTCGGTATCGGAGGTACCATAGACGTAATTTCCGGCAACACTGAGCGCGCTCCGGATTTCTATATCAGGCACAATATTGAATGGCTTTACAGACTTGTCAAGCAGCCTTCACGTATCGGCAGAATGATGGATTTGCCGAAATTCGGATTCACGGTGCTGCTTCACGGAAAAAAATATAAATAAAGAGGTAGTGCAAAATGAATGTAGAATTGCTCCAATATAATCCCGATTGTGAAAAAATTGTTGCCGCCGCGGCAAAGCTGTGTTATTCCTCGTCAGAAATAGGCGGTATCATGGAAGACCTTGATGAAGAAAAAACGGAAAAATTTTTAAATCGTCTTGTAAGTATGGGTCATGAAAGTCCCACAGAGCATGTAACCTTTACCTTTGGCATTGAAGGTGTGAGCCGTTCTCTCACTCATCAGCTTGTAAGACACAGGCTGGCTTCGTATTCGCAAAAATCCCAGCGTTATGTAAAGGAAGGGCAGTTTGAATTTGTTATACCACCTGAGATAGAGGCTGTTCCTGAGGCTAAGGAGACTTTCTTGCAGGCTATGGCAGACGATGTTGCTTCCTACAATAAGCTTGCGGATATTCTGTTTAAAAAGCATTATGAGGTTATGCTTGCTTACGGTATGGATGAAAAAAAGGCAAAAAGCGCTGCCGAAAAAAAGGCTATAGAGGATGCACGGTATGTTCTTCCCAATGCCTGCGAGACCAAGATTATAGTAACAATGAATACAAGAAGTCTTATAAACTTTTTTCACCACCGTTGCTGCGAGCGGGCTCAGTGGGAAATACGTGAGCTTGCCTGCCGTATGCTTGAGCTGGTAAAGGAGGTTGCTCCCACACTGTTTAAATACGCAGGTCCAAGCTGCGTAGGGGATAAATGCCCCGAGGGTGCCATGAGCTGCGGTAAGATGGTTGAAAAGAGGAAAATGTTTTTGGGTGAAGAAAATGGATAATACAAACAGTAAGCTTATTGTTATAGAAGGTGTAGATTCCAGCGGCAAAGCAACACAGTCTAAGCTTTTGTATGACACACTCTCAGCACGAGGGGTCGATGTTTTTTCTGTGGAATTTCCCAATTACTCCGGTGCAAGCTCTGCTCCGGTAAAAATGTATTTGGGCGGTGAATTCGGCAGAGAGCCGGAGTCCGTTAATGCCTATGCCGCGTCTGTCCTTTTTGCAGTAGACCGTTTTGCAAGTGTCAAGGCAGAGTGGAAGGACAAGTTTTACGGCGGCGGTGTTGTTATTGCTGACAGATATACTACATCAAATATGGTGCATCAGGCTTCAAAAATAAATAATTTAACAAAAAAGTCAGAATTCCTTGACTGGCTCTACGATTTGGAGTATAATAAAATGGAACTGCCGAAACCGGATCTGGTGATTTTCCTTGATATGCCGGTTAAGTATGCTCAGATGCTTATGAAAAACAGAGCCAATAAGATAGATAACTCTGATATAAAGGATATTCACGAGAGTAATGAAGCCTACCTTTACGAATCATATAATAATGCTTGTTTTGTTGCTGAAAAGTATAACTGGACCCGTATAGAATGTGTGCGTGACGGAGCAGTCCGTGCAATAGATGATATAGCTGCAGAAATACTCAGCTATGCAGAAAAAATCTTATAATAACAACGGGCGGTCTTAAAATGACCGCCCGGCATAGATAAATATATGCGCCTGTAGCTCAGTTGGATAGAGTGTCAGACTCCGACTCTGAAGGTCGTGCGTTCGAATCGCATCAGGCGTACCAGAAAAAAAGACATTTTTCGACAAAGAAAAATGTCTTTTTTTCATCGATATAAATCTCTTGTAAGATTTTCGATATGTCTTGCAGACTCGATATGTGCTGACGCACTTGATATGTTGCCTTATGGCAACGAGATTTATATCATATCGAGTTTGAGCGAAGCGAGAACATATCGAATTTACAAAGTAAATATATCGAGCAAACGAAGTTTGCATATCGACAAAAATTATAAATATCTCAATGGTTCTGCTTTCCAGAAAAAACGACAAGTTTCGACTTGTCGTTTTTTCAGTTATATTTGCCTTGCGGCAAGTGATATTGCTACGCAGTTTTATTTGGCTTATGCCAAGTGGTATTGTGCTTCGCACAGTTTAATGGCAAATATAATATAACTGCAAACGAAGTTTGAATATCACTTAAATTAAATATCTCTTTAGTTCTTTTTTCTCACAATCAACCGATATTTTTTGGGCGATACTTTTTCTTTTGAAGAAAATGTCTTTGAAAAAGCAAGAACATCGCTGTATCCAATAGAATTAGCAATTTCGGTAATTGACATTTCTGTTTCTACCAATAATTCTTTTGCGCGATTTATCTTACACCATGTAATATAATCTTTTGTTGATATATTGAATTTACTTTTGAAGATTTTATATAGGTATGGCTGACTGACGCCTACCAAATCTGATAATTCTTCCACCGTGATTTTTTTGTGAATGTTTGTTTCAATGTAGTCAACGCAAAAATCCAAATATATTTCATAATTTGTTTTTTGCTGTGTCAAAGCCTGTGCGTATATATGGCTGTTTAATATTTGTAAAAACATTTCCAGCATTTTAAGCGAATCTAACATCCGGTTGTTTTCGGATATAATTTTATTTGCTATTTTTCTTACTGTGAGAACAGAATTGAAATTAAAAATCAAAGTGTCTTTTTGCGCATTGTATTTGCTGAAAATTTCCTTCATTGCATCGTCAGAAGAGATAATCCACAAAAATTCCCACGGATCCATCGGGTCAGGATGGTACTCTTCATGCAACCCCGGATAAATAAGAAAACCCTGTCCTTCGGTTACTGCGTTGCCGTTATAATATCCTTTTCCTTTGGTTACATAATGGATGATATATAAATTTCTTCGACCGGGTCCGAATCTGTTGACTTCGATTTCATTGCTGAAGCCCAATACATTTATTTTAAGAGGTGAAAAGCTATTGTCAGAAAAAATATTACAGCGCATGTATATATCCTCCTTACCATTTGTTATGATTTTAACATATAAAGTATAGCTTTGTCAATTTACAAGGATAATGTTTTCTCATATAATATTATTAATTATACAAGGAGGTTTTGTTATGATTTCTGATAAATTCAAGTCAATCGGAGAATATGGTGCTGCCGGTATGTATGAGGAACAAGGCAGAAGTCTCTTTTTCAGAAAAGCATTGGGAATAAGAAGATATTATGAAAATGCTGAGCTTGCTGAATATAACGGAGAGCTGCTTTATCCCTTGGGGATTATCCCCAATAAAATGAGTATATATCCGTTTTATATGGAGGGTATGCGCATAAACCATAGCGCGATGTATGAAAAAGATGAGGCGTTGGCTGAACTGTTTTGTTCAGAATTTTGTAAGTATAAATCTACAGTTCCTCCTGAGCACAGTGTCGGGGGCAATATGCATAATCACTCAATGCCGAATTATGAGAGAATATTGAGTGAGGGCTTGTTATCCTATACTGAAAGAATAGAAAAGATAGAAGATACAGATATGCGTGAAGGGCTTTTACATATAATAGAAGGGATAAAAAGCTATCTCAGCCGCTGTGTGAAATATCTTGAAAAAGCAGGTGCAGACGCTAAGCTTATAAATTCGTTAAGAAAAGTGCCTCTTTATCCGGCAGATAATACATATGAAGCAATTGTTTGCTGGAACTTTATTCTCTACCTTGATAATTGCGACAATTTAGGATGCCTGGCATCGGGGCTTTATCCGTATTATAAGGGCGAGGATGTTACCGATTTGCTCAGGAATCTGTATGATAATTTAGATGTTAATAACGGATATTCAATGGCTCTGGGAACAGATTATACCTCTCTTACGCTTCAATGCCTGGAAGCATCAAAAGGAAAACGGCGTCCCATGATTGAGCTTTTTGTGAACGAAAACACACCGGAAGAAATATGGGAAAAAGCATTTGAGGTTATCCGGTCCGGCAACGGTCAGCCGGCTTTTTACAGTGAAAATGCTCTGTATAACGGGCTGAAAAACAAATTTCCGATTATCAAAGATGAAGATATAAAGAAATTTTGCGGCGGAGGCTGTACCGAGGCGATGCTGGCAGGACTCTCTAATGTTGGCTCACTGGATGCGGGAATAAATCTTTTGCTTATATTGGAAAAAGCAATATATACAAAGCTAACAACCGCCGAAACATTTGAAGAATTTTATAATTATTATATAAATGAGGTCAGCTCAGTTGTCGATACCGTGACGACAGAAATAGGCAATTCTCAGAGAGAGCGCGCTAAATATAATCCGCAGCCTATGAGAACGCTTTTAATAGATGACTGTATTGACAGCGGCTTGGATTATAACAACGGCGGAGCAAGGTACAAATGGAGCATTATCAATTTTGCCGGCATGATAAATGTGATTGATTCAATGCTTGTAATCAGAGATTTTGTATTTGAGGACAGGCTGTATAACGCAAAAAAATTTATTGAACTGCTGAAAGACAATAATATGGAATTTTTGGCTCAGGCAAGAAAACACAGGGTGAGTTTTGGCAATGACAGTAAGGATGCAAACAGTTTTACAAACAGGATATCAACAGATATTTTTTCCATGCTTGATGACAAGAAGCCGTATTTGGGTCAGAAATTTTTGCCGGCGTCAATTCAGTTCATGGCTCAGGCAATGGCTGGAAAAGATATTGGAGCTACGCCTGACGGAAGAGAGAAGGGAAGTCCGCTTTGTGATTCTCTTGCGGCTATTTTCGGTAAGGATACGGCAGGACCTACAGCGCTTTTAAAAAGTGTTACATCTTTGGATTTAAAAAGAGCATTGGGAATTCCTGTGCTTAATTTCAATATAAATCCGGAATTTGATAATGCAACATTAAAGGCTTTGATTTCAGGGTATATAATGCTTGGCGGAATTCAGATGCAGATTACCTGTACATCTTTAAAAACACTTGAAGAAGCCTATGAAAATCCTGATATGCATAAGAATCTTATTGTTAGAGTAGGTGGATATTCAGAATATTTCTGTAATTTGACCGATGATTTGAAGAGAATGATTATAAACCGCACTATCCAAAAAATGGGATAGACGTAACGTGAGGATGCATTACAAAAAAATTCCTGTAATACTAAAGTATTGCGGGAATTTTTTTGTAGTATAAACGGAAATATCAGTTCAAAATCAATTCTTCCTTATTACACTCATCCTTTATATGCTCTGAAAGTTCATTGGTAAAATGCTATGAGGTCAGTTCTTTACCGGCTTGCCGAAAGAACATAATTCAAAGCCGCCTTAAACAGCGCGATTTCGGCATCTTTTGGCTAACGCATGCAAGCTCGTTATCATCATTTGCAGAGTTCCTCAGCCAGAGCTGCAATTTCTCTGCGGTTTTCGTCGTTTACAGCGGATTTTATGTGAACTCCGGATTCGGTAAAGGTAATGTTCTTTGATTTTTCCAGGGCTACTTTTATTGCTTTTTCTGCCATAAGAGCCCATGTGCCGTTTTCTATAATTCCTACGGTTTTGTTCTGATAATTTCTCTCTGTCAGGTGGTTGATAAATTCATGCATAAAGGGGAACATGCCACCGTTGTAGGTTGTTGTTGCAAGAACAATTTTGCTGTAACGGAATGCATCTTCCACAGCCTCTGCCATATCGCAGCGTGCCAGATTTGAAACAGTAACCTTAGGGCAACCCTGCTTTTTCAGTTCGTCCTCAAGGAGTCTTACAGCTTGTTCCGTGTTTCCGTATACAGTTGTGTAAAAAATAGCTACACCCTCAGTCTCGGATTCGTAGGAAGACCATATATTATACAGATTGATATAATATCCCAGGTCTTCTGTAAGAACCGGTCCGTGGAGAGGACAGATTCTCTCAATATCGAGTCCGCCTGCTTTTTTGAGCAGAGCCTGAACCTGAGCACCGAATTTGCCTACGATGCCGAAATAATATCTTCTTGCCTCGCAGGTCCATTCCTCATCAGCGTCGGTTGTGCCGAATTTTCCGAATGCATCGGCAGAGAAAAGGGTTTTTGTATTCTTTTCATAGCTGAGTACAACCTCGGGCCAATGTACCATTGGAGCGGTTACAAATGTAAGCTCATGCTCGCCCAGGCAAAGTGTCGAGCCATCGCTGACTGCAACCTGCCTGTCAGTATAATCTGTACCGAAAAACTGCTTCATCATCACAAAGGATTTTGAATTGGATACGATTTTTGCAGTGGGATATTTCTGCATAAATTTGTCAATGTTTGCCGAGTGGTCCGGCTCCATGTGATGTACAACAAGATAGTCGGGAGCCTTGTCTCCGAGTACTTCTGTAATATTGCCGAGCCATTCGTCACCGAAGTTCTTGTCTACAGTATCAAGTACGGCTGTTTTTTCATCACATATAATATAAGAATTATATGCCATTCCCTTTTCAACCTTATATTGTCCCTCGAAAAGGTCTATATCATAATCGTTTACACCAACATGAAAAATTTTGTCTGTAATCTTCATTGCTATCATCTCCGTATTTTAATATATTTTTAATCGAATAATCTCCATTGCTGGTTTATTTAGCCGAAAGAAAATAATCCAAACCCACCTTAAACAGTGCAATTCCGGCATCTTTCGGCTAACCCAAGTAGAAATCCATAGCCAGCATAAGGCAAAAGCCTGCAAGCAAAGCATAGGTTGCTCCGCGCTCACCGCCATGAGCATGGGTCTCGGGTATCATTTCATCGCTGATTACATAAATCATTGTGCCTCCGGCAAAAGCAAGGGCAAAGGGCAGTACTGCATTTGATATGCTGACCGCAAAATATCCTATAAAGGTTCCTATTATCTCAACAATGCCTGTTGCAGCCGCCAGCGCAAGAGTACGCTTTTTGCTCATTCCTGCAGTCAACATGGGGGAAATAATAACCATTCCCTCGGGGATGTTCTGCAGTGCGATACCGCCGGCAATGGTGAGTGCCTCGGCTGTATTTTCCGTTCCGAAGCCCACTCCTGCCGCAATTCCCTCAGGCAGATTGTGAATTGCTATTGCCATTACAAAGAGAAGAACCTTGCTCAGCTTTTCATTTTTTTCAGAATGAGACTCGATATCGCTGCCTGTCAGCCTGTGAAGATGGGGAACTGCCTTGTCAATCAGATTCAGTACCAGTGCTCCGCAGAAAATGCCTACCGCCGTGACAAAAACACCGCCTTTTCCTCCGAATTCCAGTGAAGGTAAAATCAGACCGGATACTGCCGCACATAGCATAACACCCGCTGCAAATGATAAAATGATATCACTGAAGGTATGTGACAGTCTTTTGAAAGCAAAACCTATTATCGCTCCTAGAAGCGTTGCGCCGCCAACTCCCAATGCGGTTAACAGAACAATTTCCATAATCAAAACCTCACCTTCGTTGCGTAGTTCAGAGCATATTTTTAATAAAGCACATGCTGATATTTTAACACATAAAGCAAAATCAGTCAATGTATATATATGAATTTTATTTTAAAAATTCGTATATAAAGGTTGCTTCTGCTACAGTAAATATTATTTGCTTTTATGTATGATTTATGTTAAAATCTATGTATATATCATTTACAAACCAAAGGAGACAATATAAATGATTAAATCAGGAGAAATATTATCATCAGAAGAAATCAAAAGGTTAAAGGCTTTGGGCTGTTTGCAGGATAAAAGGTACAACGATGTGTTTAATGTACGGGTTATCACGAGAAACGGTAAAATTACAGTAGGCGAGCACAGAATTATTGCCGATGCTGCCGAGAAATTCGGTAGCGGCGAGATTGCCATGACAAGCAGACTGTCCATTGAAATTCAGGGGGTACGCTATGCAAATATTGAACCTTTGAGAGAATTTCTTGCTTCTGTGGGTCTTGAAACCGGCGGAACCGGTCCGAAGGTGCGTCCCGTTGTTTCATGTAAGGGCACAACTTGCCAGTACGGACTTATTGATACTTTTGGTCTCAGCGAAAAAATTCACGATAGATTTTACAAAGGGTACCGGGATGTTGTTCTTCCTCACAAATTTAAGATTGCGGTAGGAGGCTGTCCCAATAACTGTGTGAAGCCCGACCTTAATGATATAGGAATTATAGGTCAGATGGTGCCGGATTTTGATTTTGATAAATGCAGAGCCTGCAAGAAATGTCAGATTGAAATCGCCTGTCCCATCAAGAACGTAAAGCTATTCGACGGTGTGCTCACCGTTGATAAACACCTGTGTAACCATTGCGGCAGATGCAGAGGAAAATGTCCTTTTGGAGTAGCGGTAAATTATACAAACGGATATAAAATATACATAGGCGGCAGATGGGGCAAAAAAATTGCAAACGGAAAGCCTCTCGCCAGAATTTTTACCGATGAAAATGAGGTGCTTGATACTGTAGAGCGTGCAATACTGCTCTTTAAGGAGGAGGGTATTGCCGGTGAGCGCTTTGCCGACACTATAAACAGACTTGGTTTTTCGTATGTGGAAGAAAAGCTTCTTAATAAATAAACTGCTGATAAGTCGGGCTGTAATACAGTAAAGGAAAAAACTATGAAAAAAATTTTCTTTTTTTGTTTTATATTAATATTTTCTCTGACTCTGCTTTGCAGCTGCAGTGTGTCCGAAACAACTGCCGGCTGCAACTTTGAGGATGACTTGGGCAGGGAGGTGACTGTCTCTGCCTACGGAAAAACAGCGGTGCTGTTGGGAAGCTTTGCGGATTTGTGGGTTCTTGCAGGGGGAACTCTGTGTGCGGCGGCAGACGATGCGTGGGAGGATTTTGATATTGATATTCCAGACAATGCGGTAAATCTTGGCGCAACAGAAAACCTCAGCTTGGAAAAGCTTATATCGGCTCAGCCGGAATTTGTTATCGCCAGCACAAAGAGAAAGCAGCATATTGAATGGATGGAAATTTTAGAGTCCTCCGGAATAACCGTTGCTTATTTTGATGTAGACGATTTTGACGATTATCTCAGGATGCTGGATATATGTACCGATATTACAGGCAGGAAGGATTTGTACCGCAAAAACGGCTTGGATATAAAGGCTGAGATTGACTCTGTTATACAAATGGCTGTGGGTGACGGCGAGTCTCGGACATATCTTTTACTGAGAGCCTCGGCATCATATATACGGGCTAAGAAAAGTGAGGGAACCGTCCTTGGTGAAATGTTGGGAAATCTCGGCTGGACAAATATTGCCGACAGCGAAGAAGGGATACTGGAAAATCTCAATATTGAAAGTATTGTGTCAAAAAATCCCGACCGTATTTTTATAGTTCAGGCCGGTGATGATTATGATGGAATGAAAAAAGCCGTAGAAAGTATGCTTCGGGAAAATCCCGTCTGGAATGAAATTGACGCGGTAAAAAACGGCAGGATACATTATATGGATAAGAAGCTTTATAATTTTAAACCGAATGCAAGATGGGGCGAGGCTTATGATAAACTTGAAAAAATCCTTACAGAAAAATAGGAATATATTGGTGCTTTCTGCCGGACTTGTCTTGCTGGTGGCTTCTGCCGTGGTAAGTATATGTACGGGAAGCTCTGATATAACCATATGTCAGCTTATCAGATGTCTTGTCCGTCCCGAAAATGCCGGTGTTGAGCTTGCTGTGCTGAAGTATGTGAGACTGCCCAGGACTCTTGCCTGTGTCTTTGCAGGTGCCGCTCTAGGGGTGTCGGGAGCGATTATGCAGAGTGTACTTGCAAACAAGCTTGCTTCACCGGGTATTATAGGAGTGAATGCCGGTGCCGGGCTCGGTATTACCCTGTGCTGTGCCTTTGGCGCGGCATCGGGATTTGTATATTCGCTGTCTGCTTTTATCGGCAGTGTGGTGGCAGTGCTCATGATTACCGCCGCGGCATACAAAACCAAAGCCTCGCGGACAACGGTTATTCTCGGCGGTGTTGCCGTAAATGCGGTGCTGAATGCCTTTTCGGAGGCAATAAGCGTTCTCAATAACGATGCTGCACTTATGAGTGTTGATTTTCGTGTGGGCGGTTTTTCCTCGGTTTCTTATATCAAGCTTATACCGGCAATGGCGATAATTGCCTTGTGCCTGATTTTGCTTATGACATTGATGAACGACCTTGAGGTACTCACAATGGGTGATGAAACAGCACGCGGTCTCGGTATGAATGTGAGAAGAACAAAAAATTTGCTTTTAATTCTCGGGGCGCTTATGGCAGGAGCAGCGGTGAGCTTTTCCGGCTTGCTGGGCTTTATAGGTCTTGTGGTGCCCAATTTTGTCAGACGGCTGTTTCCCGGCAACGCAAAGCTTACAGTCGCAGGAAGTGCGGTTTTTGGCAGTATTTTTCTTACCTTTTCCGATATTCTTGCAAGGGTGATTTTTGCTCCCTTTGAGCTACCTGTGGGCATAATCATGGCTTTTGTGGGAGGACCTGTATTTATAGTGCTTCTTGTAAAGGGCAAAGGGGGGCATACCTATGCTTGAAATAAACAATCTGTATGCAGGATACGGTAAAAATGTAATACTGCAGGATGTATCCGTGGCAATTCCCGACGGAAAAATAACAGGGATAATCGGTCCTAACGGATGCGGAAAAAGCACTCTTTTAAAAAGTGTTATAGGTCTCGCCGACATTCATAGCGGCGAACTTTTGGTTGACGGAAAAGCTATACACAGCTTTGCACCGGCGGAGCGGGCAAGAGAAATTGCATATCTGCCCCAAAGCAAAAATGTGCCTGATATGACTGTGGAACAAATGGTGCTTCACGGAAGATTTGCCTATCTTGACTATCCGCGCAGATACGGAAAAAAAGATGTTGAAATTGCCCGGCGTGCCATGGAGAAAATGGAGCTTGAGGCTGTCTGCCATGTTAATCTCAGCCGGCTCTCCGGGGGTCAGAGGCAAAAGGCATATATAGCCATGGCTATAGCGCAGGAGGCACCTGTAATTCTTATGGATGAGCCCACAACCTATCTTGATATTGCTCATCAGCTGAGGCTGTGTGATATTATGCGGGAGCTTGCGGCTATGGGAAAGTCGGTTGTGGCAGTGCTGCATGATTTGCCTCTTGCATTCAGTCTGTGCCACAGCTTATATGTAATGCACAAGGGAAGTATTGCTGCCCGGGGAACGCCGGAGGAGATACTTGCGGGTGATGCTGTTGAGAGGGTATTTGATATTGAAATGAAAAAAATCAATAGCGGAGAAAAAACGCATTATGTATATAGTCGAAGCAGCTGACGAAAAAGTCGGGTTTGATGTGACCCCAAAAAGTTAGACTTTTTATAGCGTAGTAGTTTATGACTGCTATGCTATTTTTATGCAGTCAAGGTGTTGAGCCGATATTGTACCGGACTCATCCACCCAAGTTTTTCTTTAATTCTATTAGGTGCTATTTTACCAACATTACCTTTGTATGAATTATATCTGCGGCTTTTACGAGTAAATGATGTAACTTGAAAACCTAATTTTTGTATAATTCTTTGAACTTTCTTTTTAGGTCTCAGTGCATCAGGAACGGCTATTCTGAAATCGTTAACCAATCGCGTTATTAAGAATGGATTGTTCATGCCTTGAGAAAGAGCTAATTCCTGATACGAGACTTCACTTGATAGATACAATTCTACCACATAAAGTTTAAATTGAAAAGAGTAATTCTTATTTTGCCTTGAACGCATTAAACCATCACTGCCAAATTCTTTGTATGTATGTACCCATTCTTCAATATTCCTTTTTGCAGGTATGTTATATTTCTTTGCAAGATAAGCATAACTACCTTCACCATTTAAATATGAATGTACGACTTTTAACTTGAACTCGTAACTGTACTTTGCCATGAAAAAACCGACCTCCCAATCGTTAGATTTTTGGCATAACTTTTGGGGGTCGGTTCATTTTTACAGATTTACTTAAGCAAGGATTTCCTTTACTGCTTCTGCAATTTCGGGAACCTGGCAGTTTGCAAAGAAATATTCCTGGAATTTTTCGCCGGATACAGCGCCCTTAACCAGCTCTCTGTCAAGATTTTTGAGGATATACACCATGTCTGTGTGTGTAACCTTTTTAACATCGTCAAGAATCTTCTTGTTTCTCTGCTCGGGTACTGCTCTTTCTCTGGGATAGCCCTGACCCCATTCTTCAACAAAGAGCTTTTCAAACACATAGCTGAGATTAAGCTCACAGCCCCAGCCCCAACCCTTTGCAAAGGGGAGAGCAATTGCGTTGCCGTTGTTTACCTGAGTAAACTGGTATGCGTCTGTGGGGTCTACCACATGTCCGCAGAGTACGCCGGGGAATGAATTACATGCAAGCATAGCGCCTTCGCCGGTGCCGCAACCTGTGATAACAAGGTCTGCTGCCTTTGAGTTTATAAGAATAGCTGTGAGGATACCAACCTGTACATATGTAAGCTGGTTTACATCCTCACCAGAGTACATTCCGTAGTTATAAACCTCGTGTCCCAGGGGCTTAACCACCTTTTCAAGGGTCTCGCAGATGAGAGCATTTTTAGCCGCTTGGCTGTTTTCATTGATAAGTGCAATTTTCATGTTTGTTATCATCCTTTCAAAAAATAATATACTTTATTAATAACATAAACGGGCAGTTTTGTCAAGTCTATTACAGCTCGTTTATTTTTTCTGATTTAAGTAATTTTGCCAGAGAGCGGTTGGTGTAGCTCCTGTCCTCGGTTACTTCCTTTATTACTCTTATAAATTCCGGCAGATGGAATTTTTCATTCTCATCGGTCAGCTCTATTTCTAAATAAGCTTTGTCCTTCCAGAATGGGAAAATATCAATTTCAAAGTATCTTCCGTTATCCATCAGGCAGTATCTTGTCTTAGTTATGGGCATAAGCTCGCTGTCTGCGTGGAGCTTATATGCTCTATACTGCTCTTTGGATATTTCTTCCTCTGTTTCTATCCGTACTGCGGCGGAGATTTTTTTCTTTTCTGTTTTGATATAAATGTCCTCTCCAATGGCTGAGCGACGACGTATCCGTATATGAGCGCCGTCAATGGGTGATAGGTATATCTGCTCAAGCTCAACAGACCTGCAGTTGCCCATGGTACCAAGCTTTTCGGTATCCGGATATTCTATCAGGAATTTACGTTCTATCTCAAGGGGAAAGGGAATACCGGCAATGTGCGTCAGCTCATTTTTCAGCATTGCCTTTTTCTCCGCCTCACTACTACCCCATATAGCTCTCAGGTGACTGTGACCTACCCAGCTGTTAAGCCTTTCATTGGTGTTATATGGCTCTTTGTCAAAGACAAAAACCACTGCGTCATATCTGTTTATATCAGCAGGTGCGCAGATTATTTCAAAATCAGTTTTTTCAAGAACTTTTTCGGAATATTCTCTATAATCGCTATTTTCATTTTCCGTTATAAGCACAATTTGTTTTTTCAAAAACTTACCTCTTTCATTTTATCATTCTATTGACGTATACATACTGTACAGCTTTGCATACTCACCGCCTTTGGCGATAAGCTCGCTGTGTGTACCTGTCTCAATAATTCCCGTATCATCAAGCACGATAATTCTTGTTGCATTCTTAATGGTTGTAAGCCTGTGGGCTATTGTAAGGGTTGTTCTTCCTTTTGCAAGCTTTTCCAGAGATTTCTGTACCACCAGCTCACTTTCGTTGTCCAATGCTGAGGTGGCTTCGTCAAGGATGAGTATCGGCGGATTTTTTAGGAAAAGCCGTGCAATAGACAGCCTCTGCTTCTGACCTCCGCTGAGTCTTATGCCTCTTTCTCCGATGTATGTGTCATATTTTTCAGGCAGCTCCATAATAAAGTCATGGGCTCCTGCCAGCTTTGCCGCCTCTACAATTTCTTCCATGGTTGCATCCTGCCTGCCGTAGCTTATGTTGTCATACACACTGCCGCAGAACATATATACATCCTGCTGTACAACGCCGATATTGTCTCTTAGTGATTCTAAGGTCAGCTTCTGTATATTCTTGCCGTCAATGGTTATGGTACCGCTCTGTATTTCGTAAAATCTCGGTATCAGGTTGCACAGGGTGGTTTTGCCGCCGCCGGAGGGACCTACTATTGCAATGTTTTCTCCAGCCTTTACCTCCAGATTTATGTTTGACAGAACTTCGCCGTCCTCTTTGTTGTAGCTGAAGGTTACGTTGTCAAACTTTATATCTCCCTTTACATCTGTCAGCTCAATTGCGTCGGGGGCGTTTTCTATATCCACAGGCACATTCATTATCTCGTAAAAACGCTCTATTCCTGTTATGCCGTTCTGGAATTGCTCGGTAAACTGCACAATTGTCCTTACCGAGGCTATCAGAGTCTGTATGTACAGCAGGAAGGTTATGAGCTCGGGAGAGTCGATTTTGCCATTTATAAGGAATATAGAGCCGGCGATAATCACTGCCACATACATAACTCCGTCAAAAAATCTTGTGGAGCACTGGAAGCGTCCCATATATTTGTAGGACTCTTTTTTGATATCATAAATCTGCCCGTTGGATTTTGCAAATTTTTTCTGCTCGATGTCTTCGTTGGCAAAGCTTTTTACTACTCTTATGCCAAGGAGAGTGTCCTCAATGTCTGCATTGAGCTCGCCCACACGCCGTCTGCGTTCTGCAAAAGCTTCCTTCATTCCCTTGCGGAAAAATTTGATTGATACCATCATAAGAGGCAGCAGAGCGAAAATTATGAGAGTGAGAGGTATATTTATTCGCGCAAGGATTATAAATGAACCGGTAATCTTAATTGCCGCAATAAAAAGCTCCTCGGGAAAGTGGTGGATAAACTCGGTTATATCAAAAAGGTCCGAAGTCAGTCTTGACATAATCTGACCTACCTTTGTCTTGTCAAAATATGAGCTGGACAGCTTTTGCAAATGGGTGAAAAGGTCACGTCTCATATCCGTCTCCAGCATAACTCCCATGGTGTGACCCATATATGCCATATAGTAGTTTGCTGCAGTGTCAATTAATTTAAGAAAAAGATATACTCCGCCCAACCTGAGTATATCCGACAGCAGCAGACTTGAAGCATCCGACAGTGCCGTGCCGGTAATATATTTGATAATAAGGGGGAATACAAGCTCGCACACCGTAGTCAGCGCCGCACACATCAGGTCCAGAAGCATTACTCCTATATATGGCTTGTAATATGGCAGGAAGCTGGCAAACATTTTTCGCATGGGAATATGCTCTTTGCTTGTACTGCTCATAGCAAACACCTCCGTTATGAAAAATTATATACATATTATATCATCATCAGCAGAAAAAACCAATACCTAAAAGTAATATTCCGATAAAATTTTAAAAACTATCTTGACAATTGTAGCTACACCTGTTATTATATAGTTGTAGCTACAATTGTAATTATAGAAGGAGACAAGCTTATGTCAAATACAAAACATACAATAACCGATTCGGAATATGCAATTATGAAGATTTTGTGGAAATCCATTGTGCCCATGACAGTTGCAGATGTTGTAAGGGAGCTCGATGGCAATGACTGGACAGCCTCTACTGTGTCAACCTTTTTGCAGAGGCTGTTGAAAAAAGAGGTGATTGCCTGTGATAAAAAAGGCAAGACAAATCTGTATTACCCTTTGCTCAAGCAGAGAGAGTACGATTTGAACGAAACAGAAAATTTTCTTTCAAAGATATATAAAGGCTCGGTTAAAAATCTTGTTGCAGCTCTCTATGAAAACAAAAAGCTTTCAGCCGAGGATATGTCTGATTTAAAGAAAATTTTTGAATTGGAGTGAACAGGCCATGTACGAAATTTTCAAAACTGTGCTTATACTCAGCCTGTTTGGCTTTTGCATAATAGCTGTTTTGCTGTGCTTAAAACCTATTACCGCAAAGAAATTTCCTGCCGGGTGGCAGTATTATGTATGGCTTGTGGTGCTGTTATCAATGATTATTCCCGTATACAAGCTGATTCCTGAGCGTCAGGTACAGAGGCTGTCTTTTATCACACAGAATCAGCCTGTACGTCAGGAGGTATTTCGCTTTGACGGCAATGAAACTGAGATTATTATACCCGAGGCAAAAGAAGAGATATATAACGAGGGGACAAAACAATCTGTTACGCCCGGGCTTCATATTCCTCATGCAGATATTATTGCATACATATGGCTGGCAGGTGTGTGTATATATCTGATTACGATTGTTTCATCATACATAATATACATTTTCCGCCGGCGCCGCCGTGCCCTTGCACTTTCTCATAATCCGGTATTTGACAGGGTAAAAAATGAGCTTAAAATCAAAAGAAATATACGCATCAGGATGTCGCCGGAGGTTGGCTCTCCCATGCTTGTGGGAGTATTGTTTCCCGTGGTGTATATTCCCTGCAGGGAGATATCCGACGAAAATATGCGCATGGTATTTCTCCATGAGCTGACACATTATAAAAGAAAAGATTTGGCTTTCAAATGGCTGTCGCTCTTTGTAAATGCGGTTCATTGGTTCAATCCTCTTGTATATCTGCTCAGTGCCAATATCAGCGAGGCATGTGAGATATCCTGCGATATGGCAGTAACCAAGAATATGTCTGATGAAGAACAAAAATCATATATGAAAACAATTGTTGAGTTGGTTGAATAGGAGGTGTATTCTGTGCTGGAAAACATATATACAACAAAAATGAGCGCAAATAAAAAGCAGCTGCAAAATCGCTTTTCAAAAATTCGTTACAAAAACGGGCGGATTTCAACATTAGCCGGCATTGCTATGTTTGTTGTGATTATTGCAGTAATAGCCGGCATATCACTTGTAGTAGCTGTCAGGTATACTGATGATTATATCATGTCCGAAGATGATTTTGCAGAATATATAAACCAACCCGTAGGCTCAATAATGGCAGATATTGACTACGCAGACGGTGAGATGCTTGTTTTTCACTATCTTAACGGATTTTTTGTCTGCAATCAGCAGACCTATGAATTTGAACATAAGATAGACCTGAGTAAGCTTAATATAGCTCCTCATCAGCAGGGCAGCTTCGGTCTTGATATCGGGATAGATGCTAATGGGAAATATGCTTATTTGTCGAGCTACGGACCATATGAAGAAATCAAGAATTTTGACAACTATATTATAAATCTCGATACCGGCAAGGTTTCAGTGGGAAATATGCCTGAGGATATTGTGTTGTTTGACAAATATGCGCAAACTCATGAAGTGTTGCCCGGTGCAGAAGGCTGGTTCAGTAATAACTGTGTTGTTTCAGGTGATAAAACATATTACATGACTGTTATGGAATCAAGCTTCAGCTCACTGCTGTTTGTTACAGCTCACAGCGACGGTCTTGTGGCATACCGTTATGTTTTCGGCGACAAATATGTAAGTGTGAGTCAGCAGAAGTCAAATATGATTAGCAGGGTGCTTACCGATAACAAGGAAATACTTGTAAACAGCGCTATTTCCTTTGAAATAGACGGCAAAAAGCTTGTACAGCTCAAACAAGCTTTGCCGCAGGATATATCAGCACAGCTTGATGATGTATCAGATGGCAATTTTGAGGTACGTACACTGCAGGTTCAGCATGGAGATACCTCGTCACCCTATATATTTGTATTTGATAATTATGAACCCCGTCTGATTGCATGGGGCGACCTGGAAAGTGAGGAGTTTCACAAAGAAATAATTCAGTTTCTCAATAATCCTGTCAGTGATTTGTATGCCAAAACTGTTAAATTTCTGGAAAAGGAATTTCACCGGGTATATGATTCCTATTATGATATTCAGAGTCTGACTGTTTCCAATTGGCACGAGAACGGAAATGAAGCAACATTTTTTTATAAGAAAACCTATCTTAATTACAACCGCGAGCCCGACAAGGCAGAATATATACAGGAAGCAAAAAAGCGCAGTAATGAGGAATATGAGACTCTCTACAATGATTATCTCGCTCTGAAGGAAAGTAACTACGAATTTAAGGTTGTTGACTCGAATGATACTTTGGAGCTTTATTCAAATGTTGCTCCAAAAGGTACGGAATGGGTGCCTGTAAAAATTGATGATTATATTATATCAAATTGGAGGTAAAATTCATGCTGGAAAACATATATACAACAAAAATGACTGCAAATAAAAAGCAGCTGCAAAACCGCTTTTCAAAAATCTGTTCCGAAGTCGGACGTACTTCAAGATTTATGGCATTGGTAATGTCTGTTGTAATTGCAGTAACAATGCTGTGTGCAACTGTTGTTATGGCTGCATTGGATAATGATAAGGAGCTTATAACATTATATTCAAAGGGGGAGATGGTTGAGCTTG
This sequence comes from Clostridia bacterium, assembly GCA_017481205.1. Taxonomy (GTDB): domain Bacteria; phylum Bacillota; class Clostridia; order UMGS1810; family UMGS1810; genus RGIG4708. Next base: position 47,811 of record JAFUPN010000014.1, on the reverse strand, counting down.
AAAACAAGCCCTTCATAAAGGAGAATATGACCTATTTTCCCCTGCGTGAAATATTTGAAAAGCTGGGTGTATTTGATATTGAAACCAATTCTCTTGTATGGAATGACGGCACAATTTTAATCAGTGTTTCGGAAGCAGCCGGTAATGAGCCAACCTATTATGAATTTAATATAGGCAGCAATATGATAGGAGTTGCACATTCCAAGGATAGTCCGATTGGTGTTAAGGTAAGCCTTGATGATTATTTCACAGCCCTGCTTGTAAATGATATAACTTATGTGCCGTATACATATGTGGATTATATGCTCAACAAGGGTATAGCCGGCAGTACGGAAAAATTTGATTTTATTTTTACGGTAAATGCCGAAAACTCTTCTGTCTTTGTGTCACAAAAACTGACATGGCCTTGCAGCAGCGATACAATTTCTCAAAAATTCGGAAAAAGAGTTCATCCGATTACTAAGGAAATCAGAGAGCATAACGGCGTTGATATTGCAGCTGCCGAAGGCTCTGATGTACTTGCGGCTGCAGACGGAATTGTGACAGAAGCCGGATTTGATACAGAAAAAGGTAATTATGTGGTTATCGCAAGCGATAATAATATTACAACTATGTACTCTAACCTTGCTGCAATAAATGTAGCTTCGGGCAGTGATGTAAAGCAGGGGGATGTTATAGGCACTGTAGGCAATACAGGCATGTCAACAGGTTCACATCTTCATTTTGAGCTGATGATTAACGGTGTGTATTATGACCCGGAGACGGTTTATTGATTATTACAATGCTGACTAAATAGAAACATAAAATACCGCAATACAGATAAAGTCTGCTGTGCGGTATTTTTTTGCATTTTAACAAAACTTAAACATTTTTTAAAAATATCGCAAACAATCAGGCGTTAGAATTAAGACATCAAATGTGAATCAAAAAATCATAAAAGGAGAAAATTAATATGTCAAAATTAGCAGATGTAAATGAAAAGATTGCCGATAAGGTTGTCGGAGGCTACAAAAAAATTGAAGACGGAGTTGTAGGCGGATACAAAAAAATCGAAAAAGGTGCAGTTGACGGTTTTAACAAAATGAATGATAAAATCATCGAAAAGGTTTTTTCAAAAGACGGCGAAACAGTTGAGGAAACAAAAAAGCGCTTAGCAGAAAGAGAATAAACATTATTCCGGCGTTGTGTTTTAAGATATAATTGCAGCTTTTGAGATTTTCTGATGCAGAAAAACAGGATAGCTTAAAGCGAGGCGGATATTCATATTCTGTCCTCGCTTTTGCGGATTTGGGGAAGTGATAATGTGAAAAAGACCATACAATATTATATAAATGAAAAGTCTGTGGAAAAAGAATATAATTATATACCTTTTCGGTATATACTTGCTGCAATGATTACCCTAATTGAGGTAACGGCAATTATAGGAATTGTTGTTGCTTTATGCTATTGGGTTCCGTATTTTTATATTCTGGCGTGGCTCACTCAGATAGCCTGTGTAATAAGGATTGCTTCCTCAGATGACAATCCGGACTATAAAATACCGTGGCTGATGGTTGTCATGATATTACCGATTGCCGGATTTATGCTGTATTTTATTTTCTACTCCAGAACTCTGAAAAGAAAATATGTCCGTCGATTAAAGTATTTGAAGGATAAATCCTATTGCAAGGATGACTCAGAGCTGTTTAAAAAGCTTCTGAACGAAAATCCCAATGCAGCATCCCAGGCAAAAATGTTGTGTAACATTGCAGAAGCTCATCTGTTTACGGATACCGCTCAGACGTATTTTAAACTGGGCGAAGATATGCATCCCCAATTGCTTAAGGATTTAAGCAAGGCAGAAAAATTTATTTATATGGAATATTTTATTATTGAGGAAGGTAAGCTCTGGAATTCAATTTTGGATATTCTTAAAGAAAAAGCTGAGCGGGGTGTTGATGTTAAGGTTGTCTATGATGACGTTGGATGCATGGCTACTCTACCCGGAGATTATTGCAAAACACTTAAAAAGTGCGGTATTGAAGCAACTCCTTTTTCAAGACTGAAGGGCAATGCAGACAGTGAATTTAATAACCGCAGTCACCGTAAAATTACCGTTATAGACGGCAAGGTTGGCTATACCGGAGGTATTAACCTTGCAGATGAATATATCAACGAAATTGTTAAATACGGTCATTGGAAGGATACTGCTATCCGTCTTGAGGGCGAAGCTGTATGGGAGCTTACAAAGCTGTTTCTCATTGATTATGGTATCAATGTTAAGAAAATGCCTGATATCAGAATGGAATTGTTTCCACCGCAAAGCAGCATCACGGAGGAAGGATATATTATTCCTTTCGGTGACGGACCGAATCCTCTTTATAAACGCAGAGTGGGCAAGGGCGTTATTCAGAATATGTTAAGCAATGCCACACGGTATGTATATATGACCTCGCCGTATCTTATTATTGATAATGATTTGTGCCAGAGCATTGAGAATGCTGCTATAAGAGGTGTTGATGTAAGAATTATTGTACCGCATATTCCGGACAAAAAGCTTATATTCGGTATGACTCAAAGCTTTTATCACAGGCTTATGGCTGCCGGTGTAAAAATCTATGAGTACGAACCCGGCTTTATCCATGCAAAAAGCTATCTTGCCGATGATGAATATGCCATGATAGGCACGATAAATCTTGACTACAGAAGTCTTGTTCATCATTTTGAAAACGGTGTGTGGATGTATAAGTGCGGGGCTGTTAAAGCTTTGAAAAACGATATTGAGGATACATTAAACAAAAGCATTGAAGTAACACAGGATATGCTTAAAACAAATCTGCTGCAAAAATTTGTTCGTGCAATAGTGCGTATCTTTGCACCGATGCTTTAGCTGAAGCCAAATTTAGCGTTGATTGCTTCGGCTAAATTAACAAAACTAAAACAATTCTTAAATCTTTTGAAAACAACAGCTTGTTATAATATAATTATCAAAACAGAGAGAGGTAATAAATATGAACAGAAACGATCAGGAATATCTTGTACAGAAGATACGCACGCAGTATACCGAGAAAGAGCATTCCGGGCTTGATGCTCTGAAAGAACTTGATACTAAAGTTAAGCGTCCGGCAAATGTATTCGCTTATGTGTTCGGTACGATCAGTGCCATTATTATGGGAAGCGGTATGAGCCTTGTAATGACAGATATAGGCGAAATGCTTGGTATGACCGATACTATGATTCCCGGAATTATTATCGGTATTATTGGTATGATGATGGCAATTATCAATTATCCGATTTACAAGAGTATCCTTGGTTCTCGCAAGAAGAAATATGCAGACAGGATTATGGAGCTCAGCGACAAAATTATGAGTAACCAAAGTAATTAACAGTAAAACCTTTTTTAGTATCGGCAACATCCAATAGTGGTAATAAATTTAGCAAAGCGAAGCGTATTCATGGTGGCAAAACGCTTCGCTTTTTGCGAAAAAATCCAAAAATTTAAAAACTCAAACAAAACTTTAACAATTATATGCTATAATAAACATATAATAGTATTTTTTGAGGTGAATTATATGTTTCAGATATTGGTTGTTGAGGATGACCGTGATTTAAACAAAACTGTTTGCTCTTTTCTTAACCAAAGCGGCTATGAAGCTACAGGGTGCTTGTCGGCAGATGAAGCCTATGATGCAATGTATGAAAAGGTATTTGATTTAATCGTTTCCGACATAATGATACCCGGTACAGACGGATTTGAATTTGTAAAGAATGTTCGCGAATTAAATGAGAATATCCCTGTTTTGTTTATGACGGCAAGAGACGATTTTGCTTCAAAGCAGCGGGGCTACCGTGTTGGTATTGATGATTATATGGTAAAGCCTATCGACCTGGATGAGTTGTTTTTAAGAATAGGAGCATTGCTTCGTAGAGCAAAAATAGCATCCAGCCGTCAGCTTTGTGTGGGCAACTTCAAAATGGATGCGGATGAGCATACCGCATACCTTAATGATGATGAAATACCCATGACTATGCGCGAATTTAATATTCTGTACAAGCTGCTCAGTTATCCTAAAAAGACATTTACACGTACTCAGCTTATGGACGAATTCTGGGATGCAGAAACTGCCTCGGCGCCCCGAAGTGTTGATGTTTATATGACCAAGCTTCGCTCAAAACTGGCTGAGTGTGACGGATTTGAAATAGTTACTGTTCACGGATTGGGATATAAGGCGGTGTTAAAGTGAAAGAAAAAGTAAAGCTTCGCAATCTGTTGAAGGCATTGTATCACTATGTTGTCTTTTTTGCACTTGTGGCATTTGTCATAAGCTGCTGCATGATGCTGTTTGTTTCCATACTGTCTGAGACTTTGGGTGTAACATTAACAGAAGCAAGTGTACAGGCTGCTGCAAAACTGACCTTTATAAATGTTTTGTTCCTGAGCCTGATATTTACCCTGTTTGATGTATTCAGACGAAAAATTATGGTTGATAAGCCTGTCAGAAGAATAACTGCGGCAGCGAAAAAAATAATTCAAGGTGATTTTGACGTGCGCATTAACCGTGTCAGCGGATTTGCCGGGACAGGAGGCTTCAATGAAATAATTGATTGCTTCAATAAAATGACAGAGGAACTGTCAGGGATAGAGACATTGCGTACTGACTTTATTTCAAATGTATCGCATGAATTAAAAACACCCCTTGCTGTTATGCAGAACTACAGCACAATGCTTCAGCAGCCGGGGCTTGATGAAGCAAAAAGAATTGAATATGCAAAATCCATATCAGGTGCCTGCAGAAGACTGGCAAGCCTGATTTCAAATATTTTAAAGCTGAATAAATTGGAAAATCAGCAGATATATCCCTCTGTCCGTGAGTATGATTTAGGAGAGCAGCTCTGTGAGTGCCTGCTGCAATTTGAGGATGCCTGGGAAAAGAAAAAAATGAATATTGAGACAGATATCGAAGATGATGTTATTATCAGCTCTGATTCAGAGCTTTTAAGTCATGTATGGAACAATCTGTTTTCAAATGCGATTAAGTTTACAGACAAAGGCGGCACGGTTTTGGTAAGTCTAAAAGCCACTCCTCATCATATTGTAGTAAAAGTGAGCGATACGGGCTGCGGTATGACACCGGAAGTCGGTAAGCGTATTTTTGATAAATTTTATCAGGGAGATACTTCACACGGGGCAGAGGGAAATGGTCTCGGTCTTGCTCTTGTAAAACGTGTAGTAGATATTATGCAGGGAGAAATCGGTGTTGAGAGTGTTTGCGGGCAGGGGAGTACATTCACTGTCAGATTTCGCAGAGGTTGATTATGAAGGATTGGAAAACTATTTTAAAAAAACTGCTTTATCCTCCGGTATGGCTTATGATTATACTGGTTATTTTAAGCACGGCAGCGTTAGCTGCAACTTTTGTAAAAGGCTTGGAGGAGAGCCCGGCAGCCTATGTAATATATGTGCTTTCTTTCTATACGCTGACTGTTGTTTGTATAGCCTGTGCCGATGTTATCCCGGGCTGTTACAGAGCAATCAGGCAAAAAGTGTATGATAACAAATTCGGAAACAGATATATGACAGACCCTGCTTTTAAAACACACATAGGTCTGTATCGTTCCCTTGCTGTTAATCTTTTATACGCAGCCTTTAATTTGTTTTCGGGGATTTATTACAGATCCGCCTGGTTTATGCTTTTTGCAGGTTATTATATTATCATGGCGCTTATGCGTTTCCTGTTGGTCAGATATGTCAACAAAGAGGGGATAGGAAGAAATCGTTTTAAAGAGCTGAAGCGTTCAAGACTATGTGCACTGATATTGCTTACGGTGAACCTTGCTCTGTCCGGTGCCGTTTTAATGATGGTTTATTTCGACAGAGGCTTTGAGTATTATGGTATTTTAATTTATGTAATGGCAATGTATACCTTCTATATCACAACAGCTGCAATTATAAACGTGATTAAATACAAGAAGTATAACAGTCCCGTAATGTCAATGGCAAAATCAGTTAATTTAGCAGCGGCACTTATTTCTATGCTGGCACTTGAGACAGCCATGCTCTCACAGTTCGGAAGTGATATGTCCCCTGAAAATCGCAGAATAATGATTATTGCAACAGGTGCAGGAATAAGCGCTATTATAGTCTGTATTTCAGTATATAACATCTGGAAGACAAGTAAAGAAATTAAAAATATGTAATATTCTAGTGTGACATGACTCGAACTCTCACTGCCTGACATCTGAAATTTTTAAAATCTTTCAGTTTGTCGGTTTTGACTGGCGTCAGCCCGCCTGCACCTGTCATACTAAGCCGAAAGAGAATAATCCGAACCACGATTTTCAAAGGCAGATTGTTCTTTTTCGGCTATGCGGATACAACCCGAAAGGAGTCAGTAAAATGGAAAATAAAAATCACGGAGAGGTATTTAATTATACTTATTCTGCAAAACAAAAAACAGAAATAGAAAGCATACGAAAAAAATACTTGCCACCGGAAGAGGACAAAATGACACTTCTAAGAAAGCTTGACAGCAGTGTTTATCAAAAAGCTACTTCGTTATCACTCATTGCAGGCTTTATCGGTGCAATTGTGTTTGGAGTCGGAATGTGTTGCTGTATGGTATGGATGGACAAGTGGTTTATTCCCGGAATTATAATCGGAATTATCGGAATAGGTATCATAGCTCTTGCTTACCCCATATACAGCAAGATTATAAAAAAAGAGCGGGAGAAAATTGCCCCCGAAATTATGCGATTGACGGATGAATTGATGAAAAGCTGACTGTTGTAATTGCAGTCGGATATGGTGAAACACAAGGAGTGCCTCATAAATCAAAGGCTCCCGAAGCTGTGAGCAATGTATCGGATGTCTCTCACGATTGGTTTAAAAAAGGTGTCAGGCATCACTTCTTGCTACCACAGCAATGAATCAGCAAAAATTTTATTTGTAGCATGAAAACAGAAAAGTATCTGCCAAGGCAGGAATGGGTTTTTATACAAAAATGGATTGGGAATTGTAGAATATCATTTTGAGCTTGCCTCGGGAAAAAGAATATAAATGAAGTATTAAAGCATTTTATATGTAATTAAAAGGTCAGCAAAAGCATCAAAACAACTGCTTTTCGCTGACCTTTTTTGTGTTTTAGCCTTTTATATATGGAACAAGACTTTTTTGAGTTTTGTCAATGCTTTTACCGAAATATTGTTTTTATCTGGAAAATATACGCCGGCAGGCATCCTTGCAGCGCTCTTTTATTGATCGCTTCATAATTCTTAATATGCCCCACATTCCCGATTCCACATCCCAACGCAGTGAGCCTGAACGATATAAATAATCTCCCGGAGCTCCGGCTCCGTTTTTTGGTTCAATCATATAGCTTCCGCCGACACTGACTGCTCCCTGAACGGGGATAACTCTTGAAAACGGGTCTTCAGGCTGAGCCATCCACTGATGCCCGTGAAGAGCAAAGCTTATATTTCTCGGCTTGTCGGCAGGCATCAGGTAGCGGAAGATGATTCTTTCTCCTTCATATGCCTTAAACAGCGGTGTAGAAGGGTCTCCGTGCTCTTTGGAGCTAAATATCTTATATATTCGCGAATCACGCTTCAATCTGTTGAAAAATCGCTCGGAACGGTAATTATATCCTTTTTCTCCCGTATCCTCATGGTCCGGTGCACCGTGTCCTCCTTCTTCAGAATTTTGCTCGGTTGTTTTTATAAGCACATTATTTTTATCCAACAGACGAATACCGTTTTGCGCAAACAATACGAACTCTCTGAAAGTTTCCTTGCCTGGCGCAGCTATAACAGCCTGTTCTCCGTAATGAGTTGAGGTTTCTTTTAGTCCGTCAAAGCACTTCGCCTGTACAGGCTCTATAATTATTGCACCAAACAGACCGTGATACCGGTGATTTCTTACATCTCCGAAGGAGTTTATAATGCAGCCGCCGTACTCCTTGTCTGCATACCACAAATAGCGTATTTTTTCGCCCGGTCCTGCGGTTTGTTCAGTTTCGTTATATCCCACGTTAATGCCTGATGAATGTATTGGGTCATACTGCAGAAACTGCGGATTCAGCGAAACTCTATCTGAAGGTTTGTGCGGATAGTCCAAAGGAACTGACGGATAGTCGAAGTATTCAATCGGACGGTTTATATCAAACATATTGTAAAGCGTTATTTCAATCCAATCGCCGGCATTTGCTCTCAGTATAAGCGGTATCGGCTTTTTGCGTCCCTTTATAACATCCCCGACATGTTCAAGAGGAACAAATAAAAGTCCGTCAGGGTCATGGTCTCCATATTTGTTATACACCAAATCCTTTTGAATTGCCGCAACAGAGAATCTGCGGATAGTTGCACCCTCAGGCGGTTCTGACGGATTGGGAGGTAAAAGCTTCTGCTCTCTGCATAACGGCAGCAAATCCTTTTGAATACATTTGTGTGCCCTTATAATTCCCCAAAGACCAAGCCATAAATCGTCAATTCCTCCGAAATAATACAGATAATCTCCTGCGCAATATCCCTCATCTATACGAATATTAAAAGCCTCCGATATACCAAGCGTCTGTTCCTGCACAATAGGCGATACTGGGTCGGTAATCTCTTTTCTCCATGACATTCCCCGGATATTAAATGCGTGCTGTTCCTCGTGTGCTCCGTCAAGTAATCGGATAACAAAGGGTTCGTCCGGATAGGTTTCCAGAATTGGCGTTGCAGGGTCGCCGTAGACGCATGAGCTGAAAATGTGTGACGGGTCATTTTTGATTTTGAGCCGCTCACGCATTGGTTCTGACCGATAATTTATACCCATTACGCCAGGGTCATCATCTGAGCCGGGGTGCTCCGGTGGATTAAGGGGCTTTCCCTTTTTATCGAAAAGCAGTGCAAAATCATGAACAAACAGTGCAAACTCGCGGTAGGCATCTCCGTTTGCACGGCGGATAACCGCTTGGGTTCCGCTTTTTGACTCACATCCGGTTTTAGGGTCGTAAAAAACGGCATCGGCAGGCTCAATTATAAGCGCTCCGAACATACCGTGCTGTTGATGCATATTGGCAAACAGGTGGTCATGGAAAAATACTGTGTTAAGCTCTTCGTTAGCAAAGAAGCGTTCAATCACTGTTTCGTATTTTCGTGCACCGGCTATATTGTTCCAGCCATTTGCGGCACCGTCTGATACGATAGTGTCAAACTTAACCAGATGAATATGATATCCTACAATGTCCGTAAGGGTTTTCAGCTGAAATTCATTGCCCTCAATAAATTCAGGCAGAAGATTTGTAAACCTGATTTCAATACAATCTCCTGCATTTGCTCGAATTACAAGTGGTTCCGGTATGATATTTCCGCATTCTACATCTTTTAAATAATTTTCTAATGTTCCATACTTTTCAAGCTCTTCTTTCAGGACAAAAAAGCGTCCCTGAGGGTCGTGCCATCCGTAACGGTTATAGATAATCTTTGATTGTACAGCGGCAATGTCGAATACCTTTATATCTTTAGCCGTTTTGCACGGACAGGTTTTGGTATACAATGCTCCGGGTGCAAAATTCTGTGCGAAATTTGCTTCTACAAGCTGTGTCGGCTCAATCTTGTTTTCGCCCTCTGCTGTCAAAATCCCAAATGGTGGCAGAAGAGGACGCTGACCGAAGGTTCCGTTAATAAAATTTGGATAGCCCGGGTGAAGCTCATCTTTTTCAGGCGGCAGGGGTCTGTCCTTAAGTGGACACAGTGCTTCAATAGACGTTCCGTCGGGATAAACTCCGCGTCCGTCCTCAAGACGGTCAAAAACACGCCATAAGGTCCACATTCCTTCATGAAAATGAGGATAGAGATGACAGTGGAATATTGCATCACCAATCATTCCGTTTAGGCTTCCTGCTCCGTGAAGTATATCCAAGGTATAACATTCCTGTGGGCTGATTGAAATTGAATCTATAATTGTTGATTTGGGGTCATCGGGCTCCAGCCTCCACTGATGATTGTGCAGATGGAACACATGAGTCTCCTTCACACCGCCGTGAATAAGACGGATTTTGGACGGGTCTCCCACATACGCTCTCAATATTGGCGGAGCAGGGTCTCCATAGGACCATGAGCTCATAGAAATGTCCTCGTCGGTTACACCGCCTTCGTGGTCATGGATGAGAGGCGGTCTGTTCCGCATAGGCTCTGACCTATAGCTGATTGCGGTAGTGCCGTTTGGAAGTCCCGTGTGCGGGTCTGCGGGAGGCTGACCGTCTTTGTTCAAAATTTCCAGCTCGTCGTGAAAAAACACGGCATATTCACGGAAGGCTGATTTTACCGGGTGGTAAATATCTGCAAAAAGTCCGCTTGTAATCGGTTTTCCAGTAACCGGGTCAAACCATTCCGAGCCGGGCGCTTCTACAATAATTGCACCGAAAAGCCCGTGGACATTTGTGCCTTCTTCGTCGCTTCGGGGGTCTGCCAAATCAGAAAACAAGAATACGCCTTCATGGTCGGCATACCAGGTATAAGTGATTCTGTTATCTGTGGTAGTATCGGGGTTGAATCCCACGTTTGCTCCGTCTGACTTATCAATATCGTATTTGAGCCCCTGAACATGTATGGATGCTCTTCTGTTTAGTCTGTTATGAAAATTTATACATATCTTGTCTCCTAAGTTTGCACGGATTACCAAGGGACGAACCTCTTCGTAAGGCTGCGGTATTGGTTTGTTAAAATTCTCCCATGCCTTTTTCTGAATGCGTTCGGAATCCTCACAAAGCACATACAGCAATCCATTGATATCGTGGTCTCCAAATTTATTATAAACAATCGGCAAAGATATTGCTTCAATGTTATAGGTTCTCGTATTATTCTGCATTATGCAGCTGCATATTGGTTTCATAAAATTCCCTCTTTCTCATTGTATTTAAAAATTATGAGCCACTGTTATATAATATGTTATTTTGTCGAATTGGTGTTAATCCAAATGTCATATGATAAAACGCAATAGCTAAAGGAGAATATTGCATTTGTCAATAGAATATGGTAAAATAAGATTATAAAGACATATCACCATACTGTTGCATACATTGGAAAGATTGAGGAGTAAAGAATGGAAAAGAAGATAAGGTGCAGTTGGCTAAACTTAAATAATGAAACCTATGTAAAATATCACGACGAAGAATGGGGACAGCCTTTATATGATGATAAAAAGCTGTATGAGCTTCTTATTTTAGAGTGCTTTCAGGCAGGCTTGTCCTGGGAGTGCGTATTAAATAAGCGCGAAAACTTCAGAGCAGCTTTTGATAATTTTGATATTGACATAATTATCAAGTATGATGATGAAAAGAAGCAAGCGTTGATGAATAATCCGGGAATCATCCGCAACAGGCTTAAAATAAAGGCCGCTGTCAATAACAGTATAGTATTTAAGGAAATTCAAGAGGAATTTGGTTCTTTCAGCAATTACATCTGGTCTTTTACTGACAATAAGGTTGTTATGGAGGAATTTACAGTGAGAACTACATCGCCGCTGTCAGATGCCATATCAAAGGATTTGAAAAAGCGCGGAATGACCTTTGTTGGCTCAACAATTATTTATTCCTTCCTGCAGTCTATGGGAGTTATAAATGCACATTCCAAGGAATGTATGTGCTTCGACAAAATCATTGATAGGATGCATCCTGATAGCTCTGGGAACGTTGATTTGGCATTATAACTATAATTGCGGGATTTATGGATTGAAATAATTTGTATATTTTATCTCTTGCAAAAGAATTTGAAATGTGCTATAATACAACCAACGAGTAGCAGTAATGCGTAAGTCCAGTTTTGGACTTACGCATTATTTTTTTGCGTTTTAGGAGGTAATTTTAATGGAACAGACAAATCAAAATTTTCTTGCCGCCGAAAAATTGGGCGTGCTTATGAGGAAATATGCAATCCCATGTATTATTTCCCTGCTTGTAGGAGCTTTGTATAACATTGTAGACCAGATATTTATTGCCAATGCCGATTATTTGGGGTCATACGGAAATGCTGCTAATACCGTTGTATTTCCGCTTACGGTAATTGCTCTTGCAATCGCTGTTATGATTGGCGATGGCTGCTGTGCCTTTGTAAGCCTGAGCCTCGGCAAAAATAATGCTGATGATGCTAAAGTGAGTATGGGAAACTCTGTGCTTATGACTATTATTTCAAGCATTGTCCTTACAGTAATATATCTTGCTTTCAGCAATCAGATTATTGCTATGTTCGGCGGAACTGTAAACGAAGAAACCTTTAATCATTCAAAGGAATATTTCTTCTGGATTTCTCTCGGTATTCCGTTTTATATGTTCGGTCAGGCGATGAATCCTGTTATCCGTGCAGATGGAAGTCCGAAATTTGCAATGATATCGACTCTTGCCGGAGCTGTAGCCAATATCATACTTGATCCTATCTTTATATTTACGTTCAAATGGGGTATGATGGGAGCTGCTGTTGCCACTGTTATCGGTCAGATTATTACTGCAGTGCTTGCGATATGGTATCTCTGCCACACAAAAACAATAAAGCTTTCCAAAGCTGATTTTGTGCTGAAAGGAAAAGTCATCTGCAAGACTCTGGTACTCGGTGTTTGCAGCTTCCTTTCTCAGATTTCTCTTGTGGCAGCTATGGCGGCAATTAATAATATGATTAGAAAATACGGAGCAATGGATGCAATCTTCGGTCAGGAGCAGTACGCACAGATACCTATGGCAGTTGTAGGTATAGTTATGAAATTCTTCCAGATAGTTATTTCTGTTGTTGTGGGTATGGCGGCAGGCTGCATCCCTATTGTCGGCTTTAATATGGGTGCAAAATTAAATGACAGGGTTAAGCAATTATTTACCAGACTTCTTGTGTGGGAGGCAATGGTGGGAGCTGTTGCGCTTATCATAGTGGAATTTTTTCCAATGCAGCTTATCGGTATATTTGGCGCTGCAAACGAAAGTATATATTATACGGATTTTGCAGTTAAGGCATTCCGCATTTATCTTTGCATGATGATATTTGCTTGTGTAAACAAGGCAGCTTTTATATTTCTTCAGGCAATGGGAAAGGCTGCCGCATCAACAATGCTGTCAATGGTGCGCGAAATAGTATTTGGAGTTGGCTTCGCCGTGGTTTTGCCGATATTCTTTGGTCTTGACGGGGTGCTTTACTCTATGCCTGTTTCAGATGTTCTCACTGCTATTATATCAGCTGTGGTGATTACATCAACATATAGGCAGTTAAGCAAAAAAATATAAAATGACAACGGGGAGCTGTAGTCAACTCGATTTGAAAAATCGTTTTGCTACAGCTCCTTCTTTTTTGTGCGGACAGTTGAATGTAAATTATAAAGACTTATACCTTGATGGAGCAATACCCGTTCTTTTTTTGAACTCTCTGGAAAAATAGCAGGGGTCTGAATATCCGCTCATAACGGCGATTTCAGATACGGGGAGGGATGTGTTTTCCAAAAGTGCCTTTGCGTGGTCGATGCGCAGAGAACATATGTAATCTTTGGGACTCATAGAGTAAATCTGATTAAAAGCACGTCTTAAATATGCGACGCTTATGCCGCATAGCTTTGCAAGCTCAGAAACTGTTAAATCAGTATCCGTATATCTTGAAAAAATTTCGTTTTCGGCAGGTTGAATTTTATTTCTGAGTGTACTTGGGATATATGAATGTAAGCTTTCATTGCCGATATGTGAAATTATTGAATATAGATTTTTAATTATTTCCACTCGGGAAAATGGCTTCTTTTTCATATAGATTTCAATAGATTCTTTAAAAATACGCTGAACAGGCAGATGATTTCGTAATTTTATGGAAAAAGGGGCAAGCTGTATTGGTTTGTTCATATAAAAATTTATGGCCCAGCATCCTCCGGGAGCTACGTCTTTTACTATATAGCTCGAATGTTCCGGAAGATAAAAAACTGAGTCAGGCAAAGTCTCCATAGTTGTCCCGTCAGAAAAGCGGTAGAGTTTGCTTGAGGTAGAATCGTTCATAACCAAACCGTGAAAACGGCGGTTTTTGTGTGTGCTGCTTCCGGTACCGTAGGGTACATTGATTGCTATTTCTATATTGGTAATTGTACAATCATTAAGTGTTAACAACATTTCAGATACTCCTCTCTTTGTGAATTCATTATATTATTAAGTAGCGATTTAGTCAAGTGGTTTTTATTTATGTATGTACTTTTTGTGATTCTTATGCTAAAATGAGTGCGAAATAAGAAAGGTCGTGTATTTTATGGAGTATATTAAAAATGAGGATTATGATTATATAAAAAATAAGTATCACGATTCTGCAAAGCCCTTTGATACTTTCGCAAGGTTTGTCTGTCACGAAGAGATTTTTGACGAAAACACGGGTTTAAGCCCAAAAGATATTATAGACGGAATATGGGAAAATGATAAAAAGTATGAAAATCTTCCGCATCCCGTCAGAAAAGCACATGCTGTTAGGTTTGTTCTTGAAAATACCAGAATCAGCTGTGATAAGAGAGACAGATTTCCTGCTATTTGTTCTGTTGACCGTCCCATAAATAAAACTCTTATAGACTCATGGAAAAAAGAAGTTTTTTATGAAATCATTCCGGAGGTGGGAGCTAAAAGAGACGAGCTTGAGAACAAGGGTATTTCTACCATATGGCCCGACTATGACCATAGTGTGCCGGTGTGGGATAGAGTTATTCCTCTTGGATTTACCGGCATTTTAAGGGAAGCAATAAAGCTTGGGAAAATCACGAAAAGAATGGCGGTCTTACAAAAAAGGAAAATGCTCTTTTTGAGGGCATGGATATAACATACAGAGCTATACTTAACTTTATTGGGCGGCTTATAGAAATCTGTGAAGCTCCTAAAATGAGAAAATCACTTGAGACTCTTAAAAACGGAGCGCCCGAAACCTTTTATGATGTGCTTATGATAATTTACTTGTACTTTATTATCAGCGAACATATTGAAGGCTTGCAGGCTCGTTCTCTGTCAAATTTAGACAGATTATTGTATCCGTATTACTTAAAGGACCTTGAAAACGGCATAACAGAACAGGAAATCCGTGAGGATATAGCATATTTTTATATGCAGTTTACAGCAATCGGCAATTATTGGGGGCAGCCTATGTATCTTGCCGGAACAAAGGCAAACGGCGAAAGCGAAGTGAATGAGCTTTCACATTTGCTTCTGGATGTATACGACAAAATGGGCATTTATAACCCAAAAATACAGATAAAGATTGCAAACAACACTCCCAAGGATTTTGTATTGCGTGCGCTTGATATGATAAGACGTGGACATAACAGTATAGTTTTTGTCTGTGAAGAAACCATGATTAAAGCTTTGATGAAAAGAGGTGCAACCTATGACCAGGCTAGACTGTGTCACGTAACCGGCTGCTATGAGTATTCGTGCCAGGGGTCTCTTGGTACGGGTATGAACTACACCAATCTTATGAAACCGCTGGAATATGCACTTTATGGAGGGCTCGATGCGTATACAAGAGAAGAGTCAGGGCTGAAAACTCCTCTGCAGTTTGATACATTTGATGATTTTTATAATGCTTATAAATTACAGCTTACACATCTTATAGATACAATCATAGCTACAAACAACAGCTTTGAAAACTATCTTTCGTATATAAATCCACAGTCTATGCTGTCAGCGACATTTCCAACGTGTCTTGAAAAGAAGCGCGATGCTTTGAACGGTGGAGCTTTCTCTAACAACACTACCGTGGAAATAGGATTTCTGGCAAATGCTGCCGATTCGCTGATTGCCATAAAAGAACTTGTGTTTGACAAAAAGGAATTAACTTTAGATGAGCTCAGACATATCCTTGATGTAAATTACGAAGGCTATGAGCATATAAGACAGAGAATACTCCGTAATTGCGACCATTACGGTAACAATAAGGATATTCCTGATACCTTTGCTGTGGAGATTGTTGACTTTGTTGTAGATTATCTCAAGGATAAAAAGAACGCAAGTGAACGTAATGGTAATTGGGGAACGAGTACCCATGTGGCAAGAATGTCTTATACTCAGGGATTGTGTACGGCGGCATCGGCGGATGGCAGATTGCGCGGTCAGGAGCTTTCAAAAAATCTTTCTGCATCTCTTGGCATGAGCCGGGAGGGAGTGACAGGTGCAATACTGTCTGCGACTAAGATTGATGCTACAAAGATTCATTGTGATGCGGCGTTGGATTTTGCAATTCATCCCACGGCAGTAAAAGGTGAAGATGGACTTGAAGCCCTTTATGCGCTAGTTCGTACTTTTATGAACAGAGGTGGTCATGCCATACATATAAATGTGTTTGATGCATCCACACTCCGCGATGCTCAGAAGTATCCTGAAAAATACGAGGACCTTCAGATAAGAGTGTGCGGCTGGAATGTGCTTTGGAATAACATTGCGCCTGAAGAACAGGAAGGCTTTATACGCCAGGCAGAAGCTCTTATGTAATATTTGTATAAAGAATAAACTTAAAAAAAGAGAGCGAGACATTATGAAGACAAACATATTTTCAAATAAGATTACAAGCGTGCTTGCCGCCGTTATTGTGTGTGCACTATGGGGTTCACTGTTTCCGTGTGTAAAGCTTGGATACAAAGCTTTTGAAATATCGGGAAGTGAAATTCCGTCAATCATCCTTTTTGCAGGACTGAGATTTACTGTCAGTGGAATTATTCTTATAGGTATCGGTGGCATAAAAAACAAGAAGATAGATATACCCCGTAAGCAAAGTCTTATTTATATTTTTTGGATTACGTTAACATCCATAGTACTCCACTACAGCTTTACATACGTTGCACTGTCTATTGGCGAAGGCTCAAAAAGTGCGATTATCAAGCAGGTTGGATTTTTGTTTTTAAGCTGTTTTGCATTTTTGTTTGACAAAGAGGACAGCTTTTCTGTGCCTAAGCTTATTTCGGGCGTGCTTGGCTTTGCCGGAATTATTGCAACTAATCTAGATAGCTCAGGCTTTATCTTTGGCATAGCCGATTTTCTGCTCATATTAGCATCGGCTTGCTCGTGCATCAGTATGATTTGTACTAAAAAAGCAACCCGTACTACATCTCCCGTTCAGATTGTGGCATATTCACAGCTGACCGGTGGAATAGTTCTTTTGGCAGCGGGAATGTTTCTAGGTGGAAAGCTTGCAGATATTGATGTAAAATCTATACTAATATTCGCCTATATCTGCCTTGCTTCAATAACCGCATATTCACTCTGGAATACTCTCATAAAATACAACGACCTCTCAAAGCTGTCGGTTATCAAATTTACCGAGCCTCTTTTTGCGGTGATTTTTTCAGGGCTCATTCTGGGAGAAGAAATATTCAGGATGACATATCTAGTGGCTTTTGTCATAATTCTTGCCGCAATACTTATATCAAACATTAAACGGAGGGCGACCAATGACTGCAAATGTGTTTGAAATAAAGAAATTTGCCGTTCACGATGGTGATGGTATACGAACAACAGTATTTTTAAAGGGCTGTCCGCTAAAATGCGTGTGGTGTCACAATCCGGAGGGGATATCCTCAAAGCCGCAGCTTGCAGTGCTTCAAAACAAGTGTATACTTTGCGGCAGATGTGAATTGGTTTGTAAAAATCACAAAATTGCAGACATCCATACTCTGGACAGAAATCAGTGTATAGGCTGTGGTAAGTGCGCAGAAGCTTGCTTTAACGGTGCTCTTACTCTCTACGGCAAGGAAAAGACAGCCGAAGAGCTTTTGAAAATTGTTATGGAGGACAAGGAGTTTTACGATACTTCCGGTGGGGGAGTAACTCTTTCCGGCGGTGAGTGTCTTATGCAGCCGGAGTTCTGCAGAGATTTTTTAAAGCTTTTAAAACACAACGGTGTTAACACTGCTGTTGATACCTGCGGCTGTGTAAAGCAGGATGTGTATGACATGGTTATTCCGTACACAGATGTGTTTTTGTATGATGTAAAGGCAATTGATGAGGATGTGCATATAAAGTGTACGGGAGTATCAAACCGCCTGATTCTTGACAATCTGAAGTATATTGATTCCCGGGGGAGTAAAATTGAAATAAGAATTCCATATGTTCCGGATTTCAATGATAATCAGATTGAAAAAATTGGAAGCTTTCTTAATGAGTTCAAAAACATTGTAGGGGTAAGAGTTCTTCCGTATCATAATTATGCAGGTTCAAAATACGAGTCTCTTTCTATGGAAAATACTCTTCCCGGAAAGGTGCCCAAAACCGAAGAAATGGAAACTGCAGAAAGAATCATTGAGTCATTTGGGCTAAGAGTCATAAGATAAACAAATCCCGGCATTTCCAATAAGGTGATGCCGGTTTTCTATATACATCCAAAAAAGAACGCAACCCTTATTCGGTTGAATAGCTCCACGCATAAATTTGGTGCGGATGAAGACGAGCCGTAAGTAAAACAATCCGGTGGATTGTTTTATAGGCGAGAGTCCCTTCCAAAGAGACCGAGCCAAAGGCGAAGGGTGATTTGGTTTTGCGGGGAAATAAAATATGCGCGGAACTAAAAATAGCTCCACGCATAAATTTGGTGCGGATGAAGGGACTTGAACCCCCACGTCGGTGACACCAGAACCTAAATCTGGCGCGTCTGCCAGTTCCGCCACATCCGCATTTTTTGAATAGGGAAGAGAAATCCGAAAATAAAAAACGTTTTTTGTTTTCAGCTTTTTGCTTCCCGGCACAAAGATTATAATACCACAAACATGATGCAAATGTCAATGATTTTTTATGTTTTTAGTATACATTTTTTGCTTTTTTATACATTTATTTGTTTTTTATAAATAATGTGTTTGTTTTTGTATTGATTTTTCGGTTTTATTGTGATATCATACCTTTGACACAAGTTAATAATTCACACAGAGTGTCGGGCGCAGCCTTAGAAAATGTGGCTTTGTCCGGTGAAAAGGGAAACGGGTGAAAATCCCGTGCGATACCAGTCGCTGTATGTATCATAGCTTTGTACCGTCGGTGAAAGCCGGTCATTGGGAAACTGAGAAGGCAGAGTGCAAGGCGCTTCGGATATAAAAAATCCGATAGATGATATAAGCCAGAAGACCTGCTCTGATGTCGCTTTGTAAAAGGCTTTGCGCCCAGGAGCGGCAGTTTTGCTTTTTTATAAAGGCAAATTGTGTTGTTCACAGAAATAGTCTGCTGTGGTAATTTTATTTACAAAATTGCCGCGGCTTTTTTGTTTGTCCCGGTAATGTGTTACGGAGGTGTATAGAAACAGACCTACAATTGAAAAAATGAAAATAACGAAGGGATTGAAACATAATGAAATCAAAAAGAATTTTAAGCTTACTTTTATCAGTAATTCTGATTATAAGTATGATTCCTGCAGCGGCGCTGGCAGATAATGAATCATCTTCGGTACAGATTTCCTCATCATCAGACTTTCCTGCAGAAATCAGCGAAGGCAGTATTTATGAGCTCACTGCCGATATTGTACTTACAAGCGGACAGCAGATTGAAATACTGGCAGGTACGCTTGACGGTAAGGGTCATACTATTACTTTAGCGGATAAACCGTTGGCAAATAGTGTCACAGGCACGATTCATAATCTGGGTGTATTAACAGCTGATACATTAACTCTGTCCGGCGTTTCAGGCAGCATGGCACTATGTCTGTCCGGTACAATACAGAACTGTTATTCACTTGCAGATATGACAACCTCCGGCTGGGATGAAATTGGCGGTCTTGTAGGCACGCTTTCCGGAGGTAATATTCTTAACAGCTATTATGCAGGAACAAACAGCGCAATGTTTGCTGACGGATTGGTAGGAACTGCCTCCGGAGGAGAAATTTCAAACAGCTTGTATACTGTAGGCTACAGTGCTGTGGGTATGGGAGGTAGCAAAGTAACACAAACAAATGTCTCCAAAAAATCCGATATGACAGGCATTGATGCTGTGACTGCCCTTAACACGGATATTCAGCCTACCGGATATATCTGGGCACAGGATACCGAAAATGCAAACGGAGGATTCCCGTTTTTGACGGAAGACACGGGAGATACTGCTGTAAATAAGATTTTGCTTGAAGCAAAAATTACTGCTGCGGAAGAACTAAGTGAAGATAAATATACTGCAGATACCTGGTTGACTTTAAGCGAAGCGTTGACCGAAGCAAGAGCTGTTTTTGATTTTACTGATGCAACACAGGCAGAGGTTAATTCTGCACTCAGCGCACTGGAAGCGGCAATCAACGCTCTTGAAAAGAAAAAGCCATTTGAGTCGGTTGCTCAGTCGGATTACGGCACAATCAGGCATATAACAACCCAGTCCGAGCTTGAAGCAATCGGAGCGGGAAATGCAGATACATATTATATTCTTGATAACGATATTTCGTTTGACGGATGGTATATGAGTTTTGATACCTTTAACGGTGCTTTTGACGGCGGTGGAAATACAATCACCTTTAATAATGATTATACCGGATTATTCAAAAGCATTGGAAGCAACGGAGTGGTGCAGAATGTTCATTTTGCCGGAGCTTTAAAATCAAGTGCAGACTACGGCGCCTGTGCTCAGGAGGTGCAGGGCGCAATCATTAACTGCTATACTGAAATCACAGGTGGCAGCGCAGTCGGATTTGCCAAGCGCCTGAACGGAGGTATTATTTCTAATTGTTATTCTGTCAGCGAGGCGGCTGACGGTTCAATTATTGAGCAGACGGAAACAACGGACGGTACAGTCTATACAGGTACGCTGCAAAATGTATATTGGCGCAGCGATTTGAAACAGCCGATTGACTTAACCGAGCTTACTACAATCGGCGATGTAAAAGCACTGAACGCATCGGCGATGAAGAGTCTTGATTTTGTTTCTGCTCTTAATGCAAACAAAGGCACATACGGAATATCCTGGGGTCAAAATAGTAACGGATATCCATATTTTGGAGAAAATCTTGATTATACTCCTGAATCTGAAGGCAGCATTGAACTGCCGGAAAATAAAACTGCCATAGCATTTACGGCAGAACGAACACAGACAACAACCCTGATTGAAAATCAGGAGCTGAAAATTGACATAAATACAGCATTAAACGGTATAGCCGGTTTTTTCTCTCTGCCGGAATATGAACTGCAGGAGGGAGAGAGAATTGAATGGAGCACATCGCAGCAGTTTCCGTCCGGTGTTGCATCTATAGGTAGCGAATATCCTTATCTTAGTGTGGAAAAAGAAGGCATACTGGTTGTAACGGCAACCTTGGTAAAAGCAGATAGCAGTGCAGAGGTAATAGCCTGCACAAAGGTAATAATTTGCTCAAATGAAATAGAAACTATCAGGCTGTATCTTGCAGAATATGAAGATACTGAAAATGGCGTGGAGATTATAGACGGTAAGGCGACGGTTACCGGCTCGGAGGATATGCGTATTCTGATAAAAGCATTGCATGAAGGCGAGTCATCCTATCAGACTGTTTCTGAAGGTGACTTTGAATTTGTGCTGTCTGACCCGGACGGTATTGTAAAGCGCAGCGAAGGCAGCAGTACATTCAGCTTCCGCAAGCCCGGCAGCGCAACGATGACTGTTACAGGCAAGAGCAACAGCGCCCTTACAGCAAGTGTCGAACTGACTTCAGAATATGTACCTGTACAGTCAGTTAAACCCGGTATTTCAGGAACTGCAGAGCTTCACGGAAGAAACGGCAACAGTTCAAGCGGAGAGGACTTTTTGCCTGATTATGCAAATGTGGCGGTCACCCCTGCAAATGCAAGCTATGCTCATTCTTACACCATAACAAGTAGCGATTCATCAGTTGCCGAATATGTAACAAGTATGATTTACGGATATGTTCCGTACAAGGCAGGAGCTGTAACCTATACAGCAGAGATAAATGATAACGGAAACATAGTAACAGGAACATCTGAGGTTACTTATGTTTATAAAAATCCGTTGAAAAATGTTACGGTTGGAAATAGCAACATTACTATGTCTGTTGGAGAAATAGCTTCAGCAGGGTTGATTTTTGAAGGAACTCTTACAGACGGTCATGAGGTCAGTGAAACCGGAATGAGCTGGAGTTTCAGCACGGACGGTGTTGTATCAATATCAAGAGGCAGCGGTGCGTGGAAACGTGATACAGGCGCTCCTGATGACGGTTCTTATTTCCTCAGCAGCGAATATACAATCCGTGCTTTATCGGCAGGTACAGTAACCATAACCGGAACCCCTATCGATACAACAGGAGGGGCACAGCCGGTAACCTTTACCGTAACTGTGAACGGCGAAGCAGAGGAAGCTCCGGATGTTTATAAAATAATAAGCGGAGGTATTGCGTCATCTGCCGATTATCTTCAGCAGCAGCTTACCGGGCTGCATGAGGGAGATGGCGTCACATATGGCTTTGAATGGTATATTACAGCACTTCTCCGTGCAGGAAAGGCTATTGACAAGGATATACTTGATGAATATTATGAATCTGTTGCTGCTGAAGTCAGTGCATGGACTGCTGATGTAAAGCCTACAGATGCAGAACGTACAGCTCTGGCGCTGACCGCAATGGGGAAAGATATCACAGATATTGACGGCGTTAATCTGGCAGAGCTGATTTATGACAGCACGAAGCTGGCAGACGGTTCTAATGAGCTGGCATATGCTCTCCTTGCATTGGATGCAGCCGATACAACAATTCCTGACACAGTTGTATGGAGCAGAAATAAAATAATCACAGAGCTGCTGAAATTCCAAGCTGCAAACGGCGGATTTGGATTGTACGACAACGCCGGCGGCGATGTGGACATGACAGCAATCTGCCTGCAGGCATTGGCTCCGTATCAAGATGATGAAGCAGTGGCGGCATCTGTAAGCAAGGCACTTGACTACATTAAGAATGCAATTTCTGATAACTATACCTATGCAGACAACTCCAATACCACGGCTCAGGTTCTTCTGGCATTATCGGTTCTTAAAATAGATGTTACTGATTCCGATAATGGTTTTGGCAACACTTATTACAACATAATAACTGCTATTGATGAGTACCGCAATGCAAATGGAAACGGTTATTTCTATGGGGATAAAGTCAACCCGATGGCAACAGTTCAGGTTATGCAGGCTTATGACGCATACAGAAAGGCTCATAAGGAAAATATTTCTTATTGGAATTTCGGTGTAACAGGTGCTGAGTATGATGATACAAGCACCGGGGAGGGTTCTGACTCAGGCAATAAGGGTGAAGCTTCTTCTGTTGTTTATGTAACCATTGCTTCAGACGGCACTATTGTTAAGGATAGGAGCGGAGGTTATGTGGCACAGGCACCTGTAACTGTTACAGACTTTGATAAAAACGGTGTTCTTACTGTAGACGAAGCGCTTTATTGCGCTCATGAGACTTATTATCAGGGAGGTGCGGCTGCCGGTTACAGCTCCTATAACGGTTCCTACGGCTTGTCTCTGGCAATACTTTGGGGCAAGGGCACCCAAGGAGCTTCGGCAACTGCGGGATATTGGCTAAATAATGCAGGCTGCTGGAGTCTTGAAGATGAGGTTAAAGACGGCGATTATCTTACTGCATTCAATTATTTTGATGCAGCAGGATGGAGTGATGCTTACTCTTATTTTGCTGAGAACGAGGTATCTGTTACTGCCGGTGAAGCTGTAAAACTGACATTAAACTATCACAGCGGTTATGATGAGAATAATAACTGGGCACCTGTGTTCTCCCCGTATTCTGGTGCAAATGTTGTGTTCCTGGGCAACAATAACGGCATACAGAAAACATTGACCACCAATTCCGACGGTCAGGTCAGCATCAGCTTCTCAAATGCGGCAAGTGTCGGTAGCTATTATGTAATGGCTTATGCGGATGACGGTTCTATTGTTCCGGCTGTCTGCAAAATGAATGTTACTGCCGGAAGTACCGGCGGTTCAGGCGGCTCGGGCGGCGAAGCTGATGATAGCATTACTGTTTATATCAGGGTTGCCGACCCTAAGGGGAAGACATATCTTAAGAAAACATCCTATTCAATGGAGGAGGGCCATACAGTATACGACCTTCTTAATAAAACCGGATTGGATGTTGAAGTAACAAAAAGCGCTTACGGTATCTATGTAAAATCCATTGAAGGATTGGCTGAATTTGATGAAGGTGCAGAAAGCGGATGGATGTACCGTGTAAACGGAGATTTCTCCGATTATTCCGCATCCTTGTACAGTCTCTCCGAAGGAGATTATGTAGAATGGCTTTATACGAGAGAGCTTGGTGATGATATCGGTGATAACTCAAGAGGTTCTTCATCCTCGGTCGGTTCCTCATCGACCTGTACAGTTAAGTTTGAAACAAACGGCGGAAGTACAGTCAGCAGTCAGAGCATTGCCAAGAAGGGCACAGTAACCAAGCCTGCTACTCCGGAAAAAGACGGCTATACCTTTGCGGGCTGGTACACAGATGAGGCTCTGACAACAGAATATGACTTTTCAACAAAGGTAACAAGCAGCCTTACCCTCTATGCTAAATGGACTAAGGGTGAAGCAGAAAAGTCAGAAGCGCTGACAGAGTTTGTGGATGTTGAAGCAGGCTCATGGTACGAAGAGGCAATTGGCTATGCAGTAGAAAATAACCTGTTCAAGGGCGTTTCCAACACTGAATTTGCTCCGGACAGTAACATGACAAGAGCAATGCTTGTGGCTGTTCTATACCGTCTTGAAAATCCTGAAAAAAAGGAAAGAACACACCTATTTGCTGATGTATCTGACGGAGAATGGTATGCAGAAGCAGTTGCGTGGGCGGCAGAGAGCGGAGTTGTAAATGGCGTAAACGAAACAGAATTTGCTCCGGATGATAATATAACCCGTGAGCAGATGGCGGCTGTTATTTATCGTTATGCAAGGCTCAAGGGCTACGATACTCATAAGACATCAGAGCTTGCAGGCTTTACAGATGTAAATGAAATCAGCATCTATGCACTTGACGCAGTTAAATGGGCAAATGCTGCAGAGCTTATAAAAGGCATAAGCGAAACAAGCATATCTCCCAAGACAACTGCAACACGCGCACAGACCGCGGCAATTCTTATGCGCTTTTGCAGAAATATAGAAAAATAAGGAATTGCCGAATGTTTTAATGTAACGAAAGCAAAAATCTGCCGCTAAAAATCAGATTTCGGATCACTTTGTTTTGGCTATGGCATTATGGCGGACAGTCTGACCTTAAAATCAGACTGCTCGCTTTTGCCGTTTTATAAAGGAGTTGAAAAAATGAAAAAAACACTGTCAATTTTTATATGCATGATAATGATTTTCAGCCTGTCGGTACAGACTCTTGCCGCAGATAATGGTACAGTAAATACTATAGTAAGCGATATTGCAGAATATCTGTGTGAAGCAGTGCCGAATCCACAGATTGGCTCTATCGGCGGTGAATGGTGTGTTTTAGGACTTGCACGAAGCGGTGCTGATATTCCTGATGAATATTTTGAAAATTATTATCAGACCGTAGAAAAATATGTTAAAGACTGCGGCGGTGTGCTGCATGACAAAAAATATACAGAGTATTCCCGCCTTATAATAACAATTACCGCAATAGATAAAAATCCTGCAGATGTGGCAGGCTTCAATCTCCTGACACCTCTTGGTGATTATGAAAAAACAATATGGCAGGGCATTAACGGTCCTGTTTGGGCTTTACTTGCCCTGGACAGCGGTAATTACGATATGCCACATAATTCCGGTGCCGTGGTACAGGCGACAAGAGAAATGTATGTTGACCGTATCTTAGAATGTCAGCTCCCTGACGGAGGCTGGTCTCTGCTTGGCAGCAACGGGTCTGCAGAAGGCGATGATATGGCTTCTGACCCGGATATAACAGGCATGGTGCTGCAGGCTCTTGCCAAATATCAGGATGATGAAAGAGTGAAGGCGGCAACCGGAAAAGCCATTTCCTGTATGTCTGCAATGCAAAATGAAAATGGAGGCTTTTCAAGCCGCAATACAGAAAATTCTGAAAGCTGCGTGCAGATGATAGTTGCTTTGTGTGAGTTGGGAATATCCCTTGACGACCCTCGCTTTGTAAAAAACGGCAATACTATGCTTGACAGCTTGCTGACCTATTATGACAAGGACTGCGGTTTTAAGCATACAACTGAGGGCAACGGCTCAGATCAGATGGCGACAGAGCAGGGCTTTTACGGACTGGTGGCGGTAAAACGTCTGCTGTGCGGTCAGAGCAGCCTTTATCGCATAACAGACTCTGTTAAAATATCTCAGCCGACAGACAGTGTTGCCGTGGGGCTCATGGGCAAAAATCCAGATGTCAAGAAAATGGATGTTATATTCCCGGGCAAAAGCTTTGACGATATCAGCGGTCATGACAACCAATCCGCTGTAGAGGCTCTGTCATCAAGGGGGATTATAAACGGCAAGGCTGATTCTTTCTTTGAGCCTGACAGCACCATGACAAGAGCTGAGTTTGCTACGATTATTGTGAAAGGTCTTGGACTTCCGGTGAAAAACGGCGAAGCTTTTTCGGATATGACCGTCTCGGACTGGTTTGTTGATTATGTGAATACTGCTTATTCCTATGGAATAGTAAACGGTGTTTCCGATACGGAATTTAATCCCCACGGAACAATCACCCGTGAGGAAGCGGCGGTTATGGTGGCGAGAGCTGCAAAGCTGTGCGGAATGGATACGGAATATGATATTTATGAGGCGAGAGACATTTTGGCGGCATTTTTTGACTATGTAAAGGCTCAGTCATGGGCGGTAAGCTCACTGGCTTTTTGTTATGACGAGGGTATTCTGCCCGATGATAATATGGAAATCAAGCCGAAAGAGGCTGTTACCAGAGCAGAAATTGCTCAGATGGTATTTAATATGCTGAGCAGGGCAGAGCTTTTGTAGGGAGTGGAATCTGATGAAAAAACATAAGAATAAAATCATAGCCGGTGCGGTTATCGCCCTTGTTTTGATATTTGTATACTGGTGGGGCGGAGACGCGCCCGGGCTCCGGGGATTGAATATGCAGACAGAGGATACTGCTGTCACACATATTGCAGATAAGGAGCTTGTTGAAGGTGCGGCAGAGCCCGGGGACTTGCCGGAGGGTGAATCAAAAGAAGCAGGCATTTCCGGCAAGGCTGGGGCTGAAAAAAACACGTCAGACCCAAAGAAAAAATTCGATACTGACAGAGAAGCTTTATCCACGGAAAATTCAGTTGAAGAAATTCCTGTCAGAGGAGCCGGCAGGGATGCGACACGAGACAGCATACCGCAGAGGTCAGTCGAGGCTCCTTTGACCGCTGAAGAGAAAACTGCTCCTGAAGATAGCACGGTGCAGAATTATTACCATAATGCAGAAGCAGGAGACAGAGACTATTCTCAAAACAAGGGTATGCAGCTTGATGAAGAGACAGGAAAAGACAGGTATATGACAGCCCCTGTGCCAGAGGGCAGACCCATACCTGTAGAGCCTGATAATGTCGTTATATCGGATAGGAAATACACCTGTACGCTGTCAGTGCGCTGTGACACAATCCTTGCCAATATTGCCCGGCTTGACCGGGAAAAGACGGAGCTTGTGCCTGATAACGGCGTGATATATGAGGAGCAGACTGTTACCTTCTATGAGGGCGAAAGTGTGTTCAATGTGCTTGTTAGAGAAATGAAGAAAAACAAAATTCATATGGAATTTGTAAATACACCTATATACAACAGTGCATATATCGAGGGTATAGGCAATCTGTATGAATACGACTGCGGAGAGCTCTCCGGCTGGATGTACCGGGTCAACGGATGGTTTCCGAATTATGGCTGTTCTCGGTATCAGCTTAAGAACGGAGACAGGATTGAGTGGATATACACATGTGAGCTCGGTATGGATATCGGCAGGCACAATTCTGCAGCAGGAGAATGAGTATGAACGGTTTCAAAACATATCATCCGATTGTAAATTTTATATATTTTCTGTTTGTCATCGGCTTTTCTATGTTTTTTATGCATCCGGTGTGCCTTTGCATATCATTTGTGTGCAGCTTTATATACTCTTTGCTTTTAAACGGCAAAAAAGCACTTAAGACAAACATCCTTTATATGCTGCCTGTGATGCTTGCGGCGGCACTTGTCAACCCCGTATTCAACCATGAGGGGGTAACCATCCTCCGATACCTGCCCGATGGAAATCCGCTGACGCTGGAATCAGCTGTATACGGCATTGCGGCGGCGGTTATGCTTGTTACGGTTATATGCTGGTTTTCATGCTATAATGCGGTTATGACAAGTGACAAATTCATATATCTCTTCGGCAGAGTCATACCTGCGCTTTCGCTTATTTTGTCAATGACTCTGCGGTTTGTGCCGAGGTTTGCCTCTCAGCTGAAGGCGGTTGCCAATGCACAGAGATGTATGGGCAGGGACTTTTCACAGGGTAGTATCATAAAGAGAGCGAAGCAAGGGCTTTCCATTTTGTCGGTTACGGTAACATGGGCGTTAGAGAACTCCATAGACACAGCCGACAGTATGAAATCCCGGGGCTACGGTCTGCCGGGAAGAACAGCTTTTTCTATATTCAGATTTGACAAGCGGGACGGGCTTGTGTTTTTGATTATACTGTTTCTGGGAATATATGTTTTTTGCGGCAATCTTGCAGGAGGTATATATTTCAGGTATTTCCCGTCCATGAGGGGAGAGCTGTTTTCGTTGTACGGAGCAAGTGTT
This sequence comes from Clostridia bacterium, assembly GCA_017481205.1. Taxonomy (GTDB): domain Bacteria; phylum Bacillota; class Clostridia; order UMGS1810; family UMGS1810; genus RGIG4708. The sequence goes on along the minus strand of JAFUPN010000014.1, from coordinate 19,156 downwards.
TTTGCGGCATATCTTGTGCTTTGCGCAGTGCCGGTTATAATTGAAATAAGGGAGGCGGCAGTATGGAAAGCTATAAAATCGAAAATCTGAATTTTGCATATCCCGGCAGAGAAGAGAATACTCTTTCGGATATAAATATCACTGTTAATCAAGGGGAATTTATAACCCTGTGCGGCAAATCCGGCTGTGGAAAAACAACCTTGCTCAGACTGCTCAAATCCTCTCTTGCACCCTGCGGCAGACTGAGCGGAAGTATTTGCTTTAACGGCAAACCGCTTTCTGATGCAGATGCAAGGCAGCAGGCGTCAGAAATTGGCTTTGTGCAGCAAAATCCCGACAATCAGATTGTCACGGACAAGGTGTGGCATGAGCTTGCTTTCGGTCTGGAGAGCCTAGGGTATTCTACTCCCGAGATAAGGGCAAGAGTAGCGGAAATGGCATCGTTTTTCGGCATACAGACCTGGTTTCACAAGAAGATTACAGAGCTTTCCGGCGGTCAGAAGCAACTGCTGAGCCTTGCCTCTGTTATGGTAATGCAGCCGTCGGTCCTAATACTGGATGAGCCCACAAGTCAGCTCGACCCCATAGCGGCTCAGGAATTTTTGAAATCTCTTGAAAAAATCAATCGTGAGCTGGGTACTACCGTTATTCTTACTGAGCACCGTCTTGAAGATGCTTTTCCTATATCCGACAGAGTGGTGGTTGTAGACAGCGGCAGAATTATTGCCGACTGCCCTCCGGCAGAAACGGGCAAAATACTTAAAAATCATGATATGTATTATGCTCTGCCCGCTCCCATGCGCATTTTCGGAGCTCTGGCACCGGATGAAAAAAGCCCCCTTACAGTGCGCGAGGGCAGAAATGCTATTGAAGAATATGCCGGCAGCCACAGGCTTTATCCCGAGCTTATAGAAAAAAGAGAAGAAAGAAAATATACAGAAACACCGGTTATTGAGGTTAAGGATGTATGGTTCAGGTACGAAAAAAATCTTCCCGATGTTGTAAAAGGGCTCAGCCTCAGTGTTTATCCCGGTGAGCTGTATGCCATTGTCGGCGGCAACGGCACAGGCAAGACCACGGCACTGTCACTTATAAGCGGTCTTAATAAGCCGTACAGGGGAGAGGTGCTTGTGATGGGACACAGACTCTCTGAGATTGACAATCTGTATGGCGGCGTCCTTGGGGTTCTTCCGCAGAATCCGCAGACATTGTTTGTAAAAAAGACTGTGTTTTTTGACCTTATGGAAGCACTTTCATACAAAAAGCTTTCGGTATCAGAAAAGGAAATTGCAGTAAAATCCATGGCAGCGCTTTGCCGCATAGACGGGTTTTTAGACAGCCATCCCTATGATTTGTCCGGCGGCGAGCAGCAGAGGGCGGCTCTTGCCAAGGTCTTGCTACATGAGCCCGGGATTTTGCTCTTGGACGAGCCCACAAAGGGTATGGACGCATATTTTAAGATGATTTTTGCAGATATACTGTATGAGCTCAGGGCAAAGGGGATAACCGTGGTAATGGTTTCCCATGATATAGAATTTTGTGCGGAGTATGCGGACCGATGCGCTCTTGTTTTTGACGGAGGGATAACTTCCGAGGGTGTGCCGGAAGAAGTTTTTGCCGGAAAGAGCTTTTACACCACCTCTGCAAATCGAATGGCGAGAACAACTATACCTGCCGCCGTGCTTTCAGATGATGTAATCGCAGCATGTACCGGCAGAGTGCAAAAACGCCGGCGTGAATCTTCCCTGAACATTGATTTTTTTGATAACAAATTAAAGACGGATAATATTAAACAGTCGAATAATAAAGAAAAAAAGCTCACACCAAAGAGAATAGCGGCGGGGTGCGTTTTTGCGCTGATGTTTGCTTTTACCTGCATTATTCAGCTTGGCGGATATATACAGGCTCCGGAACTTAATTACGGTATTCAGTTGATGTCTGTAGCGGAGCTTGCTTTATGTCTCTTTTGCTTTTTCCCTCAGCGGCAATCCTGCATAGAGGTCCAGCAGCCTGAGACAAGGCGCAAGCTAACCAAGAGGACAGCAGCGGCGGCATTGCTCATTCTCTTTGCCATACCGCTAACTGTATTTGCCGGAGTGTATTATCTCGGTGACAAAAAGTATTATTTTATTAGCCTGCTTATAATTCTGGAAACTATGATACCTTTTTGCATGGTGTTTGAAAACCGCAAACCCGAGGCGCGGGAGTTGGTTTTAATAAGTAGTCTGTGTGCCGTAGCGGTTGCCGGCAGAGCGGCATTTTTTATGTTGCCTCAGTTTAAGCCGGTGGTGGCTCTTGTAATCATCTCCGGAGTGTGCTTTGGAGGAGAAACCGGCTTTATTGTGGGAGCGATTACAGGCTTTGTATCCAACTTTTTCTTCGGTCAGGGTCCCTGGTCTCCCTGGCAGATGTTTGCATTCGGTATAATAGGTTTTATAGCCGGCGTTTTGTTTACCAAAGGGCTTCTTCGCAGGACAAAAGCTGCTTTGTGCATTTTCGGCGGTATTGCCACCTTTGTTATCTACGGTGCAATCATGAATTCTGCCAGCGTTATTATGTGGCAGAGCAGGCCCACAGCAGAGATGTTTGCTTCTTCCTTTGCACTTGGTATTCCTTTCGACCTTATTCATGCCGCTTCTACGGTGTTTTTCCTTTGGTTTCTGTCGGAGCCTATGATAGAAAAGCTGGAGCGTATAAAGGTTAAGTATGGGATTTTAAATAAATGATGATAGATAAAATGGGGATGTAAAAAAAGATGCAGAATGAGCAAACCTCACCTCTCGCTGTATATAGAGATACAGCGAGAGGTGAGGTTTGCTTATAGCTTATAGGCTAAAAAATGAGAAATCTGCAAAAAATGCAGATTTCTACATAAATTTATTGGTTTGTTGGTCAATTTGTGTTATAACTAATCAGTATACATGCCTATAAGCGCTCTGCGCTTTATTTTACATTCCCATTTTCTGCACTTTCTTTTAGTTTTCAAAATCCAGGCAGCTTCTCACTGCGGTGTAGGGGCGAACCTTGCCGTCTGCAACCGCTACATGGTCAGGGTGCACTGCATAGCCCTTGAGTGCTTCAACACTCTCAAAGGTTGAGTCCAGCATAAGGTCGGCATTTGAGCTTTCCAGTCCGTTGATATTTACCTTGATGTCAACAAGGCCGGGAATTTTGCCCATGAGACCTTCAAGACCGTTTTTGATACCTGTTTTGATTTCTCTTTTTTCGTCCTCTGTATATCCATCCTTCAGAGTCCATATAATTATGTGCTTAACCATTTTTATCCTCTCCTTATATTTATATACCGAGCATTTCTTCAAGCTTTTCCTTTGGCATATATCCCACAGCTGTTTTCACAGCCTCGCCCTTTTCAAACACCATGACTGTAGGTATGCTCATAATGCCGAATCTGGCTGCAAGCTCCTGCTGCTCGTCAACATTTACCTTGCCAACCTTGATTTTGCCTTCGTTTTCTTCGGCAACCTCTGCAAGAATAGGTGCAAGCATTTTGCACGGACCGCACCAGGTTGCCCAGAAGTCCACTGCAACGGGAATATCGGATGCAATAACCTCTGAATCAAAATTTTCTTTTGTAATTGTAATTTCAGCCATAATAAAATTCCTTTCTGAATTATTTTGTTTTATAGTACAGCATACAATGGCAGTATCCCTCAAAATCAGGGTCTTTTATCTGTTCGCGGAATTCCTTGCACATGCATTTGAATTCTTCTGTTCTCTCAACTCTGCAGGGACAGTAGCCTCCTGTAGCTTTGAGACCTTCTTTAACAGTTTTTACAATTTCCTTGTCCGGATTGAATTTTACCATTATTCCACCTCCCGCAATTAATGATAATTAATAAAGAAATCCTCTATATTACTGTAGAAAAACGACATGCTGGGTGCTGTGCCGCCTTTTATCCTGTTGCTTACAAAAATAGCTGTATTGGTGTGAAACAGCGGTATCTGAGGCATGTTCTGAGTGAAATATTCGGTAAAATTACGGTATGCAATTTCAGAATTTTCGCTCTCAGGAGCCATCATGTCAATGTTGTTGAGCAGGGTGTCAAACTGGTCGTTTGTAAAGTTACAAAGATTTTGCTCGCTTTTTTGCAGTGAGTTGAACATGAAATCTATATTCATATTGTTGTTCATGATTGTTTCGCCGATATACAAATCATAGTTTTCTTCAAAAATACGTGTTTTATAATCTTCAAAGCCCACACCCTGCAGCTCCAGTGTAATGCCGTATGGCTCCATGCATTTTTTCAGGTGCTGAGCTGCCCTTAGCTTTTCCTTGCTTTCGCTGTTATACAGCAGATAAAGAGATATATTATATTTGTTAAAATCAGGATTTTTTTCTACAGGAGCTTCCAGTATATCCTCTTCATTAATCGGGAGTTGCGTCTGAAGTGTGTTTACGGCTGATTCTCCCTGTGACGATTCCTTCTGCTTGTTGTAATAGGCTGTAGATATTATCGGCAGCTCGGCAGGGGTTGCATGGGAAAATATCACCGCTTCAACCATGGCTTTTTTGTTTATGATGCGGTTCATGTCACGTCTGAGAGCAGCGTCCTGCAAATGAGGATTTTTAACATTTATACCGAGATAGGTGTATCTCGGAGAGCCGGATTCATAGGACTTTACTCCGGAAGTGAATGAGAATTCTCCCCAGTTGCTGCCGTTGGTGGTAAACATATCTATTTCTCCCGCGTCAAAGGCATGGAATATATCCTGGGAATTGTGGAGAAATTTAACCTGAACCTGTTCAATATATACTTCCTTGCCATCATGAATGTTTTCGGCTTTGGAGCAGGTCATATATTTGTTACGTATCTGATTTTCGTATTTGAATTTGCCTGTGCCAACAGGTACAAAATCTGGATTTTCACTGACAAAGGATTCTTTGGCAAGTCCGGCTGGAAGTATGGGAAAATCAAGGTTGTTTACAAAGTCATGCTGAGGAGATATAAGCTCCAGAGACACTGTGCTTGAGTCTATAGCGCTATATGACAGCACATTTTCAAACATTTTGCTGTACGGAGTGGGGAACTCCCTGATATAATTGAATGTAGCGATTACATCTTCCGAATCAAATTTGCTTCCGTCGTGGAAGGTTACATTCTGCTTCAGCTTTATAGTATATATTTTGTTTGATGTGGATACCGTGTAGCTTTCTGCTAGTACGGGAGTAGCCTTTAATGTGCTTTCTGCCTTAAAGAGCCCTTCGTATATTATCATAAGTACCTCGCGCACATTCTGATATTCCGTTGCCAGAGGATTAAGAGTATCGGGCACAAAACATGCCAGGCGCAGGGTACCGCCGTATTCTGGGGTAAGCTTTTCTTCTGTGACTTCGATTTTATCATTTTCGGATGTGTTCTCTGTACGATTGGCACATCCTGTCATCAAAAATATAAGCACTGCAACAATCAATGCAGATATTCTGATTCTGTGCTTCATATGAAATAACTCCTTTCGGTACTGCCCGGTTATATAGTATAGTTCGACTCACGTGTGCCTAAGTCTCTTGATTGCCGTGCATTTGTTTGTGCTCTCGTCGATTGTAAGTATAATTCCGCACAGCTTGGCTTTTCCGTTTGCATGCTCAAATTTCTGGGGCAGGGAGGTGAGGAATCGCTCAATGATTATATCCTTGCTCACACCCAGCACTGAGTGAATTGCACCTGTCATGCCTATGTCCGTAATATATGCCGTGCCCTTTGGCAGGATGGTTTCGTCTGCGGTCTGTACATGAGTGTGGGTGCCGTACACACAGGCTGCCTTTCCGTCGAGATAGTAGCCCATGGCTATTTTTTCGCTGGTTGCCTCTGCGTGAAAATCAACCAGTATAAAATCTGTTTTTTCTCTTAGTCTTTCGATTTCAGCTTCTGCCGCTCTGAAGGGACAGTCGATATTAAGCAGATTTACTCTGCCCATTATATTTATTATACCCACTTTTTTTCCTTTTGAATGCAGTATCATACTGCCGCAGCCGGGAGTACCTGCCGGATAGTTCAGCGGGCGGATAACATTGCTTTCGTTTTCAAATATTTTTATTATATCTTTTCGTCCGAAGGTATGGTTACCCATAGTAAATCCGTCTATGCCTATGTCGCACAGGGTGTTGTAATCGGCAAAGCTCATGCCGTTGCCGCCGGAAACATTTTCTGCATTGGCAATGCACAGGTCTATGCTGTTGTCCTGCTTTATCTCACGCATAACCAGGGATGCGTAGTTAAGACCGCATTCTCCGAATATGTCGCCTATTATAAGAATATTCATGGGTATTTTCCTTTCTGTTTGATAAATTGCAATGTAATTTTCAAAATCAGAAGAGCGGACAATTCCATGCCCGCTCTTAGTGTGTATATGTTAATTATTTTGCGTAATCTACCGAGCGGGTTTCCCTTATAACATTAACCTTAATCTGTCCGGGATACTCAAGCTCGCTTTCAATCTTTTTAACTATGTCTCTTGCGATGAGTGCAGTGTCTTCTTCCTTTACAACCTCGGGCTTAACCATAATTCTGATTTCTCTGCCCGCCTGGATTGCATAGGATTTTTCAACACCGTTAAATGAATTTGCAATTTCTTCAAGCTTTTCAAGTCGTTTGATGTATGTTTCCAGGTTTTCGCGTCTTGCACCGGGTCTTGCTGCGCTGATAGCGTCACAAGCCTGTACTATACATGCGATAATCGTATTGGATTCCACATCGCCGTGATGTGCGGCGATTGCATGGATAACCTCCTGGGATTCATGGTACTTCTTAGCGATATCAACACCGATATCAACATGTGAGCCTTCGATTTCATGGTCGATAGATTTACCGATATCGTGAAGGAGACCTGCTCTTTTGGCTGTCTTGATATCAACACCAAGCTCTGCCGCCATGATTCCTGCCAGGTGTGCAACCTCTGTGGAGTGCTTAAGCACATTCTGACCGTAGCTTGTACGATACTTCATACGTCCCAGAAGCTTTATAAGCTCAGGATGCAGACCGTGTACTCCGGTTTCAAAGGTAGCCTGTTCACCTTCCTGCTTGATTATGTTATCCAGCTCTCTTTTTGACTTTTCGACGGTTTCTTCAATTCTTGCGGGATGAATTCTTCCGTCTACAATGAGCTTTTCAAGTGCCATTCTCGCTATCTCACGCTTTATGGGGTCAAAGCATGAGAGTATAACAGCTTCAGGAGTGTCATCAATGATAAGATCTATGCCGGTAAGGGTTTCGAGGGCTCTGATATTACGACCCTCTCTGCCGATTATTCGACCCTTCATTTCGTCGTTAGGCAGTGAAACAACCGATACGGTGGTTTCTGCAACATGGTCAGCTGCACATTTCTGGATAGCGAGGCTAATAATATTTCTTGCTTTTTTGTCTGCCTCTTCCTTTGCCTGAGACTCAATATCCTTAATCATGATTGCCGCTTCGTGCCTTACCTCGGTCTCAATGTTCTTGAGGAGATAATCCTTTGCTTCCTCAACGGACAATCCTGAAATTCTTTCCAAAATTTCAAGCTGAGCTGTCTTTACCTTTTCAGTCTCTTCCTTGAGGGCTTCGACTTCTTTTATCTTGCGGTTAAGCTGCTCGTCCTTTTTCTCAAGATTCTCCGACTTTTTGTCAAGAGCGTCTTCTTTTTGCTGAATACGGCTTTCCTGCCTATTCATTTCCTTGCGTCTTTCTTTTGATTCCTTTTCAAATTCAGCTTTGCTTTTGTGAATTTCTTCTTTTGCTTCAATCAAAACTTCTTTTTTCTTTGTCTCGGCTGCCTTTTGAGCTTCGGCTATAATAGTCTTAGCCTTTTCCTCGGCGCCGCCAATCTCTGCTTCAGCAATCTTTTTCCTGTACTGTGCACCGCCGAAAAATGCGGCAACACACAAAACCACTGCAGCAGCGATTATAATAATTGTTATTGGTTCCAAAATCCTTTCTTACCTCCTTTTCTTTAGAAATTTAAATTCACCTTGAGTTTCATCACGCCAGTCAAAAGTCCGTTTGATGCCTGTGTTTCTGCAATAAAACGAAATTGTATCATGGGCTCCGTCACACCCGGTGGAGGTATGACGTCGTAATTACACAAAAATAACAGATAACATACACTATTATTTTATACTATTATCAGAAATCTGTCAATAATAATTGTTAAATTTGCATAGATTTTTTTCTTAAATAATTTTATTTACAAATACAGTTATCGGTGATATAATGAAAATAACATATGTTATGTCATACTGACAATAATAATTGAAGGGAGATTTTAACAATGAAAAAACTTTTGACAATTATGCTCATTGTCATGTCGGTTCTTTTGTCATTTGGCTTTGTTTCATATGCAGAAGAAGCGGATAAGCCCCTTGGCTCTTCGGCATATTATGTGCCTGTTGATTCAAGCGAATTTGAGCTTTATGTCAATCAGTCAGGCTCGCTGGTGGTTGCCGGAATGGATTTGATTGACGAATCCGCGGATGTTAGCATGTATGCCACTGTATCCTACAAGCTGCCTGACGGTGAGATGGTTGTGCAGGATATCAGAAAGATGAATGCCTATAAGAATAATCCCATGCCTTGTACGGCTTTTGAGATAGACGGTTACTATGCGGCATTCTGTGATTTGTACATAACCTTTATTGACAGTGATACTCTCAAGCCCTATGTTGAGGCAATCAATGTGAATGAGTATTTTGCAATAGACTTTGCTTCATATCAGGCGCTGGGTGTTGTAACAGGGATTGATTATTATACCGATGAAATTGAGTTTGAGTCGTATTACGATGTGTTTGATGCCGAAGGCTATGTTATGATGTCTCAGGGTCAGCATGTATTGTCGGTAAAAGATATTTCTTATTGTGAAGAATATTTTAATCGGCTTGTAAATGTTACATTTGTATATAACAATTATGAATTTGAGGTTATTAATATAAATGCAGATGAGCTTGGCAGTGTCCTGGAAATACAGCCGGATATGCTTGAGGGCAGTGCTGCTGTTATCGGAGATATGTATACTGCTGTAAAATATTATGAGACAGCGGAATCATCCAGAACCACAGAGCTTTATACCGATGACAATGCAAAGATGTATGTAAACGGATGTTATGTAGATAATCAGGATCTTGCTGTATATATCGGTTATGATGCGGATATAAAATTTGTGGAGAACAACGGCGATAAGTATTACGATGCCGTTCTTGTAACCGTATACGAGCATGGTATTGTTGAAGAGGTTGTTGCAGATGACCCTGCAAATTCAAAAATTATACTTGCAAACGGTTCAAAAATACATTTTGATTTTGAAGATACGGAGTATATAATTGATATTGTCGATAAAAATGGCAAAGAGATGGCTTTGTCTGACTTTGCCGCAGGCGATGTTGTTGCCATGGTGGTAGGTGAGGCAGAGTACGATACATATCTCCCCATCGGCGCAAAATATTATGAAGAAAAAATAAAGGTTATCAACCTCGGCAAAAATTATGTTGAGGGTATGATAACAGAAGCATCTGACTCTGAAATCTATATTGACGATGTAGCGTATATTCCGGGCACATTTGTATATGGAAATGAAGAAGATGTGTTTGGGGATACAGGCTATATAAACAGCGCTATACTTAGAACAGAAGGATATTTCTATCTGAGCATGACCGGAAGAATAATCGGGTACGAGGCTTATCCTGTGGTAAAAAATTACGGATATATTTTGCAGACAAATTATTATAAATCCGGTTTTGCATATGGATGGGAAATAAAGATGCTGACTAAGGACGGAATATCCGAATTTACACTTTATACAACTGTCAATATTAACGGAACAAGTTATAAATCAAGCGATATCACAAGTGATTACGGTTTGTTTGCAGGCTTTGTCAATGTTGATGAACATATGAATGATGCAGAAAAACGAATAGTAGACTATGAGCTTGCGGCTAACGGTGATATCAAGACTCTTAACTTTGCAAATGATACAAGCTCTGTATACTTTGTTACCGCCGGGGAATACAACAAGCCTGCAGGAAGAATAGGCGGAAAATATCTTACAGAGGATGTAGTAGTATTTGATGTTTCATATGAGGATGCTGACGAAACAAAACCTGTGGATGCAGACAGTCTGATTGATAATAATGAATATACCGGTTGTCTTGCCGATGAAACCGATGACGGCTGGAAATTCTTTGTAATTACTGATGGAGATGTTGAAGAAGCTGCCTCCGGCGATGATAGCGGCTCAGAAGATGTTGTATCTACCTCCGGATACGGATATATTTTGCAGACAAATTATTCTGACACAAGTATGGAACCCGTCTGGCAAATAAAACTGCTCACTTCGGAAGGCATAGATACATATTCACTTTACAAGAACATATATATTGACGGTAATTCCATGAAATCTTCCGAGCTGGACGGCACAAGCTCTTATTTTGCAGATTTTACGACAAGAGATGATCACCAAAGCAACATAGACAGACGTATTGTTGAATATGAGCTTGCGGCGACCGGAGAAATCCGCAGTATTGATTTTATTGGTGCCGATGCTGTAAACAAGGATGTATTCAGCAAAGATACTAATGTGATTGACGGCAAGACCCTTGCTGAGAGTGCAATTGTATTTGATATTTCATCGTCAGATGCCTATGAATCAAAAGTATCTGATATGAGCTGTCTTATTGACCAGAATCTGTACGCAGGTTATGCCGCTGCCAAGAGCAGCGACGGAAGCTACAGCCTGTTTGTTGCATTAGATGTAACTGATACCTTTTCACCAAGCGGCGGTCTTATGTATGTTGAGAGTGTCGCAGCAGCTTTGTACGGTGAGTATGATGCAGTTAAGGTAATGTATTATACCGATGCTTCTTCGGAGGTTAATACCGCAATATTTACAGAGGAATATTCCTCTGCAAAAGCCGGCAGCAATGCATATGCCAATCTTTCAAAGGGTGATATATTCTTTGCAAATACAAATGCTGATGGACTTGTTTCTTCATATGTTATAGTTGCAGAGCTTGAAGGAGAGCAGCTCACGCTTAATGGAGATGTAATATCATATCTTGAAGCCTGTGATGAGGATGTGGGGTTTGTATACGGATATGTTTCTGAGTTGGATGCCAATGGCATCATTACAGTTGAACCCGAATATATATCTGCTTCGGGAGAAAGTATGTTTAAATCAACGGATAATACCAATGAGTATACTTATAATGTAAATAAAGCTACTCCTGTGGTTCAGGTGGGAGCATGGGACTCAAACGGTGTTGATATGGCTGACTATTCTGCCGATGAATGTTATTATGTATTTGTGAAGTATTATGATGGAGATGCGGTGGATATATATTCTATAGGTTATCCACGCAGTATACCCACAGATGATTCTGCTGTTGAAGAAACATAATAAATTATGATAAAAACCGTGTAAGACAAGTTTTTGATTTTTGCCTTACACGGTTTTGTTATTATTGGGGTGGACGAAAAATAGCGCACATCTTAGCCGAAAGTTACCAAAATTACGCCGTCAGATTGTCGGATTATTACCGATTTGAGCAAATGTGCCATTTGGGAACTGCGAACTGTCGAATAATTCGTGATTTTGCTCGCCATTCTGTAGGGACGGGGCGCTTTTTGCACAGAAAATCAGGATTTTCCATGCAAAAAGGATGCAAAGCATCCGACTGCCACCGTCCCTGAATGGCTCTTTTGTGCGACAATTGAATAATTCGACAGTCTGACGTCTCAGGCAGGTTCGTATTACTGTTTTTCGTGGTGATTTAATTTATATCCTGACTTCTTCGGCACTTGGTATGGAATCCGCCGCACCGAGTCTGGTTACTGTTATTGCAGATGCCGCTGTGCCGAATTTTACTGCTTCTTCCATGGTTTTGTCCATAGAAAGATATGTGAGCATTCCGCCTATAAAGGTATCGCCCGCCGCAGTGGTGTCAACCGCCTTTACCTTTTTTGCGGGAGTGAAAACAAGACTGCCGTTCATGCTGTATACACTGCCCTTGCTGCCAAGAGTTACAGCGGCGCTTTTTATGCCCTTTGACAGCAGCGCTTCTATTGCTTTTTTGCAGGATTCTTCATCCTCGGGATATATTCCTGTCATGCTTTCTGCCTCGTGCTCGTTGGGCACAATCATGTCGATATAATCATATATTTCCCCGGGCAGCTCCTTATACGGAGCAGGGTTTACAATTACGGTGCATCCGTGGGCTTTGGCAAGCTTTGCCGCTGTGAGTACGGATTCAACGGGTATTTCCAACTGCATAAGCACATAGTCTGCTTCCTCAAAGAGCTTTTCATTTTTCTTTATCATATCCGGTGTAACACAGTCATTTGCACCGGGGTTGAGGATAATGCAGTTGTCGCCCTCAACAACTGTTATAACCGCTGTGCCGCTTGGTATGTCTTCGATTACCACGCCGCAGAATTCGACATTGTTGCTTGATAAATTTTCTGCAAGACGCTTTCCGTACAGGTCATTGCCCAATGCTCCGAAAAATTTTACATTTCCGCCAAGCTTTGCAATCGCCACAGCCTGATTTGCTCCCTTGCCTCCCGGCTGAGTGGAAAAGCTCTCGCCAACGATAGTCTCGCCGATTTTTGGCATGCGGCTTGTGACTGTGGTTATATCCATATTGATACTGCCTATTACAAGTATTTTTTTCATCTGAAACTCTCCTCATTTGTCAGTTTGTCAAACAAATCATTTGCCAAGGCGTCTCTGCGGATGTTGTATACATAGCGGATAAATCTGCTTTTGTCAACAGCATATCGGTCGTCATACTCAGGGACAGGGCAGTGCTCCAGCCGTGATTCCATGAGTCTGTCATTGTCGTTTAGGAGCCATGCCACTGCCGTTACGTCCCATATAACTCTGGAGACACATTTTTTCCATGGCTTTTCTTCACCCTCGGCATATTTGTAGTCTGTAAGATTTATTATATCATTCTTCACAGTTTCACACAGGTAGTCACAAACAGGATTTTTTCCTTTCAGATAATACTCAATTTCAACTGTCGATACGGTAAATGCGCTCACCACGCCTATGCATGGCAGCTGAACCACTGGAGCACCGCTCATAAACACAACTCTTGCTGCCGCCACATCCTGCATCATATTGAATTCTCTTGTGTGGCTGTAGTGGAGTGCGTGACCGCCGAGCCATACGATAACAATATTTTTTGCAATTTCCGGCTTAATCAGCAGAGCTGATGCAACATTGGTTATAGCTCCGATTGCAACCACATAAAGGGGATTTTCAGGAGAATATTCCATAGCTCTTTTTGCCAGGTCCTCTGCCGCATCGGAAACAACAGGTGTTTTCTCATCGTTCAGATATGTGAGTGAGCCGCGGAATGTATTTTCCTTGAGGTCATCGCGGTGGGTGAGGTCAAGTATTTTGTGTATTTCCTTAAAGCTTCTTTCCATTCCGTCGTCGGGCGAGGTGGATTTTTGGTTGTAAAAGGGAGCCGCATAAAGAGCTCTTACATTGATTTTTTCTTTTGAAGCCAGCATATAGCACAGGGCAAACTGGTCATCAACTTCATTGTATGTATCCGTGTCCAGTATTGCGTCAATCCTGACTTTTGGTACATTAAGGTTATTTAAGTAATTATTCATAATTTTTTATTCCTTTCAGAAATATGATAAGATGATTATATCATATTGCGTATATAAAAAATATTATATATATTCGGAAGTTTTTTGGATAAATCGGTTGAAAAAGTTGCTAACCTATGATAAAATTCTATAAACGAGGTGATTTTATGCCGATGGAAATAGTTTTTTCCGTAAGAGGCGAGCGTGGCAAAACAGATATTGCTCCCCATACCCACAAATGTCACGAAATAGTCTTTTATTCCAATGGTTGCAGAGGTACGACGGTTATAGGCGACCGGGTGTCTGAGTTTTATCCCGGGGCAGTAACGGTCAATTCTGAAGGAACAGTTCACAGTGAAGCTCATTCCGGTAAAGGCAATGTGTATTTTTTTGGATTTTTGGGAGATTTGCCTGTGGAGAACGGAGTGTATACGGATATGTGGCACACTCAGCAGCTTTTTGAGGATATTCTGAGAGAAACAAGGAATCAGGAGTTCGGATACAGGGATATAATCGACTGCAAAATCCGTGAGATAATAACGTATATTCAGAGAAAAGCCTCTGTCACAACAAACGGAACCAGAGATTTGTCCTATTGCCGCAGATATATTGACGAAAACTTCATGCATGGAATAACTCTTTCTGCTCTAGCGAGAATATCCGGCTACAGCACCGATTATTTCCGCCATTTATTTACCGGGGAATTTGGAATTTCGCCTCAGCAATACATTATCGGCAAAAGGTTGGACCATGCCCGCAGACTCCTGGTTACGACAGATTTGAAATGTACGGATATCGCATATATGTGTGGATTTTCCGACAGCGGTCAGCTGACAAAGATGTTTACTGCGAAGTATGGCAAAGCACCGCTAAAATACAGAAAGGACAGATAAAACAGTTTACAAGGAATTTTTTGTGATACTATATAATAAGTAAAATTTTTGGTTTAATTTAGTGGATTTTTGTTTGAATTTTAGGGGTTTTAAATATTCTTTTATGTGATATAATGGAATAAAAAATTCAGCCAAATGCAGGATTAACAGAATTGGAGGACAGTTTTAATGGATATCAGCACTATAAAGAACCCACCCAATAAATACAGACCTATTCCGTTCTGGTCGTGGAATGAAAAATTAAATACCGCTGAGACAAGGCGTCAGACCGGGCTTATGAAAGAAGTAGGTATCGGCGGCTATTTCATGCACGCCCGAGGAGGGTTGCAGACCGAGTATATGGGAGAGGAATGGTTTGAAAATATAGCCGAAGGCATACGAAGCGGCAAGAAGCTGGGCATGACTGCCTGGGCATACGATGAAAACGGCTGGCCCAGCGGATTTGGCGGCGGTGTTGTAAACGGACTCGGCGAAGAATATCAGCAGAAGTATCTTCGCATGGAGCCCGGAGAGAAGGATACTCCCCGTACCGTCTATAACGGCTCGGGAATTCATTTTTATTATGATGTTAATCCGTTTTATGTAGACATTCTTGACAAAAAGGTTGTAAAGAAGTTTATAGACGAGATTTACAAGGAATATTACGAACGCTTTGGCAGCAGCCTTGAGGGTGTTTTTACCGATGAACCCGAGATTTCTCAGAACGGGATTCCCTGGAGCAATGCTCTTCCCGATGCGTATTCAAAGGAGTACGGAGAGGATTTGTACCCTCGTCTTATTGAGCTGTATCAGCCGACAGGTGATTATAAAGAAACCAGAAAGAAATTCTGGCGACTTATCACCAAGCTCTTTTCCGAAAGCTACTTTAAACAGATTTATGACAGATGTGAGGAATACGGCTTCAAGTTTACGGGACATCTGATATCAGAAACGACCATGAGAGCTCAGGTTACCTCCAACGGTGCGTGTATGCCTCATTATGAGTATTTTCATATCCCGGGCATTGACTGGCTGGGACGTGATATAACAAGACCTCTTATCAGCTTGCAGGTGGCATCTGCGGCGGCTCAGACAGGCAAAAAGCAGATTCTTAGTGAAAGCTTTGCCCTTTGCGGTCATGGTGTAAGCTTCAGTGAACTCAGACGTATATACGAATGGCAGATGGTTCGCGGTATCAATCTTCTTTGTCCTCACCTGGAGGGCTATTCGCTCAGAGGAATCCGCAAGAGAGACTATCCCCCCGCTATGTACTATCAGCAGCCCTGGTGGGATGAATACAAGGTTTTTGTGGAGTCTGTATCCAGAGTGGGTATGCTTGTGGCAGAAGGCAAAAATGCTTGTGATACACTCCTTCTGCACCCGCAGACCAGTGTGTGGATTCTGTTTGATGCCGGCGAGTGCGTAGGTCTTAAAGAATTTCAGCTTGACTATTTCAATGTTATAGATAGCCTGGAGAAAAAACATATACAGTTCCACCTTGGCGACGAAATTCTTATGGAACGTCACGGCTCCGTTAAAGGAAACAAGCTTGTTATAGGTGAAATGGAGTACAGCACGATTGTGCTTCCCGAGCATATTGACCTGCTGGACAACACCAAGCTCCTGCTTGAAAAATTCCGTGCAAACGGAGGCAAGGTTATAACTCCCGATATGGCAGAGGAAAACCCTGTGACAGATAACGAAAATATAACATATCTCAAACGTAGCTTTGATGATTTTGATATGCATTATTTTGTGAACAGCACCAAGGAAGCACAGAATGCCCATATCAACGTAGATGGCGATAAGCTGGTTATTGCAACAGGCTGTACCGAGAGCTTTTCAAGAGATTATGCCTTTGCTCCCATGGACAGTCTGGTTGTGCTTGAATACAAGAATAAGCCGCACCAAGTGCATGAGCCAAAGATGCTTACACCACTGGAGCTTGATGGTGATTGGAATATTGTCACAGCAAGCGAAAACGCAATTACTCTCGATTACTGCGACTGTTATTTTGACGGGGAATGTGTTGGAAGTCATATTCCCGTGGCGGCAGTTCAGGAAATGGCATGCAGGTTAAAAAGACCGGTGGATATAAAGATTGTTTATGAAGTTGATGTGGAATATGTTCCGGACAATATGTGCATGGCGTGCGAAATTCCCGAGGTATTTACCTTCAGAATCAACGGCAAAGATGTTGAGTTCTGTGATGAAGGGTATTTCCGTGATGCTTCCTTCAGAAAGACCAATATATCTGCTTTTGTAAATAAGGGTACAAATACAATAGAACTCAACTGCAGATTTGCTCAATCCGCAAAGACCTATGACAGTATGGAAAAAGCTGCAAAATATGCAAGCGAAAGAAATAAGTTTACATATGACATGGAGATAGAGTCCATATACATTACAGGTGACTTTGGTGTGAGAACAGACGGCGGTTTTGCAGAGCTCGATAAGCACGCTGTCAGATACACAGGTGATTTTGTTCTTGATAAATTCCCTGCATCTGTTAAACTTCAGAATATAGAACAGCAGGGATTCCCGTTCTTTGCGGGCAAGCTCACTGTTGCAAAAAAATTCAACATCGACGGCACAGACCGCAGTCTTGCATTTGCAACTCACGGTTTCAACGGAGTTCATATCAGTGTAAACGGAACAAAGGTGTGCACAGAGGTGTGGAGCAATTGCGAAATTGACCTGAGCGGATATCTCAAAGCGGGAGAAAATACTGTTGAGCTTACATTAGTCAACAATCTGCGCAATCTCCTGGGTCCTCATCACCTGGAAGAGGGGGAGAGCTACAGTGTTCGTCCTTCGTCGTTTCTTCCGGGCAAGAGTATGTGGCACTGGAGAGCGGACATGATGCCCAGCTGGGATGATAATTATTGCTTTATAGAAACATCTATATATTAAAGGAGAGAATAAAATGAATATCTCGTACAGTGAATTTCTGGAAAAGGTAAAGGACAAGCTTTCGTGGGTGGCAGATGAAGTAGACTTTGTCTATCCCTACAGCACTATAGACGGACTTTACAAAAATTGTAAAGTCACATATCACAGCTGGACCGCGGGATTTTACGGCGGCATTATGTGGTATATGTACCGACTTACCAAGGATGATAAGTATAAGAAAACAGGAAAAGCCTCCGGTGACAACGTTGACAGAGTTCTGAAGGAATTTATCGAGATTTCTCACGACCTTGGATTTCAGTTTTTGTGTACAGCCGTTGCCGAAAATATAATCGACGGAGACGAAACTGCAAAGAACCGTGCCATCCGTGCCGCAACACTTCTCGCAGGCAGATTCAATCCTGTGGCAAAATATATCAGAGCCTGGGATGACAATCCGTATATAGACGGAGATGTTTCCAAAAAAGGATATGCAATCATCGACTGCATGATGAATCTCCCTCTTCTCTATTGGGCGAGCAATGAAACAGAGGATCCCAGATTCAGACAGATTGCAAACATTCATGCCGACACTGTGATAAAGCACTTTATCCGCCCGGACGGTTCGTCCAATCATATAGTGGATTTTGATTCCGAGACAGGTGATGTCGTAGCTACTCCCGCCGGTCAGGGATATGCGGTAGGTTCAGCATGGACAAGAGGTCAGGCATGGGCGATATACGGCTTTGCCATGGCATATCACTATACGGGCAAGCAGGAATATCTTGATACAGCAAAAAGGGTTGCCGGATATTTTATTGACCATATGAATGAAGAATACATTCCCATAGATTTTGCCCAGCCAAAGGAGCCTGCATATCAGGATACCAGTGCGGCGGCAATATGTGCTTGCGGACTTCTGGAGATAATGAAGTACGTATCCGGGGACGAAAAGGAATTTTACGGCAAATGTGTAGATCGCCTTATGAATATACTTTACAACAACTGTGATTTTACCAAAGACGATCAGGCGATTCTGCAAAATTGCAGCGGTATGTACCATTGCGGTCAGGACAACATACATATTCCGCTGATATACGGAGATTTCTATTTGCTGGAAGCTCTTATACGATTGAATGGCGGAGATGTATTATTCTATACGGAGGATTAATTATGGCTAAGAATATTGTTAATATATTGGATTTCGGTGCGGTACCCAATGTGCCGGAATTGCAGACCGAGAAAATTCAATCTGCCATCGACAAATGCTTTGAACTCGGCGGTGGTGAGGTTGTTGTACCGGAAGGAGTGTTTATGACAGGCGGTGTCAGAATCCGCTCCAATATTACCCTGCATCTTATGAAAAATGCAGGCTTAAAGGGTAGCAAGAACCCTGCGGATTACTATGCTTACCGAAATGACAAGCTTGAACCCATGGATGAATACGTGACAGATTCACGTTGGATGATGGCAGAATTCAAAAAAAATCTCGATGGGGATTATGATTTTATGAGACTTGCCGGAAGCAGCTGGAATAATGCTCTTATCCGCGCATTTTATGCCGAAAATATTTCCATTATCGGCGAGGAAGGCTCTTTTCTGGATGGCAGTGACTGCTTTGATGAAAACGGGGAGGAATTTTACAGAGGTCCTCACTGTATAGGCATGTTTTACTGCAAAAATGTCACCTTCAGCGGCTATACCGTCAAAGACAGCGCAAACTGGGCGCATGCCATATTTTACAGCGAAAACATATCTGCAAATAATGTTACCGTGCTTGCAGGTCACGACGGTATACATGTAACT
>JAFUPN010000013.1 GCA_017481205.1 Clostridia bacterium | reverse complement strand
GCTTCGGGCATCTTGTAGTAGCCCTTCATTATATTGTAGCCTCTAGCGACAAATTCACCTGTTACATTATCGGGCAGGTCTTCGCCGGTCTCGGGGTCAACAATCTTACATTCAATTTCCGGAAGCGCTCTTCCCACTGTGGATACACGCACCTCGATGCTGTCGTCAGTACTGCTCATGGTACAGCCGGGAGAAGCTTCTGTCTGACCGTAAACAATGGTGATTTCCTTCATGTTCATCTTGTTTACAACTTCCTGCATTACAGCCTCAGGACAGGGTGAGCCTGCCATGATACCTGTTCTCATATGTGAGAAATCTGTCTTTTCAAAATCAGGATGCTCCAACATTGCGATAAACATGGTGGGCACACCGTGGAATGCGGTAATTTTTTCCTGATTTACACAAGCCAGCGACGGCTTGGGTGAGAAATAAGGCAGGGGATAAAGTGTGCCGCCGTGGGTCATGGTTGCTGTCATCGCCAGCACCATGCCGAAGCAGTGGAACATGGGCACCTGAATCATCATACGGTCTGCAGTGGAAAGATCCATTCTGTCACCGATACATTTACCGTTGTTTACTACATTATAATGAGTAAGCATAACTCCCTTGGGGAAGCCGGTGGTACCTGATGTGTACTGCATATTACATACATCGTTTACATTAACCCTTGCAGCTCTTCTGTATACCTCAGAGAGAGGCACACTATCTGCCTTTGCTATTGCCTGCTCCCAGGTCATACATCCCTTCTGGCTGTAGCCGACTGTGATTACATTGCGCAGGAAGGGAAGCTTTTTTGAATGGAGAGGCTCGCCTGATACTGTGTTTTCCAGCTCGGGGCAAAGCTCGGCGATAATCTCGCTGTATTTTGAATCTCTGTAGCCGTCTATAGTAATAAGTGTATGTGTATCTGACTGCTTGAGCAGATATTCTGCTTCGTGAATTTTGTATGCAGTGTTCATAGTAACCAATACAGCGCCGATTTTTGTGGTAGCCCAGAAAGCAATGTACCACTGAGGCACGTTGGTAGCCCATACGGTGACATGGGTTCCTGCTTTTACACCCATAGCAATAAGCGCTCTTGCGAAGGTATCTACATCGTCACGGAATTCGCTGTAGGTTCTTGTATAATCCAGTGTTGTATATTTGAATGCATACTGGTCGGGAAACTCTTCAACCGTCTTGTCAAGCACCTGAGAGAAGGTCAGGTCGATAAGAGAATTTTTCTTCCAAATGAAATTTCCTGTTCCTCTGTTGTTTTCATAAAGAGTTGTCTTTTTTCTTGAAATATCAGTGTATCTTGACATATAGCTCACAAAGTGAGGGAAGATAATGTCGGGGTCATCAATTTCACTGTACCACATAGGGTCCCACTCAATAGACATATATCCGTCGTAGTTGATGGAGCGGAGTGCATTGATAAACTGGTCAACGGGAAGTGTACCCTCACCCATGAGGCTGTGCTCCTGAGCACTCTCGGAGTCCTTCATGTGGATATGGCGAACATATGCGCCAAGGTTTTTGATGGTTGTATCCGGAGTTTCGTTGTTGACACGGTAAGGATAGTGCAAATCCCACAGAGCAGCCAGATTGTCGCTTGCATAGGTTTCAAGCAGGTCGCGGAGTCTTGCTGTGTCGGCATAGGCACCGACTGTCTCAACCAGGATAACAATTTTATTTTCCACGGCAACGGGAAGCGCCTTGTCAAGAAAAGCATTTACATCGGTTGTTGCCGCCTTCATTCTTATATAAGGAACACGGAGCTTTGTACACACATCTATGCACTTTTTAAGCTCCGAAAAAGCCTTTTCGCTGTCCTCGGAAACATCTGTCACAAGGTCGATACAGGAAATCCTGATATCATATTCAATAAGCTTGTGATAAATCTCCGATACATTTTCGTCTATAATCTCATCAACATTATGGATTTCAATTCCATTGAATTTGTAGCGACGTGCAATGTCAAAAAAGTCGCTTATGCGGAAGTTGTTCCATCTGTTGGTTGAAAAGCACAAATTCATGGCTTATTCCTCCTCAAAGCAGATTTTGTTTAACGCGTTTATATAGGCATTGATACTTGCTCCGATAATATCAGTGGAAACACCCTTGCCTGAGTAAAGCTTGCCATCGGAGCGAAGCTTTACTATAGCAGAGCCCACTGCCTCTCTGCCCTCTGTCACGGACTGAATCTGGAAATCATCCAACTCATAGTGGTGACCTGTAATCTGCTCGATTGCAAGGAAAGCAGCGTCTATAGGACCGTCGCCTATGCAGAAGCCCTGCTTTGGCTCGCCCCTATAGTCCAGCTCAACCTGTGCGGTGGGAGTGATAATATTGCCGTTGTTTACTACGTAGCTCTTGAGCTTATATGTGGGAGCAACCTGCATTGTTACACTGGCAATAATTGCATCAAGCTCTCTGGAGCCAATCTGCTTTCTGAGCTTTACGAATTCATCGTACACTCTTTTCATATCATCCTCGCTGAGCTCGTAGCCCATTTTTTCAACAATCATTCTCACAGTGTTTATATCGTCGGATGCATTCAGCTTGATTTCTTCTTCATAAGCATCTTCTGCAGCAGGTGCAACAACCGTAACTGCTCCGTCAAAATTCATTCTCTTTATGGAGTTTTCAAGCACGGTCATATTGATTGTTGTTCTGATACCGAGTGCATCAGCCTTTGCCTTGAAGGTCTTTGCAATTGAAGCAAGTGAGGGGCATGAGCCCTGCACCATTGAGGTCTTTATCTGAGTAACACCGGCTCTGATACAAGATACTGCGGTAGCTGATGCCATGCTCAGCTCATCGGAGCATTCAACAGAGAGCTTAACCTGCTCAGTTGTGGGAACATTCTCCCTAACTGCATTTACAAAAGCCTCAAATTCAGCTGGAAGCATGGTTCCGGCTGTGTCACAGAGTGTAACGTTCTTTGCACCGTTCTCAATTGCTGCGACAATAGCCTGATAGAGAAATTCACTCTCTGCTCTGGTAGCATCAAGGAAGGATACCTCAACATCTCCGCATACAGATACTGCCTTTGCGGTAAGAGCTTTTGTGTCCTCAAGCACCTGTGCAGGCTTCTTGTGGCTGAGGTACTCCATCTGAACTGTGGATACGGGAATCATGATATTCAGTCGGGGCTTTGCAGCATTTTTGATTGCATCATATGCAATATCGATTTCTTCTGGGTTCATTGTCACCGGACAGCATATTACGCTGTTTTTAATAATAGGTGCAATTGTGTGAAGAAAAAGTATGTCTGTCTTACCCTTGGTGATAGGTGCTGTTTCAATAACATTTATATTAAGTCTGTCAAGCTGTTTTGCAATCTCAATTTTTTCTTTAAAGCTTAAGGTAACATCCTCTCTTTTCGCTTCTTCTCTCAAAGTAATGTCGGAAATGTCAATATTAATCATCTCTGTTTCTCCTAAATTTTAAGAATTTTTTCTGCATTTTTATGAAAAATAAGCTCGTATTCTTCATTAGTCAGCTGTAACTTTTCCATATTGTCAAGCTCTTCCTTAAGATTCCACATAGGAAAATCCGTGCCGAAAAGTATCCTCTCAGCTCCATATATCCTGATAAGCTCCTTAGACCTTACCAATCCAAGCATGGAAAATGAGCTTGAGGTATCCATATAGCAATTACGGTCTTTAAGATATTCCAACGCTAAGTCCCATAGAGACCATCCGCCGAAATGCGCTCCGATAACCGTAAGTTTGGGGAATTTGTCAAGAACAGTGGCTAAACGCTTTGGATGAGAACAGGTATATCTGTAGTCGCCGCAGTGAATAAGTATAGGCAGTCCGGTCTGTGACAGGTAGTCGTAAACCTCATCCATCCTACGGTCATCCATATTGTACCGCTGTGTATCCGGATGGATTTTCACACCCCTTAGTCCCATGCTCACCATTCTTTCCAGCTCGTCGATTTTGTTTGCGTATGCTGCATGCATTGTTCCGAAGCCATAAAATTCTTTATGCTTCACACATTCGGAGGCTATGTAATTATTGATGGTTTCTACATGTGATGCATCAACCGCCACCGAATTTACAAGATATCCGCTTACACCGTACCGTGAGCCCTGACTCAGCAGATTTTCCGACGTGCCGTCGCCGTCCATCTCAAGAGTGTAAAAGTCGCTGACGCTTTTTACGGCTTTCTGAGATATCTTTGCGGGATAAATATGCGTATGAAAATCAAAGATTTCCAACTCCCCTCACTTCCTTTCTTTATATAATCTTTATATAGCAAATACATAGAAAAACGGCTTTACTGTTGAAGCAAAGCCGCCGTATGTCATAGTGAAAAACTCATGCGCTGGTATTTGTAACCGCACCCTTTAGTTTACTGACACAGCAGCAATGCACTGCGATACTGATAATTATAAGGGCAATCAGTAGGCCCATAATAATGTTTATGTTAATAAGGCAAATAATAGCGGTAAACACAAAAAAAGGCACTGCCATAAGGACAGTACCGAAAATTCTGTTAACAGATGAATATTCAGACGCATTTTTTGCACATGAAAAACAAACCGCAAACATATCTGCAGCTGACCAATTCATATTTGATTTGTTCTCATATGAATACATCCGATTCATCTCCTTTCCTACACTATAGAATAATACCACCATTTTGCCGAAAAGTCAATATTTTTTTTGTTGTTTACGCACAAACTCAGCATATTTCCGCAATATTCCCAAAGGACAAAAGCAGGAAACCGGCATTTTATGCAATTTAACCAACTATGATTTTATACAGCTCCTCAACAGTTTCTGCAATTGTTTCAGCGCCGTGCTCTATGAGAAATTCTCTGCTGCGAAAGCCCCAGGTTACTGCCGCACAGTCCACCCCGGCATTTTTTGCTGTCTCCACATCCACATCGGAGTCGCCCACATAAAGGGTGTTGGCTCTGTCTGCTCCTATACTTTCCATAACCTCATTTACAGAGTCGGGACAGGGTTTTCTGCGGATGCCATCTCTCTCCCCTACAGCCATATCCAGCATCCCGGGGAAATAATCCTCGCAAAGGGATTTTACGGCATAATCTGCCTTGTTGGATACAACTGCAGTCCTGCAGCCAAGGGAACGCAATTTATTTATAAGCTCGGCAATGCCGTCATAAGGGCATGTTTTGTCGGCACAGTGAACCTTGTAATGAGCAGTAAAAATCTCATGATATTTTGCAAGTTCTTCACTGCCGGTTCCCTCAGGGGCGCTACGCTCCATAAGCTTGCCTATGCCGTTGCCCACGAATTGACGAACTTCATCTGTAGTGCGCAGAGGATATCCGCATTTTTCCAAGGCAAAATTAACACTTGCCGCAAGGTCGTCAAGAGTATTTAAAATCGTTCCGTCAAGGTCGAAAATAACAGTATTGTATTTTAAGTTCATATTGTCAGCTCCTTTGATATCATTATAACATACCCGGCACCTTTTAACAAGTCAAAACTATAGCATACACAAAAAAGCGCCCTGGTCGGAGCGCTTTTTGTGTATATTGCAATTTTAATGGATCAGTTACCCCATGAAACAAGAACGTAAGCTACGTCCTTGGAGTCTATCTTACCGTCTCTGTTGAGGTCATACTTAGCATATTCAGGCTTATTGTCTGCATCAAGGTCGATTTCGCCGAAGTATGATACTACCGCAGAAAGGTCGTATACATTGATGTTGTTGTCCTTAACAATATCACCTGCCAGGAAGTTAACTGTCTGCTCGTGCTTTTCAACACCGGAAGCAGATATTTCTACAGGCTGTGCGTTATCCATTACGTTGTTCCAGAAGTAGAGATTCTTATCTTCTGTCATGGATACTGTGTACTTAGCTGTTCTGTAACCTGCACCCTCTACTGTTACGGTGTAAGGAGTATTGAGTGTGAGCTCACCGGAAATTGTTTCTGCATAGTAAACAACACCGTTTGAAGCTGTCTGAAGATTTTCTCCATCCTTACCGTCTGAAAGGTAGATTACCTTCTTGTAGCTTTCGGGACCTGTTACTGTAATCTTCATATTCTGATAATCCTTACTGTTTGCTTCAATAGCATTGGGGAAGCTTACATTGATTGTAAGGTCACGCTTGGGAACTGCTATTTCAGCACCTGTAATTATGCTGTTGGTTATATCAAGCTCTCCTTCGCCTGCTGCAATATCTCCATTTGGAACAAATGTGTCTACGATATTATCAAAGAGTGTTGTAGCATGAGCCGCATTTGTGGTAGCACTTGTATCTACAGCAAAGTTAAATTTACCATATCCTGTGAATTTAACCTGACCGATTGTGATAGTTGCATTTGTATCAGATGAAACATTAACATCTTTATTCTTGTAGTGAAATTCATATCTTACATCGCTGTTGTTAACAGGGTTTATAGCAACTTCTTCGTTGGATGCAATGATTTCAAATTCATTTGCACCATCAAACTGAGTAAGGATAAAGGTAAGGTCAGCAGAGTTGAGTCTGTTGATTGTACTTTCTCCTGCTGTAAGATTGATGTTGTAAAGCTTTTCGCCTTCTGCTTCGTAAACCAATGCAAACTTAACTTCAATCTCATCAACAAGAAGTACACTTTCGATTACATGAATATCACCACTGACAGACACTTCTATCTCGAATCCGTCAGCGATGTACTTATCTGCAGGTATTGCAGACAATATACCGCCATTTACCTTGCCCTCACTGTCAAGTGTAACGTTTATTCCGTAGAACTTGTCATAGTTAGCAGGCAAACCATTTATGTTAATATCGTCCATTGTAACAGCTTCACCGTTTATGGTTGTGCCGTTATCGAGCATTATCAGATTGGTACCGCCACTACCTTCGAGGTAAAATGCGCAGTAATAATAGTCGTTTGGTACAACATCTACATTTATAACATTATTATTTGAAATAACAGTATATTCATTGTCACGTGAGCAGTTCTGATAGAAGTCAAAAGCCTTAAAGTTGAATTTCTCGTTAGAACCGTATACTGTATTATTTGCAACAGTAAAGGTTGAGCCGTGCATAGCATTCATAAGCTTAACTGCAACAAAGTA
This sequence comes from Clostridia bacterium, assembly GCA_017481205.1. Classification (GTDB taxonomy): domain Bacteria; phylum Bacillota; class Clostridia; order UMGS1810; family UMGS1810; genus RGIG4708. The sequence continues at coordinate 3,731 of JAFUPN010000013.1, read as the reverse complement.
TAATGGTTTTTCCTCACTGCCGAATGTGTTACCTGTGATGGTTGTTCCATCTGCAAGATAACGCCATCCGAAAATAGCAGTGGTGTAAGTATCACCATTGGGGTTATTGCCCTCAGAAGAAACGATAACATTTTCTGTAACAACAAGCTTTAAGCCGTTGACTGAGTCTTCATTGCCGCCTGTTACGATAAATGCTGCTCTTCCGTTTACAACTTTGGTATGTGTAACATCAGCTTCTACTCCTGTCACAGTAAGAGAAGCACCCATATGTGCATTTATGTATGAAATGCCTGTAAACTTAAGATTGCTTACAGTCACATCAATACCGTTTTTATTCATTGTTATTGCAACATTATTCAGGGTTGCCTTGTTTGCTTCATCAGATATGATAGTAATACTTTTAGAAATACTGATAGCTTCGTCAGAAGCATCTCCTATAACAGTAACTGTATCATTTTCATCTGCAACGTCAATTGCTTCGGTAAGGGTCTTATATTTTTGTCCGTCAACATCAGCCACATAAGATTTTATAACATAAATGCCGTTTTCGTCCTTTACAGCATAAACATCTTCTGTTGTATATTTACTTACATCATCAATAAATGTACCACCGGAGATGGCATATTTATTCTGATGACCGCCTGCCTGAACTGCATTTCCATTGAATGTACCGCCATTGATTGCGATTACACCATACTGAGAATCAATCATGCCGTTGAATGTACCGCCATTTATTACTACATCATTGACTGGTCCTGTGCTTCTGAATGCCCAATAACCCTCAAAAACACCATCGTTGATTGTAAGATGTGTAATCGGATCACCACTCCAGGTACCATCAATACGTGCAGCACCGCTGATATCACCAAGGTGTCCTGTGCTGAAAGTACCGCCGTTAACAGTTACATTACCACCGGTGTTTTTTAATATGATGGCAGCACTACGTTCAGAAGAATAGTTACCGCTGTTGATAACAATCTCAGCTTTGGCAGCTGTGCTGACAGCAGAGCTGTTCCATTCTTTGTTATAATCACTTTCACCTTTACAAGCAACAGTGAGATTATCAAGAGTAACAACACATCCGGGATATGTCGCTTCAATACCGCCGACACCGGAAAAGGTTTCAATAGTTCCGTTCTTGATTGAAACAACACTTGAATTTACACTGATAGCAAAAACATATGTGTTTTCTTCCGTCGGAACCTCATTGCAGGTTATTTTATGACCATCCAGATCAAGATTAATATTCTTTCCGTTACTCTTTTCGCCGATAACAATCTCTGATTCAGTTACGTCAGTAAGTAATTTTACTGTTTGTCCTTCTGAAGCAGCATCGATTGCAGCCTGAAGTGTAGTATAAGCCACACCGTTTACCTCGGCAACCTCACCGTCTGCAAATGCAACCGGCACCATTGTGCTCAATATCATTGCTATGCAAATAATTGAGGCAAACATCTTTTTTAGTTTCACTTAAATCCCTTCTTTTCTAAATAGATTTTTGCAAAAATTCCGTTTTGCACTGGGTATAATTAACATCATACCGAAAAGCTCTGTGCTTTTTACTGAATAATATGTCGTTTATTCACCTCCATGTATCTCGTTGTTGTCAAATTCGTATTCTCCATCGACGAACTCCACTGTTGCTTACCGAGCCATTTGACAATTTTTGCATAAGATTATAACTGTTCTATCATATAAAATTATATCATATGCCAATACTCATTGTCAACATATCATTTTGTGCATTTGGTGCATTTTGTGCACATCTTTTATATCTTTCGCTTGTCGTCAACACCTTTTTATGCGGTTTATTATATTATTTATATAAACGGTCTTCTATCAAGCACTAATTTAAGAGGTTTTGAGCTTCTTATCATGCCGGGAAGAGCCTGCTGAAGCTCTGCAAGGCAGCATGAGGTGCCAAACAGACCGTGAAGGTCGTTAAAGCCGTCATCCGTCATTGCATCTATGCTGTTTATATAGTCAATATAATCCTTTGCAAAGCTGATGAGAGCCTTGCGGCATTCCTCATAGCGGTGAGGTGTCTGTCGGCTTGCACGGGTAATACAGTATACCCAATCAACCTCAGCAAAGCCGAATCTGCGTCCAAAATCTGCAGTAAGGTCATTTTTGGTATAAAGCTCCAGACAGGTATCTATAACCTTATCAGGATACCTGAGGGGTTTGCGGGCATATTCATGATTAAACAGATAATGGAAGGTACCTGCCATATGAGCCACATACGGTGAGTCGCCATCTACTGCACCCTTGCGCCAGAAGCCGGTTTTTTCATCAGCATTTTCCCACAGCCAGTCAAAATATGTTTCACACCACTTGTCATCCACACTGCCGGAAAGCTTCATCGCTGCATATATGCCCGCACCTCTGTGAGACATATCCCATGGGTCGCCTACCCAATCAAGACTTTCAAGAAGCCCGATGAGTCCTTCAGGAGTTGCATACTGACTGAGACCATTAAGTGGATACAAGGGCTTTACGTCAAACAGCTCAAGAGCGGCAATACAATGTGCAGTGGTATGTATGGGATGGTGAGTGGCTTCTGTAAACAAGCCGTTATCAGGATTCTGAAGTCCCTGCAGGGCTGATATCCACTTGCTTCGGTTCTCTGCAGATGATGGAAACTCACCTATGGTATACAGCAGATTTGCCGCATCGGCACAACCGTATTCGTTTATCCCAAGCTCACGGGAATTATTCTCATCCTGCCACAGCCAGCAGGCAAACTCGCCTTCTCTCAGCTGGTGAGCCATTACTGCAGTATAAATATCCTTTATAATATTATCAATATTGATTATCATATATCCATCCTTCTTCTGATACAATGCACATTATATCGGATTGCATATAAATTCTTCTTTAGCTTCTACAATATATTTACTCTCATTAATATCGCAAACAAGATTGTTAATCTCCAAATCTCCGCCAAGCGCCCAGGATTTGATAAGAGCATCACCCTTGAAGTTGTCAATCTTAACATTATCAAGCTTTATGCTTTTGCAATATGCCACATGCATAAAGTCGATATGTTCATAGCCCTTACGGATAGAGATATCCATGTTTCTGAATTCAACGGTTACTGGTATATCCTTGTCACCGTATGCGGTAAGAGGCATGCTGATATCCGTTGCTGTTATATTTTCAAAGCGTATTGACTCAAGGGGTTTGTGTTTCTGCCAGGGTTCATTTCCGGAGTAGTTATAATGAAGGAATCTGTCGGCATTGTCTACTTTGCAATCCTTGATTATAATATTGCCGGGCTGATAATCCACCGGAACAGAAAAATCCGAATAATAGGTGAACACACTGAGCATATTGTTTCTGTGACCCTCAAGTGACGGCTTTATGCCGTTTTTCTTCTCCTCCGGTGTCAAACTGCCTCTGAAAAGATATTTGCAAGGGCCGTACATATGACATTTTTCTACAAGCACATTGGTGCCGCCAAATCTCATTGCACTGCAGGCAGAATTCATCACACAGTTTCTGACGGTAACATTAACATTGCTGAAGCCTGCTACACAGTCATCACCGGTGTAGAAATTGCAATCTTCTATAATTATATTTTTGCACACAGTTACATGTATACCGTCGTGACCTGCAAGCACGGTAACATTATTTGCAGATATGTTTTCGCTGTAAAATATGGCATGCGCCCAGTTTGCGCTGTCTTTGACGGTATAGCCGCTGAAGGTGACATTTTTGCAGTAAAACAT
>JAFUPN010000012.1 GCA_017481205.1 Clostridia bacterium | reverse complement strand
TTGGAGGATGTAGGCATGGTTCTTGTAAGGGGGGTTAAAGATAAAGGAGATATTGAGGGAAACGAAGCATTAAACGAAGCATATGAATTGGGTTTATCAATAGGATAAATTCCAATTTTGCAAATCAACAGAAAATTTCAGTTTGACGGAGCAACAAATTCCAATTTGTCGGACAGTAAGGGCGCACTTCTATACATAGCGATCTGCAATGTAGTGCGAACAACGATAAAAGCCAAGCTGTAAGATGCAGCTTGGCTTTAACTGTTTTACGAACCTTACCCGAATGTTGGGGCGTGTTTTTTGTAGCTTGCAAAATTTTCATCATCTGGTGGAATTTTTCAAGTATGGAAAATATATGAAGCAATTCTACACAAAAAACACACTCTAACATCCTTGCAGAATTGGGATGTCAGACTGTCGAATAATTAATGATTTTGTTCGCACGGATGTGGGGACGTCAGCTTGTCGAATAATTCGTGATTTTGCTCGCCATTCTGTAGGGACGGGGCGCTTTTTGCACAGAAAATCAGGATTTTCCATGCAAAAAGGATGCAAAGCATCTGACTGCCACCGTCCCTGAATGGCTCTTTTGTGTGGCAATTGAATTATTCGACAGTCTGACAACACAATGGATGCAGGCATATCCTTTTAAATTTATATTTTTGGAGGATGTAAAATGAAATCAAGAAAAATTGTTTTATCGGCAATGCTTATTGCCATAGCTGTGGTACTGTCATATATACAGCCCTTTCAGCTGCCTTTTGGAGGAGGCATAACCTTGGCGTCAATGATGCCTGTTGTGCTTATCGCTTTTATATTCGGTACAAAATGGGGCTTGTTTTCCGCATTTGTATACAGTATCCTGCAAATAGTGACAGGCTTTAAAACAGTGGCGGCATTCTTTATGCCCGGAGACAGTCAGATGAATATTCTGTCTGCAATACTGGTATGTATAATCGACTACATACTTGCCTATACAGTGCTTGGCTTTGGCGGAATATTTAAAGGAAAAATAAAAAATAACACTGCAGCGGTTACTGCAGGCGCTGTGACATCACTGCTTTTGAGATATCTGATGCACATAATATCCGGAGCTATCTTCTTTGGCACATGGGCAGAGTGGTTTTTCACTCAGGAGGGCTTTTATGCCATCGGTGCAAAAATAATGGAAAGCTTTTCCGCCTCTTCTCTCAGCGTGATATATTCAGTATTTTATAACGGACTTTATATGATACCGGAAATAATTATTACCGGAATTATTACGCCAATTATATATAAGATGCTGGAAAAATCAAATAGTATTGTTGATTTGGTTTAAACTAAAAATGGCATTGTCCCTTGATATTTTTCAAAGGCAATGCCATTTTTATTTAGTAAATTTAAGATTAGCACTTGTGTACTGTTTAGTTTAGATACCGAATTTCATATATTTTTCAAAATATTGCAGGATTTGATTTTTTCTTCTATTTTATCAAATCCAAAAAGCAAATTATCGGCACTGTGGCTATCACTTGCAAGAATAAATCTGCCGCCCTTTGAGCTGATATAGCTGAGTATATCATCAGAGGGATAGGGCGATATGCGATACCCTCTGGAAATTGCACCTGTATTTATCTCAAAAGGAATATTATGGGACAGCAGCTTGTCAACAGCTGCCTTCCATGCCGTGATATACCTGGGATGGCTTTCGTCAAAGAATGTACCATTCTCATTGAACTTGGTTATAAGGTCAAAATGACCTATAATATCAGGATGAACGGAAGCAAGGTTACCGACAGATTCATAATAACTTTCCGCAAAGCTGTAATAATCACCGCCAAAGCATTTTTTTGAAATATCAATGAAAATATCCTTGGTATGATCTACAGAAAAGTATTCATCTCCCACCTTTACATAGTGAACAGAGCCTATAACATAGTCGTAGGACTCTGCTGCTTCACCGGCAAAATAATCCTGTTCAATGCCACAGAGTATTTGTATTTTATCTGCATATTTTTCTTTAAGAGCAGATATTTCTGCAATATACTGCTGTGTTCCTTCTTTAGTCATGCAGTAACTCTCGTCAAAAAAAGTGTAGGAATGTCCTGAAAAGCCGATTTCGGTCATACCCTTTGCAATGGCAGATTTTACAACCTCCTCCGGAGTGCTTTTTCCGTCGCAGTAGGTGGTGTGCACATGGTAATCACAAGTAATCATTCTGTCATTTTCTCCTGCTTGATTTTATGGTCAATTACATGGCGTGATGCCAGCTCGCGGTGGATATCCTCAAGAGATATGCCCATCTCTATCATAAGCACCATAACATGATATGCAAGGTCTGCAATCTCATATACAGTCTCCTTTTTGTCATCGGCCTTTGCGGCAATGATAACCTCGGTGCTCTCCTCTCCCACTTTTTTGAGAATTTTATCAATACCCTTTTCAAAAAGATATGTGGTATAGGAGCCTTCCTTCTTATCTGTCTTTCTGCCTTCGATAAGCTTCATAAGAGCCTCAAGAGAAAATTCATGGCGCTCGTCGCTCTCCCAGAGAGTGTTTTCAAAGCAGGAGTCTGTGCCCAGATGACAAGCGGGACCCTCCTTCTCAACAACCACGGTAAGAGCATCCATATCACAATCTGCAGTTATTGACACAATATGCTGGTAGTTGCCGCTGGTTTCGCCCTTGAGCCACAATTCATTTCTGGAGCGGCTCCAGAAGCATGTGAGACCCTTTTCCATAGATATTTCAAGGCTCTCTCTGTTCATATATGCAACGGTGAGCACCTTTTTTGTTATGGAATCCACCACAACCGCAGGGATAAGACCGTTTTCATCAAATTTAAGATTATCAATATTTATCATTGTTTTTCGTCCTTTCATCTTCTTACGGGAATATTATTATTTGCAAGAGTATCCTTCAAATCGCTTATGCTTACCTCACCAAAATGGAATATAGAAGCCGCAAGACCGGCATCTACTTTGGGGAGTGTTTTAAACAGAGTTACAAAATCCTCCTTGCAGCCTGCGCCGCCTGAGGCAATAACAGGCACATTGACCGCATTGCACACAGCATCAAGCATCTCAAGGTCAAAGCCGCCCTTTACGCCGTCGGTATCAATAGAATTGAGCACAACCTCGCCGGCTCCGTTATTTACACAGCGCTTTATCCACTCAATTGCCTCCATACCGGTGTTTTCTCTGCCGCCCTTGGCAAAAACTCTGAAAACACCATCAACCCGCTTTACATCGGCAGAGATAACAACACACTGGTCGCCGTAAAGCTTTGCCGCCTGATATATGAGATCTGGATTTCTGATAGCGCCCGAATTAACACTAACTTTATCGGCACCGCATTTGAGCACCCGGTCAAAATCATCAACAGTATTTATACCGCCGCCTACGGTCAGGGGAATAAAAATTGTTCTTGCAACCTCACAGAGTATGTCTGTAAAAAGGGCTCTGCCCTCTGCCGAGGCTGTGATATCATAAAACACAAGTTCATCGGCTCCGTTGTCGCTGTAAAATTTTGCAAGCTCTACCGGTGATGATACATCCGAAAGCCCGAGAAAATTTACACCCTTTACAACCCTGCCGTTTTTTACATCAAGACAGGGAATAATTCTTTTTGTAATCATTTTGCCACCTCAATTGCTTCCTTTATGGATATGGCACCGGTATAATATGCCTTACCTATTATTGCGCCGTAAATACCAAGCTTTGCAAGTCTTTTTACATCATCCATCGAAGATACACCGCCGGATGCAGTTATATCCATGGAAAATTTTTCACTCAGCTCCTTGTACAGCTCATGGTTGGTGCCCTGCATTGCGCCGTCCTTGGAAATATCGGTGCAGATAAGAGTTTTTACACCCATATCCTGCATTTTGGAGCAGAAGTCAAAGCAGTTGTATTCGGATTTTTCTGTCCAGCCCTTTACTGCAACATAGCCGTCCTTAATGTCTACACCAACAGCGATTTTATCGCCGTATTTCTCGATTGCTTTTTTAAGAAATTCGCTGTCATTTACTGCGGCAGTGCCAAGTATAACTCTGTCAACACCTATGGACATATATTTGTCTATAACCTCCATAGAGCGGATACCGCCGCCAATTTCGGTAAACAGAGAGGTTTTTGAAACAATCTGCGCCACGGTATCTATATTTGGTGTGGTGCCGTCCTTGGCGTCCTCAAGGTCTACCAAGTGAAGGTACTTAGCCCCCTGTTTTTCAAAATCAAGGGCAAACTCTGCAGGATTGTCGCTGTATACGGTCATTTGGTTGTAATCACCCTTAAGCAGACGAACCGCCTTGCCGTCAAACAAATCTATTGCGGGAAAAATATGCATTTTTTCTATATCCTTTCAAATTTATAGCTCACAAAAAGCTCTGAGAATGTTAAGACCGACATTTCCGCTTTTTTCCGGATGGAACTGACAACCGAAAACATTGCCGCTTTCAACAGCCGCAGTGAGAGGTGCGCTGTATTCCGACGTAGCTATGACATCATCACATTGTGCACCGTAGTATGAATGAACGAAGTATACAAAATCTCCGTTGCTTATATACTTAAAAATCCTGCTTTTCTCCCCCACAAAATCAAGGGCATTCCAGCCGATGTGAGGAATTTTGAGGTCATTGGCAATAACCTCGGATATGGGACGTATCTCGCCCCTTATGAGCCCGAGACCCTCATGCTCGCCGTATTCATAGCTTTTGTCAAAAAGCAGCTGCATACCGAGACATATGCCCATAATAGGCTTACCCTTTTTTGCCTCAGACACAACAACCTCGCCAAGACCGCTTGAGCGCAGCTTCTCTGCCGCATCGCCAAATGCGCCCACTCCCGGAAGAATGATTTTATCAGCATTTTTTATTTCTTTTTCATCACTTGTCACAAAGGCAGAGGCGCCAATTGCTTCCAGTGAGCTCTTGAGTGAAAAAAGATTTCCCACCCCGTAATCTACTATTGCTACCATTAAAGTACTCCTTTTGTGGAAGGTATTTCATCTGCAAAATCCGCATCTATGGCAACCGCCTGCTTAAAGCTGCGTGCAACGGATTTGAATGCTCCTTCGATAATGTGATGTGAATTTGTTCCTGCAAGCTGCTTTATATGCAGATTACACTCTGCGCTCCTGACAAAAGCAAGCCAGAATTCCTCCACCAGCTCGGTATCAAAATCTCCCACTTTTGACGCGGGGATTTCCAGTCCGAAGGCAAGAAAGCTTCTTCCCGAAAAATCAACCGCACTGAGGATAAGGCTTTCGTGCATAGGGAGAATCATGCTGCCGTAGCGCACTATACCCTTTTTGTCACCGAGAGCCTGAGCAAACGCCTTGCCGAGGCAAATGCCTATATCCTCGGCAGTGTGGTGGTAGTCAACCTCAATATCGCCCTTGCAGCTCACCTCAAGGTCAAAGCGTCCGTGCTTAGCAAAGAGCACAAGCATATGATCGAGAAAGCCGCAGCCTGTAGCGATTTTTGACTCGCCCTTTCCGTCTATATTTATTTTGAGACAAATGTCTGTTTCTGCAGTTTTTCTATCTATCTGAGCAACTCTCATGTCAGTTTTCCTCCAACAAAAGTTTTATCTTGTCTATAAAAATCTCCATTTGTTCACGTGTTCCCACAGTGATACGGTTGTACTCGCATATGCGCTCTTTGGAAAAATGACGCACAAGAACACCGTTTTCCTTAAGATATGTATATATCTTCTCTCCGCTTATCTCCGAATGCTTTGCAAACACAAAGTTTGTCTTTGAAACAGTTGTCTCAAAGCCCAGGCTGCGGAGCTGTTCCTCCGTCCATTCTCTGTTTTCGATAATGGTACGGCAGTTTTTTTGCGTATACTCCTCATCCTCCATAACACCTAATCCAGCCGCCATTGTCATTTTGTTGATATTGTATGGATTGGTAGAATATTTTATGGTGTTAAGGTCGCGGATAAGCTCCTTGCTGCCGGCTCCGAAACCAAGACGGGCTCCTGCCATGGATCTGGATTTGGAAAATGTCTGTGTTACCAAAAGATTGTCATATTTATTTATAAGCTTTATACAGCTTTCGCCGCCGAAATCCACATAGGCTTCATCCACTACAACAACGCTGTCGGGATTGGATTTAACTATTTTTTCAATCTCATCCGTTGAAAGTGCTATACCTGTGGGAGCATTTGGATTGGCAATAATGATTGTCTTGCCGATGCCGCAGTATTCATCCGCATCAATAGTAAAATCATCCCTCAAAGGCAGCTCGGTATACGGAATACCGTTAAGCTGTGCAAAAACGGGATAAAAGCCGTAGCTTATATCGGGAAATACTGCGGGATGGTCTTCGTCGCAGAATGCCATAAATGCAAAATTCAGTATTTCATCAGAGCCGTTTGTCACAAGCACCTGGTCAAAATCCAGTCCCAGATAATCGGCTATCCTTTGAGTAAGCTCTCTGCACTCAGGGTCAGGATAAAGCTGCAGGCTTTGCGCCGCCTTTGCCGCATATTCAACCGCTCTCGGTGACGGAGCAAAGGGGGATTCGTTTGTATTGAGCTTCACATACTGAACATCCTTGGGCTGTTCGCCCGGAGTATATGGCTCAAGGGAATTGTATTTACTGCTGAAAAATCTGCTCAAATTTATCACTCACTTTCACTTAGCCGAAAGAAAATAATCCGAACCACGATTTTCAAAGGAGGATTTTCGCTTTCGCTACGTTAAAATACTCGGTAATCCGCCAAGGATTACCTGCGTTTTTGCCTTGCGCAACCAAAAATCCTCACTTTGAAAATTCTCTGACCTTAAACAGATGAAATTTCAGATAGATTTTGGTGCAGAAGATGAAGCAAGGCTGACTCCTTGCGAAGATGACAAACCGAAAGATGCCGAAATTGCGCTGTTTAAGGCGGGTTCGGATTATTCTCTTTCGGCTATACGTATTACGGCGCTTTTGGCATGTGCCGTAAGACCTTCTTTGGTCGCAAAATATTCTACATCTCTTGCCACTCTGCTGAGTGCATCCTTTGTATAATAGGTATACTGGGTTTTCTTGACAAAATCATCTACCGACAGAGGGCTTGAGAATTTTGCCGTGCCGCTGGTGGGCAAGGTGTGATTGGGCCCTGCCATATAATCGCCCAGCGCCTCGGGGCAGTTTTTGCCCATGAAGATTGAGCCCGCATGGCGGATTGAATCAAGATAGTCAAATGGATTATCTACACAAAGCTCAAGATGCTCCGGTGCAATCTCATTGGCAATCTCAATGGCAGCGCTGAGGCTATCTGCAACAATAATTTTGCCGTTGTTATCAATAGACTCTCTGGCAATCTCACAGCGCTCAAGAAGAGGAATCTGGCGCTCCAGCTCTACCGATACACCGTCTGCAAGCTCCTGAGAATCGGTAACAAGCACTGCACTGGCAAGCTTATCATGCTCCGCCTGAGAGAGAAGGTCTGCCGCAACATACTTGGGATTGCAGGTGCCGTCGGCTACAATAAGAATTTCACTGGGACCCGCAATCATATCTATGGACACAACGCCGAAAACCTGTTTCTTTGCCTCTGCAACAAAGGCATTACCGGGACCAACTATCTTGTCAACCTTGGGTACAGACTCTGTACCGTAGGCAAGTGCTGCAATAGCCTGAGCACCGCCAAGCTTGAATATCTTGTCTACACCTGCAATGTGTGCTGCCGCAAGAATAACCGGGTTTACCTTGCCGTCACGTCCGGGAGGGGTAACCATAACCACCTGAGGACAGCCGGCAATCTTGGCAGGGATTGAGTCCATAAGCACTGTAGAGGGATATGCCGCCGTACCACCGGGCACATAAAGACCCGCTCTGTCTACAGGGATAACCTTCTGACCTGTCACAATGCCGTTTTCGTCGTTTATAATAAAGCTGCTGCGTACCTGCTTCTGATGGAACTTGCGGATATTTGCCGCAGCTTTTTTGAGCACTTCGATAAATCTCGGCTCAACCTGCTCCATTGCCTCAGATATTTCTTCGGCAGTTACCTGCAGAGAGTCAAGATGCGCTCCGTCAAATTTTTCACAGTATTTATACAGTGCGGCATCGCCGTTTTCTCTTACATCGGCAATGATATCCGCTACAATCTGTTCTACATCAACCTTGGGTTCAACACGGGCAAAAATGTCCTTGTTTTCCACCTGACCGTATTTTAAAATTTTTATCATAAGATAACATCCTTTTTATCTGTTTTTGTTTTAGCCGAACATTAATAATAATGTCAGGATTATTCTCTTTCAGCTATATTAAAACCGTTTACAACCGCTTCCACTAAGTCACCCTTAAACTTATAGGCAGATTTGTTGGCAATAAGCCTTGCGCTGATGGGAACTATGGTCTCCACCACATCAAGATTGTTTTCCTTAAGTGTGGTGCCTGTCTCCACTATATCCACAATAACGTCGGAAAGCCCGAGAATAGGCGCAATCTCTATAGAACCGTTGAGGTGAATAATATCTATATCTCTTCCCAGGGAGGAATAATAATTCTTTGTGATGTTTGTAAACTTGGTGGCAACACGGAGTGTTCTCTGAGGATTGTCGCGGAAATCCTTTTTAGCGGCAACCGCCATACGGCATTTACCTATATCCAAATCCATAAGCTCGTATACATCAGGCTCGTATTCAAGCAGAATATCCTTTCCGGCAACACCGATATCCGCCGCGCCACGCTCTACATAAATGGCAACATCAGAGGGCTTTACCCAGAAGTAGCGCACATTTTTCTCCGGATTTTCAAAAATAAGCTTTCTGTTGTTCTCCTTGATTGAGGGACATTCAAAGCCTGCCTTTTCAAACATGGCATATACCTTTTCACCAAGTCTGCCCTTTGGCAGTGCCACATTAAGCATTGTTTTCAATTATCTCAACCCCTCTCTCATTCAGCTTAAGCAGCTGCTTGTATTTTATCTTTTCGGGTACGGCCTTCTGCGCCATAACGGTTTTCCCGTTGGCGGTGAGCATACTGACAGCATTGTTCAGCGCGCCCAGGTCACAGCCCTCCTCATAGAGGATAACCGTATCCACATCATATTCATTTTCGTTTTCGCAAAGGCGCTCAAGCATATCAAGATATACCGCAAAGCCGATTGCTCCGCAGCTTTTGCCAACCTTACGCATAAGGTTGTCATACTGTCCTCCTGAGAGAATACTCTCGGAAATACCCTCGATAAAGCCCTTGAAAACAAAGCCGTTGTAATACTTTGTATCACTTATAACAGAAAAATCTATTCTCACCTTATTTTTAAAGCCGCAGCCCTCAAGAGCAGCCACAACCTGCATAAGCTTATTTACATCGGGATTTGACCTGTCAAGACCGATGCTCTCAAGCACAGGCATTACCGCATCGGTGCCGCCATATACGGAAACAAGCTTTCTCAGTGCCTCTCCGTCAACCCCCTCGGCATCGCAAACCGCGGATATACCGTGAAGATTTTTTTCGCTTATGCATTTTACAAGCTGTTTTCTGCCTGCATGAGATATACCCAGTGAATCAATGACACCGGACACAATGCCCATGTGGGAAATATCAAGCACGAAGCTTTCTGAGATATTCTCAAGGCTTTTTGCGGCAAGCATAACCACCTCGTATATGCAATAATCGTCTATAGCGCCTATGCACTCAAGACCAACCTGCATAATCTCCTTAAAGGAATGAGTCCCCTTTGAAACACGATATACATTTTCATTATAATAAACCTTATGGACAGTATTTTCACTTTCATTGGTGTTTTTTATAATAGACAGGGTAACATCGGGCTTGAGAGCCATGAGCTTTCCGTCGGTATCGGTAAAGGTTATTATATTGTCAGACACGAGAAAATCCTTGTTGCGCACATACAGGTCATATTCCTCAAACTTGCTCATTTTGTACTGGGAATATCCGTATTTGCGATACAGGGTACGCATTTCAAATATGGCCTTTTCATCATTTTTGAGAACTTGCATATTCACAGGAGTAACATTCCTTTCAGATAATATTTGTTTTAGCACTTTACTATGTTAACACATTATCACACTAAAGTCAATAGGTTATTATTTTAATTTTGATATTCATACAATATTATACATTTTTATCGGTACAAAATCAATTGTTTGTATATACAAAATTGCAGCACAAATTACAACAATCAACAAACTTTTTCATAATATTATCTAACATATGCGAATATACTTTACGGGTGATAATTATGTTTTATACATTTAAGCTTAAAAGCATCCTGATTATAATCGGCATATTGCTATGCTTATGCCTCTGCCTGAATATATTTTTTCTCAGCAATACAACCATTACTGCATCAAAGAAGGCTGAATACATAAAATGGATGGAATTCAACATCAATGCCAAGGTTATGAACGACGCATTAAGCTGCGACATAGAAACAAACGAAGCCGACTACCCCATAAGCTGGATTGACATTATCGCATACCTGGCGGCAAAAAACGGAAACAGCTTTAAAGATTACAAGTCATCGGACATCAGACCTTTTGTTGATAAAATCAAGGAAGGCTGCAGTGTTGAGGAGCTTACAGGCGACCTTAAATATTTTGACTACTACAAGGAAACCTACAGCGCGGTTCTCAGCGAATTTGCGGGCTCATACACAATCACGGGAAGCGATGGAGAGCAAAAGCAAAAATACGGGCTCAAGGCATATTCTCCCATAGCAGAGGGCTTTGCCTTTTCTCATTACGACGATTTCGGAGCCTCACGCTCCTTTGGCTTTAAAAGGAAGCATCTGGGCAACGACCTGCTCGGCAGAATAGGCACACCCATTGTTGCAATAGAGGGCGGCACTGTGGAGGCTATGGGCTGGAACCGCTACGGCGGATGGAGAATAGGTATCAGAAGCTTTGATAAAAAAAGATATTACTACTATGCCCACCTGAGAAAGGACCATCCCTATCAATCAACTCTCAAAGAGGGGGACACAGTAAAGGCAGGCGAGGTTATCGGATATTTGGGCATGACAGGCTACAGCAATAAAGAAAACGTAAACAATATAAACATACCTCATCTGCACATCGGTATGCAGATAATATTTGATGAGAGCCAGAAAGACGGAAACAACGAAATATGGATTGATATGTACAATATAATCGAATTTCTGAACAGCCACAGATCCACTGTGATAAAAAACCAAAATGGAGAGTATGAGCAAAAATATAATGTAGAAAGCACAGGTGACGGGATTGTCGATTATTAGAGCAAGACGAGGCATATTTATTGTAACAGCCATAGCCGCCGCTGCGGGACTTACTGCAGGTCTGCTGCTCCGCACCGGCTCAACCGCCGTGTTTAACGAAGAAGAGCAAATACCCCTGGTCGCGGTTATGTATCATTCATTTTCAAAGGATATGAGTAAATGCGGAGATTATGTAATACCTCCCGAGCTCTTTGAAAACGATATAAAATATCTTATAGCAGAGGGCTTTAGCTTTGTAGATACCCGTGATATAACAGACTACTGCAAAAACGACACGCCCCTGCCGCCGAAACCGGTTATGATAACCATTGACGACGGGCACTACAGCGTGTATGAATATATATTTCCCATAATGAAAAAATACAAGGCAAAGGCGGTAATCGCACCTATTGCCGTAGAATGTGACAGATACTCGGAGTCAATGGAGCTCAATCCGTCGTATTCAAATATGTGCTGGGACAACATAAAGGAAATGTATGACTCGGGTCTTGCGGATATACAGAACCACAGCTACGATATGCATCACATCAACTCAAGGGTCAGAGGCTGCGCAAAGCTCAGGGGTGAAGCAACAGAGCAATACCGCACCAGACTCTATGCTGACCTAAAAAAAGCCGATGATGCTATATTCAATGCCACGGGAGCAAGACCCATCGCCATGATATACCCATTCGGGCTTACCAGTAAGGAGGCGCGGGAGGTAATTGACAGGCTTGGATACACCGTAACCGTGTCGTGCACCGAGGGAGCGAGCATGATAACCCGCGAAGAAAAAAGCCTGCATATGATAAAAAGATATAACAGAGCATATGGCAAAGGCAGTGAAACTTTTTTCAGGCCAATCACAGAAACAGACAGATTATCGGAGCAATAAATATTGCCGGGAGATAATCCGCAATTTTTATTTTTGATATGCCCATAAGGTTAAGTCCGAGCACAAGAATAAGCAGAGAGCCGCAGCAGGACATCTCAGCAATGGCGGTTTCTGTAAGAAACGGAGCCACAAACTGTGCCAGCAGCACCAGAGCCCCCTGAAACACCAATACAAATATCGCAGAAAGCATAACCCCTATGCCAAGGCTTGCGGCAAGCATGGAGGATGATATCAGGTCGAGAAAGGATTTTGTAAAAATCATTTCATGGTCTCCTCTCAATCCGGAATTAAGCGAGCCCACAATAGTCATTGAGCCGATGCAAAACACAAGAGAAGCTGTAACAAAGCCCTGAGCAATGCTGTTGCTGCCGCCGGCATTAAATCTGCCTGACACCCAATCTCCGAGGCGGTTTATTCTGCCGTCTATATCAAGCAGAGTGCCAATTACCGAGCCGATTGCAACCGCCGCAATAAGCACAAGTATATTTTCTCCGTCAAGAACACCGGTAACTCCCATGCATACGTTGCACATGCCGATACCCGTCATAACCGCACCGGATACTCTCTCGGGAATACCCTTTTTTATAAAAAGTCCTATAAGACTGCCCAGCAGAACCGTGGCAACATTTACAAAAACACCTATCATATATACCTCTCCCTTATTATATATATCTTCTTTGTGTGACAGGTTTATTTTACGTTATATCCGAATTTTTTTCAAGGCTTATTCACAATTTTGTTTATATTTATGCAGAATTTTTTTTGATTTTTCCACGATAATATGTTATCATATTACATATAGAAAGAGGCGGGATTTATGAAAAACAATATAAACATAGACAAATCCGAGGTTCTCAGATATATGGGATATAAGGGTCAGGAAATAGAGCCGGAGCTGGAAAACTCCATAGACAATATAATCGATATGTGTATGGACGCAGCTGAACCCAAATATACCTACGGCTATTTTGACCTTGATTGGAATGGCGATGAGGTTTCTCTCGCCGGAGCCGGAATTGTTCTCCCTGGAAAGGATATGGCAAGGCATCTTTACGGGGCAAAATACTGCGCAATTATGGCAGTTACCTTGGGTATGTCAATTGAGAGAAAGCTCATGCTGCTGGAGAAAACCTCCATGACCGAGGCGGTTATCCTTGACAGTGCGGCAAACGCCTGCATCGAGAGTGTGGCAGACTATGCCGAAGGTCTGATAATAGAAGAAAGCAGACAAAAGGGGCTGTACACCAACTACAGATATTCCCCGGGCTACGGAGATTTCCCCATAGAAGCTCAGCAAAAGCTGATTCCCCTGCTTAACTGTGAAAAACGCATAGGACTCACAGTAACGGGAAACAGCATAATGATTCCCCGAAAAAGCGTAACTGCAATTATCGGAATATTTGACAAAGAACAGATTGAAAAGAAAAAAGGCTGTGAGGGCTGCAATCTGTATCATACATGTAAAATCAGAAAAGGCGGCGGTAAATGTGCTGAAAAATAACAAAATACTTTTTATAGACGGCGGCATGGGCACCATGCTGCAGAAAAAGGGTCTCCCCGCAGGAAAGCTCCCGGAAACAGTAAACCTGGAAAACCCTGAAATGCTGCTTGAAATTCACAAGGAATATGTAGCTGCGGGAGCAGATATAATCACAACTAACACCTTCGGTGCCAATGCTCTTAAATACGGCAGCGCCGAAAATGTTGAAAAAATCATAACAGCAGCGGTTGAAATTGCAAAAAAGAGCGGAGCGCCATATGCGGCTCTGGATATCGGTCCCACAGGGGCAATGCTTGAGCCCTTCGGTACAATGACCTTTGATGAGGCATATGAGCTCTTTGCAGCTCAAGTACGGGCAGGAGCAAAGGCAGGAGCAGACTTGGTGCTTATTGAAACCATGTCTGACCTGACGGAGGCAAAGGCGGCTCTGCTGGCGGCTAAGGAAAACTGCAGCCTCCCCGTTGCGGTAACCATGTCTTTTGACGAGAGCGGGCGCACCTTCTTAGGTACAACTCCGGAAATTGCGGCGGTGACATTATCATCCTTAGGTGCAGATGCAGTGGGTATAAACTGCTCCTTAGGACCCAAGGAGGCAATGCCGCTTGTTGAGCGCATCATCAGCTACTCAACAGTGCCGGTTATTGTACAGCCTAATGCAGGCCTGCCAAGGATAGAAAACGGCGAAACTGTATATAAGATAAATCCGGAGGAATTTGCAGACTATATATGCCGCATGACCGATATAGGCGCGGCAATCGTAGGCGGCTGCTGCGGTACCACACCGGAGCATATTTCTGCTGTAACAAAGCGCCTTAAGGGCAATGACCGCAAGGAAATATCCCCCGTGCACAAAACTGCCTTTACAAGCAGAACACAGATAGTGGAGATAAACAGCCGACAGACAGCCATTATAGGCGAACGGATTAATCCAACAGGCAAAAAGAAGCTTAAAGAAGCCATAAAGGCAGAAAATATGGATTATATAATCGGCGAGGCATTGGCTCAAAGCGAAGCCGGTGCAGATGTGCTAGATGTAAACGCAGGACTGCCGGATATTGACGAAGCATATATGCTGTCTAAGATGATACGGGAAATCCAGTCTGTCACAGACCTGCCCCTGCAGATAGACAGCTCCGACACAAGAGCTGTAGAGGCAGCTGCCAGAATATACTGCGGCAAGCCCATCATCAACTCTGTTAACGGCAAGGCAGAGAGCCTTGAGACAGTGCTGCCCATTGCAAAAAAATACGGTGCGGCAGTGGTGGCTCTTACCCTTGATGAAAGCGGTATCCCCGACTCAGCCGAGGACAGAGTTAAAATTGCAGAAAAAATAATGCACAAGGCGGCAGAATACGGCATCCCTAAGGAGGATATACTGGTAGACTGCCTGGTGCTTACCGCATCAACAAATCAAAAGACCGTTATGGAGACGCTGCGCGCCGTGAGCATGGTAAAATCACAGCTGGAACTCAAGACAGTTCTCGGAGTGAGCAATGTATCCTTCGGTCTGCCTCAGAGAGAAATAATAAATTCTGCTTTTCTGGCGGCAGCATTCGGAGCAGGACTTAATATGCCCATACTCAATCCCTTAAGCAGCAAATATATGGAGGTTGTATCCGCATTCAAGGTGCTCAACAACGAGGACATATCCGCAGAAAAATTCATTGCCGCCTGCACAGAAAATGAGCAGCAGCCGAAAGCCACTGCCACAGCCGCAGTAAAAAGCGAATACCATTACAACATAACCGACATCATAGTAAAGGGCTACAAAAATATGTCCGAAGCCTGTGTAAAGGATATGCTTGCCTCCGGAAATGCCCCTCTTGATATAGTAAACAATTATTTCATCCCTGCTCTTGATATAGTGGGCGACAAATTCGACAAGGGAGAAATGTTTCTGCCCCAGCTTATGGCATCTGCAGAAACGGTAAAAATAGGCTTTGATGTGATAAAAGCCACCATGAGCGAGGGAGACGCATCCAAGGGAAAAATCATCCTTGCTACGGTAAAGGGAGATATCCACGACATAGGCAAAAACATTGTTAAAATGATACTGCAGAACTATGGCTACAACATTATTGACCTGGGGAAAGACGTTGAGCCCGAAGCAGTTGTGGCAAAAATCCTGGAAGAGGATGTAAAGCTAGTGGGTTTAAGCGCACTTATGACAACCACGGTAAAATCCATGGGCGATACAATTGCTCTTATACGCAAGCACTGCCCGGATACCGGGGTCATGGTGGGCGGAGCCGTGCTTAACAAGGAATATGCCGAACTGGTTGGCGCAGACTACTATGTAAAGGATGCGGCAGAATCTGCAAGGGTTGCAGAAAAATTCTTTTCTTAATATCAATACAAAAAAGAAAAACATTGAGATTTTTTGTTTCTCAATGTTTTTCTTTTTTGTATTTTAACGAAGTATGAGGTAAAATTTATATTTCAAAACCGTCTTTAGTGTCAGTTGCTAAGGCTAACCTTAAGCTGACCGAGAATCCGCTTTTCCCGACGGGAAATCTGCACCTGAGAAATACTGAATTCATCGGCAACCTCACGCTGGGTTTTGCCCTCAAAAAAGCGCATTTCTATAAGCCGTCTGTCATCGGGTGTCAAGTCCTCCAACGCCATACGCAGAGCAATGGAATCTATGACTGCCTCGCCTGTATCCATATTGTAAGTAACCTTATCAAGTAAAAAAGTATCGTTGTCCTCACCCACCTTCCTGTCAAGATAATCACAGGGGCGCACCGCCTCCATTGCCATTACAACAGTATCCGCATCCGAGCCGATGGCGGCGGAAATAGTGTTTACTGTGGGCTCCCTGCCGGTCTCTGCAATATAATTTTCCCGGAAGGAAAGCGCCTTTACCGCAAGCTCCTTCAGGCTGCGACTCACCTTTATCATCCCGTCATCACGCAAAAAACGCTGTATTTCGCCGATAATAAGCGGAACAGCATATGTAGAAAACTTCACATTGTATCCTGTGTCAAAACGGTTTATGGCTTTTATCATGCCGATACAGCCTATCTGAAAAATATCGTCAAGGTCGTATCCACGGTTACGAAAGCGCTGAGCTATGCTCCACACCAGGGCAGAATTGTTTTTTACAAGCTCATTGCGTGCATGGCTGTCGCCGCTGCGTGCCTTCAGCAGCAATGCCGGGTTATCCATATGACCACTCCTCAAAATCTGTTTTTGCCTATCCTGCGCTTCATCATAACCTTGGTGCCTACACCAACTATGGACTCCACATCTACAGAATCCATAAAGGTCTCCATAACCGTAAAGCCCATACCAGAGCGCTCCATATCGGGATTGGTGGTAAACATAGGCTCTCTTGCCTTTGCCACATCGGCTATACCCTTTCCGTAATCCTTGACAACTATTGTGATTTCATCGTCTCTTGAGTAACATTCAAGATATATGCAGCCCTTTTTTTCGCTGTAGCCATGAACTATGGAATTTGTCACAGCCTCACTGACAGCAGTTCTGATATCAGACAGCTCCTCTATGGTTGGGTCAAGAGGTGCCACAAAGGCTGCAACTATCATTCTTGCGAAGCTCTCGTTTTCGGATTTGCTCATAAATTCAGCCCTTAACTCATTTGTATTTTTTACATTGGTCAAACAATTCATTTCCTATCATTCCTTTCGTGATTATATAACATCCGGCACATCAAGCAGCGAGGGATAAATTTTTATTATCCCCGGTATTCCAGACATAGTAAGCAGCTTGTTTACTCCCGCATTGCCGGTAACAATGGCAATATTGCCTCCGCAGCTTCGGATAAGCTTGTACCTGCCTATGACAACACCTATACCGGATGAATCCATAAAATTCAGGTCTGTAAAATCAAATATGAGATTTCTGACTCTGCCCCGTATTATACGGGTATCGGTTTCGTTTCTGATTTTTTCGGCAGCATGATGGTCGAGCTCACCGGAGATTTTTGCCACAAGACAATCCGCTCCCTTGGTAAAAAAATTAACCTGCAAAAATATCAACTCCTTTCGTTGTTAATATTCTTACAGGTTATTATTTTTCCTTTGACGGAAAATAGGTTATTTTCGGATAATGCAAAATTTTATATTATTACATATTTTTAGCAATCTGCTTCATACTTTTGATTATGCCGGTAGCAACACCTTCGGCAATATCATTGAGCTTATTGTCATCCATAAGCACCTTACGGTCGGTCTCACAGGTAAGGAAGCCGCACTCAAGAAGCACTGCAGGCATGGCGGTGTTTTTAAGCACCACAAGATTGGGTCTGTTTACAATACCCCTGTCAGTAAGACCTGTCGCCTCGGTGAGATACGGCAGGATATTCTGTGCAAGCTCCTTGCTGGTTATGCCGTTGGCTCCGGTGCTCTCCTCGGTATAACAGATTTCGGTGCCCGTAGCCTTTGGGCTGACAGCAGAGTTGTTGTGTACACTGACAAAAAGAGTAGCGTTATTTTCATTTGCTATCTCACATCTTGCCATGAGATTTTCTTTATTTGTTCCCGTGAAGCTGTCATCATCCCTGGTCATTAACACACGGATACCTTTTTCCTGCAGCCTGTCTCTTATTTTAAGGGAAATTGCAAGGTTAACATCCTTTTCGACAAGCAAGGGATTGCCATTTGAGTCAACCAAGGTTTCGCCGTTTTCATCCTTGGCAAGAGCTCCCACATCCTTGCCGCCATGACCTGCATCTATGACAATAAGCATATTTTCAAACTCCGGCAGAGGTACAAGCTCCTCCTGAGCAGCCTGATTTTTCTGTTCCTCCTGCTCTTCATTTTCTTCCGGTTCTGTCACTTCGTCAAAAGAGCTGTCAGTGTCCGCAGTACCGTTACCTACAGTTATTTCCACATCAGATGTGCCCTCTCCCGATATTTCATAAGGCTGCTCTCCGCTGGTTTCTATCACTACCCGTGAATATCCGTCATGAGATGCCCACCTTATTTCTGTTATGTATTTATCAGACAGATGGTTTTTGCCGTCCTTTATACTAAGGGAGGTTTTCTCAAAATCAAGTATAATTCTAAATGGAGCAGATGCTGTGGTAATTACAGGAGCCACTCCTTCGGTAAGCTTTATTCTGACAATGGTATTTTTTTTGCCTTCAATTGCCTCAATCAGCTTTATATCAGAAACAGCCTCTTCCTCAGGAGATGTGATAAACACAGATTTTGTCACATCATCCCAGCTTACCTTGCAGCCGAGGTTTTCCGAAACAAAGCGAATTGGCACAAGAGTTCTGTCGCGCAGTATCATCGGCGCCGCATCAAGAGTCACATTATTGCCGTTGACAAACGCAATTTTACTGCCTATGGTAAAGACAATATCCGTCTCCCGGGCAGTTATATGTACCTGACTCGCCGCCGCATCCCATTCCACATCGGCGTCAAAGTTTTCAAACAGTACCCTCACGGGAACCATGGTTCTGTCGTTGATTATCATGGGAGAAACTTCACATTCAATTTCATTTCCGTCAATATACAGCTTTATGCCGAAAGCCGCCTGAGCGCTTATAACAGTCACAAGAGATGCAGCAAGCAGTAAAAAAATTAAAATTATTTTCTTCATTGGACTATTCCTTTATATAAAAATAGAGTAAATCGACATATAATATCAATTTACTCCATTATACAACATTTTTTGTTCTCTTTAAATTAATGATACAAAATTGTAATAAAACATTAATATGATTTTTAACTTTCTCTTTCAAATGGTATTCCGAAATGCTCATAAGCAAGCCTGGTGGCAACTCTTCCCCTGGGTGTACGGTTGATAAAGCCCAGCTGCAGCAGATAGGGCTCATATACATCCTCAATGGTAACGCTGTCCTCGCCTGTGGTTGCCGCCAGTGTATCAAGACCAACCGGACCGCCGCCGAAGCCCTTTATCATAGTGGTTATCACATTTCTGTCCACAGAGTCAAGACCGATTTTGTCTATCTCCAGGCGGGTAAGTGCCCTGTCGGCAAGCTCCTTGGTAATCCTGCCGTCATCAGACCATACGGAAGCAAAATCGCGCACTCTCTTGAGCAATCTGTTTGCAATACGGGGGGTTCCTCTGCTCCTGGAGGCAATCTCACGGGCACCGCCGGGGTCTATCTCAGTGCCAAGTATGCCCGCACTGCGCATAACTATGCGCGCAAGCTCCTCGGTTGTATATAGCTCAAGACGGGATATAACGCCAAATCTGTCACGCAGAGGGCTTGTCATGGAGCCTGCCTTGGTAGTGGCGCCTATAAGGGTAAAATGAGGCACATCAAGACGGATGCTGCGGGCACTGGGACCCTTGCCGATGATAATATCCAGAGCAAAATCCTCCATTGCAGGATAGAGCACCTCTTCAACACTTCGGCTGAGGCGGTGGATTTCGTCAATAAAGAGCACATCATGCTCGGTCAGGTTGGTAAGGATAGCCGCCAGGTCTCCGGGCTTTTCAATAGCAGGACCGGAGGTTATGCGGATATTAACCCCCAGCTCATTTGCTATAATATTTGCCAAAGTTGTTTTGCCCAGTCCCGGAGGTCCGTACAGCAGCACATGGTCCAGGGCTTCCTTTCGGGATGCTGCCGCTTCTATGTATATTTTCAAATTTTCTTTTATCTTGGTCTGCCCTACATATTCGCTGAGGGTCTTGGGTCTGAGCCCGGGCTCTGCATCAAAATCCTCAAGAGTAACATCGGCAGTAACAATTCTCTCTTCGTAATCCATAAAAAATTTTCCTTTCAACAATCATAATTACATCATAGCTTTAAGTGCAAGCTTTATTATATCCTCGACACTATCCTCAGGCTTTGCACCCTTTACAGCCCTCTGAGCCTCTGCCGCCGTGTAGCCCAAAGCCACAAGAGCGTTGATTGCCTCAGACACATTGTCGCCTGAAGCATAGGACACACTTTCGGAAAATGCGTCTGTATTTTCAGATACAAAGCTCTCGTTTTTGATTTTATCCTTAAGCTCAAGGCATACCCTCTGGGCAGTCTTTGCGCCGATGCCTGCGGCTTTTTTTATTGTTGCCGTATCATCGGTAGCTATGGCAAGACACAGCTTTTCACAGGGAGCGACCGACAGTATACTCACCGCACCCTTGGCTCCCACACCATTTACTGAAATCAGCAGCAAAAACAGCTCCAACTCCTGCTTTGTAGCAAAGCCATACAAATCCATAATACCCTCTTTTATATACAGGTATGTATGGAAGGTAACCTCCTGACCCGTGACGCATCTGCTGTCTGCAAGGCTGTTTTGCGATGTATATATCTTAAAACCCACGCCGTTTACATCAACAACGGCATAACCCTCTGCCTTTTCGGCAAGCTTTCCTCTTATATAACTGAACATATTAAAATCCTTTCTATAGATATATAAATGAATTGACGGCTTCCCGTCATGAAATTTGCTTTTCCATGAATTCTTGCAATTCGTCCCGCTTTTTTCATACTATTTTAGCAATATCTGCCGCGCCACATTGGGGTTATAGGAATGAGCATGACATATAGCAAGAGCCAATGCGTCGGCAACATCATCGGGCTTTGGCACTGAACTCAGCCCCAGCATGGCCTTGGTCATCTGCTGAACCTGTTTTTTCTCCGCCCTGCCGTAGCCTACAATAGCCTGCTTCACCTGCAGAGGGGTATATTCAAATATGGGCACGCCTTTATTAACCGCCGCCAGAAGTATGACTCCCCTCGCCTGCCCCACGGCAATGGCGGTCTTTGCATTGTTGTTAAAAAAAAGCTCCTCTATGCTGACAAAATCAGGCTTATACGTATCTATAAGCTCGCAAATCCCGTCATATATCGCCTTGAGTCTTATTTCAAAGGGAATGCCCGCCTCGGTGGTGACTGCATAATAATCCACAGCCTTAAACTTATTTCCAATGTAGTCTATAACCCCGGTGCCCACTATCGCATAGCCCGGGTCTATACCAAGAATTCTCATAATATACACCACAAATGCATAATTATACAGTATAAAACGTAATTTTATGTATAATATACATTATCCTCCGGAATATTTCAAAAATTTATGCAATTTTATCCTTGATTTTCCTATGATTATGGATTATAATTATCACATAACCAATAAGAGAAAGATAACAGCATATTTTTCTCACTATTATATAATAAAACATTTTGGGAGGAAAATCAATATGTCTAAAGAAAAAGTTGTACTTGCCTACTCAGGCGGACTTGATACTTCTATCATTATCCCCTGGCTGAAAGAGAATTTTGACTACGAGGTTATCGCAGTGTGCGGTGATGTAGGTCAGGGTAAGGAAACAGAAGGTCTTGAAGAAAAGGCGCTCAAGACCGGTGCATCAAAGCTCTACATAGAAAATCTACAGGAGGAATATGTAACAGACTTTATCTGGCCCACACTCAAGGCAAATGCCGTATACGAGGGCAAATATCTCCTTGGTACCTCAACAGCACGTCCTGTTATTGCAAAGAGAATTGTTGAGATTGCTAAAAAAGAAGGCGCTGTTGCTATATGCCATGGCTGCACAGGTAAGGGTAACGACCAGGTTCGTTTTGAACTGGCAGTAAAGGCTCTTGCTCCTGAGCTCAAAATCATTGCTCCCTGGCGTGTATGGGATATCAAATCCCGTGAGGATGAAATCGACTATGCTAACGAAAGAGGCATCCCCGTACCCGTTACCAAGGAAAACAACTACTCCATGGACAGAAACATCTGGCACCTCTCTCACGAGGGTCAGGATTTGGAAGACCCCTGGAACGAGCCCCAGCTTGACAATATCCTTGCCCTGGGTGTATCCCCCGAAAAGGCTCCCGATAAGGCAACATATATTGAAATTGAATTTGAAAAGGGTATCCCTGTTGCACTCGACGGTGTAAAATACGGCGCTGTTGAGCTTCTCAAAAAGCTCAATGAGCTTGGCGGAGCAAACGGTATCGGTATTGACGATATTGTTGAAAACCGTCTTGTTGGTATGAAGAGCCGCGGCGTGTACGAAACTCCCGGCGGTACTATCCTTTACACAGCTCACAAGGAGCTTGAATACCTCTGTCTCGATAAGCAGACACTGCACTACAAGGCTGAGGTTTCCAACAAGTTTGCAGAGCTTGTATACGATGGTCTCTGGTTCTCACCTCTGCGTGAAGCACTTTCCGCTTTTGTTGATGCTACACAGGAAACCGTTACAGGTACAGTTCGCCTTAAGCTCTACAAGGGCAGCTGCACACCTGCAGGTGCAAAATCTCCTTACTCACTGTACGATGAGGATATCGCTACATTCTCTGAGGACGAGGTTTACAACCAGGCAGATGCAGAAGGCTTTATCAACCTGTTTGGTCTCCCCACAAAGGTTAGAGCTACAATGCTTAAGAGAAACGGCATAGAGCTTATAAAATAATTGCAATATACAAATTTTATAATCATTATAAGAAAGTGTACTATTAGTAATTTCCTACATAATAAAAAGGAGCCGTGGCAAAATGAATACATTTTGCTGCGGCTTCTTTTATTTTAGTCATATAAAAAAATTTGCTTCGTTATTTTGCCACACCCATTATTTTATTGCTTCATATACATCTGTATATTCAAGTCCAAGGCTATCTGCAACATTTTTGTTTGTACATTTGCCGCAGTAGATGTTTACACCGTTTGCAAGACCCTTATCCATGGTGATGGCTTTTTCAAGACCGTTTTCTGCCATGAGCATACCGTAGCGGAAGGTTGTGTTAGCAAGGGCAACGGTTGAGGTATAGGGCACTGCACCGGGCATATTGCCTACGCAGTAGTGAACAACTCCCTCTTCGATATATATGGGGTTGTCATGAGTGGTAACCCTTGAGCTTTCGCAGCAGCCACCCTGGTCGATGGCGATATCTACTATAACAGCTCCTTTTTTCATAAGGCTCAGGTGCTCACGGCGGATAAGCTTCGGTGTTTTGCCGCCGGGGATGAGAACAGAGCCGATAACCAGATCTGCTTCCTTAAGTACCTTGCATATATTTGCCTCTGTGCTGTACAGAGTAGTTATTGAAGAGCCGAAAATATCGTCAAGGTATGACAGACGGTTGAGGTTAACATCCAAAAGTGTTACCTGTGCGCCGATACCGATAGCAGCCTTTGCTGCATATGTACCTGCGATACCGCCACCGATGATAACGATTTTTGCATTTTCAACACCGGGAACACCGCCTAAGAGTATACCTCTGCCGCCAAAGGCACGTTCAATATACTTTGCACCCTGCTGTACGGAAAGACGTCCTGCAATCTGGCTCATGGGACGAAGGCACGGAAGGTTGCCCTGGTCGTCGGTAATGGTTTCAAAAGCAACAGCCTTTACACCCTTTTTGATAAGAGCGTCTGCCAGTGCGGGGTTTGGAGCAAGGTGGAGATATGTATAAAGAATCTGACCCTCGCGGAGATATTCATATTCGCAAGCTTCAGGCTCTTTTACCTTAACTATCATATCAGCCTTATTGAAAACCTCTAAGGGAGTTTCCAGAATCTGCGCGCCGGCTTTGATATAATCTTCATCCGCAAAGCCTGCACCTGCGCCTGCTCCGGTTTCTACATATACAGTATGACCCTTGGCAACGTATGCACTCACGTTGTCAGGAGTAAGACCTACACGGTATTCGTGATTTTTAAGTTCTTTGGTTGTACCTATAATCATTATTTACACCTCAGTATCAGATTTGTTTTTTTGATATTATATCAAAAAATGCTTTATTCGTCAAGTATAACCTTAGCAACCAATACTGAAGACGCCTTATCCGAAAAATAATAATCCGAACTCGCCTTAAACAGCGTAATTTCGTCATCTTTCGGTTTGTCATCTTCGCAAGGCGTCAAGCCTTGCTTCATCTTCCGCACCAAAATCTGCCTGAAATTTCATCTGTTTAAGGTCAGAGAATTTTCAAAGTGAGGATTTTTGGTTGCGTAAGGCAAAAACGCAGGAAATATGGTGATATTTCCGAGTATTTTAACAAAGTATGAGATAAAATTTATATTTCAAAACCGTCTTTAGTGTTGGTTTCTAAGGCTACAAAAATAATATGTATATTTTATTCCAAAAAAATCAAAATACTATCAAAAACATATTCTTGAGAGGAAGTAACATACATGGATATTACAAAAAAGCAGTATGACAAAATGGTAAAAAAGGCTTCACCTCCGTCAAAGGTAATAAGAGACGTTATTTTTGCATTCTTAATCGGCGGCGCAATATGCACAGTAGGGCAAATTGTAAATATGTGCTATGGCTTTTATATTCAGAATCAGGATGATGTTTCCGCTCTCACCTCAATGACAATGATTTTTCTCGGAGCACTGCTCACGGGGCTCAATGTCTATGATGATATTGCAAAATACGGCGGCGCAGGAACACTTGTGCCCATAACCGGCTTTGCAAACAGCATTGTATCCCCTGCCATGGAATTCCGCACAGAGGGATATGTGCTCGGTGTGGGGGCAAACATGTTTAAAATAGCCGGACCTGTTCTTGTGTTCGGCATAAGTACGTCGGTAATATACGGAGTTATATATTTTTTCATGAGGTGAGCATATGGGAGTTAAGTCAACAATAAAATTCAACAACGGTGTGTATATAAACGGATTTTTTTCTTCCGTGGGAAAAATTGAGGGCGAAGGACCCTTGGGAAAATATTTTGATGCAGTCAGCGAGGACGCGCTTTTCGGTGCAAAGAGCTGGGAGCAGGCAGAAAACAACCTTATCAAAACAACAGTAAGCGGTGCTATGACCAAGGCGGCAGTTACCCCTGACGAGGTGGATTTGCTCTTTGCGGGAGATTTGCTCAATCAGTGTACTGGTAGCTCCTTTGGTCTTAAGTATTTTGACATACCCTTTTTCGGTCTGTACGGAGCCTGTTCAACCTTTGTTGAATCAACCGCCCTGGCAGCCGCAATGATAAACGCCGGCTATGCAAAACGGGTTGTAGCCGCAGCTTCAAGCCATTTTTGCTCCAGTGAAAAGCAATACCGTTTTCCCTTGGAATACGGAGGGGTACGCACACCAACCTCCCAGTGGACGGTAACCGGCAGCGGAGCTGTCATGCTGTCTGATAAAGGCACAGGGCTGAAGGTTACATCAATGACCGTAGGCAAAATGGTTGATATGGGAGTATGCGACGCAAACAACATGGGTGCTGCCATGGCACCTGCGGCTGCCGATACAATCTACAGACATTTT
Source organism: Clostridia bacterium (assembly GCA_017481205.1). Taxonomy (GTDB): domain Bacteria; phylum Bacillota; class Clostridia; order UMGS1810; family UMGS1810; genus RGIG4708. Next base: position 8,060 of record JAFUPN010000012.1, on the reverse strand, counting down.
GAGGAAACAGGCAAAACACCGGCGGACTATGACTGCATTGTAACAGGCGACCTGGCAGCGGTGGGCTCAGAGCTTTTGATTGACCTGCTCAGCCGTAAGGGTCTGGACATCAGCCAAAAGCATATGGACACCGGCTCAATGATATTTGACAGTCAGGCGCAAGGTACCAATGCCGGCGGCAGCGGATGCGGCTGTGTGGCATCGGTGTTCTGCAGCTATTTTGTCCCCAAGCTTGCAAAAAAAGAAATAAAAAAAATACTGGTTGTTGCAACAGGTGCCCTTATGAGCACAACCACTGCTCAGCTCGGAGAGCCGATTATAGGAATTGCCCACGGAATAACAGTGGAGATATGAGGTGCGGATTATGGATTGGATAAAGCTTTTAAATGCCTTTTGGGTAGGTGGGCTGTTCTGTGTAATAGCACAGCTGCTTATTGATTATACAAAAATGACACCTGCCCGAATAATGGTAAGCTATGTGATGGCAGGAGTCATTCTCACAGCTATGGGAATATATGAGCCTATCGTAAATTTTGCAGGAAACGGTGCAACAACACCTATTATAGGCTTTGGCTACACTCTTGCAAAGGGGGTTGCCAAGGCAATAGACGAAAAAGGGTTTATCGGCATTCTCACAGGAGGAGTAATGGGAGCAGCCGGAGGCATAAGTGCGGCAGTATTTTTCGGTCTGCTTTTTTCGCTCCTGTGTAAGCCGAAGGCAAAAAATCCAAAAAGATAAAAAGTTGTAATATGTATTTTTCCATAAAAAATACCGCTGAGTTATCAGCGGTATTTTGAATTGACACTATAATTATTTAACAGCGTCTTTGAGACCCTTACCTACTTTGAAAGCAGGAACAGTAGCAGCAGGGATATCAATAACTGCACCTGTCTGGGGGTTCTTACCCTTTCTTGCAGCTCTCTTCTTTGTTTCGAATGTACCGAAACCAACAAGAGCAACCTTGTCGCCTGCCTTAAGAGCGTCTGTTACACTGTCAACGAAAGCGTTCAGTGCTTTTTCAGCGTCTTTTTTGCTCAATTCTGATTTCTCAGCAATTTTTGCAATCAAATCTGTTTTATTCATTACCTAACTACCTCCTAATATTTTTGGTATGTGGTTATTATATCAAATTATTCCAACTTTTGCAATAGCTATTATACACAAATTTACAAGCCAAATAATTTGTAAAGAGCCGATTTTTTTGTTGCTTTTGTCGAAAATATCTGATATTTTGCTTAAAACCGCTTGTATCAAGCTTTCTGAGGCAGTTTATTCAACCACTTTTACCACTTGATTTATTCCGGCGGTATCTGCCGCATAGAATATGCCTGTAAGCTTTGCACCTGTCTCAAGGTCTGCATAAACAGTCATACCGTCCTTAAGTGTAACATCGTTTACATCAGTACCAATAGGAATAAGCTTGCCTAAGGTCATACCATCGCTTACATCAACAACATCAATTTTCACACGGTAGGTACAGCCGTCGCCGTTGTTTACAACCATGGAGGGATAATAAGTGATGCTGAGCTTTTCGTTATTAGCCCACAGGGTTTCTGTAATGGTTAAAAGCATATCGTTGTATATTTCGTTAAAGTCTCTTGCACTGTTGTACATAGACTTTGGAGAGCCTATGCTCTCACCGTCTGCATAAACAACATATTCAGCCTCGTATACATCCTTGGGGATGCCTTTAAGGATAACCGCATATTCGTCTGCATTTGAAGGATATGAGGTGATATCGGTATTTATGGGGTAATTGTCAAAGGATTTTCTCTCAGCAAAAATATTAGCTCTGTTAAAGCCGGAGATACTGTCTGCCTGGAAAAGCAATGCTGCAAGCTCCTTAAGGGTTACATCCTTGTCTGCCTTGATATTACCGTCGGCATAGATTGAGATACCAGCCTTGTATGCTGCAGTAAGGTGTTTATTTGCCTTTTCCGAAAGGGCGGCGGTGATATCCTTGTAGTAATTGTCGGTATCGCCGTATTCAATATACTTTACACTGGTTCTGAGCAGACCGAAGGTAATTGCACATACTGCGTCGGAAACAGTAGCATTTTTGTCAATATATTCCTGAGTGATTTTGTCCTCTCCTATGCAGTATTTTGCATATGCGTCAAGAGACTGTGCGTACTTGTGCTCAAAGGGGATTTCGCAGGAGAAATTGCCGTATGTAACGGTATTCTGTCCTTCGGCAAGACGGATTGCCATATGTGCCAGCTCTCCGTTGGTAACCTTAGCATCGGGATTGTAAGGCTTATTGTCAAAGAGATTGAGACTGTTGTATACTGTCTCAAGAACCTTGTCATCCAGATAGTCTATAAAGTTAACATTGGCAGCGGCGGTATTCTCTCTCGCTCTTACGATGAGAGCTGCAGCCTCTGCTCTTGTGAGGGAATCACCAAGACGGAGATTTATATAATCATCGCCCATCATAATGCCCTTGGCATAAACCCATGCAATTGCATCGGGCTCGCTGCTCTGAGATGTAATCATAGCGGGAACACCGTCAACCTTTACAGAGCCGTTTCTCTTCCAGAGAAGCCCTGCCACATCGCCGCGGGTGATGGGAGTATCCGGCTCAAATCTGCGGGAGCCGAGAGGCGCAAGACCTGAATACATTACATAATCATAATACCATGCACCGGGAGCCACATCAGTATAAGTCTCGGAGGCGGCAACTGGTCCTTTGCCAATCATCTTTACAAACTCCGCTCTGGAAACAGTAGCGTCCGGGCGGAAGGTACCATCGGTAAAGCCGTTTATGGTTCCCTCGTCAACAAGCTTGCTTACAGAGCTGTATGCCCAGTGAGACGAACCGAGGTCGCTGAACTCTGCAGCATAAACAGCAAAGCCGGGCAAAGCAAGTACAGCTGCTACAATCAGTGCTAAAATTCTTCTTTTCATAATAATTTTTCCTTTCAGAATAAGTTTTTTATTTTAAAATATTGCCTTATAAGCCGTCAGTGCAGCCTCGGGAGATATATTACACTCCATGAAATAACAGGGCACACTTTTGAGTATTAAATTCAAGGTGGATATCAGCTTGTCCGACATAATGTCGTTAACCGGCTTTTTAAGCTGAGACATTATGCGTACAAATGCCGTCACGGTATCCACGGGCACAACCTTGTTTTCCTCGCCTCTGGTGACAAATACTATTGCTTTGAGAGGAACTGTTACATTGCTGTTGATGCCGCTGGTGCCGGCAAAGGGAGAACCGGAAATCATTACCCTGCCCTCAGAAATACTTATAATAGGTGTATCATCATTAATATATGAGCATCCGGGGATATTTTCCAGCCACAGACCTGTATGAGTGGATTTGCCCACTCCGGAGCTTGCCGAAAAAGCGACTCCCATACCCTCTGCACATACAGAAGAGGAATGAAAAACCAGTCTGCCGTGATTCAGCGCTATATAATGGAGAATATTTGACATGGTGTTAAAAAGATAGCAGGTATCGTTATACCCAAGCTGTGCCTTGACATCATAAAGACAAATATGTATTTTTGAAAAATCAGGATTGCAGTCTACACATACCGCCGCCCCGTCCAAATCAGGAAAGCAGAGATAATACGACAACACACTGTCTGACAGATGCCACATTTCATTTGTACTGACTATGAGGCAATTATCCTTGGGTATTTCAATCGGTTTATCCCTCAGCTCAATATCAATCTCCACATCGGGAGCTCTGCCCGAAAGCTCAGTCTCATACCCGCTCATACGGCTGACTGTTGTTTCGTCCATATAACCGCTGACCGAGAGAAGCATATCCGCTATATTATAAAATTTCATCACTTCACCTGCCGATACACATATATACATATATAATATCAAATTTCAAGTGTTTTTTCAACAGTAAATAAGCAAAAAAATGACAAATATATTTAGATAAGATAGACAAACAGAAATTCATTGACAAAAAATATATAAAGAGACTGCAACAAAATGAATATTCATGCAAACCGTTAGCCAAAACGGCAAAATGGCATTGTATTGCATATTAATTCATTTTGTTACAGCCTGCGCTTCAGTTGATTATTACAAATTACTTACACTAAAGACGGTTTTGAAATATAAAGTTTATCTCATACTTCGTTAAAATACTCGGAAATATTACCATATTCCCTGCATTTTTGCCTTGTCTGAAATAAATTTTATAATTCCAAAACTCAAAATGACCTAAAACGGATGAATTTTTGAGCAAATTTTGGTGCGAAGGACGAAGGAAGGCTGTAGCCTTTCGAGGATGACAAGCCGAAAGTTGCCGAAAATTCCACCTTTGAGGCGTCTTTAGTATTGGTTGCTTCGGCTACACTCTCACCTGCCATGCAAAATTTTTATTGGTTTACATTTTACTTCAGTTTTTAAACCATTAAAAATGTGGATAATGTGGATAACTTTGTGTATAACTTGAGTTTTGGGCTTTTTCATGTGTATAAAAAGTGTAATTCTCGACAAAATATGCACAAAAACGTCAAATTTGGTTTACATAATCATTTATGCATTCTAACATAAATATTGACATAAAATCATTACTGTGGCATAATTATATTAATTCTTTTGTTGGAGGTACTCCCATGAGCATATGGACAGGCAAAAAAATCAGACTCAGAGCTCCGGTGTCGGAGGACTCGGTTCTCTTTACGGATGCTTCGGGCAATGCAGATACAGACACAGCCAAGCTCTACGACAGGATTGAACTGCCTAAAAGCCCCAAAGCAATGAGCGAATTTCTTGAAAATGTAAACAGCGACAGCAGCAAGGATGACTACCTATTTACTGTGGAAACTCACGACGGTACCCCGGTGGGTCAGATAACAGCCTTTGAATGTGACAGGAGAAACGGTTGCTTTAAATACGGTCTTTTTATCCATCCTGACCACAAGGGCAATGGTTATGCAAGCGAAGCTGCAGTACTGCTGCTTGATTACTACTTTAATCAGCTGAGATATCACAAGGCTAATGTATATATCTATGAATGCAATGCTGCTTCAATAGCTTTTCATACCAAGCTCGGTTTCAAAGAAGAAGGACTTTCAAGGGAAAGCGCATATTTTGACGGAGAGTACCGCGACATAGTATATATGGGTATGCTTGACAGGGAGTTCGCCGCATATCATAAAAAATAAAATCAACCGCAGGTTTGATTGCTTGTAAATAAATACTTGACAAAGCACCGTCTGTATGATAAAATAATGCAGTAATAAGGGGTTCATACTGGTGTTGCTCAATTATCAAGGCACTTCTTTTGAAGTGCTATTTTATTGCGCTGAAGTTTTCATTAATTCCCCTTTATTGCCATATAGATATTATTAGTAAATATGTTTCATATTTGATTTCAATGGAGAATAGTGAAATGGAATGGTTGCATGTTGTTAACTGCATAATAGCAGGACTCTTTATGGTATGTTATTCATACCAGTTTTTCTATATTGTATACGGATGTATAGTAAAGCCAAAAAAATATCCGGATTCAAAGCAGACAAACAGATATGCGGTGATGATACCCGCCAGAAACGAAGAATGTGTAGTAGGACAACTGATAGATTCAATCAAGCTGCAAACTTATCCCTCAGAGCTGATTGATATATATGTGGTTGCCGATAACTGCGATGACAAAACAAAAGATGTTGCCGAAAGCCACGGTGCAAATGTGTATGTACGTAACAACAAAAACCGTGTTGGCAAGGGCTATTCCCTCAGTTTTCTGTTCAGCAAGGTCTTTAAAAAATGCGGAATTGACTATTACGACGGATATTTTATATTTGATGCGGATAACCTGCTTAATTCAAGATATATTGCCGAAATGGACAAATGTATGTCTGCCGGCAACAGAATTGTAACCAGTCACCGTAACTCAAAAAATTACGGTACAAACTGGATAACCGCAGGATATTCTCTTTGGTTTCTGAGAGAAGCAAAGCTGCTGAACAATGTACGCACATTGCTTGGTACAAGCTGTGCAGTTTCCGGAACGGGATTTCTCATCCATAAGGATATTATAAAAAGGCAAAACGGCTGGAAGCATTTTCTGCTTACAGAGGATATAGAATTTTCTGTTGACAATGTTATCAACGGAGAAAAAATCGCATATTGTCATGATGCATATTTTTATGACGAACAGCCTGTCACCTTCAGTCAGTCATGGAACCAGCGACTCAGATGGTCCAGAGGTTTTCTCCAGGTATTCGGCAAATACGGCGGCAAGCTTATCAAAGGAATTTTTACAAAAAAAAGCTTTTCCTGCTATGATATGTTTATGACAATAGCCCCTGCATTTATCACCTCTGTAATAACGGTTGCAGTGAATTTCGGTTCGCTGTTTTATGCAGCAGTTTTTGCACATAGCGCACTCACGATGGTACTTGGTGAAATTTTCTTCACCTTCGGAAGTCTGTATCTCACACTGTTTCTTCTTGCGGTAGTAAGCGGAATATCCGAATGGAACAATATCAAGTGCTCCGTTCCGAGAAAAATATGGTCGTTCTTTACATTCCCCATATTTATGCTTACATATATTCCTATTTCCATAACTGCACTGTTTACCAAGGTTAAATGGAAAGAGATACACCACTCGGTAGCACAGAGTATAGAAAACATAGAAGCATAATCGAAACAAACGGCTCTTTATAAAAGAGATGTAAAAAATCCAGACCGCAAAAAAGAAACATTTTTTCCTATGCCCATAAAAACACAAAACTTCTGAAAATACCTATTCAGAAGTTTTGTGTTTTTATTATATGATTTTGTCAAGTAAGGAATAAAAAATTTTGAGTTTTCCAAAGGCTTCTCCTTGAGTAAGCGCTGATTAAATCATAAATTGTAGGGTTCGGCGGTTTCTGACGAACCTAATATTATATTTGCGGAACATCCTAAAGGCTGTTCCCTACAATTCCACCTCATCCGAGTTGCTACGCAACCCACCTTCCCCTCAATGGGAAGGCTACATATCAAACCTTTAAAATCGGCAAACTGTTTTATCAAATTTTAAAAATTATTCTTCATCCTCTGTAATGCCCTCAATTAAATCAACTACTACCTGATTTAGTTCGGCTGCATTTTTTGAGGTAATAACAGATTTTCCTGTTCTTTTTTCAACTTCTTCCCTCGCTATACCAGCAGCTTCTCCACCGCTTTTAGCAACCTCTAAATTTTCCTTGAATGTTTGTGGATTTTTTGTTTTTGATAATTCAGTGGTTGTTGCTTCTGCAAGCATATTGAGAACAAGCTCGAGAGTGCTCATATTATCTCTTAAATTTTCTTTTGTGAGTCCTTTAAGATTTTTGTATTTCCGCGTGGTCATTCCAGACCAAGCTTTTGTTATTTCATCTGTAAGGATAGCGTATTCAACACCTTTTTGAACACCTCTGGCATCCCATTCATCAGTCAATTCCTTTCTTACCTGAATAGCTTGCAATCTTTGGTTTATCCACTCTCGTGTGTAACCTTTTTTGAGATATGTTTCAAGCGCCCTTTATATTGTGAGTTCAGGATCAATGGTTTCCTCAATTCTTTCTCTGCCCACTTGCGCCAGCCACAACTTAAAAGGTTCCGCCTTTGGTGATGGTATTGACTGAATAATTCTCAAAAGCTGTTCAGTATCAGCGACATCGGTTAAACGCATTTTTCCATCAGTGGCTTTCATTTTCAACTGGTGACAATTTGTCACCGTTTTATTTCCTTCTTCCTTCAAGCGTTGCTTTAATTTGTTCCAATACTTTCTTCCATCAACACTTTCAGTAAGAACAGACACAACATCTACAACAGAAAAATACCATTCTTCTGTTTCTTCATTCCAAGCAGTTCTTATTTTTTTGTCTTCAAATATTTTTATTTTGTTATCCATATGTATTAACCTCCGAAAAGAGTTTATGCTTTTTTTCTTTACATCCTACTATGATTTTGTCAAGTAAGGGATAAAAAATTTTGAATTTTCCAAAGGCTTCTCCTTGAGTAAGCGCTGATTAAATCATAAATTGTAGGGTTCGGCGGTTTCTGACGAACCTAATATTATATTTGCGGAACATCCTAAAGGCTGTTCCCTACAATT
>JAFUPN010000011.1 GCA_017481205.1 Clostridia bacterium | reverse complement strand
AGACTTACCGCTGCCGATGAGGACGGCAATACCTATCCTGTGATTGTGGATATTCCTGCTGATGCAGTGCTTAGCGGAGCTCTTGCATTCCCTGAATGTGAATATGAGGATGATGTACTTACAGTGAAATTCGGTTCTGCAACCCTTTCTTCATGTGCAAAAATCACTGTCAGTGAGCATAATAACGCAAAGGTATCTGCTGAGCTTGAGAGTAAATCAACCCGCATAACCACCAAGATACGTACAGGCTCAACCCGGGAATATGCAGATTCCTATGTATCTGTAGGTGCTCCGGCTCTGGAGCGTGCCCGTGAAGACCTTGTTATCTGGACAAAGGATGCGGCAGTATTCACTATAGATTCCTCAGAGAGCTCCGGTGGTTCTTCCGGCGGAGGCGGCAGTTCTTTAGGCGGAGGAATAAAGAGCTTTCCAACAGGCAGTGCAGTGATTGTACCTCCCGTGCAGGAAAATACAGATATTTCGCTTCCGGATAATCCGGAGAGCAAGGCATCCTTTGAGGACTGCGAGGGTCACTGGGCAGAGGCTGATATCAGCTATATGTATTCTAAGGGCTATGTAAACGGCATGAGCGACACTCTCTTTGCTCCCGATGCCAAGGTTACCAGAGCGGAGTTTGCGGCAATGACAGTAAGGCTTCTCGGTCTTGAGCAGGCTGAATATGCAGGTGCTTTTGCCGATGTGAAGTCTGATGACTGGTATGCTCAGTCGGTAGAGACCGCATACAAAGCGGGTATCATTCAGGGCTCAGAGGGATATTTCAGACCAGATGACAGCATAACCCGTGAGGAAATGGCTGTAATACTTATGAGAGTATACAGAATAAACAGTCAGTACGAATCGTCAGCCGCGGCTGAATTTGCCGACAGCGGCGAGATTTCCCCTTGGGCAAAAGAAGCAGTTGCTTCGGCTGTGGAGCTCGGGCTTGTAAATGGAGTGGGGGAAAACCGCTTTGCTCCCGCAGATAATACAACCAGAGCACAGGCGGCGACCGTGCTTAAAAGATTGCTTGAAACAGAACAGGTAAAGGAGGATTAATTCTGTGAGTATAAAAAAACTTATTGCATATATAACAGCGCTGGCTATACTTACACTCAGCTTTAATACTGCTGTGTCTGCAAATGGCGATACTGCAGAATTATATGCAGAGCCTACCGCTGAAGTAAAAACAACTTCATACTCAGCATATGAACTGAAGGGTAATTATGAATTTGTGGGTGATGCCGAAGGCGAAACAAAATTTAAATGGTATCAGTCAGATTCATTTTTCGGTGAATATACGGAGATTGACGGAGAAAATGAAATCACATTAAAGCATGACCGTTATGATTCCGGAAAATATATAAAATTTGTTGTAATTCCTGTAGAGCAGGACGGAACAGAAGGCGAGCCGGCAGAGGCAATTCCGGTTCTTACATCATCCACTGCAAATGAGGCATTCTCATCCGATGCCTCTCTTGAACCGGTTAATACAGCAAAATTTGCGGAAGGAAGTGGCTCCTACGGCATTGCAGATGACCCTGACGACAGCGAAAACAAAGTACTCAGGATTTCCCGTACATCAACATCTACAGATGCAAGCCTTAAGATGTCCATGCTTGAGTACACACTGCCCAAGTACAGCAACAATACCGGTGCGATAATTGATGCTGACATTTATGTTGGCTCAGATTTAACCGGCGGCAACTGGGAAATGTTTTATATTATGGGCTACAACAGCGCAAACAGTCTTGCTCAGGTGGCAAAATTCTATGTATCCAACAAAAACTCAAATCTTCTTTTCAGCGGTGCTTCAAATGTGACTGCGAGCGATGCTTTTGAAAAGGATACATGGCATCATCTGAGAATCGTTATGGACTTTGAAGAAGATAAGGTAAAGGAATTTACAGTTGACGGAGCTTCCTACGGTAATGATATCGGCTTTGTAAAAAGCGCTGATATAAAATATGTGGATTATGTAAGAACATATCTCCAGAACGGAACTACCGGTACAGGATATATTGATAATCTTTCTATAACTCCCGTTGTAAATACTGCAGGCTATGCCGCAGCAGATACTGACGCAATAGAGCTTGAGACCGTTATTCCTCTTGATGCTGATACTGTAGAGCTTCCCTGTGAAGGTACTGTTAATGGTGCTCCCATTGCATGGAGCTCTTCCGATGAGAGCATTGTTACTGTCGAAAACGGCGTAACAGCGGTGATAGACCGCACGGCTTGCACAGAGAACAAACAGGTGGTTCTCACGGCTCACTGTGTAAACGGAAATGATTATTCAACACGGGATTTTACATTTGATATTATATGCGTTGAAGCATCCAAATCTTCAATTGATGAAATAACTCTTGATACAGGATACAAGGTTTCTTCAGATTTTCAATTGCCCGAGACCCTTTCCGAAGGCGAAGCAATTGAGTGGAAATCCTCTGATTCCGAGGTTATTTCCATCGACGGATACAATGCTGTTGTCAAGCAGACATACAGCGAGAAGACCGTTGTACTTACAGCCTCTGCAATTATCAACGGAGTTACATACCATAAAGAGTTTACCGTTGTTGTTGAAGCAAAGTCTCTTGACTCAATCACACCTCCGGTTGTAAACAGTGTATCCATAAGTCAGAAGGACGGAACACGTCCGGTAATTGCAAAGTACGATTATTATGACATAGGTGCATATGATGAAGTCAACTCCATATATCAGTGGTATGCTGAGGAAAACGGTGAGTATACTGCTGTTGAGGGAGAAAATTCTCTTACATTTGTTCCCGGAAGTGAGTTTGGCGGCAGGAAAATCAGATTCGGAGTCAAGCCTATCAATGAAATGGGCGTTGCAGGTAAGGAATATTTATCTGAACCATTGACCTACAATTTCTTTAAGGCAGAAGCTCCGATAGCAAAAATCACGTCAAAGACCATAAATGCAGACAAGGCATTTGAGATATGCTATGAATACAGCAGCTCCGACCTTATTGAGGAGGCAGACACTTCTGTTACATGGTACAGGAGTGACAGCTATAACGGCGTATATACCGCCATAAAAGGAGCAAATGGAAGCATATATAAGCCCACGGATGAATCAGCATATTATAAGTATGTGGTAATCCCCAAGGATGCCGAGGGAAATGAAGGCACTCCTGTTCAGGTGGGACCCTTTATGTATGCCGACCCGAATGCGAACCAGATAGTTATTACCAAAAATGCCATCGCAGCCCTTTCTTTACCAGTAGAAACCTATCTGGATATAGCACTCCCGGAATTCAGCGAAGAAGGAGCTGCTTATACATGGGTATCATCCGATGAATCAGTTATGAATTCCCACGGTAAGATTTTCAGGGATTCAAAGGACGGAGCAAACAAAATTGTAAATCTTACAGTATATGCTGTATGCGGATTTGAAACACAGACTTCAGAGTATTCTGTTTTGGTTAATAAATTTTCAAATCCTCCGGTTATTTCCTCGCAGAAATTAAGACAGAGCAATAGACCCATTTTTGTTGACTATGAGTATACCGATGCCGACGGCAATATTGAGGGTGCTACAAAATATGAATGGTACTACAAGGCACCGGGCAGCGATATCTTCAGCTTTATAGAGGGTGCGGATATTAACCGTTTTGCTCCGGATGAAAATATGGATAATGGTACATTTAAGGTCAGAATTACACCTGTTGACAGCACATATACTACAGGCAAGACTGTAGAGACTCCTGAGTTTACTTACACATATAAGCCTTCTACCAAGCCAACTGCGGTTATGGGCAAAACACTGTATGACACATATAAGTTTACCGGAAAATACACATACAAAAATACTGACGGAGTGCCCGAAGGCAGGTCTGTATACAAATGGTATATCAGTGAAAAGCTTTTTGGTGAATATACTGAGATAAAGGGTGAAAACAGTATTACTCTGCCATACAGCAAGGCGCCTGCAGGTATGTATCTTAAGTTTGTTGTAATCTCTGTTGACTCTGAGGGTACAGAGGGTGAGCCTGTGGGAGCAATACCTGTTCTTGTGGCTTCGCCAAATGCGGATACATTTGATACAGACGATTCACTTTCAAGTATTGACGGTACCGGCTTTGCTGTGGGAAGCGGCTCCTATTCAATTGCGGCAGACCCCCAGGACAGCTCAAATTCAGCTCTCAGGCTGCAGCGTACAGTTACTACAGCCACAGATGATACAAACAATGAGCTGAAAATGTCTATGATAGAATATAACATTCCCAACACAAGAGATACCGTTGGTGTTATAATTGACGCAGATGTATATGCAGCAGCAGGCCTTGATGGTACCTGGGAAATGTTCTATATTTTCGGTGCGTCTCAGGCATTTAAGCTGTACATAACCGGTTCAAACAACCATCTTTATTTCCAGGGCGACAACAGCAAGGCAGCCGCTTCAATCAGAGGCAAAATGACAAAGGACGAGTGGCATCATATAAGAGTTGTGCTTGACCTTCAGGAGCAGTTGGTTAAAGAGATAAGCCTTGACGGTACTGTAGGCGGTACGGATATGGAGCTCAGGTCCACCATATCTTCTGTTGACTACATACGAAGCTATATGCAGACTACCACAACCGGAACCTGCTATATAGACAATCTTTCTGTCACCCCCATAGTTAATTCGGCAGACTATGCCCGTGAGGATGCAAATATGATTGTTCTTGATACAGAGACAGATGCTGTTATCAACAATATCAAGCTTCCCCAAAAGGGCAGCCTTAACGGCAGCAGCATAACCTGGACATCATCAGATGAAAAATATGTTGTTATTGAAGAGGGCAAACGTGCCATGGTAACACGTCCCACAGCTGATGAAGGTGATAAAAAGGTAACAATTACCGCCCATGTGGTACACGGAAATGACTATTATTCAAGAGATATCGAGCTTAATATTGTACGCAAGCTTAATGACAGCGAGATTGCAGACCGTGATTATGACAGATTAAATGATTATGACAATATGATAGCCGATTCTAAAATAACATTCCCTGAAACAGGAAAATTCGGCGCACGGTACGAATGGACATCTTCTGATGAAAGCATTATCGCCAATGACGGTACTGTGTATCAGACTGATGATAAGCAGGATGTTTACTTTGATGTAAAAATCACCTCAGGCGATGCTTCAATGACACGCCGAGTTATGATTACCGTTGCTCCCGTAAGAAGTGAAAATCTTCTTATCAAAGGAGGTATTGATGCGTCCTCATCAGACGAAAAATATCCTTCTGCAAATGCACGGGACGATGATTATACAACAGCCTGGAAAAGTGTTGAAGAGGACAAATCTCCTTTTATCATAATGGATATGGGTATGTACAGAAATGTAAACAGGCTTTATGTTGCAGATAAAGGAATGTCTGTAAAATCCTTTACTCTTTCTGCATCAAAGGATAAAATCAACTGGACAGATGTAAAGGTGAATAAGGGTGTAACCGGTGAAAATATCTTTGTGGCAGAATTTGATACAATAAACACAAGATATATCCGTGCAGACCTTGTTTGTGACGGTGCTGCATCTGCAAATGAGCTTGCACTTATGTATGACCCGGCGGCAGGCGACAATGCACAGAGCAGTCTTAATGATATTACACTGCCGATAGGCAAAGAGGTAAAGGATGATTTTGAACTTCCGTCTGCTCTTAATGACGGCACAAGGATAGAGTGGAAATCATCAGATAACGATGTTATCAGTATAAATGGCTCCAAGGCAAATGTAACCCGCCAAAGCAAAGACAAATCAGTAACTCTTACCGCCGCGGTTACTATAGGCGGCAAAACAGCAGAAAAGCTGTTTGTTGTTGTGGTCGAGGGCAAGGGTGATTCAGCATCTTCAGGCGGCGGAGGTGGTTCCTCTTCCGGCGGTAGAAGCAACGGCGGTGTGACCTCAGCGGCAGGCTCGGGCGTTCCTGTTGCCGCTCCTGTGGTTCAGCAGAGTATATTTACAGATATTGCGTCTGTACCCTGGGCAGTTGATGTCATAAACAAGCTTGCAGCTGCAGGTATTGTTAACGGTACGGGAACAGGCACCTTTGAGCCTTCACGGAGCATCACCAGAGAGGAATTTGCTGCAATACTTTACCGTGGATTTGGTTTTGACTCTGTTGCAGTAAATGGTGAATTTTCTGATGTAAAATCCTCCGACTGGTACTATGAACCTGTAATGCAGCTGAGCTCTCTCGGTATAGTAAAGGGCATAGGCGAAGGCAGCTTCGGTGTAGGAAAAACAATAACACGTCAGGATATGGCAGTGATGATTTACAGAGCGGCAATTGCGGCAAATGCACAGTTTGCTGCAGCAGGCACAGAATTTGCCGATGCATATGTTATTGCCGGATACGCAAAATCAGCAGTTGATGCACTCTCAGGCGCTCAGATTATAAACGGAGTGGGAGAGGGCAGATTTAATCCTCTGGGCAATGCCACCAGAGCAGAAGCAACGGTTATTCTTGGAAGAATATTGGATTATATTCCATAATTCTTAAGCAAATTTTTTCTCACAGCAGCAGTGCTGCTAAACCAAACAGTGCACAAGTGTTAAAGCGATTTTATTACAAAAAAACTCCATGCTTCGTAATTGAAACATGGAGTTTTTTTGCTTAACTTTTCATTCTCATACTTACAACAGTTTTTTTACTGTCACTGTACAGTTCAATTCCGTATTCATCGCCGTAAATCAGCTTGATTCGCTGATTTACATTGCTTATTCCTACGCCGTGCTTGCTTTTTACTGTGCCGTCGTTTATAAGCTTTCTTAGCTCAGCTATTTTACTTTCCGGTATGCCCACACCGTTGTCCTCTATGTCAACAATCAGGTCTGCATCCGATTTGCGTATTCTTATGGCTATTTTTCCCTTTTCGTCTCTCCTGGGTATAATGCCGTGCATGATTGCATTTTCAATAATCGGCTGCAGGCTCAGCTTCATTATTTTAGCATTTTCCGCCTCAGGGTTTATGTCCCATTCTATGGTAAACATATTCTCATATCTTATCTGGAGTATTTCGATATATGTTCGTGTGTATTCAAGCTCTGTTTCTGTATCAACTATGTATTCGTTGTTCTCCAGGCTGTATCTGAGTATTTTTGAAAGCTTTTCTATCATGGATGATGCCTTGTCATCATCATCCTCTATGTCAACAACAAACCATTTTATCGTTTCCAAGGTATTGTGCAGAAAGTGCGGGTTAATTTGATTTTGCAGCATATTCAGCTGAGTGTTGTTTAGGAGTATCAGGTTGTCCTGGATTTCCTTGTTAAGTGCCAGATTTTCGCTTCCTATATCGAGAATATTGCTTGTAATGTATGTGATTTCGTTGCTGTTTTCGTCATAGGACTTGGCATATCCCTGGAGCTTGTCAATAATTTCACTTAACGGTCTGTAAAACTTTGCTGAGAAAAATATACTTATCAGTATGCTCATAATCAGTATAAACACAATCATGATTGCCGACAGCTGCACCAAATTTGATGTGGCAAGGTTGTACATGGATTCATTTCCTAAGTAATAATAGTCATATCCGGTCTCACCTTCGAGCTTGGTGCATATGTATGAAATGCCGTTATGCTCGGTTTTGCGGGTGGGGGAATAATAATCGTCAATTTTATCGCCTATCATAGATATATCCGATGCCAGGATAATATCTCCATCCTTGCACACTGCCAGGATGTTGTTGTGGTTTGTGGTTGATATCCCTAAGTTTTCAAAAAACTTGTTTATATCCACTTTTATGAAGCAAATTCCGCGAGGTATGGTAAGGTCGATAAATTTTTGGCAAAACACAATATCTGTGTAGGTTCCTGAGGTCTTTTCACAAAAAACCTCCATTTTTTTTCCCAGGCTCTCATAGAGTACCACATAGCTGTCACTGTCGCTTTCGGTTTTGCCGTAGGTAGTATTTGTGACTACAGAGCCGATTTTATCTGCATATACCCCAAGTGTGGTAATGTAGTCATATGACAGAGCATATGTGGAGAGCCTTGATATAATATCGTTGTATGTATCCGTCGCCGATATATATTCTTCGTCATATGCCTGCATAAGTCTTTGAATACTTGAATGATTCATAAGTGCCGAAAGAGAACGGCTCATTGATTTTATAAAATTATCTCCGGCAAGGGATATATGACTTGTTCTTTCGTTGGACAGGTTGATTTCCTCTGCTTCAAGCGCTCCGGAGGAGCTGTTGTATATAACAAGGCTCAGTATGCCGAAGGGAATAATCAGCACCAGCGAAAAGGTGAGAAAATTTTTCATGAATACGCTTTTGAAGCCGTATTTTCTTATAGCTTTTACATAATTTTTTATTTTCATGGCTTTTATGTCCTAACATAAGTTTATATTATCTATTTTATCATCATTTTTTCGGTTTGTATATAGCTTTTTGGTTCCCTATTTTAATATTTTGATAAAAATTTTAACCAGTTTTACATTTTGCTATATGTTTTTTGGGGATTTTGTGATACAATTATGCTGTATATTTATAAAATTGGAGGCAAAGATGAAGAATATGATTATATTGTTAATTTTTACATTGATTTTCCTTGCGTTTCCCTTATGTGCTTCTGCAGAGGCTTATGAGGAATTTACTGATACATCCGGAGTGAGCGATAAGATATTTTTTGGTATCTGGGATTCCGTTTCTCAGAAATGGACAACACAGCCCCAGCTTAATTATGACGGATACCCCGGTCTGTCTGCAGTTGAAGAGGCAGCCAAGTCCGGCGATTATACCGCTGCCAAGGAAGAGCTTCTGGCTTATTACCGTTTGCGAAGCGGCATAGCCTATCCCTCATCACCAAATACAGCTTCCTCTGTTAATACCAATTTCTGGTCAATGAGAGATTCGCTTGCATTTACCGACAAGTATCTGACCGATATTGACATTGATTCCACAGAATTTAAGGAGTATATAATAGACCTCGGCACAAATGCCAATTCCGGAAGATTTTTGCTTTCGTCACTGCAAAAGAGTCAGTCAATCATAGAGATTGCCTCCCGTGAAAGCGAAAATCCTCCCAAGCTTGTTATAGAGCTGACAGACGGAGATACAGTCACACTCACGCCGGAAAAGGATACATATATCAGAGCAGGCGCATATAAAACCTATAATTACGGAAGTGAGACCTCCTTGTTTGTTAAGGATGACTACACATATTCGGGCGGAAAATATCTTCCCTACAGCGACAATTCCAGACGAAGCTATGTATTTTTTGATAATGACCAAATCCCCTCAAGCGGCATTGCTTCGGTAAAGCTTGTTTTGTATGCAAGGCTTATCGGAGGGGACGAATATGCCGATTCTTCGATTAATCTTGTTGTTATCAATCCATATAACAAATCCTGGAGCGAGACAGAAGCTGAGGGTAACCTTGCGCCAATGACCTGGGCGGCATATAAGGTTGACCATTATTCCTGGCAGGGTCTCCCCGGAGGCATACTCTGGGAAAAGCCCGATAATACCCCAAGTGAATTTTTTACCTACAATACAAGGTTTTATCAGATGTCATCACTTGCAAGCAAGGCTCTTTCATCAACAGATGAAGAGGATAAAAACCGGTATATGTATAAGTCGATGGAGCTTACACTTGATTTTATTGCCGATACCTCAGGCAAAATAAGCTCCGGAATACCCACCAAACGTGATATAGAATCTGCCAATCGCTGCCACGAATTTGCCGCACTGTACAAGCTGTATCTTGACAGCGGATTTATGAATGCCGATGCCAATGCGGCTATGCTCAAGTGGCTGTATCAGGAGAGCAAATATCTGTATAACGGTGCCGGTATACTCTATACAGGGGCAAATGCCGAGGTTACATCAAATAACTATGCCAATACAAACCGCGGCGCATGGCACATCATGGGTCTGCTTGATTCTGTGGCATATTTTCCTGAATTTGCGGGCAGCAGTCAGTGGGAGAGTGTGCTTAATGAACGTATAGAAAAGGTTGTCAATGTGCTTATAGGTGACGACGGCTGCTATCTTGAGCCTACCTTTGGCTATCCGGGAGCCGTTATAGGCTTCTTTAATGCTATGCTTACTGCCTGGGAAAATACAGGCAAGGAGCCGGTAAAGACTCTTGAGAGCAAGCTTATGCTTTTAGGCAGATATCTTATGTATACAGGCTACCCCGACGGTAATCCTCCCAGATGGGGAGAAAATACCGGCTCTGCAAGAGGTACCATCAGGAGCATACGCAACTATTCATCCGACCCGGAGCTGTTGTATTATGTGACCAACGGACAGAGCGGCGCTGAGCCTGCTTCAACCTATGAATACTTTGACCTTTTAAAGGTTGTTACCGACCGCACAGGCTGGACAAGCAGCGATTCCATGATATTTATGAATGCAAAAAACGGCGGTAACCATAATCACAAGGATTCCCTTGCTCTTACACTGTATTACGGCGGCAAGGAGATTATTGAGGATACCGGTATGACCTCCTATGACGGCGGATATCCCTCCTTTGACTGGCAGAGACATCAGACCCGCTCTCACAATACAATCGAAATTGACGATACTCCCCAGCGGGGCTCAAATTTTCTTGATGATAACGGCGACAGCGATATAAATATCAGCTCTGACAAAAGCTCAGCCTTTATAACCGCATGGACAGACGCAACAGAGGGCTTCCGCCACAAGAGAAATGTGCTCTGGTTCAAGGAATACGGCTTTGCGGTTGTAGACGACACTGTAATTCCATCTGATACGGAGTCTCACAAATACACACAGAACTGGCATGTGTATTCAAAATACTCTGCTTCGCCTTCAATTGACGGTACATTTACCGGAAAAACCGACTACAAAAGCGGAACTGAGCTTATTATATCCCAGGCAGATAAAACCAACCTTACCGCAAGCCTGCAAAAAGGCTACAGTGCAATATCTTCCGACATGACAGATTATTTCTGCTATGAAAAAAACACAGCTGGAACAGCATATTTCTCTACAGTTCTTGTACCGGTAGGCGATGGAGACGAGGTTACCGTAGAGTCTGATGTAATTCCAGTAACAGGAAATGACAGTGCAAGAGCTGCGAATATAAGATATAACAAAAACGGAGAAGAGCTGACTGTCATAACCTATACCTGCTGTGACGGAGAGAAAACCAAAGCTGACTTCGGCACCATGACAACAAACGGCGACAGTGCTTATGCAGTGTATAGTAGCGGAAAGGTTATTTCTGCAGGTATGTACGGTGCAAATATTCTTGCAGAGAGGGATGTACCGATAATTTCTTGTCATGAGACAGTCGGCAGTGTTTCCTATACTGTAAAGGACGGTGTTCTGTCAATAACCTGCTCCGATGACGGTAACGGCTGCGGATTTACAATTGGAGGCTGCGGAGAAATTACATATGCTGAGATAAACGGCGAGCCTGTGGAATTTTCTGTCTTTGGAGAAAATATCTATGTGAATTACGGATTTTCTGTAAATGCAGAATTTGGCGGAGCTTTTCAGTACGGTCAGCTTCTCTGGGGCTATGATTCTGCCGCAGGAATCCTCAGTATATACGGAAACGGAAGTGTTGATGCATATACCACTTATGATTACACAGACAGACCCTGGCAGGAGTATTCCGATGAAATAGAATATCTTGTTCTGGATAACGGCATTACATCGGCTGATATGTACACCTTTTCCGACTTGCCCTTGCTCAGAAAGGTTTGGTGCAGTGGCAGCTTCTTTGATGTTTCCGGCAATACTTATGCAATAAACAGCAAATTTGCCGGTCAGACTGAATATATCTGCTCCTCTTCGACCGCGGCGAGTGGAGCTTATGAGTTTGAATGGCGTTATACACCCTCATATGAAAATGGCAATTTTTTAGGTAAGCTGAATATTGCTGCCAAGAGTGAAGCTGCCGTGCTGTCCTCGCTGACTTTTGGCGGATGGGAGCATGTTGACTATGACAGCTTGGCTATCTGCGGAGCGGATAAGATACTTTTGTCCTTTGAAAATCCTTGTCTGAAAAATCTGTATATCACCGGTACATCGGTAATCGGAGAAAATGCCTTTGCGGATTGTCCCGCACTTTCCCGGGTAAATATTGCCGAGGGGCTGAAGCATATGTATTCGGGTGCGTTTAAGCTCACCTCGCAGTCCGGCGGCTATATTGACATAAATCTGCCTGCAAGTCTTGTTAACATTGAAAATCCCTTTGACGGCAGAGCTGCAGAGTATATACAGCTCTATGGGTACCCAGGTACAGCGGGCGAGAACTTTGCCTCTGACAACAGCCTGCGCTTTGAATATATAACCGAGGGTAGGCAGGATGGATATACCTGGCGCTATAATGAAGACAGCGGATTTTTGTATATAGACATAATCGGTGAGATACCCTCAAGTCTTGCTGAATCATACGACGATATCATGACTACATATGAGCCCTATGCTTCCCGTGCAGGCATTTTGTATCTCGGAAGCAATGTCACCTCTGTGGCAGACGGCATATTTGACGGTGGCAATATCGGTACGGTTTACTGTCCTCATGATATGTTTGAGCTGACATATGAGCAGGCGGCTTCGGTTGGGGATGCAATATATATTGATGAAAACGGCAATGAAACCGTGTATCCCGCAACCGTTGAGATAGATGGGAATGTGATTCCCACTCACAATGCAGATATCACGGCGGTTATAAAACAGCCTTTTGCCGGTGATGCCGATTATAAGGCGGCAAACGGAACCTTTATTGCCTACACAAAAACCTCAAGCCCCTTTACCATAGCGCCTGACGGTATCTTTGAGTGGAGCTTTAATCCCGAAACCGGTGTGCTCACTCTTGACTGCATCAGCGGCTCCTGTCTCGGCAACAGCTCTGTAAGAACAAGAAGCTATTATCCCTGGAGGCAGGTTGCTGCCATGGTAAAAGCTGTTGACTTTAAGGGAGCAGAGTTCAGCAGTATAGGAAAATATTCCCTCTCAGGCATGGCTTTGGAGGAGCTGGATATTCCTGACAGCATTATAACAGTTTATATGAGGGCGGTACAGGATTGCAAACAGCTTATGAATGTGTCCTTCGGTGAAAAGCTTGAGAAAATATATGACTATGCTTTTTATAATTGCAAATCCCTTGAAACAATTGTACTTCCCGACAGCCTGAGCTTTATCGGTTCAATGGTTTTCATGGGCAGCGATCCGGAGGTAATATGCACTGTAGGAACCACAGCTGCCAAAACCGATATGTATACCGATAGCAATGCAGCTAATCCCGTAAGAAAAAGAATTTTGAGCAAGCTTGATTATTCTGACGGAAAAATCGGCATACTGTGCGGCTCGGATAATACCGACAAGCTTATAAAGGCGTATTATACCTATGACAAAAACGGCGTTCCGACTCTTAAAAAGGCTGTAGTTGATGATATAAAGCTTACGAAGGATACATATCTGACCCTCAGTGACAGCCTTGAGGATGAAGAATGTGATTTTGTAAAGCTCATGCTTGCAATGGGAACGGATAGTATTTGCCCGGATTCAAAGGCGGTTGATATCATAAAATAATTATGTATTTGCCCCAAATGTTAATATTTTTGACTTTGAATTGTTGAAATAGTGTGATATAATTTATAGTGAAAATGAATAATTGTGATAAAATTTTTTGGAGGAGCTTATGAAGACAAAAAGATTTATTACCCTCTTTCTGCTTATCTTAGTAACGGCTTTTGCAGTTACCGCATATGCAGAAGTAAATGAAACCGACCCGGACTATATCAAAGGCAGATTTTATCTTGACTCCTTTGGTATTGACACATCGGAGCTTGAATATGACAGCCCAGTAACCCGAGGCTTTGCGGCAAATGCAGTGTCTAAGGCACTTTTTGATGAGATGGTTATCACACCGGCTATGACCCGCTTTGCCGATGTACCGCCGGACAGCCCCTGTGCAAGCGCGGCATATCTCCTTAGCAACAGCGGCATTATGCAGGGCGACGGTACATACTT
>JAFUPN010000010.1 GCA_017481205.1 Clostridia bacterium | reverse complement strand
AGGATTACAAGACATATTGATAGCTTGTGTAGACGGACTTACAGGCTTCCCGGCAGCAATTGAAGCAGTATATCCAAAGACAGAAATACAGCAGTGCATAATCCATCAGATACGCAATACAACAAAGTTTGTATCATACAAGCTTATATTCGGGAGATATAAAGTGGATAAAATTCGTGGTAAAACTTCTACAAGAGTTCCAAGAGACAAGTGGATTGTTACCGAGAATGCTCATGAACCGATTGTAAGCGAAGAATTGTTTAACAAAGCCAAGTCTAGAAAAGGAGAATCGCGTAAAGGTGTTACAATGGGGACAACATTATTCAGCGGAAAAGTTGTATGCGGATGCTGCGGAAGGAATTTGTATACTTGGTCTAAAAATCATGTTCTTCTTTGCCAAACTCCATTATTAACAGAAAACAATCCGGGATGCTATGATAAAAAGATTCATGAAGATGATTTGATAGCCATGATTGATGATGCACTTAAATTTGTGTTGAAGAATAGCAAAGAAAAAATAGCAAAATTCAATAATGATGTTACTACATCAACAAATGAATTGGGTTCAGTAAAAAGAGAACTTCAAAACGAAGTTGGCAGATTGGATAGGTTGAAAATAAAAAAAGAAAAGCTTTTCCAAAAACTTATGGACAACCAGATCTCTGATGAAGAGTATATGAAGTTATCCAATGAAGTAGAGCGAGAGCAAATCAAAGTTGAAGACAACATCAGGGAACTGAAGAAAAAGCAGAAAACCGTTCTTGCCAAAAAGAAAGAAAAAGAAACAACTGTGAAAACATATAAAGAGATTGGAGCGATTAAAAAGATTGATAGAAGTGTTATTGAAAAATTAATAAGCAAAATGATCGTAAGCAAAGAGGGGAGAGTTGAGGTGAAATGGAATTTTAAAAATATCTTTGAATGTTAAAAACGAGACTATTAAGAAAGAGTGAGGAAATTCAGTGAAAAAGAAAAAGAGAAAAATGCCAAATTACAAATTCGCAATTTATTGCCGGGTTGGAACACCGGAACAGATGTCACCACAAGATGACGAAGATAAAAGAATGGAATTGTTGAAAACAACAAAAAAGCATTGATATGTTATCCATTTATAAAGAATAGTTTGCAATCTTTACATATTTATGATATAATATCATAGTGAGAAAATTGAGTATTCTCGCAGGTTCTAAAAGAATTTGTTCAGTAGAAATCAGTGGAATTTTTATAGATAATTTAGTAGGTCCTATTATTCACTGTTCACCTAACTTGACAAAATTATATAATTTATACATAAAACTGAAAGGGGATTTTTTATGAGCGTTTATGTATTTGGGGAAATTCTCTGGGATGTCTATCCTGATAATAAGGTTATCGGTGGTGCTCCTTTTAATTTTAGTGCACATCTGTCAAGTCTTGGTATAAAGTCATATCTTGTATCTGCAGTAGGAGAGGATGACCTTGGCAGAGAGACACTTGAATGTGTATCAGTAAAAAATGTGGACGGAACATATGTCAAGCTTTCAGAAAAGCCAACCGGAGTGTGCAATGTGACATTGAATGATGCTAAAATTCCTTCGTATACTTTGGTTGAGGAGGTTGCATATGACTATATATCTGTCAGTGATGAGGATATTTCCTGTATAAATCTATCAGATTCAAAATCCCTGTATATCGGCACACTTGCCATGAGAAGCAAAATTTCTGAAAATACTGCAAAAAAACTTGTCAGCTCCTGCAAGTGGGATAACATATTTTTCGATGTAAATATACGTCAGCATTTTTATTGCAGAGAGATAATCGAATATGGATTAAATGTCTGCAATATACTTAAATTCAGCCGTGAGGAGGCTTATATCTTTTCTGAGACAGGCTTGTCAGAGTATGACGGAACAGAAGCAAGCCTCAGGGAGCTTTGCAATGACCTTGCAAGAAGATATAATATAGAATATATACTTCTCACTCTTGACAAAGACGGAGCAGCTGTGTATATAAGGGAAAATGATGAGTTTGTCTTTTCTGAAAAAACTGATTGTAAAGTGGTTTCTACAGTAGGAGCCGGCGATAGCTTCTTTGCTGCATATATCAATGCATATCTCAAGGGTGAATCAGTGGAAAAATGTCTTTCCGACGCAATTGTTCTTAGTGGCTATGTTGTCGGTCATGTTGAAGCAGTACCTGTATATTCAAAAGAGCTTTTGCAGCAACTGAACCGTCAGACTGTTGAATAATTCAATTGTCACACAAAAGAGCCATTCAGGGACGGTGGCAGTCGGATGCTTTGCATCCTTTTTGCATGGAAAATCCTGATTTTCTGTGCAAAAAGCTCCCCGTCCCTATAGAATGGCAAATAAAAATGATAATAATTCGACAGTCTGACATCTCCACATCCTGGCGAACAAAATCACGAATTATTCGACAGTCTTCCGTAATTGATTATAAAATTGAAATAATGGAGAAATAAAATATGACATTAAAGGATTTACAAATAGGAAAAAGTGCTGTAATTACAGCTGTTGGTGGCAGCGGGGCATTGAGGCAGCACTTTTTGGATATGGGTGTAATCCCCGGTGCTGAGATTATGCTTATGAAGTATGCTCCTATGGGTGACCCCATGGAGCTGATGATACATGGATACGAGCTTACTTTAAGGCTTGCCGATGCTGAGAAAATTGAAATTTCCGAGAAGCTTCCGGCTAAGAGCAAAAATCCCCCAAAGACCGATAATAAGAATATAAGGGGAGAGCATCCGGGCTTGGGTGAAAACGGTAAATATCATATGAAAGGCTCTGAAAATCCTTTTCCGAAAGGAACTACACTTACATTTGCTCTTGCAGGAAATCAGAATTGCGGAAAAACCACATTGTTTAATCAATTAACCGGTGCGAATCAGCATGTGGGCAATTTTCCCGGTGTTACGGTGGACAGAAAAAGCGGAGAAATAAAAGGATACTCCGATACTTTGGTGACAGACCTTCCGGGCATTTATTCACTTTCGCCCTATACCAGCGAGGAAATTGTGTCCAGAAAATTTATTTTGGATGAAAAACCGACAGGTATAATCAATATTGTGGATGCAACTAACATTGAGAGAAATCTGTACCTTACAATGCAGCTTATGGAGCTGGATATTCCTGTTGTTCTGGCACTCAATATGATGGATGAAGTGAGAGGAAACGGCGGAACAATACATATTAACGAAATGGAAAATCAATTGGGTATTCCTGTAGTTCCCATTTCCGCTTCAAAGAATGAAGGTGTGGATGAGCTTATAAAACATGCGGTGCATATTGCAAAATACAAAGAACGTCCTGGTAGAACAGATTTTTGTGACAAAAATTCGGACGGTGGTGCGGTACATCGTTGCCTTCACGGGATTATGCACTTGATTGAGGACCATGCAAAAGAGGCGGGGATTCCTTTGAGGTTTGCGGCAAGCAAGCTGGTGGAGGGCGACAGTCTCGTGTTTGAAGCCTTAAAGCTTTCACAAAACGAGCTGGAAATGATTGAGCATATTATTTGTCAGATGGAACAGGAGCGGGGATTAGACCGTGCTGCTGCCATTGCGGATATGCGTTTTGCCTTTATTCAAAAGCTTTGTGAGAAAACAGTTGTAAAACCAAAGGAAAGCAAGGAACATAAGCGAAGCCGCATGATTGATAAGATTCTCACGGGAAAATTCACGGCAATTCCCGCTTTTATAGTTATTATGGCATTGGTTTTTTACCTGACCTTTAATGTAATCGGCGCATGGTTTCAAGGTGTACTGGAAACGGGAATTGAATATCTTACTGTGCTTGCAGATCGGGCGCTGACAGCTGCAAATGTAAACGAAGTGCTACACTCGTTGATTATTGACGGTATTTTTAACGGGGTTGGCAGTGTGCTGAGCTTTATTCCTATTATCGTGGTATTGTTTTTCTTCCTGTCACTGCTTGAGGACAGCGGATATATGGCAAGAGTAGCCTTTGTTATGGACAAGCTGCTGCGAAAAATCGGGCTGTCCGGCAGAAGCATTGTGCCG
Source organism: Clostridia bacterium (assembly GCA_017481205.1). GTDB lineage: Bacteria > Bacillota > Clostridia > UMGS1810 > UMGS1810 > RGIG4708. Next base: position 77,343 of record JAFUPN010000010.1, on the reverse strand, counting down.
ATGCTGATTGGATTTGGATGTACAGTCCCGGGGGTTATGGCAAGCCGCACACTTCCTTCTGAGCGTGACCGCAAAATGACTATTATGCTGACACCCTTTATGAGTTGTACGGCAAAGCTTCCGATTTACGGATTTTTTACCGCCGCCTTTTTCCCGGAATTCAGCGGATTTATTATGATTGGCTTGTATCTTCTTGGGATTCTGGCGGGTGTTCTGGTAGCTTATCTATCAAAGGGAACCATGTTCAAGGGAGAAGCTGTTCCATTTGTTATGGAGCTTCCAAACTATCGTATGCCGGGAGCCAAAAATGTTGCACATCTCCTGTGGGATAAAGCAAAGGACTTTTTGCAAAGAGCATTTACCGTAATATTCCTTGCATCTGTTTTGGTATGGTTCCTGCAGACCTTTGATTATAAGCTTAATATTGTCGAAAATTCACAGGACAGTATTTTAGCATGGTTAGCAGGACTTATTGCACCGGTATTCAAGCCTCTTGGCTTTGGTGACTGGCGGATTGTTACGGCATTAATTGCCGGTTTTATGGCAAAGGAAAGCGTGGTTTCTACATTATCGGTTCTTATCGGAAGTACAGAAGGACTTTTGGGAGTTATCACTCCGTTGTCGGCAGCTGCACTGCTGGTATTTTGTTTGCTTTATACTCCCTGTGTTGCGGCAGTTGCCTCCATAAAACGTGAGCTCGGCAGTAAATGGGCTGTTGGGATTGTAGTGGGACAGTGCCTGATTGCATGGGCTTTTGCATTAATTGTCCGTGGAATCCTGATTTTGCTTGGTATATAGAATGTTATTTGTATTCGTTATAATGAGCCGAAGCACCTCGCTTTCACTTTTGGTTGCTTCGGCTCATTATATAATTTCTCGGAGACATACCTGTTTCTTTTTTAAACATCCTGCTGAAATACAGGCTGTCCTCAAAGCCAAGCATATAGGCAACCTCAGATATGTTGAGGTTTGAATCGGTCAGCATTTCTATTGCTTTGTTTACAGTTATTTTTGTTTTGTACTGATGGGGTGTAAGTCCTGTGATTTGTTTGAATTTTCTTATAAAATAATATTCTGTCAGTCCGCACATTTTTGCATATTCGCTGACGGTCATTTTTCCGAAATTGTCTTTTTGCATTTGCTCTATAACCTTGTGAATGGGGGAGTCCTTGATATATATTCTCTTTGATACGGTGCTCAGCAGATTAAGCAGTGCGGCAGTCAAAAATGTTTCTGTTGTAAAGTCTTTTACAGCATTTGCCTGAGCCATTTTGTCCATACAGTCTATGAAAGTGTAGAACTCGCCGGTATTATAAGCGCCTCTTTCTAACCTGAGCTGAGCCAGCATGCTGCCGGCTTCTGAACCGGTAAAATGAATCCAGTAGTAGTCTGAACAGGATTTTTCCGGGAATACATAAAACTGCTTATCGCCGGGGTATATGATTACTATATTTCCGGCATTGAGCCTTGTCATTGTGTTTCCTATCAGAAAATCACCGTATCCCCTGTGAATGTATAATATCTGATAATCGCTCCTGCCTTTTTCCCGATAGGTGGTAAGAGTTGTATCAATGTTTTTGGAATATCCGAAATTGTTTACAATAAGATATTTGTCAGAAACCCAGTCTGTGCTTTCTCCCACATATCCGTAATAGTTTTCCATTCTGTCATCCCTTCCATTTCGGTTTTTATCAGTATACCATTTATAGAGATTTGTGTCAAATCAAAAGAGCAATTTTGTCCATGTTTTTTGCAAAATGTGTATGGCGTTTTTTGCATAAGTGAGATAACATATAAATAACTGATACAATGAAGCTGTCATACATTTATGCTCTTTCGTATAAAATCTTGGAGGTTGTGTTATGCGTGAAAAAATATTGTTTGATGAAAACTGGATGTTTCATGACGGAGATATAATTACCCCGCCGCACAAGGATAAAGGTCCCGTATACAAGCAGGCAAAGACAGAGCGCAAGCTAAGCGGTCCTGCATCGGTTCTCTATAAAGGGGGAATGGATTCCTTTGTGCCGGAAAATATACAGTGTACCGATAAATGGGAGTTGATAAATCTGCCCCATGATTACATTATTACTCAGGAACCGAGCCGGGATAATAACAATTGCCTGGGTTATTTTGACTATCACAGCGCCTGGTACAGAAAGAAATTTACTCTTTCTGATACTGATAAAGCCAAAAGAATAACTCTTCTTTTTGACGGTGTTGCAACTCATGCAACGGTTTATCTCAACGGATGCCTTATGAAGCACAATTTTTGCGGATACACTTCCTTTGAGGTTGATATTACCGATGTAGTCAAATTCGGTGATGAAGAAAATGTTCTTGCAGTATATGTTCAGCCAGGCGATTTTGAGGGATGGTGGTATCAGGGCGGCGGTATATACCGCCATGTATGGCTTTGCAAGACGGATACGGTTGCAGTAGACCTCTGGGGAGTATATGCTGCACCAAAGAAGCTTTCTGATACACAGTGGGAGGTAAAAATTGAAACTACTGTTATAAATGACAGATATGAGGATGTAACAGCCGAGGTGATAAGTACAATAATTGACAGAGACGGAGCTGAAATTGCCACAGCCGGCTCAGAAATTAATATTCCATACAGAGAAAAGAAAACTGCGGTGTATTTTGCCTCAGTTGAAAATCCTGTTCTTTGGGATATTGAAAATCCTTATCTTTATACAATTAATACAGTTATAAAAATTGACGGAAGGGTATGTGATGAATATTCCGTGAGAACAGGCTTCCGCAGCTTTGTGCTTGACCCTGATGAAGGTCTGTTCCTTAACGGTAAGCATGTTAAAATAAAAGGTGTATGTGCTCATCAGGACTGCGGTCTCACGGGAAAAGCAGTTGCCGATAATATCCATAGATATAAAATAGAGATGATAAAGGAGATGGGTGCCAATGGCTACAGAACAAGTCACTATCCTCAGACCGAAGCAATAATGGATGCTTTGGATGAGCTTGGTTTTATTGTCATGGCAGAGACTCGCTGGTTTGAGTCCACAGACGAGGGCAAGCAGCAGCTTGAAATGCTTATTAAGCGTGACAGAAACCGTCCTTCGGTTCTCTTTTGGTCTGTGGGCAATGAGGAGCCTCATCACCTTACGGAGGAGGGCAGGAGAATATGCAAAAATCTCAAGGCTTATATTCAAAAGCTTGATAATACAAGATGTATTATGAGCGCAGTATCCGATGATCCCGATGTTGCTACGGTCTATGACGAGCTTGACGCTATAGGTATAAACTATAATCTCGATAAATTTGACAAAATTCATAAAAAATATCCCGATAAGCCTGTGTTTTCTTCGGAGTGTTGTGCTACCGGTACAACCAGAGGCTGGTATGATGCTGATTTTTCCGAGAAATCAATATTCAGCGCTTATGATAAAGATACAACAAGCTGGTTCCTCGGACGTGAAAAAACATGGAAGTTTATGTGCGAACGTAAATGGGTTCTTGGTGAATATCAGTGGATTGCCTTTGAGCACAGGGGAGAGACCGTGTGGCCGAGACTATGCTCTGTGTCTGGAGCTATAGATTTGTTTCTGCAGAAGAAGGATGCATTTTATCAGAATCAGTCTCACTGGATTGAGGACAGACCAATGGTTCATCTGATGCCTCATTGGAATTTTAAAGGCAGAGAGGGTGAGCCTGTCAGGGTTGTTGCATATACCAACTGTGAGGAACTTGAGCTCTATATCAACGGCAAAAGCCTTGGCAAAAAACAGATAGAAAAATACGGTCATGGCGAATGGATGGTGAAATATATCCCCGGAGAGCTTAAGGTTGAAGCAAGAAACAATGGTATAACCGTGTGCACTGATACAAGAGCTACAACCGGCAAGGCAACAGCCCTTAAACTGACGCTTGACAACAAAATCACTGAGGCAAACGGTGTTGATGTGGCGATTATAACCTGCTGCTGTATTGATGAAGAGGGCATGGAAGTACCCGATAGCTCACCTTTTGTCAGCTTTAATACAAACGGTATGGGTAGAGTAATCGGTACCGGCTCCGACATAACCGACCATAATCCCACGCAGCTTACCGAGCGTAAAATGTATGCCGGCAGAATAACCGCTGCAGTACAGGTGGGCAAAATGCCGGGAGAACTTAAAGTATATGCACACAGCGACGGTCTGGATACCGCGGTGCTGAGGCTAACCCTGTCATAAAAGGAGACAAAAATATGAAACTTAAAATGAGTGAAGAAAAGCTGATTGTGCAGGGCATACGTCCCGAGGAACAGCTTTGGGGAGCATATCAGTTCCCCACACCTTATAAAACCGATGATGGCATAGTTGTTTCTGTACATGTGACCGATGATTCCATAAGTCATTTTCGTCAGGACGCAAAGCGCTGGTTTAAAAGCTGCGACAACGGCGAAACCTGGTTTGAGGTAGATTCCTCGGTGTCTGCTCAGTGCGGCATAAAGCTCAGAAATGGAGACAGACTCTTTTTTCCTCAGGTAGGCAGCATTGATGTGAGCGGCTATGAATTTACCCATATGCACTATATGACCCCCGCCACAGATATGACCGAACCTGCTCCTGAGGGTGTCTTTCCGCTTCAGGACGGTCTTACCTTTGATATGAATGGTACTGTAATTATGGGCTATAATGCAGAAAGACTTGCTCCCGAGTTCAGTAAAAAGCAGTGGCTTGCATACAGACTTAAGTCGGACAGTGACGAACTGACCGAGGAATATGTTTCTCTTGACTGGCCGTACCTTACGAGAGTTGTGTATATAAACGGAGATGTTAAGATTATGCGTCCTGTTTTTCCCCACGGCAGGGCAAAATATGCTCCTGACGGGTCGCTGTGGATTTCCACCTATTCCGGTGACGGACATATAAATCCTGAGACCGGTCGTTACAGTCCGTATTATTCTGCAGAAATACTCCGATCCACAGACAACGGAATGAGCTTTAAGCTACATTGTCATATGGAATATCCTGCTGACGGAAGTAAGGAGTATCCGTACCTGAGCGGCGGATTTAGCGACAATGATTTTGAATTTATGTCCGACGGCTCGGTGGTCTGGTTTTTACGCTCGGCATGGTTTGCCCGTACAGGATATGAATGGGCACCTATGTATATGTGCCGCTCGACAGATTTGGGAAAAACCTGGTCAAAACCGCAGATTTTTTCTGATACCGGTATATATCCCAGTATTTGTAAGTTGACTGACGGAACGGCACTTATATGCTATGCAAGACCGGGTATATTTGTAACAGCCTGCGAAAACTACAGCGGCACAAAATGGTGCGAGCCCCTTGAGGTAATGACTCCGGGAGACAGAAGTCACCTTGCGAACATAGTACCGGATAAAATCAAATTTCATGATTGGGACGGCGCCTGCAACAATCCTCAGCTCCTTGCTTTGGATGATAACACAGCGTTGATATTCTACAGTGATTTTTACTATCCCGATAGTGCGGGGGTAAAGCGTAAATCTATTTTGTGCCGTAAAATCACTGTAGAGAGATAAGCTTCATTTATAACGATTTTGACATCGTTTCTAAGAATGTTGAATATAAATCAATATGTATATTGGTTGCTTCGGCTAAGCTTTTATTGACTATTTTAATGATTTGTGTTAGAATATCTACAGATGGAAATTTTTATTAAGAGAAAATTTGATTTGGTAAAAAACGTACATAGCCGAAACAGCATAATCCGGGCTTCGGAGCATATCGTTTCGGATAGTGAGAGGATATGTTTATGGAGAATCTGTATTTGAAAAAAGCAGAGCAAAATCTGCCTGAAATCAAGGAAAAGGTTATAAAACCGTATGCCATGACCAATGCTATGAGCAAGGGTGATGGTATACTCATAGATCTGGGAAATCATTATGTGGGATATTTTTCTTTTAATCTTGACTATGTTGACGTATATATTGATGCACCGGTAAGACTTTATGTAAAATTCGGCGAAAACGCGCGGGAGATTGGGGATGATTTTTCTGCATACGAGGAAGGTCTTTGCATGTCCTGGCTCCAGGAGGAAATTATAAATATTGATTTCCCGGGCGAATACAAAATGCCCCGCAGATATGCCGCAAGGTATATATACATAAAGGTTGTTGCTTCTCCAAAGAAATTGGTTTTGTCCGATTTTTCCTTTAAGGCAGTCTCAAGTGCTGATGAAGACCGGCTCAGAGCATGCGATATCAGTGATGAAGAGCTTAAAAAAATAGATTCTGTGGCTGTCAATACACTGAAAAACTGTATGCACAGGATTTTTGAGGACGGACCCAAGCGTGACCGCCGGCTATGGACAGGAGACCTTAGGCTTGAGGCTCTTACAAATTACTACACCTTTAATAATCTTTCTCTTGTGCGCCGCTGCCTCTATCTGTTTGCGGCGTCAGATACAAATGACAAAGGCTTTATACCGGGCTTTGTTTATGAAAATCCAAAATTTGTTTCCGGCAATTGGTTTTTGGTTGATTATGCACTTTTATTTGTTGCGAGCGCCTGTGACTACTATAATCACACCGGCGATAAGGAAACCTTTAATGAGCTGTATCCTGCAATTGAATCTCAGATGGAGGCTGCACACAGGGCTCTTGGCACCGATGGTATTATGTCCGTTCCCAAGGGCTGTGATGTTTTTATAGATTGGTGCAGAGGTCTTGAGAAAACGACATCTCTTCACGGTGTGTATCTTTATACACTGAAGCTTTTTGTCAATGTACTCGAAAATATCGGACATGGAGACAGGGATGTTTATGCCGAAAGATATAATGCTGCACTGGAATGTGCGGTTAGTATATTATATAATGAAGAAAAGAAAGCTTTTGTAAATTCATCGGACAATTATCAGTACAGTGTTCATTCTCTTGTGTGGATGATACTTGGCGGAGCAGTCAGGGAAGATGAAGCAAGGGCTATGCTTGCTGATGTACTTAATTCTCCGGACAGCGTAAAACCCTTTACACCGTATATGCATCATTATGTTGTGGAAGCAATGGTCAGTCTCAGTATGAATGAGAATGCAAAAGCATATATTAAAAATTATTGGGGAGATATGATTTCACTCGGAGCAGACACCTTTTATGAGGTTTATGTTCCTGGCGACCCGGATTTTTCGCCCTACAAAGACAGGATGATAAACAGTATGTGTCATGCCTGGAGCTGTACACCTGCTTATTTCATAAGAAAATATTTTAATTAAATATAATTCATAGAGAAATGAGGTAAAATTTATGAACGCAAAAAAATATATCGGACATCCCTCTCAGCTGTGTGGAGTAATGCAGTTCCGCATGGAGGGCGGCAAGGCAGACGGAATGAGAATGCTCAGAGTGCACAACAGCACCGGGCTTGAGTTTTATGTCTCTCTTGACAGATGCGCCGACCTGCCTATGGTGAACTTTAAAGGTGTCAATATGGCATATATTGCCCCCTGTGGTCTTGTGTCACCAAATTATTATGATAATAAGGGAACAGGTTTTTTAAAGTCCTTTACCGGCGGCTTTCTCACCACCTGCGGTCTCACAACCTTTGGCTCTCCTTCTGTTGATGACGGGGAGGAGTTGCCCTTACATGGCAATATATCCCACACACCTGCCGAGCAGGTAAGCTATGATATCAATGATGATGAAATCAAAATCACTGCCGTAATCCGTGATGCATCTCTCTTTGGTTATCAGTTGATTATGCGCCGTGAGATAAGCTGTCCTGTGAGCGAAAACAAAATCACAATTACCGATACCGTTGAAAATATCGGATGCAGAGAAACACCTTTTATGCTGCTGTATCATTGCAATATGGGATATCCGCTTCTTAGCGAAGCATCCGAGCTTAAGATAAATTCATGCAAGGTTGAACCCAGAAACGATCATGCGGCAGAGGATATTGAAAGATGGGCTGATATAGCTGCTCCCGTCAGCGATTTTGAGGAGCAGTGCTATTACCACAGCTTTGATGAAGTGCCCGAGGTGTCTCTGTACAATCCCGATATCAATAAGGGTATGAGGATGACCTTTGATACTGCAGAGCTTGATTGCTTTACCCAGTGGAAGATGCTTGGTGACAACGAATATGTTATGGGTCTTGAGCCGGGAAACGCACAACCGGACGGAAGAGATGTCATGAGGGAAAAAGGAATGCTTAAGTTTCTCAAGGCGGGAGAAAAGTCTTCAAAGACGGTTAATATAGAGTTTTACGAGATATAAGAAAGTATAAATTAAAAAAGTTGATTTTTTTGAAAAAAATACTTGCAAAATGGAAATCTTTGTGATATACTATTATGCGGTTAATACACACATGCCCTGATGGCACAGAGGAATGCCGCTCAATCCGACATAGTTGAACGGTCTTTGTGTCAGGCGACGGGTATGGCGGGTAAAATTTTATGGAGGTGAATAATATGTCAGTTATATCTATGAAACAGTTATTGGAAGCAGGTGTTCACTTCGGTCACCAGACCAGAAGATGGAACCCTAAGATGGCAGAGTACATCTACACAGAAAGAAACGGAATCTATATCATTAATCTTCAGAAAACAGTTAAGAAGACTATTGAAGCATATGATTTCATCAAAGAGGTTGCTGCAAACGGTGAGGATATCCTTTTTGTAGGTACAAAGAAGCAGGCTCAGGATTCCATTAAGGAAGAAGCAGAAAGAGTAGGCATGTACGTTGTAAATGCAAGATGGCTCGGCGGTATGCTCACAAACTTCAAGACCATCAAGAAGAGAATTGAGAGACTCAACCAGCTCAACAAGATGGAAGAAGACGGTACATTTGATCTTCTCCCCAAAAAGGAAGTTGCTAAGCTTAAGCTGGAAATTGAAAAGCTTGACAAATACCTCGGCGGTATCAAGGACATGAAGAAGCTTCCCGGAGCTATGTTCGTTGTTGACCCCAGAAAAGAAAAGATTGCTGTAGCAGAAGCTAAGAAGCTCGGTATCCCCGTTGTTGCTATCGTTGATACAAACTGTGACCCCGAAGAAGTTGATTATGTTATCCCCGGCAACGATGATGCTATCAGAGCCGTAAAACTTATTGCTTCAACAATGGCTAATGCTATTATCGAAGGCAGACAGGGCGAAGATGCTGCTCCTGTTGCTGAAGAGGAAGAAGCTGCTGTAGCTGCTGACGCTGAATAATTACTTGCAAAATCTCCGCAAAGCTGCTCTTTTCGGAGATTTTGTTGAATGAAGGACTTTTTTGTCCAATCCTTAAAATAACATATAATCGGAGGTAATTTAAAATGTTTACTGCTAAAGACGTAAAAGATTTGAGAGAAAGAACAGGCTGCGGTATGATGGATTGTAAGAAGGCTCTTACAGAGTCCAACGGCGATATGGAAAAAGCTGTTGAATACCTCAGAGAAAAGGGTCTCGCTGCTGCTGAAAAGAAGGCAGGCAGAATTGCTGCAGAAGGTCTTGTTGATGCATATGTTACAGAAGACGGTTCTGTAGGTGCTCTTATCGAGGTTAACTCTGAAACAGACTTCGTTGCTAAGAACGCAGATTTCAAGACATTTGTTGCTGACCTTGCAAAGATTGTTGCTGATGAAAATCCTGCAGATATCGACGCTCTCAAGGCACTTAAATATACAGGCACAGAAATGACTGTTGAAGAAATGCTCAGAGAAAAGATTCTCACAATCGGTGAGAATATGACTCTCAGAAGATTTGCAAGATACGAGGGCGGCATTGTTTCCTATATCCATGGCGAAGGCAGAATTGGTGTTATGGTAAAGGTTGAAGCAGACCTTTCAAATGCCGATGCACGCGAAGCTGCAAAGGATGCTGCTATGCAGATTGCTGCTATCAATCCTCTTTATCTTGACAAGGAGAGCGTTCCCGAAGCTGATGTTGAAAAGGAAAAGAACATCATCATCGCTCAGATTAAGGAAGATCCTAAGAATGCAAGCAAGCCTGACCAGATTATCGAAAAGATGGTTGGCGGTAAAATCAATAAGTTCTTTGACCAGAACTGCCTGCTTCTCCAGGAATTTGTTAAAGACAGCGACTACAAGGTAGGCGCATACCTCGCTTCAAAAGGCGTTAAGCTTGTTGACTTCGTAAGATTTGAAAAGGGCGAAGGCATCGAAAAGAAGGAAGACAACTTTGCAGAAGAAGTTGCAAATATGATTAAATAATGAAATTTTAAAAAAATTTCAAAAAAGGAACACTTAGGTGTTCCTTTTTTTAAAAATATATGATATACTATATATAATTATATAACAAAGTATAAAACGGAGGTACTCAAATGGAACCCAAATACAAAAGAGTTTTACTCAAAGTAAGCGGTGAAGCCCTTGCCGGAGGCAAGTCCTTCGGGCTTGACAGCGATACAATCGGAGCTGTAACTGATGTTATAAAAAGAGTTGTCGATATGGGTGTCGGTGTGGCAATCGTTGTAGGCGGAGGCAATTTCTGGAGAGGTAGAACCGGCGAGAATATGGACAGAACCAGAGCAGACCATATGGGAATGCTTGCTACTGTTATAAATTCTCTGGCACTTCAGGATGCTCTTGAGCAGAGGGGCGTGCCCACCAGAGTTCAGACTGCTATAGAAATGCGTCAGATTGCCGAGCCATATATCAGAGGCAAGGCAGATAAGCATCTTGAAAAGGGCAGAGTTGTTATATTTGGCTGCGGCACAGGAAATCCTTTCTTTTCTACAGATACAACAGCTGCACTTCGTGCTGCAGAAATCAATGCTGATATTATCCTGCTTGCCAAGAAGGTAGACGGTGTGTATGACAGCGACCCAAATATCAATCCCCATGCAAAGATGTTCAGCGAGCTCAAATATATTGATGTGCTCAATAAGGGGCTCGGAGTTATGGATTCGACAGCCACTTCTCTTTGCATGGACAATCATATCCCTATCAGAGTATTTGGATTGGAGAATCCCGAAAATATAATTAAAGTAGTATGCGGTGAAGAAATCGGTACTATTGTAAAAGAGGAGGAATAAATTATGGCAGAATTAAAGAATTTTGAAGAAAAAATGAATAAGTCCGTTTCTGTTCTTGAAGCAGATCTGGCAACTCTGAGAGCAGGCAGAGCCAACCCTGCAATACTTAATAAGGTTTCTGTGGAATACTACGGTGTGGCAACACCCCTTCCGCAGATTGGCAATGTATCGGTTCCCGATCCCAGAACAATTCTTATTCAGCCTTGGGATGCAAGTATTCTCGGAGAGGTAGAAAAGGCCATTCAGAAGTCTGATATAGGTATCAATCCTACAAATGACGGCAAGGCAATACGTCTTTCTTTCCCTCCTCTCACTGAGGAACGCAGAAAAGAGATTGCAAAGACAATCAAATCAAAGTGTGAGGACAGCAAGGTGGCAATCCGTTCAATCAGACGTGATGCAATCGAATCCTTCAAGACCGCTAAGAAAAACAACGAAATCACTGAGGATGATTTGAAGGGTATTGAAAAAGATGTTCAGACACTTACAGACAAATTTATAAAGAAGATTGATGATGTTTGTGCAGCTAAGGAAAAGGAAATCATGGAAATCTGATTTTTTGTATACTGTTGAATTTTAATGTGGGGGTATCCCTGCGTGGAGCCATACCCGGACTGCCGCAAAGGGATAGCCTTAGCAACCAATACTAAAGATGGTTTTGGTTGCTAAGGCTCCCCTCTGTATTTATTTCCGGAAGGTAAAAATCATGTTTAATTTAAAGAGAAAAAAACAACAGACCGTTGATACAATAGATTATGAAAATATCCCTCAGCACATAGGTATTATTATGGACGGCAACGGCAGATGGGCTAAGAGGAGAGGTCTACCGCGCTCTGCCGGTCATGCTGCCGGTGCAAAGACCCTTGATAAAATCACCCGCTGTGCTGAAAAGCTCGGAGTCAGATATGTGACTGTATATGCGTTCTCTACAGAAAACTGGAAGCGACCCAAGGATGAGGTTGACTCCCTTATGAAACTGATGGTTGATTATCTTGACGATTATAAACGGGTTCTCGGCGGAGATAATATACGCATCCGTATAGTCGGCAGACGTGACGAGCTGTCAGAAGAGATAATCAGAAAGATAGATATTGTCGAGAATGCCACAAAGGATAATGACAAGATAACTCTTGTTATAGCTCTGAATTACGGCGGCAGGGAGGAGCTTGTATCTGCCGCAAGAAAAATTGCAGAGGCTGTAAAGTCAGGCAGAATAGCTCCTGAGGATATTGACGAAAAGATGATAAGCGACAATATCTATACCTCTTTTATGCCTGACCCGGATTTTATCATTCGTCCCAGCGGCGAGCTTAGACTCAGCAATTTCCTGCTCTGGCAGAGTGCGTATAGCGAGTTTTGGTTTTCTGATATTTGCTGGCCTGATTTTACCGAGGCAGACCTGCATCGGGCTGTGATAGATTTCCAGAAAAGAAACCGTCGTTTCGGAGGTGTGTAATATGCTGCAGAGAATTTTGTTTGGTGCATTGTATGCAATAGGGGCAATAGTGCTTTTCCTATTCGGAAGCGAAATGATTGTCTGTCTTGTTGTGGGACTTCTTATTCTTGCAGGACTATATGAGTTTTTCAATGCAGTAGGCTATACTGTGGATAAAAAAATTCTCGTGACAATTTCGTATGTTTTTTCTGCTCTGATGATATATTGCATGTATTCCGGCAGAAGTTGGAATAATAGCTGCATTTATTTTGCTCTGGGTCTTTATGCTACCGTTATGCTCATATATATGGTGTTCAATCATAATAGGATACATTTTGACAATGTGGCTGTTTCTGTTCTCGGAACCTGTTATGTAACCCTGTTTCCGATAAATATATATCTGCTGAGATGTGATCCGGATTTGGGAAAGTTTTATATATGGATACCTTTTATCATAGCTTGGCTCACAGATACCTTTGCATATTTTGCAGGGAGATTTCTCGGCAGACACAAGCTTATTCCCTCGGTCAGCCCCAAAAAGACCGTGGAGGGCTCAATTGGCGGTATAGCGGGAGCTATTATAATCATGGTATTGTATATGCTCGTTTGCGAAAAATATTTTGATATAACGCCAAACTACATACAGGGAATTATTTCTGCAATTGTTCTTTCACTACTTGCACAGATTGGCGACCTTGTGGCTTCCTGCATTAAGAGAGAACACGGCATAAAGGATTTTGGCAGTCTTGTCCCCGGACACGGAGGAATTCTTGACAGATTTGATTCTGTAATATTTATTTCTCCCGTAGTGTACTGCCTGATACAATTTGGTTGGTTATTTTGATTAGCGGAGAATATAAATTATGAAGAATTTGTCAATAATAGGTTCAACAGGCTCTATAGGCACACAGGCACTTGGGGTTGCGGATTACTTTGATGATATCAGGATAACCGGACTTTCCGCCCATTCCAACACAAAGCTTCTCAGCGAACAGATACGCAAATACAAGCCCGCTAAGGCATGTATTATGGATGAGAGTAAATATGCAGAGCTCAAAGCTCTTGTTTCCGATACTGATACACGTATTTTCTGCGGAATGGAGGGTCTGCTTGAAATTGCCGCTCAGGATGAGAGTGACATGCTTTTGACTTCTGTGGTTGGCAATGTGGGACTTCTTCCGACTGTTGAGGCTATAAAAAACCATAAAAAAATTCTCCTTGCCAACAAAGAGACCCTTGTTACGGCAGGCGAATTAATAATTCCACTGAGCAGAGAATATAATGTTGATATACTCCCTGTAGACAGTGAGCACAGCGCTATTTTTCAGAGTCTCAGAGGCAATTCTTGCAAAAATATCAAAAAGATACTTCTTACGGCATCCGGCGGACCTTTTTACGGAAAAACAAAGGATGAGCTTTCAAATGTAAAAAAGGAAGACGCGCTTAAGCATCCCAACTGGTCCATGGGCAGTAAAATCACTATAGACAGTGCAACACTTATGAACAAAGGGCTTGAGGTAATTGAAGCAAAATGGCTTTTTGATGTAGATATAGACGATGTAACCGTCCTTGTACACCGTCAGAGCATTGTTCACTCTGCAGTACAGTTTTGCGACAATTCCGTAATAGCTCAGCTTGGAGCTCCTGATATGAAGCTTCCCATAAGCTACGCCATAAACTATCCGGATAGGGCAGAATGTGCGGCTCTGACAGAGCTTGATTTGTTTTCCTGCGGCGACCTTTCCTTTGCACAGCCGGACAGAGAGAATTTTCCGTGTCTTGATATTGCAGTTAATTCATCAAAGAAGGGCGGTCTTGCTCCGACGGTGATGAATGCTGCAAATGAAATTGCTGTGGAAATGTTTCTTAAGGACAAAATCTCTTTTAATGAAATTCCTCAGCTTGTTTTGTCTGCTGTTGACGGACTTGATACAAAGGACAGCCTGACTATAGACAATATCGTAAAATATGATGCTCTCGCAAGAGAGTATACAAGAAATTTGATTTAATAAAAAATTGGAAGTGATAGATTTATATGCTTACAGCTGTAAGTGCAATTGTTGTTTTTTGTGTAATAATATTCATTCATGAGTTCGGTCATTTTATCACAGCAAAGCTGTTTAAGATGACTGTTCACGAGTTTTCCATCGGCATGGGACCAAAGCTTTTCGGCTTTGCCCGCGGTGGAACAGAATATACTCTCCGCGCTCTGCCCCTGGGCGGTTTTGTGCGCCTTGAGGGAGAGGACGGCGGTTCCGATGATGTAAATGCATTTTGCAATAAGAGTGCATTTGCTCGTTTTGTTGTGCTTGCATCTGGAGCTGTTATGAATTTTATTCTCGGTTTTGTGATATTTGTATTTATAATGTCTCAGCAGGCAGGCTTCTACACCAATATAACCGGCGAGGTTCTGCCGGATTCTGCTTTTGCCGATGCCGGTGTTGTTTCGGGTGACAGGATTGTAAAAATGTCCGGAGAGGATTTCTCTTCAAAAATCAGTGATTATAATGATATTAACCTCTTTGTTTACAAAAACGGTAACAATTCGTCCGAAATAACCTTTGAACGTGACGGAGAAACTTTTGTGAAAAGCATTGCACCCAAGTATTCCGAGGCTGACGGCAGATATCTTTACGGATTTCGCCCATATGTGGAGCCAAAGAGCTTTGGCGGTGTTTTCAAATATGCTTATTACAACTCTGTCTATGTGATAAAAGCTGTTGTTATATCTCTGACTGATCTGATAAGAGGCATGGTGTCTGTTTCGGAAATGTCAGGCCCTGTGGGCATAGTAGGAGAGATAGGCAATGCCGCAAGAAGCGGTATTCTGTCGCTGCTTAGCCTTGCAGCACTTATATCCATAAATCTCGGCGTTATGAATCTTCTTCCCATACCTGCACTTGACGGGGGCAGATTGCTTTTTATTCTGATTGAGATTATCAGGCGTAAGCCTCTCCCGGCAGAAAAAGAGGCAATTGTTCATGCAGTCGGTTTTGCACTGCTTATTGCGTTTATGCTGGTTATAACCTTTTTTGATATAACCAAGCTTTTTGCATAATAAAATAAATTTTTGAAAAAATATAAAAAAAGACTTTATTTTATCAAAAAAATCTGATATAATATATTTAGTTGATTTGAGCGGATAAATTTTAATATTATCTATTAATCCAAAAAGTAGTTTTTGGGTATAATTTCGTGCGTAATTTTAATAAAAGAAACGGAGGTATATTGTGGCAAAAAAAGCTAAATTAAAAATTATTCCCCTTGGCGGTCTCGATGAGATAGGCAAGAATATTACTGCATTTGAGTACGGCAACGACATTATCGTTCTCGATTGCGGTCTTGCTTTTCCCGATGAGGAGCTTTTGGGTATTGACACTGTAATCCCTGACTTTACTTACCTTATCAAGAACAGGGAAAGGGTAAAGGCGGTTGTCCTTACTCATGGTCATGAGGATCATATAGGAGGATTGCCGTATTTTCTGAAGGAGATTGCAGTACCGGTGTACGGTACAAATCTTACTCTTGGTCTTGTTTCAAACAAGCTTAAGGAGCATAATCTCCTGTCCTCGGTAAAGCTCATCAGAGTTAATCCCGGTGATACAGTTAATCTTAATCCTTTTAAGGTAGAATTTATCAGATCAAACCACTCCATTGCCGATGCAGTTGCCGTGGCTATCCATACACCGCTCGGTCCCATTGTGCATACCGGAGATTTTAAAATTGATACAACTCCCATAGACGGGGATATGATAGACTTGACCCGCTTCGGCGAGCTGGGTAAAAAAGGTGTGCTGGCTCTTATGAGCGATAGCACAAATGCAGAGCGCAGCGGATTTACAAAATCCGAGCGTACTGTAGGTTCAACCTTTGAATCAGTATTCAAATCAACAAAGCAGCGCATTATAGTAGCTACCTTTGCATCAAATGTACACAGGGTTCAGCAGATTATCAATGCGGCTTATAATAACAAGCGTAAGATTGCCGTTTCCGGCAGAAGCATGATAAATCTGGTAGAGGTTGCAACAACTCTCGGATATATGAAGGTGCCCCAGGGTATTCTTATTGATATAGATGATATAAAAAAATATCCGCCTGAGAAGCTTGTTATAATCACCACCGGAAGTCAGGGAGAGCCAATGAGCGCTCTGTACCGTATGGCGTATTCCGACCACAAAAAGGTTGAGATTACCGCAGGAGATTTAGTTATCGTTTCGGCAAATCCCATTCCCGGCAATGAAAAGCTGGTGTCAAATGTAGTTAACGAACTGTATAAAAAAGGTGCAACTGTTGTTAATGACCATACCACGGCGGAGGCTGTCCATGTATCCGGTCATGCATGTCAGGAAGAGCTCAAGATGATACTTGCTCTCACAAAGCCTAAGTACTTTATTCCTGTTCATGGCGAATACAAGCATTTAAAGGCTAATGCCGACCTTGGCAGACTTATGGGTATTGACAATAAGAATATTTTTATTATGAATATCGGTGATGTTCTTGAAATCGGTCATGACGGGGCAAAATGCACCGATACCGTGCCTGCGGGCAGAGTGTTGGTTGACGGACTCGGAGTCGGCGATGTGGGTAACATTGTTCTTCGTGACAGAAAGCATCTTGCCGAGGACGGGCTCATTGTTGTGGTCGTAACCATAGACGGAGCCAGTGGTACGGTTGTTGCAGGTCCTGATATTATTTCGCGAGGCTTTGTATATGTCCGTGAATCGGAAAATCTTATGGAGATAATCCGTGAAATAGCAAAGGATGCCCTAGATGAATGTGAGAGAAACAAGGTTCGCGACTGGACTACAATAAAAACAAAGCTCAAATACAGAATTGCAGATGAGCTGTATAGGGATACCAAACGTAAGCCTATGATTCTGCCTGTTATAATGGAAGTATAATTTTGACAATGAAAAGCATTTCACTTTTTAGATTGAGGGTGATAGGGAATATTCTTCCTTATTACCCTTGACCTTTTGGTGAAGTGCTTTTTTGACATTTATCACCATAAATCAGTTGACTTTTATGACTCTGTGTGCTATACTTTTTTTATCTGTTGGTTTATAATTTAATGATATTTGGGAGTGATTGATATAATTGCTTTGGAAAATAAAATTTTGCAGGAGGGCAGAGTTCTTCCTGGAAATATACTTAAGGTTGATTGCTTTCTCAACCACCGTATAGATGTTGATTTCCTTATGGAAATGGGCAGGGAAATAGCAGAGCTTTATAAGGATGAGCCCGTCAATAAGATTCTCACCATAGAGACATCGGGCATACCCATAGCCTTTGCTGCGGCTTATTATATGAAGGTTCCCGTTGTTTTTGCAAAAAAGAATAAGTCTGACAATATATCCGATGATGTATATTATTCAACTGTAACTTCTTTTACAAGAAAGAATGTGTATAATGCAGTTGTCAGCAAGGATTTTCTCGGCAGTGATGACAAGGTGCTGGTTATTGATGATTTTCTTGCCAAGGGTAATGCGTTGAACGGTCTTATGGATATTATAAATCAGGCAGGAGCATCCTTGTGCGGATGCGCCATTGCTATTGAAAAAGGCTTTCAGGGCGGCGGAGACGAGCTGAGAGCAAAGGGAATAAGGGTTGATTCACTGGCCATTGTCGAGTCAATGAGCGAGGATTTGCTTCAGTTTCGCAGATAATATTGTATGTAAATTAATTTACATAAATTAAATTTTGCTGAAAGGCAGGAGGGTATTTAAAATGAAAAAAATTGTAACATTACTTCTCGTTGCAGCCATGCTGGTAACTTCGGTTGCTATGTTTGCAGCTTGCGGCGGGGAAACAGCAAGCACCGATGATTTTAAAATCGGTTTTATTTTCTTGCATGATGAAAACTCAACTTATGACAAAAACTTCCTTGATGCTGCCAAGTCCGCTACAGAAGAGCTCGGACTTTCCGAAGAACAGGTTATTTTCAAGACCAATGTTCCTGAGGGTAATGAATGTTATGAAGCAGCTGCAGACCTTGCTGACCAGGGCTGTAATGTTGTTTTTGCTAACAGCTTCGGTCATGAGCCTTATATTCTTAAGGCTGCAAAGGAATTCCCTGAGGTTGAATTCTGCCATGCTACAGGTACAACAGCTCATACAGAGAATGTTGCAAACTTCCATAATGCATTTGCGTCTGTTTATGAAGGCAGATATCTTGCAGGTATCGCAGCAGGTATGAAGCTCAATGAAATGATTGAAAGCGGCAAAATCACTGCTGACCAGGCAAAAATGGGATATGTCGGCGCATATACATATGCAGAGGTTATCTCTGGCTACACATCCTTCTATCTTGGTGCAAAATCCGTATGTCCTTCTGTAACAATGGAAGTACAGTTTACAGGAAGCTGGTATGATGAAGCTCTTGAAAAAGAAGCTGCTACAAAGCTCCTCAGCAACAACTGTGTACTTATAAGCCAGCATGCTGACTCAATGGGTGCGCCCACAGCATGTGAAAATGCAGGTGTTCCCAATGTTTCCTACAACGGTAGCACACAGAGCGCTTGCCCCAACACGTTTATCGTATCTTCAAGAATCGACTGGTCTCCTTACTTCAAGTATATCATCAACAATGCTAAGAACGGCGAGACAATCGCTTATGACTGGTGCGAAGGCTTTGAAGGCGGCGCTGTAGCTCTTACAGAGGTTAACGAGGCTGTAGCTGCAGAAGGCACACAGGCAGCTATTGACGAAGCAAAGGCTAAGCTTATTTCAGGCGAGCTCAATGTATTTGATACAAACAACTTTACTGTAGAAGGTAAGAAGCTTGAATCATATATAGCAGATGTTGATACAGATGCTGCATATGAAAAAGATACTGAGGCTATTTCAGACGGATATTTCCATGAGTCTGAATACCGCTCAGCTCCTTACTTTGATATTCAGATTGACGGTATAACACTGCTCAACAGCATGTTCTAATCCGGATTGTAAACAAGGGGCGGGGGATTTCTTCCGCCCCATAACTTTATTTTTGCTTTAATAGGCATTATTGGTAAGTGATACGATTTTTTAGACAGTTAATTTGTATTGCCGGCTGACTGACTTTTGACTTTCAATAAGCGTATTGTCGCAGTGGGTTTATTAAAATTCAAAAGAAAAATATATAATGGAGAAGCTTATGGAACAGAAAATTGCACTTGAACTAAAAAACATAACCAAATCCTTTGGAAGTGTTGTTGCAAACAAAAATGTGTCTCTTCAGGTCAGAAAAGGAGAGATTCTGTCTATCCTCGGAGAAAACGGAAGCGGTAAAACCACTCTTATGAATATGGTTTCCGGTATCTATTATCCGGATAGCGGACAGATGTTTATCGACGGGCAGGAGGTGGAAATAGCCTCTCCTAAGGATGCATTCAACTACAAAATTGGCATGATTCATCAGCATTTCAAGCTTGTTGATGTATTTTCTGCCGCTGAGAATATTGTTCTCGGTCTTGAGGACGAAAAAGGCTTTGATTTGCCTGCATATGTTGAGAAAATAAAAGAGATTACCGAACAATATGGATTTGAGCTGGATCCGTACAAAAAGATATACGAAATGTCGGTTTCCGAAAAACAGACTGTTGAGATTATCAAGGTTCTTTTCAGAGGGGCGGATATTCTCATTCTTGATGAGCCCACAGCTGTGCTTACTCCTCAGGAAACCCTCAAGCTTTTTGCTGTACTCAGAAATATGCGTGAGAGTGGCAAGGCTATCATAATTATTACACATAAGCTCCATGAAGTGCTTTCGCTTTCTGACAGTGTTGCAGTGCTTCGCAAGGGTGAATACATAGGCACGGTCAAAACTGCTGAGACAAATGAATCACAGCTTACCGAAATGATGGTGGGCAAGAAGATTTCACTCAATATTGAGAGAAGTGAGCCGGTAAACTGCTCCGACAGAATTGTTGTTGACAAAATCAGCTGTGTAAACCGTGAGGGTATCAAGGTGCTTGATGATGTTTCTTTTACGGCTCGTTCCGGAGAAATACTCGGTATTGCCGGCATTGCAGGTAGCGGTCAGCGTGAGCTGCTTGAGTCTATTGCAGGACTTCAGCATCTTACCTCCGGTGAGGTTCTCTACCATGACCCTAAAACCGGTAAGGAGGAAAGGCTTCGTGACAAAACCCCGCTTGAAATCCGTCAGATGGGTGTCCGTCTTGCCTTTGTGCCCGAGGACAGACTCGGCATGGGACTGGTTGGCAATATGGATATTGTTGACAATATGATGCTTCGCAGCTACAAAAAGGGTAAGTCTGTTTTTCTGCAGCGAAAGGCTCCCAAATCTCTTGCTGATGAGATAATAGACCGTCTTGAGGTTGTCACACCATCTGCAAACACTCCCGTAAGACGTCTTTCCGGGGGTAATGTTCAGAAAATACTTGTAGGCAGGGAGATTGCTTCATCGCCCACGGTTCTTATGGCGGCATATCCTGTGCGCGGTCTTGACATTAATTCATCCTACACTATATACAATCTTTTGAATGAGCAAAAACAAAAAGGTGTTGCGGTGATTTTTGTGGGCGAGGATCTTGACGTACTGCTTGAGCTCTGTGACAGAATACTGGTAATCGGCGGAGGGAAAATTGCCGGTACTGTTGACGGCAGAACTGCGACTAAAGAAGAAATCGGTCTCCTTATGACTAAAACCGGTCATGGAGATATATCTGATGAAAGGGGAGTGAATACAAATGAATAATTTGCTGACAATGCTTTCACCCTCTGCACTGCATATTGCAAAGAGAGATGATATTGTCTGGTGGAAAGCCTGGATAATAAGAATTGTTTCGGTTGTTTTTGCTTTGATTGTGTGCGGTGTTATTACCATTGCGCTGACAAAGCTCAATCCTGTAAAAATGTATATGACAATGATTGAGGGAGCGGTAGGTACTCCGCGTCTTGTGTGGAATCTGTTGCAGAATACTGCCATACTTCTTTGTATTTCCCTTGCTGTTACTCCGGCTTTTAAAATGAGATTCTGGAATATTGGCGCTGAGGGTCAGGTGCTTGTGGGCGGTCTTGCCACTGCTACATGTATGATTTTTCTCGGAGAGAGCCTTCCTACACCTCTTCTTATACTTGTAATGGCAATTACAAGTATTGCAGCAGGAGCTCTCTGGGGACTTGTTCCTGCATATTTTAAAACCAGGTTCAATTCCAATGAGACCCTGTTTACACTTATGATGAACTATATTGCAATCCAGATTGTGGCTTATTTCACTCTGGAATGGTCGGTTCACAAGGGCTCCGGAACACCCCGTACTCTTGAATTCGGTCAGCTGCCCATGCTTTTCGGTCAAAAATATCTTATAAACATTCTGATTGTAATTGTACTTACGGTTATTATGTACATATATCTTAAATACAGCAAACAGGGCTATGAGATTTCTGTTGTTGGTGAAAGCGAAAATACTGCAAAATATATCGGTATTAATGTAAAAAAGGTTGTTTTAAGGACTATGGCTATCTCAGGTGCAATATGCGGTATAGCAGGCTTTTTGCTTGTGGCAGGAACAGATCATTCTTTAAAGAGTGAGACTGCCGGAGGCAGGGGCTTTACCGCAATTATGGTTTCCTGGCTTGCAAAATTCAATCCGGTATTTATGATAGTGACCTCGCTGCTGATAGTTTTTCTTGAAAAAGGCGCTTCCAAAATTTCAGAGGTATACCGCCTGAA
Organism: Clostridia bacterium; assembly: GCA_017481205.1. Classification (GTDB taxonomy): domain Bacteria; phylum Bacillota; class Clostridia; order UMGS1810; family UMGS1810; genus RGIG4708. The sequence continues at coordinate 55,266 of JAFUPN010000010.1, read as the reverse complement.
TCCGTCTTTTTCGGATATTATAACAGGAATCATAATTTTCTTCATAATAGGCTCGGAATTTTTTATAAACTATACTGTTAAAATTAATAAAACAAGTAAGGAGGGCTCAAAGTGATAGCTACAATTATTCAACGTGCAGTTATGCAGGGTACACCTCTGCTCTTTGGCTCTACCGGTGAAATCTTGACAGAAAAATCCGGTCATCTCAATCTCGGTATCCCCGGAATTATGTATGTTGGTGCCATAAGTGGTGTTGCCGGCTCCTTTATCTATGAGCAAAGTGTTGCATCACCCGATATGATGAATCCGTTTCTTTCAATTCTGATACCTCTTATTTGCTGCCTGCTCGGTTCGGCTTTGATGGGGCTTATATACTGCTTTCTTACAGTAACTCTTCGTGCCAATCAAAATGTGACAGGCCTTGCTCTTACTACCTTCGGTATCGGAATAGGAAACTTTTTCGGCGGTTCTCTTATCAAGCTTGTTAACAGCGATGTGCCTTCTATTTCGCTTTCTTCAACCAGCATGATATTTAAAACACAGCTGCCTTTTGCAGATAAGCTCGGATGGTTTGGTGAGATATTCCTTTCCTACGGATTTTTGGTATATGTGGCAATAATTGTTGCTCTCGTGTCCTCGCATATTCTTGGCAAAACCAGAATCGGACTACACCTCAGAGCTGTCGGTGAGAGTCCCGAGACTGCTGATGCGGCAGGTATTAATGTTACAGGATATAAATACATAGCAACATGCATAGGCAGTGCCATAGCAGGCCTCGGCGGCTTGTATTATGTTATGGACTATGCAAACGGTGTATGGTCAAACAACGGTTTCGGAGACAGGGGATGGCTGTCAATTGCACTGGTAATATTCTCAGTGTGGCGTCCCAGCATAAGTATTCTCGGTTCAATACTTTTTGGTTTCCTGTATGTTATTCCTACATACATTCCGGATATTACAGTCAGCACCAAGAAGCTTTTTGAGATGCTGCCTTATGTTGTAACCATACTTGTACTGGTGATTACCAGTATTCGTGACAGAAAAGAAAATCAGCCTCCTGCTTCCCTCGGACTTGCATATTTCCGCGAAGAACGCTGATTAAATAAATATAACGGATATCAAAGCTCCCGGAAAATTATTAAAGGGAGCTTTTGAAAATATATTAGCCTTAACAACCAATACTGAATTTTAACCGGAGGTTGGCTATGCTAAAAAGAATTATTTCATTTGTCATAGTATTTATAGTAACGGTACTTTTTTGTACCAACGCTTTAGCTTTTGATTTTCCTCAGCCTGATTGGGGAGCTCTTTTGAAAGATAAGCAGTACATGGTAGATACCACTCATTACGGTCTTTATGCAGAGGGCTCTCTCGAAACTGCACCTTATTACGGCGCTAAGTTTGAACCAAGGGGAGGTGTATATCTCGGCTCAATTGCCGAGACAGCCGAGCCAATTTTGCCTCTCAGCTCTTATCTTACATATGTTGAGGGGATGACTCAGCCCGATCTGTATTATCCGGCAAATCAGATGATAAAAAATGATAACGTAATTTCTATGATTGGCTGGACAATCAACAGTCTTGATGAGGTTGATTATAACGTTGTACGCAATGTGCTTGATACGCTTAATTCCTACAACAAGCCTATGTTCATAAGATTTGCCAACGAAATGAATGTGTCACCCACGGGCGATGACCCTAACAGATATGTTGAGGTTTTCAGAACTGTAGCAAATATGATTCATGAATATCCCAATTTTGCCGTTGTGTGGTCTCCCAATGACCTTGGAGGTCTTGACAGACCCTTTGAATACTATTATCCCGGTGATGAATATGTGGATTGGGTGGGCGTAAGCTGTTATATGATAAAATATTTTCAGTCTAATCCAAATACTTCACAGAAGGACTCTGTATATTTTATGACCGGAGATAATGCTTGGGCTATAAACAGAATAAAGCCTATTGTGAACTTTATGAAGAAAAACAATATCAATAAGCCTCTTATGATAAGTGAAGGCGGTGTTCCCACAAATAATAAATTTGGTGAAGAGTTGTCAGATTGGGCTGCTCCTCGTCTGAGAAATATGCTTTACAGTCTGATAATGGCATACCCTCAGATTAAGATGATTAACTACTTTAATAACCATCGTCAATATGAGACTGAAAGGTTTGATATTAATAATTATCCCTATGCCGTTGATATATTCAATGAGGCAAAAAACAGCGGCGCATATATAACTGAGTATGGCAGCGATGCTGAATTTTGTTACAGTCCCGTAAGTAATGCAGGTGCTCTTGCAGCAAAAGACGGTATTGTAAATCTCTATACTCTGGCTCATTTTCCAAAAAATCCTTCCGGTATCTATATAAACTATACCGTTGACGGCGAGTGGTACCATTCAAGCAATACAATACCGTATACCTGTCCCCTTAATATATCGGATATGCCTGACGGAGCACACAATCTGACAGTTTCTACCCTCGGTCAGGAAATTGTAACCACCTTTTATAAGAAAGGACAGTATATAAGATTTGGAGCAGAGCCCGAGGTACCTGGATATTCTGCAGTTAATAGCGGATATGAAACGGTTGAGGTTGTTATAAACGGTGAGAAAATGAATTTTGACTCTCCTGCAATTATCAAGGAGTCAAGAACTCTTGTGCCGCTCAGAGGTATTTTTGAGAGCCTTAATGCAACTGTTGAGTGGGATGATGCAACACAGACAGTTACCGCTGTCAGAGATGGTATCATAATAACGCTTACAATCGGCGGCAATAAAATGATGGTAAACAACCGCACTGTTGAACTGGATGTACCCGCACAGCTTGTAAACGACAGGACATATGTTCCTGCAAGAGCGGTGTCAGAAGCATTAAATGCAAATGTTCAATGGGACGATGCTTCAAGGACGGTTAGTATAAACAATTATTATCTTTCGGCTAAATAAGGAGAATGACAATGGATTTTTCAAAGCTTAACGATTATCTTGACAGAGTTGTAAATGAATATGATGTACCCGGTGTGGATTGTATTGTGTACAAAGGCCATGAAATGATTTACAGATATTACACCGGTATGAGCGACAGAGAAAACAGCAAGCCCATGAACGGAAATGAGATTTATATGATATTTTCCATGACAAAAATGCTTACCTGTGTTTCTGCACTGCAGCTTATGGAAAAGGGCAGATTTTTGCTCAGTGACCCTGTTTCAAAGTATTTGCCTGAGTACGAAAAAATGAGGATTACCTCGGATAATCTTAATAACGATAATGCTGCAGCAATTACCAGCGGAAGCACCAAGGGTGAGAGCATCGGTGCAACTGCAGACGGCTATGCCGAAAATCAAATTACAATTAAGGATTTGTTTACCATGGGTGCCGGTCTTGATTATGACCTTCAAGCAAAGGGTATAAAGGAGGCATTAGCCAGGGGTAAAACCTCAACAAGAGATTTGGTTGGCGCAATAGCTGAAACCGTTCTCGGTTTTGAGCCCGGCACAAGATACAGATACAGCCTTTGTCACGATGTGCTTGGTGCATTAATAGAGGTATGGTCAGGACAGAAGCTTGGAGACTATATGTCAGAAAATATCTTTAAGCCTCTGGGAATGAATGATACCTTTTTCGGAATACCAAAGGATGAGGAAAGGCTGTCAAGGATGGCAGCTCTCTATCGCTTTGACGAAGACAGAAAAGCTCAGCAAACTCAGCTTGCGTGCCCGTACAATCTTTCTGACAAATACGAAAGCGGCGGTGCCGGTCTTGCTTCTTGTACCGCAGATTATGCTGTGTTTATTGATGCTCTTGCAAACGGCGGTGTAGGTAAAAACGGATACAGACTCCTTTCTTCCGCATCTGTAGAGCTGATGGCTGAAAATCATCTGAATCCTCAGCAATATGAGGATTTTCAGACACTCAGAAAAGGCTATGGCTATGGTCTTGGTGTTCGTACCCACATGGACAGAAGTATCAGCGGCTCACTGAGCCCGGTAGGAGAATTTGGCTGGGATGGTGCAGCAGGTGCGTTTGCTATGGTTGACCCAAAAAATCAACTGTCTATCAGCTATTTTCAGCATGTACACAACTGGGATATCCGTGTTCATTATGAGCTTCGTAATATAGTGTACAGCTGCATCGAATAATACTTAAATTAAAGTGACTGTTAAATAAGCTGCTTTGGGAATTTTAAAAAATAGCTCAAAACGGACGAACTGAACCCAAGCATGGTCTTGCCTTGCTTGAAGATGTTCGAAGGCGTACAAAGGTACGCGGAGCGGTAAAGTTTAAGTGGAAATAATGTCAAGAAAACCGCGGAATCCGCGGTTTTCTACGTTGTTTGAGTATTTTATTCTAAAGATTAGATGTTATTTGAAATTGCCTGTTTCTGCCACTTAACGGTATGAGCATTTTTTAACATTCCCTGATTATATTAATCATTAAAAGTTATAAACCTTCTTCTCATATAAGTGCTTATAACCAGACCTATTGCGGCAAAGTTTGTAATTATCGAAGAACCGCCGTAGCTGAAGAAGGGGAGAGGTATACCGGTTACGGGCATGAGCCCCAGACACATACCTATATTTTCAAATATGTGTGCAAGAAACATAAATGCAACACCGATACAAATGCATGAGCCGAATTGGTCTTTAGCGAGTTTTGAGTTGTATATACACCGCAAAACCAGAGAAAACAGCAGTGCGGCTACAACCACACAGCCTATCATGCCCAGCTCCTCTCCGATTACAGAATATATAAAGTCCGTATGCTTCACAGGGAGATAGCCAAGCTGAGTCTGAGTTCCCTGATAAAGTCCCTTACCGTATATCTGCCCGGAGCCGATTGCAATTTTTGACTGTATAACGTGGTAGCCGGAGCCAAGAGGATCGCTTTCGGGGTTGAAGAGTACAAGTATACGCTTTTTTTGATATTCCTTAAGGAGAAAAAACCATGCCATAGGTGTTGCTGCTACAACTGCGCCAACAGCAGATAAAACATATTTCCATGAAATTCCCGAAACAAACATAATACCCGCAAATATAAATACAAATACCATGGCAGTACCGAAGTCCGGCTGCAGAAGAATAAGTCCGAGAATTACCAAAAGGTGCAGGCAAAGTGAAAATACGTTTCTTGGTTTGTTTATGTCCTCACCGACTAAGGAAACATGCTTTGAAAATGTGATAATAAATCCTATTTTTGCAAATTCCGAAGGCTGTATTCCAATAGGTCCGAAACGAATCCAGCTTTTACTGCCCACTTCCTCAGCACCGGTACCGATAATAAGCACCGTGACCAGCATGAGCAGACATACCGTGTAAATGATTTTTCTTAGATTTCCAAGTGTTTTATAATCAATGCTTATCAGCACAAACATAAGTCCGAGACCTATAAGGGCAGATACACTTTGTATTATCAGATATCTTGAACCGCCGTCCAATGTCTTTACTGCGCTGCTTATCATCACTATACCGAATATTGCGCAGACCACCGCCTGGGCAATAAGTAAAAAATCCATGTCTGAGTAGTTAAAGCTTCTTGTCTTTTTCATATATATAACTCCGTGTTTGTTTATTGTGTAAAATACCATCATTTATAATTATATCAAATATCTGAAAAAAAACAATATTAAATTTACATATTATTAATATTTTTATATTGCAATTATTGTGGGTTTGTATTAAAATATAGATATGTTTGGATATGTTAATATATATAAAGATGAATTAAAAATTAAAGAGTTTAACCTTTTTAAGGCATATTACTGCGGCTTGTGTAAGGCTTTGGGCAGGCAGTTTAATCAGCTTGTCCGACTGGGTCTTAACTACGATTTTACCTTTCTTGCAATCATGGCTGACGCGTTGGTTGAGGGCGAGCCGGAATTTTCCAGCGAGGGCTGCATTAAGAATTTTTCAAAGAGAACCGTTGTTACTTCAAACAGGGCGGTAAGCTTTGCGGCAGATATGAGTATTATACTCACATACTATAAGCTTCTTGATGATATCCGTGATGACAGGAGCCTCAGAGCGCTTGCGGCGTTGCCTCCTTTTTGGTTCGCAAAAAGAAAGCTTAAGGATAACTATTCCGGTCTTATAGAAAGAATAAGAAATAATCTTTCTGCCTTGTCGGATATAGAAAAATCAGGTACTGAATATCCTGACGAGGCGGCGCATTCCTTTGCAATGATTATGCAGGATATGTTTGAATATATATGCAAGGGAAGCGGCAGGCTTGGGTACAATATAGGCAGATATGTGTATCTTGCCGATGCCTGCGATGATATGCAGAGGGATTATGAATCAAAGCGCTTTAATGTTTTCTGCACGGCATCAGGCTATAAGGGTGAGCTTGATGAAAATATCAGAAAATCCATTGAGGATACCCTGTATATGACTCTAAGCTCCATCGGCTACGAGTATGAGGCACTGCCAAAATTTAAGAACAGAGAAATTCTTAATAATATAATATATCTCGGCATACGGTCAAAAACCGATTATCTGCTGAAAAAAGTAATGAGTAAAACCGAAAGGAAGAATAAAAATAATGAAAGATCCATATAAGATTCTCGGAGTACCTCCAAATGCAACTGATGCTCAGATTAAAGAGGCATACCGTGAGCTTGCAAAAAAATATCATCCGGATAAATATGTAAACAATCCTCTGGCAGACCTTGCGGCAGAAAAAATGCGCGAGATTAATGAGGCATATGATTACCTCACAAAAAATAAAGGTGCGGGAAATACAAGCAGCGGATATTCCGGAAACGGCGGCTATTATAACGGAGGCTTTTACGGCAGTCAAAATACCGGCAGCTCCGGCAGCCAGCTGGCAGGTATACGCAAAATGATAAATGAAAACCGTCTTGAGGATGCCGAGAGAGCGCTCAACGGTGTTACCGTGCGCAATGCAGAGTGGCATTATCTTATGGGGGTAGTAAAGGAGCGCAGAGGCTGGCATGATATGGCTTTTCAGCATTTTGCCCGTGCTACACAGCTTGATCCGTACAATATGGAATACCGTAATGCATTCAATGCAATGAATTCCCGCAGAGGAGCATATACGGCAGGAAGCAATCAGTACGGCTATAACAATCATGACAGCTGCTGTAACTGTGATACTTGCTCTTCACTCATATGCGTAGACTGCTGTTGTGAGATGATGGGCGGTGACCTTATCCCATGCTGTTAAAGGATAAAAGCCGTCATGTGGCATTCGGCGGTATATTGGCTGCACTGGCGCTTCTTTTTCTTATAATGTCATCGGCAATTCCTGTGGGAAGACTTGTATTTGTATTTCTTGCCTCATCTATGATTGGCATAGGAGTAAATATGTTCAGCATAAGATTTTCTGCAGCGGCTTATGCAGCTTCGGCTATTCTCGGTCTTTTTATCGTGCCGGAAAAAACCTATGCAGTGCTTTATGCAGTTGTTGTGGGAAATTATCCTCTGCTCAAGCCCTTGCTTGACAAAATATGCTCTTTGCCGCTGAGACTCGCGCTTAAGCTTGTGATTTTCAATGCATATATGCTTGTTTGCTGGCTTATTGCAGTTTATCTGCTTAATATTCCCATGAATGTCGGCTATCCTGTATGGCTGCTGTGGCTTATGATGCTTGTTGCATTTTTTGTTTATGATTATGCATACAGTCTTTTTATGCAGAAAATATATTATGCTTTACCAAAATAAATTTTAAAGGAGAAACAAACTATGAAAATCGGAATTGAACACATTGCAATTTTTGCTAAGGACACAAAGGCTCTTTCAGATTGGTACAAGGATCTGTTTGACGGTGAGGTTGTATATGATAACGGAAAGGGTACGTATTTTATTGCTTTTGCAGACAAGAGCATGATTGAGTTCTGCAAAGCCTCAACAGAAAATGTTCCCACTGAGCTCAGTGTAGCCGGTATCAGACATATAGCAATTTCTGTAGACGATTTTGAAGTTCTGGTTGACAGAGTTAAGAAAACCGGAGCAGAGATTATCACAGATGCCGTTGTAAATGATAAGGGTGTGGGAACGATGTTCTTCAGAGACCCCGAGGGCAATATACTTCATCTTATTTCCAGAAAGACACCCCTTGTATAAGATATATCTCTATAAATCCTTAATTACCTATGAAAAAATGTGGCTGTTTTTCGGACAGCCACATTTAAATTATATCAAAAATTAATTATTCCAAGATGTTCAAGCAGGATTTTCAAGCCGATGAGAATAAGAACAGCTCCGCCTGCGATTTCAGCCTTGCTTTTGTATTTGGCACCGAATTTGTTGCCGATTATCACACCGATAAAGCAGAAGCCGAAGGTCAGTATGCCAATAAGAGAAGCAGAAGATATAATATTAACATTAAGACAGGCAAGGGTGATACCTGCGGCAAGAGCGTCAATACTTGTTGCAACAGACAGGACAAAAACCTCTTTAAGGTCAAGCAGACTTTCTTTTTTGACAATCTCTTCTTCCTTGTCAGTAAAGGTCTCATACAGCATTTTTGCACCAAGAAAAGCCAAAAGTGCAAAGGCAATCCAGTGGTCAATATTTACTATATAGCTTTCAAACCTTGACCCCAAAAACCATCCGATTGTCGGCATAAGCGCCTGAAAGACACCAAAGGACAGGCTGATGATGAGTGCATGGGCATAGTTGATGCGCCGCATAGACAAGCCCTTGCATATGGATACGGCACAGGCGTCCATAGAGAGCGCCGCCGCCAGAAGTATTAATTCGTACAGTTTCATGAGTTTCTCCTTAAATCACTACATTTTGAATTACAATATATGATATTACCATAAATGTAGCAAAAAATCAATTGTTTTTTAGCTAAAAAATTTTAAATAAATGAAAAAAAACTCTTGCAATTGGGAAAAATTTGTGATATACTATCCAAGTATGATAAATAGAACGTACAAATTCACGAAAGAGGTGATATAAATGAGAGAGGGAATACACCCCGATTACAAGACAACAACTGTAAAATGCGCTTGCGGTGAGACATTTGAGGTTGGTTCTACAAGAGAAAACATTTCTGTTGAAATTTGCTCAAAGTGCCATCCTTTCTACACAGGTAAGCAGAAGCTTGTTGATACAGGCGGAAGAGTAGAAAAATTCAGAAAGAAATACGGTCTGGATAAATAACTCATACAGTTTTAAACCCCTTCAAATGAAGGGGTTTTTTGATGTATGGCACGCCGTAAGTTTTTTGCGCGGCTTAGCCGAAGGAGTATAGCCCGAACCTGCCTTAAACAGCGTAATCTCGGCATCTTTCGGCTTATGATTTGATACAATTATGAAAGAAGGTCTTTTTATGAATACTATAGAGAAACTCAGAAATGTCGCAATAATAGCACATGTTGACCACGGAAAGACAACTTTGGTAGATGCTATGCTCCGTCAGAGCGGTATTTTCAGAGCAAATCAGCAGGTTGATGACCGTGTAATGGACAACAATGACCTTGAAAAAGAGAGAGGTATTACCATTCTTTCCAAAAATACCTCACTTATGTACGGCGATACTCGTATTAATATAGTAGATACCCCCGGACATGCAGATTTCGGCGGTGAGGTTGAGCGTGTACTCAAGATGGTTGACGGTGTGCTCATTCTTGTTGATGCATTTGAAGGCTGTATGCCTCAGACACGCTTTGTGCTTAAAAAAGCTCTTGGGCTCAATCTTTGTCCTATAATCGTTGTAAACAAAATTGACCGTCCCAATGCACGTCCCTATGAGGTTGTTGATGAGGTGCTTGAGCTCTTTCTTGAGCTTGAGGCAACTGATGATCAGTTTAATGCACCGGTTATATACGCTTCAGGAAGAGACGGTTATGCTACTATTGCACCGGAGACTCCCACAAGTGATATGAAAGCACTTTTTGATGCTATTGTAGAGCATGTTCCCGCGCCCAAGGGTGAGATTGACGGACCGTTGCAGATGCTTGTGTCCAATATTGAATTTGACGAATATGTGGGAACAATGGCAGTAGGAAGGGTGGAGCGAGGCACAATGAATGTCGGCCAGAATGCGGTTATCTGCAAAAAAGACGGCTCCACATCAAATATACGTCTTGTAAAAATGTATGAGTACGAGGGTCTTTCGAGAGTGGAATGTCAGCAGGCTTCTGTGGGCGATATCGTCCTGGTTTCAGGTGTTGCCGATGTTCATATAGGTGAGACAATCTGTGCGCCGGATTGTATAGATCCGCTTCCTTTTATAAATATTGATGAGCCCACACTGTCTATGAATTTCTCTGTAAACGACAGCCCGTTTGCCGGACAGGACGGACAGTATGTAACCTCACGTCATCTCCGTGACAGACTGTTTAAAGAGGTTAATACCAATGTAAGCCTTCGTGTTGAGGAGACAGATTCTGCAGATTGCTTCAAGGTTTCCGGCAGAGGAGAGCTGCATCTTTCTATTCTTATAGAAACCATGCGCCGTCAGGGCTATGAGTTCCAGGTTTCAAAGCCACAGGTTATCAACAAGGTAATCGATGGCAAGATGATGGAGCCAATGGAGCTTCTGGTGGTCGATGTTCCCGATGAATATGTAGGTGCGGTTATCGAAAAGCTCAGCGAGCGAAAAGGACAGATGCTTAATATGAATGCCGGTTCAAACGGCTTTACGAGAATAGAATACAATATTCCTTCAAGAAGTCTTATAGGTTATCGCTCTCAGCTTCTTACGGATACCAGAGGAAACGGTATAATGAACCATATTCTCAACGGATATGAGGAATACAAGGGAGATATTGCGACTCGTTCCAGGGGCTCGCTTATTGCTTTTGAAACAGGTGAAGCAGTGTCCTACGGCTTGTATAATTCTCAGGAAAGAGGCTCGTTGTTTATAGGCCCCGGTGTAGAGGTATACGAAGGTATGGTAGTGGGAGAGACTAGCCGCTCAGAGGATATTGTTGTTAATGTATGCAAGAAAAAGCATGTAACCAATACCCGAGCTGCAGGCTCTGACGATGCACTGAGACTTGTAACACCTATTTCCATGAGTCTTGAGAACTGTATAGAATTTCTCGGTGATGATGAGCTTCTTGAAATTACGCCGAACAATCTGAGAATCAGAAAGAAGATTCTTGATAAGACTCTCAGAGCAAAAGCAAAAAGCAAGGCATGATAAACTTTTTGAAAAATAGGAGTGAGTTGTAATGGTAAACTTGGGCAACAGTTGGGATGAACTTCTAAAAGAGGAATTTCACAAGGATTATTATCTTAGACTCAGAGAATTTCTCAAGTCTGAATATTCCACTCGCACAGTATATCCGGATATGCACGATATATTCAATGCGCTTAAGCTTACCGATTACGGCGATGTCAAGGTTGTTATTCTCGGTCAGGACCCGTATCACGGCGAGGGAGAGGCACACGGTCTTTCTTTTTCGGTAAAGCCCGGGATTGCTATCCCTCCGTCTCTTAAAAATATATATAAAGAGCTCAATCAGTCCCTTGGCTGCTACATTCCCAACAACGGCTTTCTGGAAAAATGGGCAAAACAAGGAGTGCTGCTTTTAAACACAGCCCTGACAGTGCGCAAGGATATGGCAAATTCTCATAGCGGAAAAGGCTGGGAAATGCTTACCGATGCTATAATAAAAAAACTGAATGCCCGCGCTGAGCCGATGGTGTTTATGCTATGGGGAAACAATGCAAAATCCAAGTCATGGTTTATAGACAATAGCCGCCATCTTGTTCTCATGAGTGTGCATCCAAGCCCTTTGTCTGCAAGCAGAGGCTTTTTCGGGTGTAATCACTTCAAAACGGCAAATGAATTTTTGATAAAAAATGGCAAACAGCCTATTGACTGGCAGATTGAAAATATATAAAGCTATCAGGGAACATGAGTTTAACTTATGTTCCCTTTATTTTAAAATAAAAGGAAATACACATTGACAGTTGATTTTATTTGTGTTAAAATCATTTTTATGATAGTTTGATTTATTCCACAAAGGAGAACAAAATATATGTTTAATAATGAAGAATCAGCTTCACTGAATCTCAAAGATTTGTACGATAAATTGCTTGAATATAAAGTGATTTTTATTGTATGTCTGATAGTTTGTACCATTTTCAGCTTTGTATATTATAAATGTCTTGTAACTCCCAGGTATTCCTCAAGCAGTGTTATATATGTAAACTGTATGAATCCCGAGCAGACAACCGGAGACGGCATCAGTGAATATGAAATTCAGTCCTCAAGAGCTCTTACCACCACTTATATGGAAATTCTCTGCGGAAGAACCTTCCTCAACTCCGTAAGCGCTGATATTGGCTACAAATACGATTGGAGGCAGCTTGCTTCAATGATATCTATATCTCAGGTTAATGAAACTGAGCTTCTTAAGGTAAACGTCAGTGCTCTTACCCAGGAGGATGCATACATAATCTGCAAGAGCATTGTAGATAATGCTCCTTCAAAGATGCTTGCAGTGTTCAAAAGAGGTACGATTGAGGTTGTTGACGAGGTTAATATGCCCATGCTTCCATCTACTGTTGGTATGAAGCGTATTATTCTTGTAGGTTTTGTTATGGGTATGCTTCTTGGAGTGCTTATAGCATTTGTGTTAGAGGTATTTGATACAAAAATCAGAACCAGTGAAGAGCTTGCTCACAGATATGACATCACCGTTCTTGGTGAGATATTTAACTAAAAGCGGGGTGTAAGAGTGAAAATCAATTTGTTTAAAAACCTGAAACTGAAAAAGTATAAATCGCTTCATGAGTTTGAGGATGCACATGTAATTAATGACTCTTCAAGCTTCAGTATGCTTGAATCATATAAAATTGCAAGAACCAATATAATGTTTTCTCTTCCCAAGACAGAAGACGGAAAAATTATTCTTGTGTCAAGCTCTGAGCCCGGAGAGGGAAAGACTACTGCAAGTATAAATCTGGCATATACCTTTGCCCAGTCCGGTGCCAGGGTTTTGCTAATGGATTGTGATATGCGCAAGCCACGTGTACATCGTTATCTTAAAATCAGCAAGGATACAGGGCTGTCTAATGTGCTGTGCGGTTTTTGTTCTGTTGATGAAGCTATACAAAAAAACGTGTTCGGTACTATGGATTGCATTCCCGTAGGAGAGATACCTCTTAATTCGGCAGAATTGCTTATGAGCGATGTTATGAAAAACCTGCTTGCCGACCTGTCAAAAAAATATGATTACATTTTTATTGATACACCGCCTATTATGACCGTTACTGATGCAATGATAATAGCTCCTATGACATCGGGAGTTGTTCTTGTGGCAAGAGAAAATTTTTCGACATATGATATGATGGATAAGACTGTTGATATACTCAGAAGAGCCGGAGTCAAGATTCTCGGCTTTTTGATGACGTATGCAGAAAAATCCACTAAAGCGCGGTATTACGGAAAGAAGTATTACAGCAAGGGGTATCGCTACGGCTATAAATATGAATATAAGGATGAAGCAAATAAATAGGGTGTGTTGTTTTATGTTTATAGATTTTCACGGGCATTTTTTGCATGGTATTGATGATGGTGCCGATGATTTAAACACAGGTTTCTGTATGCTTCGTGACAGCTTTCGCCAGGGCTGTGAGTATGTTGTTGCGACACCTCATTTTAATCCCGGTGAAGCAACTGTTCTTGATGCATGTCATGCCCGGGATGAGGCTATTGCCGAAATTACGGAATGTGCCCGGATACATGGAGCAGATATACCGGAGATAATACCAGCGTTTGAGGTTGATTTTTCATCCGGACTGAAAAACGTGCTTTCTGCAGATAAGCTTTGTATATCCGGCACAAGCTATATGCTTGTTGAAATGCCTTATGGCAAATGGAGCCAGAATGATATCGAGAGACTGTATGAGCTTACTCTGGCGGGCATAAGACCTGTTGTGGCTCATATAGACAGATATTTCAGACATTTCGGAGACTCCGTTTTCAGCATTTTTGAACTAGATATATGTTTTCAACTTAACTGCAAGTCTATGGATACCATAAGCGGAAGGGGATTTGTAAAAAAACTTATAAAATCCGGAAGAACCTGTGTCATGGGCTCTGATATGCACAATATGACCTCAAGACCGTGCAATATGAAGAAGGCATATAACACAGCCTGCAAAAAGCTTGCTCCCTATGCAGAGGAGCTATTTTATACCAATGCATGGAATATGATTTTCAGTAAATAAAATATTATATTTTTTAAGAGAGTATATCGCCATACTGCGATGTACTCTTTTTGTTTGCGCGTATTTAAATCTGATTACTTCGGCTATTGTAATTTTGTTTCACAGAAAATCAGACAGATGCATACTATGATATTGAAGTTAATAAAACTTTTATTATGTTTAGGAGGAATATATATGAGTGACAGATTGCGCTCTTGTAATCCCTGTCAGAGCGATTCAAATGACAGTGTATGCATTCAGACAAATAAGGTTTATGACTCCTGCAGAGATAAGGAATGTATTGAAAATATCAGGGTATATCTTACCGAAACAGGTCAGTGCCTTGTGGACAGAGCTGCTAATGTGAAATGCAAAAAAGCGGAGATAATCTGGGTGTATACCGATGTTGAGCCGCTGCCCTTTAACAGGGGGTATTATTCTGTTGACCTTAAATTTTTCTTCAGAATAACTCTGGATGTATTTACCGGTGTAAGCCGACCTACAGCGGTTGAAGGTCTTGCTGTATATGATAAAAAGGTTATACTTTTCGGCTCTGAAGGCAACTCAAGAACATTTTTATCAAAAACAACCTTTGGAGAATCTGATATTCATCAGTGGAGCAAAAACAATCTGCCGGTGGCTCAGACAGAAGTGTGTGACAGCGTTAGCCGTAGGGGCTGTAGCAAGATGAAATAATATGCCATGCAAGCTATTCGGGGACGGCAGGTTGTCGAATAATTCGTGGTTTTGTTCGCCCGGATGTGGGGACGTACATGCCGTGGCACCTAAAAAGGTTGTGCCACGGGGCTTTCAGCCTGTCACGTACGTCCCCCGACCGGGCTCTTTTGTGCGACAATTGAATTATCCGACAGTCTGACGGCTCCTTAGGCTGTATATAAAAATATATACAAAATGTCACGGTAAGTCCCATAAATACTTGACATTTGTTCTGTTTCATTATAAAATATATTTGTATAATTATATTCAGATTCAGATGATTAAAATCTGTAATTTGATGACGGGAGGAACCTTTATGAAGCAAAATCGTTTTAAGCGGTTGATTTCGATGCTGGTTGTGCTGGCAATGCTTGGTACTATGGTACCCACTGCTTTTGCTGCAGAGCCTTCACAGTTTGTCGATTTTCCTCAGGGCTGGTCAAAAGACGCCATGACCTTTGCGGTAGACAACGGAATAATCAACGGCAAATCAGAAACCACAATTGAGCCTGAGGCAAATCTTACCAGAGCCGAAATGGCAGCAATTATCAACAGGGCTTTCGGTGCCGAGGTATCTGATGATATATCTGCCTACACTGATATAAGCAGTGATTCATGGTACTACAACGATATCGGCAAGGCTGTACATATGGAAACCTTCCATGGCGACGGCAATGGAAAAATGCGCCCTGATGACTTCATTACCAGAGAAGAGGTAATGGCTGTGTTGGCAAGGGCATTGGTTCTTGAGTCAGACGATTTTTCGCCTATAGATACCTTTGGTGATTATTCTTCTGTCAGCCAGTGGGCAAGACCGTATCTTGCGGCACTCATAGGAGAGGGCTATGTAGACGGTTATGAGGATAAAACTCTCAGACCTCTTGCAAATATCACCAGAGAAGAGTTTGTACAGCTTATGTACAATATCTTTAAAACCTATCTGACCGTCAAAGGCAGCAGCTATGATGAAGTGGCTTCTCTTGACTGTGTTATGATTAATCAGCCGGATATTACGCTCAGCAATGTTACCATCGAGGGTGACCTTGTGCTTGGTGATGGTGTCGGAACAGGCAGAGTTAATCTTAATAATGTTAAAATCAAGGGCAGACTCCTTGCACGAGGCGGCTTTATAACCCTTACAGATGTCACTGCCGACGAAGGTGTGGTTGTAAAAAATGTCAACGGACGTACCCACTTCTTTAACTGGCGTACAGATTCTGTCTTTGACGGAGTAAGAGAAATTACATATACCACATATCTTGAGTCAACCACAAAGTATCCCGGCGTCAGCGGAGGTTCTTCCGCCGGCGGTGGCGGTGGCGGCGGTGGTTCGTCATCCTCAAGAAAATATGATTATTCTGTTACTTATTATTTTCAGTCATCAGCTAATCTCAGCGAATATATAATTGATGAAGAACGTACTGTAACCGGAGAAGCCTCTTCGGGCGCTGTTAAAAAAGCTGATATCCCTGATGTGACAAATTATGTGTATAATAAGGACAAGAGTACTTCTCAGATTACGATTACCTCCGGCGATAATGAGCTTAAGGTTTATTATGATCTTGTAAAACACAGTGTTTCATATACCAATCCCGACGGAACTACGGGTACAGCGGACATTGCTCACGGTCAGAAAGCCGGCGATGTTATTGATATGCCCGATACATACACAGATGATGATGGCAACAGCTATGATGTAGAATGGAAATATACAGACCCGGACGGCAACGAACAGGCTATTACCCCGGATTATCCCGTGACCGATGAAGGTAAGATTGTTCCTGTTCTTTATGCAAAGGTTGTGTTTGACTACAACTACCCCGGCTCAGAGGCAAAGACAATCAGAGTTGAAAAGGGAAAGAATATCGGCACTCAGCTTCCTGAGCAGCCAGTAAGAGACGGCTATACCTTTGAAGGCTGGAATACCAAGCCCGATGGAAGCGGAGATACATATACTGCAGATACTGAGGTTTCTGTTCCTGTTACAGTATATGCCGTATGGAAACCTGTATCGGTTGAGCCTGTATACCGCACAGTAGCTTTTGCGTATAACTATACCGGTGCTCCCAAAGAGTTCTTTGATAAATATACCGATGTACTTGACGGCAGCAAAATTGTTCCGCCGGAAAATAATCCTTCCAGAGACGGATTTGTATTTGAAGGATGGTATAAAAATGCTGAATGTACTGTGGCTTTTGACTTTGAAACAGAAAATATAACCTCTGATATTACTCTCTATGCAAAATGGAGAGAAGAAACCGTTACACCTGATGTTCATACGGTTACCTTTAATTCAGCAGGAGGTTCTGATATTGTTCCTCAGCTTGTTTCAGACGGAAGCATGGTTACCAGACCTTCAGCTCCTATAAAAATAGGTTATGATTTTATTGGCTGGTATACCGAACCCGAATGTATCAACGAATATAATTTTAACACTCCCGTTACAAGCTCGTTTACCCTTTATGCAAAATGGGATGAAGCAAAACCCGGTACATACACTGTAAGCTTTGAAACCTTTGGAGGAACAACAATTAAGTCTCAATCGGTGGCAAGCGGCGAAAAAGCTGTCAGACCTGCTGACCCGGAAAAATCCGGCTATACCTTCGGCGGTTGGTATACCGATATGGATTGTACTGTTGCATATGATTTTTCAAATGCAGTAAACAGTGCATTTACCCTGTATGCAAAATGGATAATTGTTGTGCCTGATACATATACAGTTGAATTTGTAACAGACGGCGGGACCGAGATTGAAGCACAGACTGTTGTAAAGGACAGTAAAGCAACAAAGCCTGCAGATCCGGAAAAAAACGGTTATACCTTTGGCGGATGGTATACTGATACCGCATATTCCTCAGAATATGATTTTGAAACTCCGGTTACTAATGATATAACTCTGTATGCAAAATGGACTCCTGATGTATACGATGTTACCTTTATTACCGATGGCGGCTCCGATGTGGAAGCACAGAGGATTGAGCACGGTGAAATGGCTGTTAAGCCTGAGGACCCTGTGAAGGATGGATATAATTTCCTCGGATGGTATACTGAAGATACTTTTGAAAATTACTATGATTTCACCTCAGCTGTAACAGCAAATACAGTTTTGTATGCAAAATGGGAAGAAATAATAGTAACATCATATGTTGTTACCTTTGAAACCTATGGCGGAACCACGCTGCTGGGAACTCCCATCAAGCCTCAGACTGTTGCGGCGGGAGAGCAGATGTCAAGACCTGCCGATCCTGTAAAAGAAGGTTATGATTTTGAGGGCTGGTATACTGATGACACATTTACAGTGAAATTTGATTTTAAAGCTCCTGTAAACAGTGATATTACCGTGTATGCAAATTATATTGCACATACATTTGATATAACCTTTGAAAGCAACGGAGGCTCTGAGGTTTCCGGGCAGACAGTTTCTTACGGAGAGCTTGTAACAGAGCCTGAGGCTCCGGTTATGAACGGATATAGCTTTATAGGCTGGTTTACAGATCATGATCTGACAGAGCTGTATGATTTTACAGCTCCTGTTAAGGAAAGCTTTGCTCTGTATGCAAAATGGGAAATAATAGTTCCCAATGAATATAAAGTTACGTTTGTAAACGAAGGCGGAACGACAATTCCCAATCAGACTGTACTTGAGGGAAATAAGGTAAACAAGCCTTCAACTCCCAGAAGAACAGGTTATACCTTTGGTGGCTGGTATCTTGATGAAGAATATACAAATGCATATGATTTCAATACTCCCGTAAATTCTTCGTTTACTCTGTATGCAAAATGGAATATCAATATATATGATATAGTATTTGAAAGCAACGGCGGTTCTGCGGTGGCAAGTCAGTATATTCCTTACAACACTGCAGCGGTCGAGCCTGAAGCTCCGGTAAAAGACGGATATAATTTTATCGGTTGGTATTCAAACAAGGCTTTGACTCTGAAATATGATTTTTCAACTCCTGTAATTAAGGATATGAAGCTATATGCAAAATGGGAAGTCAGAGTTCCTGAGGTGTATTATGTAACATTCAGAGCAAACGGAGGTTCAAGCGTATCGTCCCAGAGAATAACCGAGGGTGGAAAAGCAACCGAACCTGCAGCACCCAAGAGAACAGGATATACCTTTGACGGATGGTATTCAGACTCTTCGTTGACAAATGCATATGATTTTAATGCTGTTGTTACAGGAAATATTACCCTGTATGCAAAATGGAATATAAATCAGTATAAGGTTTCTTTTGTAACCGATTGTGATGAGGTTATTCCTGACCAGCATGTTAACTACAGAGGAACTGCAGCAGAGCCGGAAGTGCCTGTAAAAGAAGGATATACCTTTATAGGTTGGTATTCTGACAGCGGCTTTATATCAAAATATAATTTTGCCGTTCCTGTGGTTGACAACATAACCTTGTATGCAAAATGGGAACTTAATAAGTACACTGTTGAATTTGACACAAACAGCGGTTCTTCGGTTGAGTCCCGCACTGTTGAGCATGGCTCAAAGGTAACAACTCCGGCTTCTCCTGAAAAGGAAGGTTATACATTTGCCGGCTGGTATACTGACAGTACTCTGAATACAGCTTATGATTTTGATTCTGCAGTTGTTTCAAATTTTGTACTGTATGCAAAATGGGATATAAATAAATATACGGTGATCTTTGAGTCTGTAGACGGTACTGCCGTAGAGTCACAAATTATCAATCATGGAGATAAGATAAACGAACCGGCAGAACCCTCAAAGGAGGGCTATACCTTCAACGGATGGTATACCAATGCATCTTATACAAATCTGTATGACTTTGACAAAGCGGTCACCGGAGCTGTTACACTGTATGCCAAGTGGGAAATTATTGAATATACCGTAGCCTTTGTATCAAACGGAGGTTCTGCAGTTACCTCTCAGACTGTTGCTTATGGCAAGTATGCATCACAGCCTGCGGAACCTTTCAGAAACGGTTATGTATTTGACGGATGGTACACCGGTCAGGAGTTCACCACAAAATATGACTTTGCAACACCTGTTACAGGCAATATCACTCTGTATGCAAAATGGATTGAACTGACAGAAAAATTTAAGGTCGATTTCTATTACGGAGTAAATGAAGCAGACGCATATATCGGTACAGTAAAAGATGTAATAGCAGGCTCTTCGGTTGCTGCAGTCGTATATGAAAAAGTATATGCTGACGAAGGTATTGTGTTTGAAGAGGAAGGCAACCCAGGTTATGTGGACGGTTCATATGCTCATATGATATATCCTGAACTCAGATATCAGGATTCTGAAGGAAACTGGAAGATATTTGATGAAACCACGGCTGTTACATCCGATATGAAGGTATATTATACCTTTAAGTACATCCAGCTTATGATAGACGGAAGCTTCCTTGGTATAGACCTTTCAAATGTGAGTCTTTATACACATTATGCATCCGATACAAGATTTATGGATTCGCTTAAGGATGCAATGCAGCTTTCAAGAGACCCCATAAGCAACGGTTTAAAGGGCAAGGATGCAGAAATCATTAAGAAGCTTTCTGATACAACCGGTCTTATTGACACTGAGGGCTATATTGAAATTAAACCCTTTGGTCTGCATATTGCAGAGATAATTGATGTAGATGATATCCGCGGAGAAATAAAGGCTTATCTTAAAAAGAGTCTTTCAGGAACCGATATTGAAATATCAAAAGTTATCGAAATGGCTGAGCTGGATGCAGTTATAGATATCATTGGTGCAGAAAATCTCAGTGATACCACTATGGAAGCAGCAGTAGAGTATATTAAGGAGCTCCGCAGCGATGCAGAAGCATATGAGGTACTTTGTGCTGAGATTGTCAATACTATTGTAAGCTACAGCTTCTTTGATGAATTTATGAACAGCTTCGTGAATAAAACTACTGAATACACCATAAATTCCGATACAATCAAGCTTGCAAAGGGTGTTGCAAATGCGGTATATGATTTCAGTGCAGATGAAATTATAACACTGCTTAGAAACAAAGGCTTCGGAGCATTCATCAACTTATACGGCGAGGATGAATTCAAGATTATGTTTGCCGAGTCTCAGCAGGAATATTATGACGGAATAATGACTGTAGCGGCTCAGCTTGAGGACGGCTCAGTTACATCAACGGCATACACAACAAAGATGAATGTCAAGATTAACCTTGCAAAGATTTTTGAAGCTGTTGTAAATAAATTTAAGAATAAGCTTGTAACCAAGCTTAACGGCGATGATAATTCCTACTACAAGAATAATACTTATCTCGTGGAATTTGTTGAACAGGACATTATGAGTGAGCTGTTTGATTACGATGCATCTGCTGTAAGCAAGACAAACAGCGGATACAAAATTAAACCGATAATTGAGTATTATGATATAGCTCTTGAAAATCTCATTCTCTTTGACAAAGCACTGCTTTGGTACGGTGACCTCACCGAACAGGAGCGCGATGAAATGAGAGATAAGTATGCTGCAGATTTGGTTACAATGTTTGCAGACATCAATGAGATACTGGCAAGTACTCAGGATGGCACTGATGTTTTTGCCGGATATACTCTTGACGAGCTTAAGTCTCTGATTGATTCTGTTTTATCAATGATAGATAAGATGGGTGATAATTCATTCGGCGGTCTTGAAAAAGACCTTGACCTTATGCTGGCAGATGTGAAAGAATCTCTTGAAAAGCTTGAGGAAACCGGAGAAACACCTCTCGGATTTACCGTAGCAGAGCTTACAGATATCAATACCAAGCTTTCATCAGCTTCAGAAGCATATGGAAATAAGGATTATACAACAGCAAACGAGCTTTATGCAGAAGCAATAGCTGCAATTCTCAATCAGATTGTCAAGCTTGTTAAGGAAATTGATACCAACGGTACAATCAACGGTGAGGATTTCAACGAAAAGCTGTCTCACATACCGATTATAAATAAGCTCAGCTCTCAGATAATCAGCATGATTGGTAATATGGCAAGCAACGGCTTTGCAAAGGAATATACAAAGGAAAATATTCTTGAAACCTTTGATGTTGAAAGAATTGAGGATATTGTAATCGGTCATGATACTGATGACAGATTTACTGTTGACACTGTGGTAGACTTTATTTCTCAGTATATACAGGACAATAAGATTGAATCTCCCGAGCATTCGGCAGATGAAGCAGTAATTGACCAGTACGAAAAAATTTCCGGTGATGACAGCATCACTCTGAGAAGATATTTATATTAATTTTAGTTTGTTTACGGACGGGTGCATAATCCGTCCGTAAATGCAAAAAAGGAGGAACTTTATGAAAAGAATACTTTCTTTGCTGATAACTGCTGTGTTTGTATTTACATCCGGTGTAACTGTTTTTGCTGATGACAGCACAACTGCTGCTGGTACTGCTGCAGCCTCCGCTGCTTCACCTACACTAAAATTTGCAGATGTTGATGAGACCACAGAAGAGGGAAAGGCTATATATAAGCTTGTCGAGGCAGGGGTTGTAAATGGAAATGGTGACGGTACCTTCGGTCCGAAATCTGGTCTTACCAGAGCAGAGCTGTGCAAAATGGTTAACCTTGTTTTCGGATACAAAGAAGCAGATACTGTTCAGTTTACTGATGTAAAGTCTGACGATTGGTTTGCACCGTATGTGCTTGTTGCAAAAAAAGCCGGATATATCACCGGATATGATGACGGCACCTTCAGAGGAAATAATAATATTACCAGAGAGGAATTCTGCGCTATTCTGTGCAGAGTTGCAAATCTATATGACCTTGGACTTAAAGCAATTATTAACGATAAGGTGTCTGACTGGGCATATGTTTATGTGAATAAGGTAGTAACAAATTCTCTTATGTCTCTTGAGGATGGAAAAACCTTCAGAGCTACTGAAAATATGAAAAGAGGAGAGATTGCAGTTGTTCTTGCACGTTTTGTAAAAGCAACAACTACAGCCACAACAACCACTCAGGCTACTGTTTCTACAGGAGGTGGAACAAGACGTCCGTCCGGCGGCGGAGGCGGCTTGTCATCCTCAGGAAGCTCTTCATCAAAAGATGATGAAGAATCGTCCGATGACAGCAATAATTCTACAAGTGATGATTCATCAACAGGAGATTCTGCCGGAGATGATACTGAACAGGAATTGACACCGAAAGAATATGAGGAAATAAACAAGGATATTATCGAAAGACTTACAAAAGCCAAAACAGCCCTTTCAAACAACAAAAATAAATTCAGAGGAACAGAGCGTACTATTGTTAATAACATTATTTCCGTTATAGATAAAATAATTGCCGATGCAGGCAAATATGAAATTTCATATGACAGTGTTCTTACCAATTATACCGATGAGATTGCGGATACATACACACTGTACAGTGAAATGCCGGAAATAAGCCGAAGCAACTTCAAAACCAAGGTTGCCGACATTGATGAAGAAACCTTTGAATTTTTAATGGAGTTTTTTGGGATATCGGACGACATTTAACATTTTAATCACCTCTGTGGCATATAATGCTGCGGAGGTGATTTTTTTGAAAATCAAATATATAAAAATACACAGTAAGTACTTAAAGAAGCTTATCAGTATCTTTAACAAAAGAAAAAAATCATGAGAACAGCGGCATATTGCAGAGTTTCCACCGGCAGTGATGAGCAGCTTAATTCTCTTAAAAATCAATCTGAGTTTTTTGTATCCTATTCGCAAAAGCATGGATATGACCTGGTCAAAATATACGCAGACAGAGGAATAAGCGGTAAAAGTGCTTTGAAACGACCTCAGTTTATGCAAATGCTGGAAGAAAGCCGCGAAAACAAGTTTGATATGCTTCTTGTAAAGGATATCAGCCGTTTTGCAAGAAATACTGTTGATTTTCTTAACGGCATACGGGAGCTGAAGTCAAACGGGGTAGAGGTGCGCTTTCTTTCGTCCAATCAGACGGTGCTAGGAGAATCCGAATTTGTTATAACACTTTTTGCTGCCTTGGCACAGGAGGAAAGCTGTAATCTGTCAAAAAGAATAATTTTTGGTAAGCTGCAGGGAGCAAAGCATGGCAGACCGGCAGCCTGTGTATACGGATACAATCACGGAAAAAACTACGATTTCAGGATAAATCCTGAGGAAGCTGCAGTCGTGCGCCGGATTTTTGAAATGTACTGCGAACAAGGCTTTGGAATAAGAAAAATTGCCAATTGCTTAAACAGCTTAGGGATTTGTTCAAAAAAAGGTAAGAAATGGCAGTTTAAGACAGTCAGGAGAATTTTGTCAAATCCATTGTACATAGGGAATATTGTAAATAATAAAAGCTCGACTGCTGATTTTCTTTCAGGAAGGAGAGTACCGATTTCTGAAGAGGATTATATCATAAATCACAACGAAAGCTACAGAATTATTTCGGATGAGGTATATAGCAAAGCACAGGAAATTCTTTTGTCTAAAAATGCTGTCACACACAGAAGTTGTTGACCCTATCTGCCTTGCGGCAAAGGTTATTGACAGTTGTGATAAATGTTGCTGCTGCGGAGAAATCGAAGTGGCAAGTATTCCTGACAATGTGTGCAGAGTGTTTGATGACATAATTGTTGACCCTGAAAGCGGCAGACGTGTGTATGTTACTCTCGGTCTCTTTACAATTGTGCGTCTTGAAAGGGAAACACAGCTTCTTATCCCTGTTATTGACTACTGCATTCCTCAGAATGACTGCGTGACTACAACTGATACCAGCCCATGTGATCTTTTTGATAAGCTTAGATTCCCGACAGACGAGTTCTTCCCGCCTGAAAAAAGCGAGTTTGAAGGTATAGAACCAACCAGAGAAGATTGCTGCTGTAATAATGATTAGTTTATTATAAAAGACCTGCAAAATTCTTTCTTGGTTTTATTTGGCTGACTATTCAGAAGTATGATTTGATAAATCCTTGAATATACAAAAAAATTTGTAATCAAAAAAATCCTGTCATGGCATTAACCGCTTTGACAGGATTTTTTAGATGCTTGATTAAAATTTTTTGACAAATTCCCTGCAGATTTTTATAGATTTTTCTGCCGCAAGAGCACAAAAGTGGGGGAAATCCATATCTGAGTCACCATCTGCATTGTCGGATATAACCCTCAGCACACCGAAGGGAACACCGTTTGTGTATGCAACATGACCGATGCTTGCTCCTTCCATTTCTCCGGCAATAGCTCCGAAAAGCGATACAATTCTGTCCTTGACATCACTGCTGTTGAGAAATTGGTCTCCGCTGGCAATTGTGCCGGCTTCCACATTTGTATTGTCACAGCCTGAGGCACATTCTGTCAGGAGCAATGCTATTTTCTTATCTGCCGGTATTTTAACAAGGTCAAGTCCGCTTATAAGACCTGCCGGGTCTCCCAGCGGTGTGGTATCCATATCGTGCTGAACCACATTTTCAGCTATTGCAACATCACATATGTTCAGATTTTTGCTTAATCCTCCGGCTACACCTGTATTTATCAGTGCGTCAATGCCGTATATAAGTATCATTGTCTGAGCACATATTGCAGCATTAACCTTTCCTGGGTTGCATTTTGCAATAACTGTTTCCTTGCCTTCAAGGATTCCTTTATAAAATTTTATACTGCTTATAGTTTTTGCTTCGGATATTTCCATAGCAGAGACCAGTCCCTGAATCTCAACATCCATCGCGCCGATAATACCAATCATGCTAACTACCTCCTTTATGAACATATTATATCATATATTGACGGAAAATGCAAAAAAATATATGTTAACAAATTAATAATTTTTACAAAAGGTATTGTTAAATTGAATATAATTTGGTATAATACTATATAATGTGGTAAAATAGACAGCTTGAGCTTGTTTTTTATTACATAGGAAATTGCGAAGCGGTTTTTTCGCTTCAGTTTCAACGAAAGGAATCTATGATATGAGTTTTTTTGAAAAAATTTTTGGGACATATTCTGAAAGAGAAATCAAAAGAGTTATGCCCATTGTCAAAAAGATAAATGCTCTTGAGGACTCTGTTAAAAAGCTTTCCGATAGCGAGCTTAAGGCAAAAACGGCTGAGTTTAAGGAAAGGCTTTCAAAAGGAGAGACTCTTGATGATATTCTTCCTGAGGCTTTTGCTGTTGTCCGCGAGGCTTCGTGGAGAGTGCTTGAAATGCGCCATTTTGATGTGCAGCTTATTGGCGGTATCATACTTCATCAGGGACGTATTGCCGAGATGAAAACCGGTGAGGGTAAAACTCTTGTTGCTACACTGCCATGCTATCTCAATGCCTTGACAGGTAAGGGCGTTCATGTTGTTACCGTCAATGACTATCTTGCCAAGCGAGACAGCGAGCAGATGGGCAAGATATACCGTTTTCTCGGGCTGAGTGTTGGTCTTGTTGTACACGGGCAGTCCCATGAAGAAAAGAAAGCGGCATATGATGCTGATATTACTTATGGAACCAACAACGAATACGGCTTTGACTATCTTAGAGACAACATGGTTATTTACAAGGAGCAGATGGTTCAGAGATGTCATAACTTTGCTATTGTGGATGAGGTTGACTCCATACTTATTGATGAAGCAAGAACTCCTCTGATTATATCCGGTATGGGTGAGGCATCTACAGACCTGTACAGGCTTGCAGACAGATTTGCAAGAACTCTTGTTAAGAAAAAGGTTGTTGAAGAAGATACCAAGCAGCTTACCGACGGCGATGAGTCTGACTATATTATTGATGAAAAGGCGCGTACGGTTACCCTTACCGCCAACGGTATTAAAAAAGCAGAAGAGGCCTTTAATCTTGAAAACCTCTACGACCCTGAAAATATGACTATTGCTCATCATATTAATCAGGCAATAAAGGCTCATGGCATTATGCACAGGGATAAGGACTATGTTGTAAAGGACGGCGAGGTAATCATTGTTGACGAATTTACAGGTCGTCTTATGATAGGTCGCCGCTACAACGAGGGTCTTCACCAGGCAATAGAAGCTAAAGAAGGTGTTGAGGTTGCCAGAGAAAGCAAGACTCTCGCTACCATAACCTTCCAGAACTATTTCCGACTTTACGGCAAGCTTTCGGGTATGACAGGAACTGCTCTTACCGAAGAGGTGGAGTTTCAGCAGATATACAAGCTGGACTGCGTAGAAATTCCTACAAATGAGCCTATGGTAAGAAAGGACCATGCCGATTCTGTATACAAGACAGAAGCCGGCAAGCTCAGAGCGGTTGTAAACCAGATTGAGGAGTGCTACAAAAAAGGTCAGCCTGTGCTTGTAGGTACAGTAACCATAGAAAAATCAGAGCTTATCAGCTCTATGCTTAAAAAACGCGGTATAAAGCATGAGGTGCTCAATGCCAAATATCATGAGAAGGAAGCAGAAATTATTGCTCAGGCAGGAAAAAAAGGTGCTGTAACCATTGCCACAAATATGGCAGGACGAGGTACCGATATTATGCTTGGCGGTAATGCCGATTATCTTGCAAAGCAGGAAATGAAAAGGGAAGGCTACACTGAGGAGATAATCAGCGAATCAACGGGCTTTGCCGATACTGATAATCCTGAGATTATAGAGGGCAGAGAAAAGTTTACCGAACTCCGTGCTCAGTATAAGGCAGATATTGCCCAGGAACGTGAGGATGTAGTTAATGCCGGCGGTTTGTTTATCATAGGTACCGAGCGACATGAATCAAGACGTATTGACAATCAGCTTCGCGGTCGAAGCGGACGTCAGGGCGATGTGGGCGAATCCAGATTTTATATTTCTCTTGAGGATGACCTTATGCGTCTTTTCGGTTCTGACAGACTGACTATGATGGTTGATAAGCTTGGTCTTGAAGAGGATGATGCCATTGAAGCAAAAATGCTTTCCAATGCTATAGAAAATGCTCAGAAGCGTGTTGAGGGACGTAATTTCCAGATAAGAAAGCATGTGCTTCAGTATGACGATGTTATGAATGTTCAGCGTAATGTTATATACTCACAGCGTCAGAAGGTGCTTGACGGCGAAGACATTAAGGCAAGCATCTGGAAAATGACTGAGACATTTATAAATGATACTGTAGACTTTTATACCGGTACTGAGGATATTGTAGATGACTGGAATCTTACAGGTCTTGTGGAAACCATGGAACGTGCTTTTGTACCTGCAGGCGAGATAGAGTATACCAGAGATATGTTTGATTACCTCACCAGAGAGCGAATCAAGCTTGATTATACCGAGATTGCAGAAAGACGTTACGCTGAGCGTGAGGAGGAAATCGGCGCTGAGACAATGCGTGAGCTTGAGCGCGTAATCCTGCTTCAGGTGGTTGACCGCAAGTGGATGGATCATATAGACGATATGGATCAACTCAGACAGGGTATAGGTCTCAGGGCATACGGTCAGCGAGACCCGGTAATCGAATATAAGGAAGAAGGCTATGCAATGTATGAGGCTATGCTTGCTTCTATAAACGAAGATGTTGTCAGACTTATATTTAATGTAAGGGTTAATACCAACACTCAGGTGCAGCGTGAGCAGGTTGCAAAACCCACCGGAGAATCCGGCGGCTCTGACAGCGGTGAAACAAAGAAAAAACCTGTTGTCCGCAAGGAGGAAAAGGTCGGCAGAAATGACCCCTGCCCATGCGGCTCCGGTAAAAAATATAAAAAATGCTGCGGTCAGTAAATTTAAATGTTTATGAGGTAAAAATTAATGATTGAATATGATGAATACAGAATTGAACTGCAGAATCTGCAGGGGAGTATTGATGAACTCAGAGAAACACTAAATATTGCATCTCTCAAGGCTCAGATAGAGGAGTTGGACGATGAAGCTTCTAAGCCGGGATTTTTTGATGATATGTCACGCAGCCAGAAGATTCTGCAGAAATCCAAAAACCTTAAGGATAAGGTGGAAAAGTTTGAAAATCTTCAGACAACCTATGAGGATACATTGGTGCTTATAGACATGGCAAATGAGGAAGATGATGAAACCATGCTTGACGAGGTTACAGAGGCAGTAAATGTAATCAAGTCCACTTTGGAAACCATGACACTTGAAACACTTCTTTCCGGAGAATATGATTCCAATAATGCCATTCTTTCACTGCATGCGGGAGCGGGCGGAACAGAAGCCCAGGACTGGGCAGAAATGCTCCTTCGTATGTATACTCGCTGGGCTGAGAGAAGAAATTTCTCTGTAAGCACTATGGATATGCTTCCCGGTGATGATGCCGGTATCAAGAGTGTAACAATCCTTATTTCCGGCGAAAATGCCTATGGCTATCTTAAGGCGGAAAAGGGCGTACACCGCCTTGTGCGTATATCTCCCTTTGACGCGTCAGGCAGAAGACACACATCCTTTGTTTCTGCAGACGTTATGCCTGAATTTAACGATACTATCGAGATAGATATCAATCAGGAGGATTTGCGTATAGATACCTTCCGTGCCAGCGGTGCAGGAGGTCAGCACGTAAACAAAACTTCTTCGGCTATAAGAATTACTCATATACCAACCGGAATTGTTGTAAGCTGTCAGAATGAGCGTTCTCAGCTGCAAAATAAGGATATGGCAATGAAAATGCTCTATTCAAAGCTAATGGAAATTAAAGAGCGTGAAAATATGGAAAAAATAGCAGATATCAAGGGAGAGCAAAAAGAAATCGGCTGGGGCAGCCAGATACGTTCTTATGTATTCCATCCGTACAACCTTGTAAAGGACCACAGGACAAATTATGAAATGGGAAACATTACCGCGGTTATGGATGGCGATCTTGACGGATTTATTAACGAGTATCTCAAGGAATCAAGCCTTGGAACTCTTAATCAAAAATAATACAAAGGAGATTATTATTATGAACAAAAATGTAAAAACCTTTGCTGCCGGAATTATTACCGGAGCCCTTATTTTCTCACTGCCTGCTCTTGCAAGAGATGTATATGAAAGTATAACTGTTGTAAGAAACACAATTGGCATCACAATTGACGGACGCAGCTTTGAAGAAGATAACTTTGTATACAACGGCACTACATATGTTCCCCTGCGTGCCATTGCCGAAACCTTTGGCAAGGGTGTTGAATATGATGAGAAGAACAATATTGCAAAAATTGTTACCGACTGCTCATTCAAATATGAAGGAGAGCAGGTTGGTTCTATCAACGGCTATGTGATTACAGACACCATGTATGCAGATTACAGCAAACATCTTGCTGCTATCAACGAGTATGCAACAGAAGAAGAACTCAATGCTGCAGTTAAAGCTGAAATTGAAAGAAATATTATGACAATGCAGATTGCAAATGCTCTTGATATTTATATTGACAGAAATTATGTTCTTAACTACGAAAACATGCTTCAGTTTATGTATATGCAGCATGGCGGCGAGGAAGAATTTAAGAAAAAAATGGAAGAACAGGGCTATACAGATAATCTGTATAAGCATATAAGAGAAGTAAATGAGCTCAAGTCTCAGATTTACCTCTCATCTACTTTCAATGACTTCAGTCAGGAAGATAAGGATAAGCTCTTTGAAGAAATTCTCACAGGTCTTATGTCTGAGGTTACCATTACATGGAATAACTAACCAAAATCAAAACAGGAATTCGCCGTTATGGTGAATTCCTGTTTTAAAATCACATATTTTCCAATATATGTATTGCCTGTCTCACTGTGGTAACGGGTATCAGTTCAATATCCTTGATGGCTTCGTTTCCCTTCATATTGCTTTTGGGGATAATGCATTTTTCAAATCCCATTTTTTTTGCTTCGTTTATTCTTCTGTCGGCATAGCTTACCGACCGTACTTCGCCGGTCAGACCAACCTCACCGAGTATTATTGTTTTGGAGTTAATAACAAAATTTTTGCAGCTTGATGCTATGGCGGTTATCACCGCAAGGTCTGTTGCCGGCTCATTGATTCTTAGACCTCCGATAACGTTTATGTATATATCAAGATTCTGCATTCCGTAGTTCAACTTTTTTTCAAGAATTGCTGTAAGCAGTATTGCTCTGTTAAAGTCAAAGCCGGTTGCCATCCTTCGAGGATTGCCAAAGCCTGTCGGGGTAGATAGTGCCTGAACCTCGGCAAGTACCGGTCTGGTACCCTCAAGGGTGCACACAACTGTAGAGCCGGATGCATCCTTGGGTCTTCCGGATATAAGCATCTGAGAGGGGTTTTCCACTTCCTCCAGACCTGTATCCTTCATTTCAAATACACCAATCTCATTAGTCGAACCAAATCGGTTTTTTACAGTCCTGAGTATCCTGTAGGATTGATGACGCTCACCCTCAAAGTACAGCACGCAGTCCACCATGTGCTCCAGGACTCTTGGACCTGCTATATTTCCATCCTTGGTTACATGACCTACAATAAATATTGCGATATTGTTTTCTTTTGCAAGGCGCATAAGAAAATGTGTTGCCTCGCGAACCTGTCCCACACTACCGGGTGCCGATGTCAGGTCGGATTTGAATATGGTCTGTATTGAGTCTATTATCATTACGGTGGGCATAACCTCTTTTGCATGGTAAATGATGCTGTCAAGGTTGGTTTCGCCCATGAGAAGCAGATTTTCAGTGGTTATGCCAAGTCTGTCTGCTCTCATTTTAATCTGAGCTTCTGATTCCTCTCCGGACACATAAAGTATATTACATTCCTTACCAAGTCCGTTGCAAATCTGCAGAAGCAGAGTTGATTTTCCTATGCCCGGGTCGCCGCCTACCAAAACCAGAGAACCGGGAACGATACCTCCGCCAAGAACTCTGTCAAGCTCTCTTGAATAGGTTTTAAAGCGTTTTTCTTCGTTGGTTTTGATTTGTGAGAGCTTTTTTGGCGCAGAAGAATTGCTCACCTGAGATGCTGGGGCAGTTACCGAGCCGTATTTGGTTTTTGGTAGTTCTATTTCTTCAACAAGTGTATTCCATTCACTGCAGGAAGGACATTTCCCCAGCCACTTCGGTGAAGTATAGCCACATTCCTGACACACGTATTTTACAGTTGATTTCATTACAATCACCTCTTTGTACATTTTACTTCAATTTCATGTTAAAGTAAATATGGTTTTAAGTAAAAATCAGGCAAACAGTTGTCTGCCTGATTTGAATAATTAATAGTTAAGAGTTTTATTATCAACGTCATCCTTGATTCTTGCGATAAATTCTTCAATGGATTGTGAACCAAGGTCGCCGTCCTTTCTGGAACGTACGGAAACTGCATTTTCTTCAATTTCCTTGTCGCCGAGTATAAGCATGTAAGGTACCTTTTCCAGCTGTGCTTCACGGATTTTGTAACCAAGCTTTTCGTTTCTCCAGTCAGTTTCGACTCTTACGCCGCTGTTTTTGAGGGCATTGTGTATTTTTTCGGCATAGTCAAAATGCTTTTCTGATACAGGGATAATCTGTACCTGTGTAGGTGCAAGCCATGTGGGGAATGCACCGGCGTATTTTTCGATAAGCAGAGCAAGAGTTCTCTCGTAGCAGCCGATTGATGTTCTGTGAATAATGTAGGGATTTTTTTTCTCGCCGTCAGTATCGGTATATTCCATACCAAATTTTTCTGCCAGCATCTGGTCAATCTGAAGAGTGATAAGCGTGTCTTCCTTGCCGAATACATTTTTTATCTGTATATCAAGCTTGGGACCGTAGAATGCAGCTTCACCAATACCGATAACGTATGGGATTTCCAAATGGTCAAGTATCTTTTTCATGATGCTCTGCGCCTCATCCCACTGTTCTTCTGTGCCGATGTATTTATCTCTGTTATCGGGATCCCACTGAGAAAATCTGTAGGATACATCCTCATACAGACCAACGGTTTTAAGCATGTGCATAGCAATCTCAAGGCAACTCTTGAACTCTGCTTCAAGCTGGTCGGGACGGCACATAAGGTGACCTTCGGAAATAGTAAACTGTCTTACTCTAATAAGACCGTGCATTTCACCTGAGGCTTCATTTCTGAAGAGCGTTGAGGTCTCGCTGTATCTTAAGGGAAGGTCTCTGTAGCTTCTTGCTTTGTTAAGATAAGCCTGATACTGGAATGGGCATGTCATGGGACGGAGCGCAAATACTTCCTTATCTTTTTCCTCGTCGCCCATAACAATCATACCGTCCTGATAGTGATCCCAGTGAACTGAAACCTTGTAAAGGTCTGATTTTGCCATAAGAGGAGTTTTTGTCATCTGCCAGCCCTTGGAATATTCGTAGTCTTCAACGTATCTCTGCAGCAGCTGAATAACCTTGGCACCCTTTGGAAGAAGGATAGGCAGACCCTGACCGATGGTATCAACAGTGGTAAAAAAGCCGAGCTCTCTGCCAAGCTTATTGTGGTCTCTTTTTCTTGCTTCTTCCTGCTGCTGAATGTATTCGTTAAGGTCGTCTTTATTGGTAAATGCAGTACCGTAGATACGGCGGAGCATTTTATTGTTTTCGTTGCCTCTCCAGTAAGCACCGGTAACACTCATAAGCTTGAATGCCTTTACCGGAGCTGTTGAAAACAGATGAGGACCTGCACAAAGGTCTGTAAAATCACCCTGCTTGTAGAAGGATATCTCCGCGTCCTCGGGCAAATCTTCAATAAGCTCAACCTTGTAGGGCTCGTTCATATCTTTCATAAGCTTGATAGCTTCGCTTCTTGGAAGAGTAAATCTTTCGAGCTTGATATTTTCTTTAACTATTTTTTTCATTTCAGCTTCAATTTTCTTAAGGTCCTCAGCGGTAAAACCGTTGTCGTTGTCGAAATCGTAATAGAAGCCGTTATCAATTGCCGGACCGATAGCGAGCTTTGTCTCGGGATAAAGTCTCTTAACAGCCTGAGCAAGTATGTGTGATGCGGTGTGGCGAAGTATACGCTTTCCCTCATCGTCATTAAATGTGAGCACAGAAACGGTGCTGTCGGTAGTGACGGTAGTGGTAAGACCGGTTACCTCACCGTTGACAACCGCACCCAGAGCACCTTTGGTAAGCTCTGCGTCAATTGTTCTTACAGCGTCGTAAACCGTAACACTGTTTTCAAATTCAGCCGTTTTTCCGTCATTTAACTTAATTGTAATCATGGTATACCTCCACTATTAAATAATATATCTATATTATTATAATACTTCAAAAAACTATTGTCAAGCAAACATCGACAATATGTTAACAAATTTTGAATTATCAGTCAAAATTATTAATATACTTGATTTTTCTGACAATTTTATTTATAATATATATTGACACTTATGGAGGTATAAATATGCTTATTTTAAAAAACTTTTTTAAAACAATCGGAATTCACGCGCTTTGTTCTCTCGGATGTATGATGTTTGTTATGATGTTTCCCGGAATAATTGATTTTACTATAGGTAAAATTTTGTATTCTGTTCTGGCTATAATGATATTGTTTGATGTTTATTTTACCGCAGCCTGGAATATGGCTAACAAGGAATACAAATCTATTAAAATTCACAATAATCATCTTGCCGAAGGAGAAGAACCTCTTAAGATGAAATATACCGAGGGTATTATACTCAGTTTGATTTTTGCTGTGCTTGGAATAATTCTGTGGGCTGTATCCTTTGGCTTGTCTGTAGAAAATTCCGGTCTGTCTGTTGCAGCCTTCCGCATATGGTTCTGTGAATTTTTGGTGGCTTTTATGTACAGTGTACGCCATATCAGACATGTGAGTTTTATTGTAGCAGTGTTTCCTGCTTTTCCGCTTTTGATTGGATATTTTTGCGGAGTAAAGAATTATAATTTTGTTGAAGAATTTTTCAATAGGCTTGTATATAAGAGTAAAAAGACCAATAAAAAATAAACTGAATAGTGTTATAATCACGCTTCTGTGAGAATATGTATTATTATAAATACATTCATAGGGCGTGATTTTTTTGTTTCTGACTTTAAAAAAATATGATATAATCTCCTGCCTGATGGCTGTTTTGCTTGCTTTTATTACATTCAATTATATAAAGGACGGAGCTGAGAGCGTTGTCACATCGGCAATACCGGTAAGCGGTAGGGTAATTGTTATTGATGCCGGTCACGGCTACCCTGACGGCGGAGCAGTGGGAGAGAGCGGAGTTATGGAAAAAGACCTTAATCTTGCCATAGCTTTTAAATTGCAAAAGCTTCTTGAGCAGGGCGGAGCACAAGTTTTACTTACAAGAGCGGATGATAATGCAGTTGTAGAAAATCTTAATCAAAAAATCAGAGAAATCAAAC
Organism: Clostridia bacterium; assembly: GCA_017481205.1. Taxonomy (GTDB): domain Bacteria; phylum Bacillota; class Clostridia; order UMGS1810; family UMGS1810; genus RGIG4708. The sequence goes on along the minus strand of JAFUPN010000010.1, from coordinate 20,257 downwards.
GCTCAGATCTTAAAACACGTCGGGATTTTAAAAATGATAGCGGCTGTGATGCTTTTGTAAGCATCCATATGAACAAATTTCCGGAAAGTCAATATAGCGGTGCTCAGGTGTTTTATGCCAAAGAACCTGCTGAAAGTAAGGTTCTCGGCGATACCATTCAATCTAAGTTAAAAGAAATGGTTGCTCCGGACAATAATCGTGTTGCAAAAACAACCGATGGAAGTATATTTATTCTCAAGGACAGTAAAGTGCCGTCGGTAATCGTTGAATGCGGTTTTTTGTCAAATTCTCAAGAAGAAAGCTTGCTGCAAACCGAGGAATATCAGGACAAAATCGCTTTTGCGGTATATGCCGGAATACTTGAATATTTGGGTAAATAAAAAAGCGAACCGAAGTCCGCTTTTTACCACTGTTTATCTGTCAGCAATATCGAGATACTGCATTCCGCGCTTAACAACATTTTTGTATGCCGGACGGATAATTCTGCCTCCGGAGATAACCTCCTCCATTCGGTGAGCGCACCAACCTGCCGTTCTTGCTATTGCAAATAGGGGAGTGAACATCTCTTCGGGGATTTTGAGCAATCTGTATACGAGACCTGAATATAAGTCTACATTTGCACAAATTGTTTTATTCTTTCCTGTGATTTCATGGAAAACAGAAGGAGAGAGTCTTTCTACAGTATCGTACAGATTAAAGATGTCCATTTCGCCGCGGTCCTCACAGAGCTTTCTTGCCTTTTCCTTAAGAAGAACAGCTCTTGGGTCGGACAGCGTATATACAGCATGTCCCATACCGTAGATAAGACCGGATTTGTTGTATGCCTCCTTGCGGACAATCTTTACCAGGTAGTCATATACCTGATTTTCGTTTGTCCAGTCGGATACAGTCGCCTGAAGGTCATCAAACATTCCTATAACCTGCGCGTTGGCACCGCCGTGCTTGGGCCCTTTCAGGGAGCATATGGCACTTCCTATGGCAGAATATGTATCTGTTCCCGAAGAGGAGAGTACACGGGTTGTAAATGTTGAGTTATTTCCGCCGCCGTGCTCTGCATGGAGCATAAGCGCAGTGTCAAGTACCTCAGCATCAAGAGGGGTATACTGCTTGTGATAGCTGAGCATCCTGAGCAGATTTTCCGCTGTGGAAAGCTCCGGCTTAGGCTGGTGGAGAATAAGACTCTTTTTGTCATAATGATGTACCTTTGCGCTGTAGCCATATGCAGCAATCATTGGCATTCTTGCAACAAGCTGCAGAGACTGGCGCATTACATTTTCTATATTTGTAGGGTCGGGATCGTTATCATAGGAATACAGTGCAAGCACCGAACGAGCCATTTTGTTCATGATATTCGGGCTGGGTGCCTTAAGAATCATATCCTCAACAAAATATTCGGGAAGCTCTCTGTGTTCCGCAAGATAAGTGCAGAACTCCCGGAGCTCATCATCAGTCGGCAGCTTGCCGAACATGAGAAGATAGGTTATTTCTTCAAAACCGAATCTGTGGTCAATGCCGGGATTTTTAGTCAGGTCGTATATATCGTAGCCTCTGTATGTAAGCTTGCCTTCAATGGGGCATTTTTCGTCTTCGCTCATTACATATCCGTGAACCTCACTTACACGGGTAACACCGGCAAGAACACCGGTGCCGTCGGCATTTCTGAGTCCGCGTTTAAGGTTTTGCGAGCTGTAGGAATCAGATGGAATGTTATAGCAGTTGTAAGATTCCATGGTGAGTTGTTTCATCTTTTCTGTCATGTCCATAGTTCTAACCTCCTAGCCGAAAGATAATAATCCGAACCACGATTTTCAAAGTTGGATTTTCGCTTTCGTTGCGTTAAAATACTCGGTAATCCGCCAAGGATTACCTGCGTTTTTTGCCTTGCGCAACCAAAATCCTATATTTGAAAATTCTGTGACCTTAAACAGATGAAATTTCATGCAGATTTTGGTGCGGAAGATGAAGCAAGGCTGACGCCTTGCTAAGATGACAAACCGAAAGATGCCGGAATTGCGCTGTTTAAGGCGGGTTCGGATTATTATCTTTCGGCTAATCATATATTTTGAATTATATCACTTTTTGACTTGCAAATCAAGAGTATTTTGGATAATTATTCCGAATTTATATATATTTAAATAAATTTACGAAAAAACTGGCATTTCTTTCGTGACTATTACAATAGCTTTTGCGGCGGAATGTCATATCGGTAACTACTATAGGAGATTGATTATGAATTTTTTTAAAACCAAAATTGCATTTTTTATTATTTCTTTGATGCTCACTCCAATTTTCACGGTGAAATTATTTCCTGTGCAGGATAACGATGTGCCGATTGACAGAGAAATTAATGTATTCGATACAGAAACCGGTTCAGTTGTTACAATGAAGCTGGAGGAGTATATAACTGGGGTTGTTGCAGCGGAGATGCCGGCAGAATTTCATACAGAGGCACTCAAGGCACAAGCTGTTGCGGCACGTACATATTTTGTAAATAAGAGAGGCTGTTCAAATCATGCCGGCGCAGATATCTGCACCGATTCGTCTCACTGTCAGGCGTATAAGACTGTGGATGTACTAAAGACTCAATGGGGAAGCAATTTTAAAAAATATTATAACAAAATCAGCTCAGCAGTTTACGACACATCCGGAGAAATTATTTTGTATGACGGAGAACCTATATCAGCGGTGTTTCATTCCACCAGCTCGGGCAGGACAGAGAATGCTGCCGATGTTTGGGGAAACAGCAGACCGTACCTCACAAGTGTTGAAAGTGCAGAAGATGCAAAAAGTCCCAAATTTGCATCGGCACATACAGTCAGCCTTGATGAATTTAAGTCTGAAATAATGTCGGAGAGCAGTGATGTTAATTTCGAGGATGGTCTGATATCAGATATAAAAACTACAGCAGGCGGTGCTGTTGATGTAATGAAAATTGGCGGTGTTGATTTTAAAGGAACAAAAATCCGGGAGATTTTTGGCTTAAACAGTGCAAATTTTACCGTTGATATTATTGGCTCCGATGTAATCTTTGATGTTCGTGGATACGGTCACGGAGTGGGCATGAGTCAATACGGTGCATTTTTTATGGCAGAAAACGGCAGTGATTATAAAGAAATTATAAAAAAATATTATTCCGGAGTAGATATATCATCAATTGATAATATAGAAAAGTGAATAATTCATTCCCTCAGGGCAGATAATACCATTATTGGAGGGATCATATGAATAATACCGGAAAAATTAAATTTAAAAAGGATAGTGAAAAACCAAAGCTTCGTGACAGTGTAATATTTATTATGATAATAGTGCTGTGCGTAGTGACAGTAGTTACAATTCAGCTGAAATCCCAGCAAAGAAGAGAAACAGATACGCTGAATTCTCAGAGGGTTGAAAGGAATATAGAAACCGCTCCTGTTTCTACGGAACCGACAGAAAACAGAGAAGAACCGGCCGAACAAGCGAAAGAGCCTGATATCAGTGATTCCTTGGCGCTTCAAAGGGCTGCTGCCAAGGCACGAAAGGAAAGCTCTCCTGAGGAGTCAGCGGAAATTGCAAAATCAGAGGACATACCTGCTGATACGGCGGAGGAAGCTTTTTCGCAGGAGGTAAAGCAGTTTGAATTTTCTGTACCGGTGGCCGGCAAGATTTTAAAAGAATATACATCTTCAGAGCTTTTGTATTCAAAAACCCTGGATGACTGGAGAATGCACCTTGGAGTGGATATATCCGCGCCTATAGGAGCATCAGTTTCTGCGTGTGAGGATGGAACTGTGGAAGAAATCAGCGATGATGAGGAATATGGCACCACCGTTACCTTAAGGCATAACGAACGCATTGTAACAAGATATTCTAATCTGGCAGGCAAACTGGATGTCAGTATTGGCGATAAGGTAACAAAAGGACAAAAAATAGGAGTTGTCGGAGATACCGCCATGTATGAGATTTTGGACGAGCCTCATCTGCATTTTTCTATGTCTGATAATGGTGCAATGGTAAATCCGGATAAGTATATAAAGTTTGAATAATATCTTGATTTGATAGGGAATGTAAAATAAAACCGCAAAGCCATTTTGAAATACAAAGCAACTTTGCGGTTTATTATTTTTTGATTTATTTTATGATAAGTGACTTACCGCTCATTTCTGCGGGAATTTCCAGACCCATAACATCAAGTATGGTGGGAGCCAGGTCTGCAAGACGTCCGTTGTCTACCTTAACACCATCGTCGAGACCCATTGCAACAAATGGAACAACGTTGGTTGTGTGTGCGGTAAATACGGATTTGTCCTCGGGGTCAATCATCTGCTCTGCATTACCGTGGTCTGCAGTGATAAAGATAATACCGCCCTTTTCCATAACCTTATCTGCAACCTTGCCTATGCATGTGTCTACAGCCTCTACTGCTGCAACTGCAGCTTCCATAACTCCTGTGTGACCAACCATATCACAGTTTGCAAAGTTGAGGATAACAACGTCGTATTTGTCTGTATCCAGAGCTTCCAGAAGCTTGTCGGTCACTTCGTATGCACTCATTTCGGGCTGCAAATCATAGGTTGCAACCTTGGGGCTGTTTACGAGAATTCTGTCTTCGCCCTCATATACCTTTTCAACACCGCCGTTGAAGAAGAATGTAACATGTGCATACTTTTCTGTTTCTGCAATTCTCAGCTGCTTGAGACCTTTGGAAGAAAGGTATTCGCCAAGAGTATTTTCTAATTTCTGAGGCTTGAATGCTACATCCACATTGGGCATTGAAGCGTCATACTGAGTCATGCATACAAAGTATGTGGGAAAATATGTTCTTTCAAAGCCGTTAAATTCTGTATCAACGATTGTACGGGTGATTTCCCTTGCTCTGTCCGGGCGGAAGTTGAAGAACACTATAGAGTCGTTCTCGCTGATTTTGCCAACGGGAGCACCGTTCTTTGTAATAACAACAGGTACAACAAATTCGTCTGTCTTGTCATCATTATAGGAGTTTTCCATAGCGACAACAGCAGATTCACACTCAACTCCCTTGCCGTTTACCATAGCATCATATGCCTGAGATACTCTTTCCCAACGGTTGTCTCTGTCCATTGCATAGTATCTGCCCATTACGGTTGCAATTTCGCCGCATTCAATGTCTCTGAGGCTTTCAACAAGTTTTTTAACAAAATCTATACCGCTGGTGGGGGATACGTCTCTGCCATCCATAAAGCAGTGGATATATACCTTGTCGAGACCGTTTTTCTTGGCCATTCTGATAAGACCGAGAAGATGGTCGAAGTGGCTGTGTACACCGCCGTCGGAGAGAAGTCCCATCAAGTGAAGCGCGGAGCCGTTTTTCTTGCAGTTGCTGCAGGCAGCAAGGAGTGCTTCGTTTTCAAAAAAATCACCGTCGTTGATGGACTTTGTGATTCTGGTAAGCTCCTGATATACAATTCTTCCTGCACCGATGTTGGTATGTCCAACCTCGGAGTTACCCATCTGACCGTCAGGCAGACCTACATCAAGACCGCTTGCGTGGATTACAGCCTTGGGATATTTTGACATAAATTCGTCCATTCTGGGGGTTTTTGCGGTATATATGGCATTACCGTCCTGATACTGACTTTCGCCGTAGCCGTCCAGAATAGCAAGAACTACAGGTTTTTTGCTCATGATATCTGTTTCCTTTCATCAAATAGTTGTTTTTTCAATAACTTATTTAAAGGGCTGTCCGCTATATTGCGTAACAACCCTTTATAATTAAAATCAAATAAGCTTGATTAGCTGTTAACTATAACAGAAAAATCCTTAGCCTTAAGTGAAGCACCGCCAACAAGACCGCCGTCGATATCTTCTTTAGCAAAAAGCTCTGCGCTGTTTGCTGCGTTTACACTGCCGCCGTACTGAATTGTAACAGCTTCTGCAGCTTCTGCGCCGAATACTTCCTTAACGGTTTCTCTGATTTTAGCACAAACCTCCTGAGCCTGGTCGCTTGTAGCAGTTTTACCTGTACCGATAGCCCAGATTGGCTCGTATGCGATGATGGTCTTCTTAACCTGGTCTGCTGTGAGACCCAGGAGAGCAATCTTTGTCTGCATAGCAACCAGCTCAAAGGTAATGCCCTGTTCTCTCTGCTCAAGAGATTCGCCGACACATACAATAGGAATGAGGTTGTGCTCAAAAGCCTTGATAACCTTTTTGTTAACGGTTACATCTGTTTCAGCAAAGTACTGACGTCTTTCGCTGTGACCGATGATAACGTATTTAACGCCCATTTCTTCCAGCATAGCCGGAGCGATTTCACCTGTGTATGCACCTGATTCTTCAAAGTACATATTTTCTGCACCTACTTCGATGTTAGAACCCTTTGTAGCTTCAAGAGCAACATAAAGATCAGTGTAGGGTACACAGATTACACAGCCGTTTTTGCTGTCTGCAACCAGAGGCTTAAGCTCTTCGATAAGAGTCTTTGCCTGGTTGGGGGTCATATTCATTTTCCAGTTTCCTGCAACTATTGTTTTTCTCATTGTAAATTTCCTCACTTTATGTCAAATTGAAAATTACGTTTATATTCCGCGGCATATTCAAGCCATACGGAGCTGCCTTTTGTATCTTATTACTTATCGTTGAGGCAATCAATACCGGGGAGAATCTTTCCTTCGAGGTATTCGAGAGATGCACCGCCGCCTGTGGAGATGTGTGTCATTTTGTCAGCATAGCCAAGCTGTGCAACAGCTGCAGCAGAGTCACCACCGCCGATGATGGTGATAGCATCTGCATCAGCAACAGCCTTTGCAAGAGCCTTTGTGCCTTCAGCGAACTTGGGCAGTTCAAATACACCCATAGGTCCGTTCCAGATAACTGTCTTAGCCTTTGCGATAGCTGAAGAGAAGAGCTCTACAGTAGCAGGTCCAACGTCAAAGCCTTCCCAGTCAGCAGGTATTTCTGTGGAGGGAACAACCTTTGATTCAGTATCGTTGCTGAATTCCTTACCAACAACTGTTTCAACAGGGAGAAGAAGCTCAACACCCTTTTCCTGAGCCTTAGCCATAAGCTCTTTTGCAAGATCAAGCTTGTCGAGCTCACAGATAGACTTACCTATTTCGTAGCCCTGAGCCTTGAGGAAGGTGTAAGCCATACCGCCGCCGATAATCAGGCAGTCAACCTTGTCTATAAGGTTTTCGATAACACCGATTTTGTCAGAAACCTTAGCACCGCCGAGGATTGCAACAAAAGGTCTTGCGGGATCAGCAAGAGCTTTGCCCATGATGCTGATTTCTTTTTCAATGAGATATCCGCATACTGCTGGGAGGTAATCTGCAACACCTGCTGTAGAAGCATGTGCTCTGTGTGCAGTACCGAATGCGTCGTTAACATAAATTTCTGCAAGAGAAGCAAGCTCTTTTGCAAAGTCTGCATCATTCTTTTCTTCTTCCTTGTGGAATCTTACGTTTTCAAGGAGGCAAACATCACCGTCGTTAAGTGCTGCAACTGTAGCCTTAGCGCTGTCGCCGATAACGTCGGAAGCCATCTTAACTTCCTTGCCGAGCATCTCGGAAAGTCTCTTTGCAACAGGCTCAAGACTGTACTTCATGTTAAATTCGCCCTTGGGTCTGCCAAGATGTGAGCAGAGGATAACCTTTGCTCCGTTTTCCATAAGATACTTGATTGTGGGCAGAGCGCCTACAAGTCTGTTTTCGTCTGTGATATTCTTGTTCTCGTCAAGGGGTACGTTGAAGTCGCATCTAACAAGAACCTTCTTGCCGGACACCTGAATATCTTCGATAGTCTTTTTGTTCATTTCTGTCACCTCATAAAATATTTTAAATTATTTATATATCAATATATATACCTGATTATAATGATATAATATTTGATAACTTTTTGCAAGCAAAATATTGAAAAAAATTATAATTTAATCAATATTGTTATAATTTTAACAAAACCTTACCGTTAAATGTATATTTGCTTGTTGTTTTTTCGATGATATTATTTACTGTATCGGATTATTTTATTACTCATCCCAGTCAAATTTTGTAAGCTTACCTTGAGTTTCCAATTCAAAATAATTATTCTGTCTCAGTGCTTCATAGGTTACTATTGCCACAGAGTTGGCAAGGTTGAGACAGCGGGCATCGTTTATCATGGGGATTCTTATGCAGTTTTCGGGATTATCCTTGAGCAGCTGCTCGTCCAGTCCCTTTGTCTCTTTGCCGAAGAGGATAAAGTCACCATCCTTAAATTCAACATCAGAGTGCCTGTGACGACCCTTTGATGTGGCAAAATAAAAGGTTTCGCCTTTGTTCTGCTCAAAAAATTTATTTAAACTGTCATATTCGGTAATATCAAGCAAATGCCAGTAGTCAAGACCGGCTCTTTTTAAATTTTTGTCTGTAATGCGGAATCCGTAGGGCTTCACCAGATGGAGCCTTGTGCCTGTAACTGCACATGTTCTGGCAACATTGCCCGTATTCTGTGGGATTTCCGGTTCTACAAGAACTATGTTAAATGCCATTATTTCACACTTTCTTTTATGTATTAATTATTGACTGTGGTTGTCATTTTCTGCTGTTGAGGAATTTTTGTATTCTTTCCACTGCGTCATTTATCTGCTTTATGCTGTATGCATATGATACACGGATAAAGCCCTCGCCGCAGCTGCCCATTGCCGTACCGGGAACGACAGCAACCTTTTGCTCCATAAGAAGCTGCTCGCAGAAATCATTGCTTGAAAGTCCGGTTGACTGTATCGACGGGAAAATATAGAATGCTCCCTGAGGGTCAAAGCAGGTGAGACCCATGCTGTTGAAGGCGTCAACAATAAGCTTGCGTCTGTCATCATATTCTTCAACCATTGCTCTGATTGATTTTTCTCCGTTTTTAAGCGCTTCGATTGCCGCATACTGACTTGTGGTGGGGGCACTCATGATTCCGTACTGGTGCACCTTGGTCATTGCACGGGTGATTGCCTCGTTTGCCAGCGTAAAGCCCAGTCTCCAGCCTGTCATGGCAAATGCCTTTGAAAAACCGTTGATTACAATGCATCTGTCCTTCATATCAGGCAGTGATGCGATTGATACATGCCTTCCGCTGTAGGTCATTTCTGCATATATTTCGTCACTGAGGACAAGTATGTTATGCTTCTTTACAACCTCTGCGATTGGTTCAAGCTCTTCTCTTGTCATAATAGCGCCTGTAGGATTGTTAGGGTAGGATAGAACCAGCATTTTTGTCTTTGGTGTAATCTTTGCCTCCAGCTGTTCTGCAGTAAGCTTGAAGCCGTTCTCAGATGTGGTCTCTATGGTAACGGGCACACCGCCTGCCATAACTGCACATGGCTTGTAGCATACGAAGCTTGGTTCGTGAACCAGCACTTCATCGCCGGGCTCAAGAACCGTTCTCATAGCCAAGTCAACGCCCTCGCTGCCGCCGACTGTAACCAAAACCTCAGACGGACTGTAGCTCAGTTCAAATTTTTTGTAGTAATTGCAGATTTCTTTTCTCAGCTCCATCAGACCGGAATTGGATGTATAGTGGGTCTGAGCTTTTTCGAGAGAATATATACCTGCGTCACGTATGTGCCAGGGTGTAGCAAAGTCAGGCTCGCCCACACCAAGGCTGATTGCTCCTTCCATGGTGCTTACTATATCAAAGAATTTTCTGATACCGCTGGGTGGCATATCAGAAACCTTTTTGTTTATAAAGCTGTTGATATCAAAATTTTTCATAATGTAATTACCTGCCTGTCATCAATTTCATTGTCGTCGAATATCACGCCTTGTTCTTTATACTTTTTGAGTACAAAATGTGTACTTGTTCCGGTAACAAATTCCAGAGTTGCCAGCCTGTTTGCAACAAACTGAGCAACCTCCTTCATAGTTTTACCGCCTATTGTAACCAGCAGGTCGTACTGACCTGCCATGAGATACAGTGACTGCACCTCAGGAAATTTGTATATTCTTTCTGCAATTTTGTCAAAGCCCTCGCCACGCTGAGGTACAACGTTCAGTGCAATCTGCGCCGTAACAAACTCCTTGTCCGTCTTTTCCCAGTTGATTACGGTTCGGTTTTTGAGTATAATCTTTTTATCTTTCAGTTCATCAATAAGGGCGGCTGCTTCCGCGGCCTCAATACCGGCGAGAGTTGCCATCTGTTCCAGACTCATCATGCAATCATCTTCGAGAAGCTCAAGAATTTTTTCTGTTTTTTCATTAATAATCATGGTCAATATCTCCTTATTGTAAACTTTGCTATTTATTATATCAAATTTTTTGAGTGTTTTCAATATAAAATTGTTTATGAAAAGTAATTTATTATAAAGGGCTTTTATCGGTACTTTGTTGAAATTTTTTGTTTGATTTATTAAAAAATCCGTCAACTGTCTGACGGATTTTTTAATAGCCTGAGCTTGGGCTTTCCTATATAATTCAGCTTGTGTTTTTCAACAAGCTCCATAGCCTTTGACACTGATTTTTTGTCGCAGGCTGCGTCTGCATCATGTGCGTCGAATCCAAAGGTTACCGGGGATTTTTCTTCTCCGGCGATTTTCCAGAATTTTTCGTAGGGATAACGACGGTTTGTTCGTATACCGATAAAGTTTATTTCAAGGGGAATATCCAGCTCTCTTGACTTTGCACATATGCGGCGCATTTCGGAATCATAGAGCTTATCGTCACCGGCAAAGTTTAATATATCCGGATGAGCAACATAAGTGAAATATCCGCTCTCCATAGCCATAATTACAGTATCGGCATATTCTTTGAGTTCTTCATATTTTTCGTGCATGGAGCTTGAGGTGATACGATCCGGTAGTTCGTTCCCGAGGTAATGTTGTCCAAGTATAAGATATTCTGCCCCGGCCTCGGTTGCATTTTGTATCATTTCTTTATAATACTTAGGATAAAACTCGGATTCAAAACCGATTGAGATTTCAATTTTATCTTTATATTCTTCTCTGAGAGCCTTCAGTATATCAAAATAATCCTTTACATCACAGGTATAAATTCTGTGTTCGCTCTCAAAGCCGTTGGGGAACCGGAAGGGAATATGGTCTGAAAACCCCATGTACTTGATACCGCCCTCAATTGCTTTTTCTATATACTCTCGTTCTGTTCCGTCTGCATGGTGACAGCGGTATGTGTGTGTATGATAATTGTAATTCAATTTGATATGCTCCTTTGCTGTAATCTCAGATATATTATAACAGAATTTTTGAAAAATTCAATATTTGAGGGAGCATTTATTATAATTTTATTGAGGGAGAATTTAGTATGATTTTATCTTCTCATATTAATTCCGACTATTCCGCCCAATGCACCAATAAGCACCGAAAGAAGCAGTGCCATAAGAGTTTTTGAATTAAAGCTAAAGCCACCGGAAGCAATCATACCGATTATCCATACTGAGACTATGTATGCAATACCTCCAAGAGCGCCCCACATCCATCCCTTTGACGCAGCTCCCTTTGCCGCTGCAAAGCCGCTTACGGAAACCGCCGCCGCAGTAGCTGCGGTTACCATTATATCTGCTGATGCTTCGCTCATGGGTGTAAAAGCAATAATCAGCGAAAAAGCAACAAAAACAATAATGGTAAAAATCATTGAAGCGAGAAGAGCTCTTGCAAGAGATTTTACGGGAGATGCTTTTATCATTTCTGCTTCACCAAAACTAAATCTGCTCATAATATAAACCTCCTAATATTAATTAAATAAGCTCCGCTTAAAAAGCAGAGCTTACTAAATTAATATTCGGTTTATTTGTTATTATGCCTCAGCAGGCTTAATAACTTCTTTAACTGCCCAGCGAGCAACCTTGATATAAGATTTGTCGCTTTCGGAACCGGTTTCAAGAATGAGAGTTTCGTCCTTAATCTTTACGATTTTGCCGTAAATACCGCCGATTGTGACGAGCTTATCGCCAACCACAAGACCTGCCAGCATTTCCTTTGTGAGCTTTTCTCTCTTCTTCTGGGGTCTGATAATCATGAAATACATAATTGCGAAAAGCACAACCATCATGATTATAAACTGCAACATACCTCCGGTTGCATCAGTGGGTGTTCCTGCCGCAGCAGCTGCGTATACGTTCATTGAGTTACCTCCTAAAAATTAGTATTACAGTATATTATACATTGTTTTTATCTGATTGTCAAATGTTAAATTCTCGAATTGTATATTTCCAGCTTTTCTTTTTTAAATTCCTTGTATTTTCCTTCTTCAATTGCTTTTCGTATATTTTCGGTGAGCTTGTTGTAGAAGTACAGGTTGTGTATTACGCACAGCCTCATTGCCAGCATTTCATTTGCCTTGAACAGGTGTCTTATATATGCCTTTGAATAATTGCGGCAGGTGGGGCACTGACAGTCAGGGTCAATTGGGTCCATATCCGTCTTGAATTTTTCGTTTTTAAGGCTCATATAACCCTTTTCTGTATATATGTTGCAGTGACGTGCGTTTCTGCTTGGCATTACACAGTCGAAAAAGTCTATTCCTCTGTCAACAGCCTCAAGGATGTTCTGAGGAGTTCCCACACCCATAAGATATCTTGGCTTGTCCTTGGGTGCAAAGGGGAGAACAACATCAAGTATATGGTACATTTCCTCTGTGGTTTCGCCTACGGCAAGACCGCCCACAGCGTAGCCGTCAAGGTCAAGCTCGGCAATCTGCTTCATGTTTTCTATTCTCAGCTCATCAAAGGTTGCACCCTGATTTATGCCGAAAAGCATTTGATTTTTGTTTATTGTGTCTTCAAGGGAATTCAGCCTTTTCATTTCCGCTTTGCAGCGTTTGAGCCAGCGTATTGTTCTTTCATGGGAGTCCTTGGCATATTTGTATTCTGCAGGCAGGGCAACACATTCGTCAAATGCCATTGCGATTGTTGATGCAAGATTTGATTGAATCTGCATACTTTCTTCTGGTCCCATAAATATTTTTCTGCCGTCTACATGGGAGTTGAAGTATACTCCCTCTTCTTTGATTTTTCGCAGTCCTGCAAGTGAAAAGACCTGAAATCCGCCGCTGTCTGTGAGTATGGGTCTGTCCCAGTTCATAAATTTGTGCAGTCCTCCGCATTGATTTACTATATCGTCGCCCGGACGTACATGCAGGTGATATGTGTTTGACAGCTCTACCTGACATCCGATTTCCTTAAGGTCCATTGTGGATACAGCACCCTTTATTGCGGCAAGGGTTCCCACATTCATAAATACCGGTGTCTGCACTGTTCCGTGAACTGTCTCAAAGGTTCCGCGTCTTGCGTTACCGTCCTGTTTTATCAGTTTAAACATATTGTGTTCCTTTCTTGTTTGATTGTTGCATTTTTGCCATCATCGAATGAACATTGCATCTCCAAAGCTGAAGAATCTGTATCTGTTTTCAACCGCTTCTTTGTATGCATTTATAATTATTTCCTTGCTTGAAAAAGCTGATACAAGCATCAGTAGAGTTGACTCGGGCAGATGAAAATTGGTAATAAGGCAGTCAACGCATTTGAATTTGTACGGCGGATAGATAAAAATATCTGTCCAGCCTGTCTGAGGCGTCAGCATTCCGTTTTCATCGGCAACTGTTTCAAGGGTTCTTGTGGAGGTTGTACCGACCGAGATTATTCTGCCTCCGTTTTTCTTGGTTTCATTGATAGTATTTGCTGTTTCTTCATTAATAACATAAAATTCAGAATGCATTTTGTGATTTTGAACATCATCCACCTTTACCGGACGGAAGGTACCCAGTCCTACATGGAGAGTTACATATGCAATCTTAACTCCTTTTGCGGCAATGGCTTCAAGGAGCTCCTCGGTAAAATGCAGACCGGCAGTAGGAGCCGCTGCAGACCCGTTGTTTTTTGAGTATACAGTCTGGTATCTTTCCCTGTCCTCAAGATGTTCGGTTATATACGGCGGCAAGGGCATTTCACCTAGCTCGTCGAGAACATTTTCCCATATTCCGTCATAAAAAAATTCCACAATTCTGTTTCCGTCGTTTACGGCTTCAAGAACATTTGCCCTGAGCTTGCCCCCGCCGAATATAAAGCTTGTGCCGGGCTTTGCTCTTCTTCCGGGCTTGAGAATAACTTCCCATTTATTGCCCTCCTTGCGGTTTAAAAGCAAAAATTCAATTTTGCCGCCTGTGTCTTCACGCACACCGTAAAGTCTCGCAGGAAGCACCCTTGTATCGTTGAGCACGAGACAGTCGCCTTCGTTGAGCTCATTTATTATGTCAGAAAATACACTGTGCTCAATTTCTCCGGAGACCTTGTTAACCTTCATAAGCTTTGATGCTGCTCTGTCGGTCAGGGGAGTCTGGGCAATGAGCTCAGTTGGTAAATCATAGTAAAAATCGCTTGTTTTCAATTTGTAATACTCCTTTAAAGTTATTGGTTGTCTTTATTTCAGCACGGTTCCGGGGTAATAATGTGCGAGGATCTGATCGTAGGTATAACCCTGGTCAGCCATTCCCTTTGCACCGTACTGGCTCATGCCGAGACCGTGACCCCAGCCTCGTCCGTCAAAACGATAGGCGAGAGCCTGAGGGCAGAGCGTCATCTGAGCCAAGGCTGATTTGGCAACAAAAGGAAATTGAATAGTGGTTTTTTCACCCATTCCGCTGAGTACATAGTAGTCTGCAAGCAGACTTTTTCCCGTTGAGGTAATCGCGCTTATTCCTGTTGCGGCAGGTGTTGTAACAGGAGTTACTGTGTAAAATTGGCTGAGCAGAACATCTGAGCCAAAACAGCCTCTTGTATTGTCGTTCTTATAGGTTTTGCTGTCGGCAGTTCCATGTATGGTAAGCTCATAAACCTGACCTGTTACTTCGTCTGTCTTGGAGGTAATCCCCTTTACACTTCCTATTGCATAGCCGTTTGCAGCAAGCTTTTGTTCTATTTCTTCTGTAGTAAGAGTCTTGCTCCAGGTGTATCTGGGGTTGTCCGACGGATTTTCAAAATCGTTGTCCACGCCGCGCAGATAGGGGATATCATTTCCCCACACATATTTTGCATTTCCCGTGTGCCCTCCTGCAGATGAGAAAAACAGAGTTTGTGCCAAGCTGCCGTTGTACATCAGATACTGACCTGCGGTTGCGTCAACAGCTTTGTTTGTACGTTCGGTTTCTGCAGCAACACCGCCGTATACCTGGCAGTGAATAGTTGTACAAACGTCAAATCCGCCGCTTTCGTGCTTGTCCTTGTTGGCTACAGAGTAGTTGCGGGCACATACAGCCTGAGCCTTCAGAGCCTCCTCATGCCATGATGAGGGGATTTCTCCCGGTACAACGCCTTTTACATAGTCATTGACCGAAATCAGATTTACAACCGAAAGCTTTCCGTTGCCTGCATTGAGAAATTCAAGTCCGCCTCTGTGCTCCTTACCATTTAATGTCAGCAGATTGTCGCCTGCAGACATTATAGTCAGCCTTTGACCGCTGTTGGTATCAAAGGTCTCATCTCCGTATGTAATGATTCCGTCAGAGTCAACGGTAATCTTTATAGTTGAGGAATCTATAGCCATCCCCTCGGTAAAAACTCTGTTTTCCTCTGTTCCTGCTATAAATCCTGAGGATGAACCAAGGGTATATTCATTTACCGCATTTGAGCTGTACACTATTCCAACCCGCAGATTATCGCTGCCTCCGTATGCCATGGCAGATGGTAGATGAAGGATAAAGGTAAATATAGCTGCAGCAAAAATCAATATAATTTTATTTATTTTGTTAAACATTGAGCACCTCCTGTGTATATAAACACATATTATAGAATAGGATATTTTTATATCTAAGTCAAGTTTTATTTGCAAATTTAACTTTTTTGCAAAATTATTCACTATATTTTTCAATGTAATATTGACTTATTTGTACTCAAGTGGTATTATATAATAAGTATAATATTGATTGTACATTTAATTTCTACATGAAATATGGAGGTCATCAAAGTGAAAAAGTATAATGTTGCCGTAGTAGGCGCTACAGGTATGGTAGGCCGTACCTTTCTTAAGGTTCTCGAAGAGCTAAAGCTCCCTGTTGAGAACTACTATCTGTTTGCATCTGCGCGTTCAGCAGGTTCAAAGGTTGAATTTATGGGTAAGGAGTATACCGTCGAAGAGCTTACAGAAAACTCTTTTGACAGAGATATAGATATTGCTCTCTTCTCTGCAGGCGGCTCCACTAGTGAAAAGTTTGCTCCCATAGCAGCTTCAAAGGGAGTTGTTGTTATCGACAACTCAAGCGCATGGCGTATGGATCCTGAGGTTCCGCTGGTAGTACCCGAGGTTAATGCCGATGATATTGCATGGAACAAGGGTATAATTGCAAATCCTAATTGCTCAACAATTCAGGCTATGGTTGCTCTCAAGCCTCTTCATGACAAATATAAAATAAAGAGAGTTGTATATTCCACCTATCAGGCTGTTTCCGGCGCAGGTATGGCAGGATATATGGATCTTGAAAACGGTCTCAAGGGTGAGGCTCCTAAGAAGTTCCCGCATCCTATTGCAGGAAATTGTCTGCCTCACATTGATGTTTTCCTTCCCAATGGCTACACCAAGGAAGAAATGAAGATGGTCAATGAAACACACAAAATTCTCGGTGACGATTCTATCAAGGTTACTGCTACCACAGTTCGTGTGCCTGTTTTCAACAGTCACAGTGAATCTATCAATGTTGAATTCCACAATCAGTTTGACCTTGATGAGCTCAAGCAGGTTCTTGCAGATGCTCCCGGTATTGTTATTCAGGACGATCCCGAAAACAATGTTTATCCTCTTGCTCTCAATGCTGCCGGCACAAACGAAACCTATGTGGGACGTATACGCCGCGACGAAAGTGTTGAAAGCGGTGTAAACCTCTGGGTTGTTGCCGACAACATCAGAAAGGGCGCTGCTGCAAATGCTGTTCAGATTGCTCAGAGGCTCATTGAGTACTGGGAAAGTAAATAAATAAAAAATATATAAGTATTTTGTATTCCCTAAGGAGGTTAATATCATGAAGCCTGTTGTTTTTAAAGGTTCGGGCGTTGCCCTGGTTACGCCTTTTGACAAAAGCGGAGAGAATATCAATTTTGACAAACTCGGGGAACTTATAGAATATCATATTGATAACAGCACCGATGCAATTATCCTGTGCGGCACCACCGGCGAGGCTCCGACTCTCCCGGATGACCAGCACAAGGCTGCCATAGAATTTGCAGTTGCAAAGGTAAAGGGACGTATCCCTCTTATAGCCGGCACCGGCTCTAATGATACCGCCCATGCTGTTATGATGACAAAATTTGCTCAGAAAGCAGGGGCTGATGCTGTGCTCTGCGTGACTCCTTATTACAACAAGACCACACAGCGGGGTCTTATAAAGAATTATGAGGCAATAGCGGCATGTACCGATTTGCCCATAATTATGTACAGCGTTCCGTCGAGAACGGGAGTTAATATCACTCCCGAAACTGCAAAAGTACTGTCTGAGATAGACAATATAGTTGCTATTAAAGAAGCAAGCGGCAATATCTCTCAGGTGGCAAAAATCGCCGCCATGTGCGGAGATAAGCTTGCCATATATTCAGGCAACGACGATCAGATTGTGCCTGTAATGGCTCTTGGAGGTATAGGAGTAATATCTGTCCTTGCCAATGTGGCACCAAAGCAGACTCATGACATGGTTATGAGCTATCTTGTGGGCAGAACCCATGAAAGCCTTAAAATGCAGCTTGATGCATTGGAGCTCACGGATGCGCTTTTTTGCGAGGTAAATCCCATACCTGTTAAGGAGGCGTGCAATATGCTCGGCTTTGATGTGGGACCTGTAAGACTGCCTCTGTATGAAATGAGCGACGAAAACAAAATCAGATTAAAGGCGGCATTGTCCGGCTACGGACTGCTGAAATAGGTTAAACAGCTATGACAAAAGTTATTTTAAGCGGCTGCAACGGCAAGATGGGGCAGGTAATATCCCGTCTTGTTGAGACAGACGAATCTGTTTCGATTGTTTGCGGTCTCGATATCAATACAGCCGAAAAAAACGGATATCCCGTTGTAGATGATTTATCAAAGTTTGAGGGAAAAGCCGATGTTATCATCGACTTTTCTCATCCCGATACTCTGGACAAGCTTCTCCCATACTGCGAGAGCACCGGTACAGCGCTGGTTATGGCGACTACAGGTCTTTCGGAGGGGCAGATTGAAAGACTCGGTAAGCTTTCCGAAAAGGTTGCGGTATTCCGTAGTGCAAATATGTCCATAGGCATCAACCTTCTTATGAGCCTTGTTAAAAAGGCTGCTCAGACTCTTGAGGGTGACTTTGATATAGAAATTGTTGAGAAGCATCATAATCAAAAGATAGATGCTCCCAGCGGTACTGCTCTTATGATTGCCGACGGTATATCCGAAGCGCTTACCACCAAGCCCGGCTATGTTTATGACAGACATGCAGTACGCAAAAAGCGCAGTGCCGATGAAATCGGTATACATGCTGTCCGTGGCGGCACAATTGTGGGTGAGCACGAGGTTATCTTTGCAGGAAACGACGAGATAATAGAAATCAAGCATACTGCCATGAGCAAGGAAATTTTTGCAGTGGGCAGTATCAGAGCTGCAAAGTTTATTTCCGGTAAAAATCCAGGTATGTATTCAATGCAGGATATGATGTGATTTCACAAAAAAAGACTTGGTAACATTCACCAAAATTTTACAAAAAATATTGCACAGATAAAAATTATCTGATAGAATATTAACAATCTCAATAATGTAGAAAGGGGTAAAAAAATGATCTACAGTTCAGAAGTTGAAAATATGTGTGTAGTAAGAAAAGGCGCTAACCACGGTCCGGCTCCCATTCCAGAGGAGGGCAGATGGGTTAAGTCCAAGGAAATCAAGGATATCTCCGGTCTTACTCACGGTATTGGTTGGTGTGCTCCCCAGCAGGGCACATGTAAGCTTACTCTTAATGTAAAAGAGGGTATTATCCAGGAAGCTCTTGTTGAGACAATCGGTTGCTCCGGTATGACTCACTCTGCTGCTATGGCATCAGAAATTCTTCCCGGTAAGACAATTCTCGAAGCTCTTAACACAGACCTTGTTTGTGATGCTATAAACACAGCTATGAGAGAGCTCTTCCTCCAGATTGTATACGGCAGAACACAGACTGCTTTCTCCGAAGATGGTCTTCCCATCGGTGCAGGTCTTGAAGACCTCGGCAAGGGTCTCAGAAGCCAGGTTGGTACAATGTACGGTACTCTTGCAAAGGGTCCCAGATATCTTGAAATGGCTGAAGGCTATGTAACAAAGGTAGCTCTTGATGAGGATGACGAAATCATCGGTTACAAGTTTGTTCACCTCGGCAAGATGATGGAAATGATTACCAAAAAGGGTATGGATGCAAATGAAGCTCTTGAAAAGGCATCAGGTCAGTACGGACGTGTTGACGGTGCTGCAAAGCTCATCGATCCCAGACACGAATAATTCAGGAGGAGGAACGTTATAATGGCTTTATTTGAAAGTTATGAAAGAAGAATAAATAACATAAATGCTGTTCTCAATGCAAACGGCATTGCTTCCATCGAAGAAGCTAAAAAAATCTGTGATGACAAGGGCATTGACCCTTATCAGATAGTTAAGGATATTCAGCCTATCTGTTTTGAAAATGCTGCATGGGCATATGTTGTAGGTGCTGCTCTTGCTATAAAGAAGGGATGCAAAACTGCTGCTGATGCTGCAGAGGTTATCGGAGAAGGTCTCCAGGCTTTTTGTATCGACGGTTCTGTTGCTGATGACAGAAAGGTTGGTCTCGGTCATGGTAATCTGGGCGCTATGCTTCTCAGAGAAGAAACAAAGTGCTTTGCATTTCTGGCAGGTCACGAATCCTTTGCTGCTGCAGAAGGTGCAATCGGTATTGCAAAATCTGCAAACAAGGTTAGAAAAGAACCCCTCCGTGTTATCCTCAACGGTCTTGGTAAGGACGCAGCTCAGATTATCTCTAGAATCAATGGCTTTACATATGTACAGACAGAGTTTGACTATGCTACCGGTAAGGTAAAGGTTGTTAAGGAAAAAGCATATTCAGACGGCGAAAGATCAAAGGTTCGCTGCTACGGCTCCGACGATGTACGTGAGGGTGTTGCTATAATGCATCTTGAAGGTGTTGACGTATCTATCACAGGTAACTCAACTAACCCCACACGATTCCAGCATCCTGTTGCAGGTACTTATAAGAAAGAATGTAATGAGCTCGGCAAGAAATATTTCTCAGTTGCATCCGGCGGCGGTACAGGAAGAACACTCCACCCCGATAATATGGCTGCAGGTCCTGCT
>JAFUPN010000009.1 GCA_017481205.1 Clostridia bacterium | reverse complement strand
TTTGCAATCTTTGCATATTTATGATATAATATCATGGCGAGAAAATATAGTATTCTCGCAGGTTCTAAAGAACTTTGTTCAGAGAAAATCAGTGGAGTTTTTATCGGAAATTTAGTAGGTCCTATTATTCACTGTTCGCCTAACTTGACACGAACTTTCCTTGGAAATTGGTTGTATCTAACCCTTATATGTCATAATCGTCAAAAAGATTGGCATCTAGATTATACAGTCTTTATATAGGATGTCGAAATATGTTGCAAGAAAAAACGCTATTTAATCAGTGTTTACTCAAGGAGAAGTCTTTAAAAGGAAGTGCATAAATGAAAAAGAAAATTCTAAATATAATTCCTTATATATTTGGTTTAATATATTTGGCATATTGCTTGTTAAATGTTGATGCTTGGGTAAAAAGTCATACTGAAGAATATTTATTCTTTGTTATTTTAGCATGGATTGTCGCTGTAATTCTTGCAATAGTTTTTATTGCGTTAAGAGTCTTAAATAAACAAAAATTAAAAATACATTTACCAGTTTTCTTTTTTGTTATTGGTTTTATAGTTTATGTTGTTGCAGCAAATATACCATGTTGCACAGGCGGTTAATAGTTTTTTAATCTTAACCACATATGAACTTGGTTAAAAAGACTGGCATCTAAATCTTATATCCATTACATACATACAAAAGAGGTGACGGAACATGTATATAGAACGGTTTACTCAGGAAAATGAGCTGCCATCATATGAGCTTTCCTGTGTTGTAAAAAAGGTTTCCGGCTACAATAAGGTGCACAGCCATGAGTATTATGAGCTGGAGCTCGTGCTGGATGGCGGAGGTACATACACTGTAGACAGCAGAACTTACGAAATACGCCCCGGCGCTCTGCTTTTTATGAGCCCGGCAAGCTTTCATGACGCTGTATTCGCTCCGGATACAACTATAGTAAACATTATGTTTGATGCAAATATGTGTGACAGCCGCCTTCTCTATACTTTGTTCCGGGACAGGTCCCATGTATGGGAATACGCAGAGGGCAGCGGCTTTTCTTTCCTTGAAACAGTATGCCGTGAGTTGGCACAGCTTCTGGAAAATGATAGTAAATCAGATATCTATGCCGGAGCTCTTCTGGACAGCATTGTGGGAAAGGTTATGCAGCTTACCGGGGCGGAATGTACTTCAAATTCAGCTGATGCTATACAAAAGGCTGTTATTTATATTCATTCCAATTTTACAGAGCAGATAACTCTTGAAGCTGCCGCGGCAGTGTCGGGGTATTCTCCGTCATATTTCAGCGAGCGGTTCCGCAGCTATGTGGGTACAAACTTCAGAGAATATCTGATAAATCTGAGGTTCTCCCACGCAAAGAAGCTGCTTAAATACACCGATATGTCGGTAACGGAAATCTGCTTTGAAAGCGGCTTTAATAATTATGCGCATTTTATGAAGTCTTTTAAAACGAGATACAAAACAACACCAATTGCCTACAGAAAGCAGCATGGGGAAGTGCGCTGAATTGAGTATATAAATTGCTGGGGATCAATAGCATTGCAATAGCAATGCATCGATATGAATTCTTACGAATTCTCGATATGTGCTTCGCACTCGATATGCCTGACGGCTCGATATGTTGCTAACGCAACGAGAATTTATATCATATCGAGTTTGAGCGTAGCGAAAACATATCGATTTTACGATAGTAAAAATATCGAGCAATCGGAGATTGCATATCGACAAATTTTTTGTCCCCAACTTGACAAAATCATATGCGGTCTGCGACCGCAATGAATTGCCTGCGGCGTGAATTGAAATCAGGGATTTCATGAATTGAGCCTTTCGGCTCATGAATTGCACCTTCGGTGCATTTAAAGGCAATTCAATTCATGTTGCGAAGCAACAATTCATGGATGAAATCCAATTCATGACAACGAAGTTGTCAATTTATTTAAATTGATTGGCATCTAAACCTTATATCCCTTATAAAAAATGAAATTCTTCAAATTTATACAGTCTGCCTTCCATGCCTGCATATGCTATTTCATTTTGCTAAGGCTATAGACAAAACCGATGCAGAAGCTGCCCTCTGCATCGGTTTTGATTTTTGTTTATAAATTGATTCGATTATAAATTAATATTCAATAAGATTAACCTCTTTAATATCCTGTCCCTGAATTTTCAGGGTCTTTATTTCATTGTGGGATATTTCTGTATTTATCTTCGCATCAAACAGCCTTGCGCTGATTGCTTCGTTATTTCCCTCATATTCACAGAGTCTTATAATTGTTCCTTTGCCGTCCTCCGATTGCTTGATTGCAGTGACGATTGTGCTTTCGGAAGCTGATTCAAAGCAGCTTGCTTCTTCGCTCAGCCTTCCGGTGTGGAAGCTGTCTGTGTATACAATCGGCGCAGTGTTGAGCTCAGCTGCTCTTTTTGCAGCATCGGCTGCTGTGGTGTAGGGGAATATTGTATATGTAAATTCGCTCTTTCCCTGTTCCATATATCTGGCTGATGTATCTCTATGCTTTTGTCCGAAATGGTCGGCATATATGGAGCCTCTGAGTGCGGTGAGGCGCACAGTGCTTTCTGTGGAGTCATAGCCGTATAAGCAGTTGTTTGCTATGCCTAAGCTTGCACAGGCTATATATTCCTGGCATGGCTCTTCGCCCGTACCCACAGGTCTTTTTACTGTTCCGTAGGGGATAGCCGCTGTGATTTCCTTTCCTGTAACGGGAAATTCTATTTTCAGTGCTTTGTGTTTTTCGTGAAAATCTGCTTTGACCCTGACGGTTACTGTGTCGCTTTCGTCTGCGATGCTGTATTCACGGGTGATTGCCGAGTTGCTGCAGCTTGTTGTAACTCTGAGTGTGGCTTTAACAGGACCTTTGTCAACTATCTCAAAGACAGGATTTCCGAATACTGCTGTCTCTTCGCCCAGTCTTTCCCGGTCATGAGCCCATGTGTCACATTCTGTTTCGTCTACAAGAATTGTTCTGCAGGGAGAATTTATTATGTATTCCTTCTTGCTTTTATCATATATGCTTTCAATTTCTCCTGTTTCCCGGTTGAATATTACTTTTATTTTACTGTTTTCAAGACTGTTTTCAGTTATATTCAGTGTGCTTGTATATACAGAGCCTTGCTCATGAGGGAATATCCGGTACACACTGTAGCCGTACGGTGGTATTTTTGCCATGAATGTGCCGTACAGATAGTCGTCTCCGTTGGTATGGCTTGCTCTTATCTTCTGAACGGGAATTTCCCTGCCGTCCTTGTCGGTCGCCTTATCTGCGGGAGTGGTTATTTCAATAAGTGTGTTTACCTCGTGACATAGAGTATTGAATATAACAACGGGTGTTCCGAGAGTATCTGTTTCCCAGAGCCTCCAGCCTCCGCATGCCTGGATTTTGTATGAAGGCATTTCTTTTCCGCGGAGGGTATCTATATTCCGGGCTATGGAGGTAGCTGCAAGGTTTATGGCTTTTTCGGCGATAGCCATTGTTTCGCCGTAGGAATATGATGCATCTGTGTATGCCTCTTCGATTGAACAGCCTGCCAGTATATCGTGAAAATGGTTGAACAGCACGTTTTTCCATGCTTTTTTCAGCTCATCCGCCGGATATTCTCTGCCGGTAAGCTTGTTTGCCATAACACACATTTTTTCTGCGGCAATGAGGCTGATTTCACATCTGCGGTTGCTTTTTTTCACAAAGGAGCAGGCACTGTAGCAGCCTACCGCATGATGCTGGAGCTCGCCCTTTACTGTGATGGCATTTTCAAAGGAGGTTTCGGCAAAAAAATCGTCAACAGAAGCATACTGTGCATCTTTAAGCGCCGGGTAATCCTTCATTTTTGCAAGAAGTCTTATTGTGGGACCGCCGCCATGGTTGCCCACACCGTAAAAAGCCATCATATTGCGTCCGGTTTTGTCCGAGCGCTCCTTTATCATATCAAACAGATGCATAAAGTCTTCGGTAATGCAGTATCTGTCGGGTATGCGGTAGGTGTTTACCTTGCTTCCGTCTGCGCTTTCCCATATAAATATATCGTCAAGCGTTGCATTTTCGTGAGGTCCGGGACGCATAAACACATAGTTATCCATGCCGCTTTTTTTGAAAATCTGAGGCAGTGAGGCATTGTGACCGAAGGAGTCTACATTGTATGCGGTTTTAGCCGTAATACCGAATTTTTCCTTAAAATATCTCTGTGATATAAGTCCCTGGCGGGCAAAGCTTTCGCCGCTTGGAATATTGCAATCCGGTTGTATAAACCAGCCTCCGGCGATATTCCATCTGCCCTCTTTTACTCTCATTCGTATTTCTTCAAACATCTTCGGGTCTGCCTGCTCAACCCATTGGTAATATGCGGCGCACGCGCTTGTATATACAAGGTAATCAAATTCTTTCATACGGTCAAGAGCGCTGCGGAAGGTTGCAAGGATTTCTGCAAAGCCCTCCTGCCAGCGCCACAGCCATACAGGGTCAATGTGGGAATTTCCTATGAGATAAAGCTTGTTCATAATGTCTACCTGCCTTTATATATAATGTTAGTCGAAACAGCTTGACTGACTATGCTAATTCTATAACAGCGGCAGATTTTTTGTGTTGCTTTTTTTAGGATTTTTGTTTGCTTATCGGGTACTTGTTTTGCTTGACATTTTTATCTTTATACAGTATAATAAAGCTAGCCGAAAGTTGCCGAAAATTCAACCTTTGAGGCATCTTTAGTGTTGATTGCTTCGGCTATCTTCTGCGTCTGATTTTTTTGCATATGGCGACAGATGCAGCGGCAGATATAACGGAAAAGACCATAGCTGCGGTACAGATGAGCGGTACGGTTATGTCAGAGGGACATTCTTTTTGTGATTTTGCAGTGCTTTTTATGCGGTAGTGAACCATGCTGTTTCCGGGATTGTTCAAAAAATCACATCCTTATATATAAATTTTAAAAATACCTCTTGACATTTAGTATAACTTGTGGTACAATTTTTTATGCTGATGAAAAGGTCTTTTTTTTTGTGCGCATTTTTTGACGGACGGAAAGAAAGAATTTTTAAAAAACGCACGGATAATCTAAGGAGGTGCAAACCATGAGAGTAAAAATCACATTGGCTTGTAGTAATTGTAAGCAGAGAAATTACAATACTATGAAAAACAAGAAAAATGATCCTGATAGAATTGAAATGAAGAAGTACTGTCGTTTCTGCAGGGAGCATACTTTACACAAAGAAACAAAATAATTTTTTAATTTCTTACCAAGTGAGGTGACTTATTGTGGCAGAAGCTCAGAAAAAATCGGGAAATAAAATTGTTAAGTTTTTTAAAGAAGTAAAATCTGAAATGAAAAAGGTTGCTTGGCCTTCAAGAAAACAGGTTGTAAACAATACTCTTATAGTTATGGCTGTGGTGCTGATTATAGGTGTATTTATCTGGGTACTCGATTTGCTGTTCCAGTTTGGCTTGTTTAAGTTTTTTGCTAACTAAGCATTGAATATTCCGTGTGCCGTGATGTGGTTATGAGCCCACCGGCTTTTGAGTGCGGATATTTACTAATAATAAGGAGGCCGGAAATATGGGCGCAGACAGCATAAGTAAAAATGCCAAATGGTATGTGGTTCATACTTATTCCGGATATGAGAATAAGGTTAAGACAAATCTTGAGAAAATCGTTGATAACAGAAATTTTCACGATTATATAATAGATATCAAGGTTCCGACCGAGGATGTTGTTGAGACCAAGGGAGATACAAAGAAAACCGTTACCCGCAAGATATTTCCCGGATATGTACTTATCAAAATGGTAATGACAGATGACACCTGGTATGTTATAAGAAATACCACCGGTGTTACCGGCTTTGTAGGTCCTGGCTCCAAGCCTGTGCCGCTTTCCGATGAGGAAGTTGAGGCTCTGGGTGTGGATGTAAGAGAGATTGTTGCCGATTATGAGGTTGGAGACAATGTCAGAATTGTATCCGGTGCTTTCGTTGATAAAATCGGTATCGTTGAAAGCATAGACAAAACTAGCCGTAAGGTTAATGTAGGCATCGTTATGTTTGGCAGAAAGACGGTGCTTGAGCTGGACATCAACCACGTTGAGTCCGTGTAGGTTATATATATTCTGTTTCCCCTTTCGGGACAGGCAGGTTATATAGAGAGTGGGAGGATGCTTTATGGCTTCCGCTTACCACATTGTTTTAAGGAGGTGTTCTTAAATGGCACAGAAAGTAACAGGTTTTATTAAGCTTCAGATCGAAGCAGGCAAAGCTAATCCGGCTCCCCCGGTTGGTCCTGCTTTGGGTCAGCATGGTGTTAATATCATGCAGTTCTGTAAGGAGTTCAATGAAAAGACTTCAAAGGATGCAGGTCTGGTTATCCCTGTAGTAATCACAGTATATCAGGACAGATCCTTCAGCTTTATCACAAAGACTCCCCCGGCAGCCGTTCTGCTTAAGAAAGCATGCAAGATTCAGAGTGGTTCAGGTGTGCCCAACAAAACAAAGGTAGCTACAATCAGCAAGGATGCTGTAAGACAGATTGCTGAGCAGAAGATGCCTGACTTGAATGCAGCAAGTATCGAATCTGCTATGAGCATGATCGCAGGTACTGCAAGAAGCATGGGAATCGTAGTAGAGGACTAATGCTTTAGTTAGTGGGAGGGGTTATAGCCCCGATTAACCACAGAAGGAGGAAACGAGATGTTTAGAGGTAAGAAGTATCAGGAAAGTGCAAAGCTTGTTGAAAAGACAAGACTGTACGATCCTACAGAAGCATTTGATGTAGTAATCAAGGCTTCAAAAGCTAAATTTGACGAAACCGTTGAAGCACACATCAGACTCGGTGTTGACTCAAGACATGCAGATCAGCAGGTAAGAGGTGCTGTTGTACTTCCTAACGGTACTGGTAAAAAAGTCAGAGTTCTCGTATTTGCAAAGGGTGACAATGTAAATATCGCATTGGAAAACGGCGCAGATTACGCAGGCGGCGAAGAACTGGTTGATAAGATTAAGAATGAAAACTGGTTTGAATTTGACGTTGTTGTTGCAACTCCCGACATGATGGGTGTTGTTGGTAGAATCGGTCGTGTGCTTGGTCCTAAGGGTCTTATGCCTAACCCCAAGGCAGGTACCGTTACACCCGACGTTGCTAAAGCTGTTAAAGATATCAAAGCCGGTAAAATTGAATACCGTCTCGATAAGACCAACATTATTCACTGTCCTATCGGTAAGGTTTCATTCGGTATAGATAAGCTTAATGAAAACTTCTCAACACTTATGTCTGCTGTTATCAAGGCTAAGCCTGCAGCAGCAAAGGGTCAGTATCTTAAGAGTGTTGTTGTTACATCAACAATGGGCCCCGGTGTTAAGATTAATGCTCAGAAGCTTACCGACTAAAATTTGGGTATTGACAAATTAATATAACTGTGATATAATATCATGGTGTCCTGAGACAGCAGGTATCCAAGTAAATCCTGCCGAGGAATTGTTATAATATAAATTTGTTTATTATTATAGGGTTTCTCACGTCTTGGGGTGGGAAACCCTTATTTAGTTTCTTTAAAAATTTATGGAGGTGAATATATAATGCCAAACGCAAGTGTATTGGAACAGAAAAAAGCAGTTGTTGCTGAGCTTATTGAAAAGCTTAAGGCTGCTCAGGCCGGTGTACTCGTTGATTACAGAGGTCTTACTGTTGAAGAAGATACAAAGCTCCGTGCTCAGCTTCGTGAAGCTGGTGTTGAGTATAAGGTAGTTAAGAATACACTCACAAGATTTGCTATTAAAGAGGTTGGTTACGACGAGATGGACGAGCAGCTCAACGGACCTACTTCTCTGGCAATCAGTGCAGATGATCCTGTTGCTCCTGCAAAAATCATTTCTGATTTTGCAAAGAACAACGAAAATCTTACAATCAAAGCAGGTTTCCTTGATGGAAAGGTTATTTCTCTTGATGAAATCAAGACATTGGCCAACACTCCCTCAAAGGATGTTCTTATCGCAAAGATTATGGGCAGCTTGAACAGCCCTATCTCTGCTCTGGCAAGAACACTGCAGGCTTTGATAGACAATGGCGTAGAGCCTGCTGACATTCAGAAAGAGGCTCCTGCTGAAGAGGCTGCTCCCGCAGCTGAGGTTGTAGAGGAAGCTGCTGCTCCCGCAGAAGCTCCTGTAGCAGAAGAAGCTCCCGCTGAGGAAGCTGCTCCTGCAGAAGAAACTGCTCCCGAAGCAGAATAATTAAATTTTAAATTGATATTAAACCTAAGGAGGTAAATTATAATGAGTAACGTAGAGACAATCCTGTCCGAAATTAAAGAACTTAAACTTTTGGAAGTTGCTGAGCTTGTTAAATTGATGGAAGAAGAATTCGGTGTTAGCGCTGCTGCTCCCGTAGCTGTTATGGGTGCTGCTGTTGCAGGTGGCGAAGCTGCTGCTGAGAAGACCGAATTTGACGTTGTCCTCAAGGATGCAGGTGCTGGTAAGCTTAAGGTTGTTAAGGCTGTTAGAGAAGCTACCGGTCTTGGTCTTAAGGAAGCTAAGGACCTCGTTGACGGTGCTCCTGCTACTGTTAAAGAAGCTATGCCTAAGGAAGAAGCTGAAAAGCTCAAGGCTGCTCTTGAAGAAGCTGGCGCAACAGTTGAACTTAAGTAATTTTAGTTCTTGTGCAAAAATGGCGATGTAAAAAATGCCCATATGGTTAATAATCAGGCATTAACATCCCGACCGTAAAAAATACCAAAAAGCAAAGAAAACCGCGATAATTTGCGGTTTTCTTTGCTTTTAAAGTCTCCATTTGACTACGAACAAACTTTACCTCTCGGCATGTTTTTGTACGCCTTGGGGCAGTATAAAGCGCGGATGTGTCTTGCTTTGCTTCATTTTGCTCGTTCTGAGCTGTTTTTTACATCACCAAATCAACTTTCTTGCAGACGCTGTTTTTTGATAAAAATTTGTTCCGTAAAACATTTGCATATACTTATTATTTTTGAGAATTTGGTATTCACATTTGTTTTTTTCTATGCTATAATGAGTTTAAAACTATATACACGACTGAAAAGTTAAATCTGGAGATGAGAATGTGTTAATAAAAGTCGGTAATTTTGAATTTTCAGAAGTGTGGGACGGAGTTTTTTATAAGAAGCTTTCCAATTATCCGCAAATATCCGATTGGGAGATTAGAACTATTATTGAATTTATAGAATACGAAAATAAATATGGTAGAAAATGTGCAATCGAATGTGAAGATAATAACTTACTGAATCTGATTAATGAAAAAATAATGAACCGTGAGGTGTATTTAAAAGCATCACGCCCGAAATTATTGACAGAATGTACAGCATGTCCGCATATAAAGGGTTGTGCTACAGATTATGTATGTCACACAACTTCTGTTGATAATGCTATAAAAATTTTTAAGTGTGGGAAGTTGTTATCTGCATTAAATGCCAGAAAAGTGCCGGTAGAAGAATTGATGAGTGAGAAGCGTAATGCGGCAAATGACCCTGCTGACTATTTTGAATATATCATGTTTGCATGGGGAAATTGTCAAGCAGGGGATAGATTGGTTATGGAGCGTAAATTGCATCGTTTTCCGGATAAAGAAGATTTAAGTGTTCGTTTTGATCCCGGCGTGAGATTCTATTTTAAATATGACCAATTAGTAAAACATCCAAATACAATATGTGATGGTGTGTTACCTATGAAAGTCAAGGACGAGATAATCCTTAGCCATTGGGTTTATAAAATTGTGATTCCTATTAAGAAAAAAGATAAACTTGAAAAATATATACCTGATGATTTAGAGGATAAGATTATCTACATTGAGAATGATTGCAAAGATATTTGGGAGTGGTCTGAGAAAGTATATGAGATTATTGAAAAGAGTACTGTCAGATAAATTCTAATTTATATGAGAAAATAATCTGCCTCTATATATCAATTATAAGATTAATCACCCAAAGGGTGAATGCGATTAATCGCCTTATGGCATGAATTCTCATGGCGCAGCCGTTTAGCCGGCTATTGAATGAAGATACGCTGCTATGTCTGAATAATGTATAAATATAAAAATATATACGGAGGATAAAATTATGCTGTTTTTTTATGTACGACACGGAGACCCTATTTACACTCCCGATTCTCTGACACCCCTTGGCAAAAGGCAGGCAGAGGCAGTGGCAAAACGCCTTGCTATGTACGGAGTTGACAGGATTTATGCATCCACTTCAACCCGCGCCATAATGACTGCTCAGCCAACCTGTGAGCTTTTGGGAAAGGATATGACCCTGCTTGACTTCTGCAACGAAAGCCGTGCATGGGAGGAGCTTACAATTGATGGTGAGCATCAGAAAACCTGGCTGTTTTCCGACGCTCCGACCAAGCTTTTGTTTACTGAGGATTCTGTACGCAGGCTGGGCTTTAACTGGTACGAGCATCCTGCCTTTGAAAAATATAATTATAAAAAGGGCATGGAGCGTGTGTATAATGAGCTTGACAAGTATATGCTCGAGTTAGGATATGAGCACGAGCGCTATACAGGCAGATATAAGGTTATAAAGCCTGAATATGAGAGAGTGGCTCTCTTTGCCCATCAGGGCTTCGGCGCATTGTTTATGAGTTGTCTGATGGATATTCCTTATCCTGAATATTGCATACATTTTGATATGTGTCACACAGGTATGACGGCAATTGAATTTAAAGAAGAAAAGGGCTATGCCATACCCAAGGTGCTTACTCTGTCCTCTGATGCCCACCTATACAAAGAAGGGCTTCATACAGGCTACAACAGAGCGTGGAAATTCTGATTAATAAAGCATCAGTGAAAAAACATACAATTTTCTGTAAATTTTTTGTGTGTTTTTTCACTGTTTTTTATTCCCTTTTTTCCTTGACTTTTCGACTTTATATGTTATAATGTAATGTGGTCTTGATTGGGCATTTTGCCAATCATACTATATCAACATTTATGAAAGAAGGCTTGTTAAACAATGGAAAACATTTTCGCAGGACTGGTTCTGTTTCCGTTTCTGATTGCGTTGGCTCTTGTGTTTGTCAAAACCAACACAGGCAGAAGAATCACGGTTTATTCGGGATGCGGCATTATTATGGCTGCAGTAGCCCTGTTTGCCGGCAATACTATTTTTACCGGTACCACAAGAACTGCGTTCCCATCCACTCATGCTATTGACATGGTAATGCTCTGTGCAGAATTTGCTATTATGATTCTGGTGGTTGTGCTCAGTACAAAGCATAAGAAGCATTATTGCTCTCTTTTGTCTATAGCGCAGACCTTGCTTATAGCATATATTGAGCTTACTAAGCCCCTCCATGAGCCCGTTGCTCATGTGGTCAGCGACAGACTCTCGGCAGTAATGTGCCTTATAGTCGGCATCATCGGCTGTCTTATATGTATCTATGCAGTGGGCTATATGAGACGCTACCATGAGCACCATAAGGAATATGCTGACAGAAGAACATTTTTCTTCCCCATGCTCTTTGTATTTATAGGTGCTATGTTCGGACTTGTGCTTTCCTCAAACCTCATATGGATATACTTCTTCTGGGAAATCACCAGTGTATCCTCATTCCTTCTTATCGGATATACAAAAACAAAGGAAGCTATCAAAAATTCCTTCAGAGCCCTCTGGATGAATCTTCTTGGCGGTCTTGCCTTTGCAATAGGCATCGGCATCTGTGTATTTAAGCTGGATGTATACACCCTTGGCGACCTGGTTGCCTCTACAGGTGATATGGCTGTGCTTGCAGTCTGCCTCCTGGGTATTGCCGGTCTTACCAAATCGGCACAGCTGCCCTTCTCAAGATGGCTCCTTGGCGCAATGGTTGCCCCCACACCTACATCTGCTCTGCTCCACAGTGCAACCATGGTTAAAGCAGGCGTGTATCTGCTTATCCGTCTGTCGCCTGCCATGACAGGAAACTATGCAGGTATGATAGTGTCTCTCATAGGCGGTATCACATTCTTTGTGGCAAGTATGCTTGCCATTACCCATAGCGACGGAAAGAAAATTCTGGCTTATTCCACAGTATCAAACCTCGGTCTTATTACTGCCTGCGCCGGAGTTGGCATCGAGGAGGGTGCATGGGCAGGAATACTTCTTATGATATTCCATGCTGTGTCAAAATCCATGCTGTTCCAGGGTGTAGGTGCTATTGAAAACACCACCGGCAGCCGTGATATCGAGGATATGCACGGACTTATCTGCAAGCTCCCCAAGCTAGCGGTT
The DNA here is from genome assembly GCA_017481205.1 of Clostridia bacterium. GTDB lineage: Bacteria > Bacillota > Clostridia > UMGS1810 > UMGS1810 > RGIG4708. The sequence continues at coordinate 80,171 of JAFUPN010000009.1, read as the reverse complement.
ATAATGATGATAGGTATCATCGGTATGTTTATCGCTCCTTTCGGTATGCTGGTATCAAAGTGGGCGGCTCTTAAGGCATACATAGACGCCGACAATGTTATCCTTGTCTGCCTCCTTTGCTTCGGTAGCTCCACAACATTGTTTTACTGGGCAAAATGGCTGGGCAAGGTGCTCACTCATGTAGCCGGAGTCAAGCCCATGACAGACCTTACCACAAACGGTCAGTGGGTTTCTATGTGGATACATGCAGCGCTGGGTATTCTCCTTTGTGCACTGTTCCCGGTTATATCCCTTCTTGCGATTGAGCCCATGCTCCACGAAATGTTCGGCTCCGTAAATGCACATATACTTACGGTTGAGGACATGATTATCATGGTGCTTATGCTGTTTATAATAATGGTTATTCCCTTTATCTCAAAGATATTGGTTAAAAGATTTCCGTACAAGCCTAGCCTTGAATATATGTCCGGTATAAACATGGGCGACAACAGAAAATTTGATGATGCTATGCATGAGGACAAAAAGGTGTTCCTGGCAGGCTGGTATATGGAAGATATGTTCGGTGAGCGCAAGCTGTGGATTCCCTCAGTTGCTGTTTCAACCGCTGTAATAGTAATTATACTGATAATGGCTGTAGGAGGTGCAATCTGATGATAACACAAATTATTTGTGCACTTTTGTATGTAATTATCGCGCCTTTTCTGGGTGGGCTGCTTGCAGGTATCGACAGAAAAATCACCGCGCGTATGCAGGGTAGAATAGGACCTTCAATATTCCAGCCCTTCTATGATGTGGCAAAGCTTCTTAACAAGCAGATAATGAAAATAAACAATATGCAGTATCCCTTTGCACTGTGCTTTCTTATCTTTGTTGTAATCACCGGTGCGCTCTTCTTTGGCGGTGCAGATATACTGCTGGTATTCTTCACATTGACAACCGCTGCTCTGTTTTTTATACTTGAGGCGGCTACAACCAACTCTCCTTTCTCTGTTATGGGCTCTGAGAGAGAGATTATACAGATGCTTGCATACGAGCCCATGATGCTTCTGGTGGCTGTAGGCTTTTATATGGCAAACGGCACCTTCAGCGTGGCAGAGATTATCAATGCAGAGTATTCATCAATACTGCGTATGCCCGGTCTGTTTATAGGATTTTTGTATATACTCACCATCAAGCTGCGCAAATCTCCTTTTGACCTGAGTACATCCCATCATGCACATCAGGAGGTTGTAAAAGGAATCACTACTGAGCTCTCCGGAAGAATGTTTGCTTTTGTTGAGATAGCTCACTGGTACGAAAATGTATTTCTTCTCGGTGTAATCGGTCTGTTTATCATCAATGCGAGCTGGTGGAGTATTCCTCTTGCGCTAGTTGTTATTGCACTGTGCTATTTTATGGAAATACTTATAGATAACTGCTCTGCCCGTGTAAAGTGGAACCTTATGTTCCGCTCAGCATGGCTTGTAACACTGATTTTCGGCGTTGCAAATATCATTATTCTTCAGTATGTATTAAAATAAGGGGAGGTATTACAAATGGCTAAAATTTCAAGATCTCCGTGGATACTTCACTACGACGGCTCCAGCTGCAACGGCTGTGACATCGAGACACTGGCTTGTCTTACCCCGGTTTATGACGCAGAGCGCTTCGGTGTTATCAATACAGGCGACCCCAGACATGCGGATATACTCCTTATTACTGGCGGTATAAATACACAGAACAAACCTATTGTTGAGCAGCTGTATTCTCAGATGCCCAAGCCAAAGGTTGTTGTGGCGATTGGTATATGTGCCTGCAACGGCGGAGTATTTAAGGATTGCTACAACATCATAGGCGGTGTTGACAAGGTGCTGCCTGTTGACATATATGTGCCCGGATGTGCGGCAAGACCCGAAGCTATTATCGACGGTATTGTAAAAGCAGTTGCGCTTTTCCAGGAAAAGCATGATAAATACGAAGCAGAAAAGAAGGAGGGACTTCAGTAATGAGAGAACAGTACGAACTCATAGTTATAAGACATGAAGATCTTCTTGAGACAGCAAAAACCATGAAGGACGAGGGTGCGCGTCTGGTTCAGATTTGTTCTGTAAGCACCAAAGAAGGCTTCGAGCTTTCATACTCCTTTGCAAAAGGCTATGATTTTATAAACTACCGCATCGTTATGGATGCAGATACACAGATTACAAGCATAAGCGATTTCTATCCCTCAGCTTCTTTGTATGAAAACGAAATGTCCGAGCTTTTCGGAGTGAAAATTGAGGGTATGCAGCTTGACTACCGTGACCAGCTCTACATGATAGACGCTGAAACACCATTCAAAGGAGGTAACTAAAATGGGAAAGAGAACTATTGTGCCTTTCGGACCTCAGCATCCCGTACTTCCCGAGCCTATTCATCTCGACCTGGTGCTGGAGGATGAAAAGGTTATAGAAGCCATTCCTTCAATAGGCTTTGTACACCGTGGTCTGGAAAGCCTTATCTCAAAAAGAGATTTTAATGACTATCTCTATGTAATAGAAAGAACCTGCGGTATATGTAGCTTTATGCACGGCATGGGCTACTGCGAGGCTGTAGAACGCATTTTTGATGTGGAAATTCCTGACAGAGCAAAGTACCTGCGTACTATCTGGTGCGAAATGTCCAGACTCCACAGCCATCTTCTGTGGCTTGGTCTCCTTGCAGATGCATTCGGCTTTGAAGCGCTGTTTTATCAGTGCTGGAGAATGAGAGAAAAAATTCTCGATATGTTTGAGGCATCCACAGGCGGACGTGTTATATTCTCTGTAAACAAGGTCGGCGGTGTGCTCAAGGATATGGACAGTGCAATGCTCAAGGGCTTTGTGGCAGAGTTTGATTCCATGGAGGCTGATGTGCGCAAGCTGACAAAGGTGTTCCTCAAGGACTACACTGTTAAATCAAGACTCAAGGATGTAGGTATCCTCACCAAGGAAGAGGCAATTCAGCTTGGTGCTGTAGGCCCCATGATGCGTGCAAGCGGCATTGAGCTTGATACAAGACGCCTTGGCTACTGTGCATACGGCGATCTTGACTTTGATATAATAACTAGCAACGATTGTGACAGCTTCGGCAGATGTAAGGTGAGAATTGAAGAGATTTTCCAGTCATTCTCCCTTATCCGTCAGGCGGTTGACAAAATCCCTGAGGGCAATATTGTTGTTCCCGTTAAGGGCAATCCCGACGGTGAGGCTTTTGTCAGAGTAGAGCAGCCCAGAGGCGAGGCAATATATTATGTAAAGGCAAACGGAACAAAATTCCTTGACAGAGCAAGAGTGAGAACACCAACCTTTACAAATCTGTCGCCTCTCATCAAGATACTGCAGGGTTGTGATTATGCAGACGTACCTCTGCTTATACTCACCATCGACCCCTGCATAAGCTGTACTGAGAGATAAGAAAGGGGAAAATTTTGCTATGCTTAAAATAATGAGTTTTGCGTCACACGCACTTTCAAACCTTTTTCACAAGCCGGTAACAAGAAACTACCCCTTTGTTGAAAGAAAATATCCCGAAAGAACCAGAGGTCACATTGACATCAATGTGGATGACTGTCTTTTCTGCGGAATATGTGCAAAGAAATGTCCTTCTGATGCCATAACCGTTGACAGAGCTTCAAAAACCTGGTCAATAGACAGAATGGGCTGTGTGCAGTGTGAAAACTGCGTTAACTCCTGTCCCAAGAGCTGTCTTACCATGGCTAATACCTATTCTGCCCCTGATACAAAGGCAATTGTAGATACCTTTCAGGGCAAGGTGGAGGAAACTTCAAATGCAGGCGGAAAAATTGTTTTCAGCGCCGAGGGCTGTGTATACTGCGGTCTCTGTGCAAAAAAATGTCCTGCTAATGCAATCACAGTTGACCGTGCATCAAAGACCTGGACAATAAATGAAGAGGAATGTGCAAAATGCGGTGCCTGTGTTGCGGCATGTCCCAAGAAATGTCTCAGCCAGGAAAGCGGCGAGGCTGCAAAGGCAACTGCAGGCGGTGAGGTAAAGAATGACCTTGATGTATGTGTATTCTGCGGACTTTGTGCAAGAAAATGTCCTCAGGAGGCAATTACAGTTGACCGTGCATCAAAGACCTGGACAATAAATAAGGACGAATGTGTAAGCTGCGGAGCTTGCGTTGACGGATGTCCTAAAAAGTGCCTGACAATGGAATAAGTTTTTTCTCAGAAGATGATTCTTGACGGATTACCGTCATAGCATAAGAGTGATTTATATGAAAAAAATAACCGTAACAGGTCTGGTGCAAGGCGTTGGATTCAGACCCTTTGTACAGAGAGAGGCGGAAAAATTCTCTCTGACAGGTACAGTTAAAAATACGGGCGGTATTGTTGAAATACTTGCAGACGGCACTGACGAGGCATTGGAAAAGTTTATCCAATGCCTCAGTTTGAATGCGCCCGCTGAAAGTATAATTGAAAGCATATCTGTCGAGGATGTGCAGTGTGTTGATGAACATGACAGCTTTGAGATAATATCAAGCGATGATTTTTCGTCAGATAGGGTAATGCCTGTAATTCCTGCAGATATTGCAACCTGTGATACCTGCCTTACCGAAATGCTTGACCCGGGCAACCGCAGATTTATGCATCCCTTTATAAGCTGCACCGTGTGCGGTCCCAGATACAGTATTATAAAAAAGCTGCCCTATGACCGTCATAACACTCTCATGGACAAATTCCCCATGTGCGCCTCTTGTGCAGGAGAGTATGATGATACATCAGACAGGCGTTGCTATGCCCAGACAGTGGCATGTAATGACTGCGGTCCCGTTCTTGAATATATGTCCGAATACGCATTATCCGACATGTCTCCCATAGAAAATGCCGCAAGGGATATACAGAATGGCGGCATTGTTGCCGTAAAGGACATCGGCGGATATCATTTTGCCTGCAGTGCCTTTGATGAGAAAGCAGTAACCACCCTTCGAGAGCTGAAGGGCAGAGAGAAAAAGCCCTTTGCGGTTATGTTTGGCTCTGTGGATGAAATAAGGGAGTATGCTGCAGTTTCTCCCCTTGAGGAAAAAGAGCTTCTCTCTCCGGCACGACCTATTGTATTGGTAGAAAAAATCAGGGATTTTTCCGTACAGGTCTGCGGAATAAGTGGCAGTATAGGGGCATTTTTGCCCTGTAATCCTGTGCAGCATATGTTGATTAAGACTTGCGGTCCCCTGGTTATGACCAGCGGTAATTTTTCGGACAGACCTATAATAATTGAAAATAAAGAAATTTTTGATATATATAACAACAATAAAAAGCTTACGGGAGTTCTTCATCACAACAGGGATATAATGACTCCTCTTGACGACAGCATTGTGCGTGTTGTATCCGGCAGAATCCAGCTTGTACGCAGGGGCAGGGGATACACTCCTTTACCTGTAGGTGTGGCTGACCTTGATAAAAGTGTATTTGCCGCAGGCGGTGATATGAAATCTTCATTCTGTATTGCCTCCGGCAGAAATGCATACATGAGTCAACACATGGGAGATCTTGACGAACAGTCAAATGCTGATGTATACTTATATAATACGGAGAGATTAAAAAAGCTAACGGGAATTGAGCCCGAAATATATGCTGCAGACCCACATCCTTTGTATCGCAGCCGTGAAATTGCCGAGGAACACGGCAGACGGGTGGCATATGTACAGCATCATATTGCCCATGCCGCGTCGGTTATTGCCGAGCACGGAATAGAGGGGGATGCACTGTGCTTCTCCTTTGACGGAACAGGCTACGGCGATGACGGCACCGTGTGGGGCGGCGAGGTGTTTGAATATAGAAAAGGCGTTTTTTCCAGATGTGAGCATCTTGCACCTGTGGAAATGACAGGCGGAGACAATATAAGCAAGGACGCCGGAGCTGCGGCGGATTGCTATCTTATTGACGCGGGCTTTGAGCCTCGGTGCAAAGACGGTGCGCTTATAAAGGCTGCGATAAGTATGCATATAAACACTGTTAAAAGCTCAAGCATGGGCAGGCTATTTGACGGAGTGTGCGCAATGCTTGGTATATGCGATTACAATGACTATGAGGGATTGTGCGCAACCATGCTTGAAGTCATGGCAGGGCAGGCAGATAAGGCATATCCCCTGGCTTTGCCTGTTGAGGATGGCTTGTTTGCCACAGATAAGCTGATAAAGCAGATTAAAGAAGCTGCTGACAAGGGGATTGATACCTCGGAAATTGCTCTTGGCTTTCACAATGCAATTATCAATGCGGTGGCTGAAACTGCAAAAAAGCATAATATAAAGAGCATTGCCCTGTCCGGCGGCGTGTTTATGAACAGAATTCTTACCGAGGGCTGTATAGACAGGCTTACGGCAGAAGGCTTTCAGGTGTACATCAATCAGCAGGTACCCACAAATGACGGAGGCATTGCCCTCGGGCAGGCTTTTGCAGCGGTCAAAAGCTATATTTCAAAAAAGGAGTTGCATAAAAATGTGTGTAGCAGCACCGGGAAAGGTGATAAAAATTGAAAACTCAATAGCAACGGTGGATTTTTCGGGAAACCTTGTCAGAGCGCATGCAGGGCTGCTGGATATCCGGCAAGGGGACAATGTGCTTGTCCACGCAGGGCTGATTATACAGAAGCTTTCTCCAAAGGAGGCTGAGGATATGACAAAGCTTTTTGAGGAATTAGAGGAAATATCAAATGAATAATCTAAGACAGGCACTTGATTTTTTAAAGGAATATGACGGCGAGCCCCTTACCTTTATGGAGGTTTGTGGCACTCATACTGCGGCAATTGCACAAAACGGCATACCGGAGCTGCTCTCAGCTAAGATAAGGCTTATTTCAGGTCCCGGCTGTCCTGTATGTGTTACTGTGGCAGAATATATAGACAGGCTGATTGAGCTTAGTTTGAAACCAAACACATGTGTAGTGAGCTTTGGCGATATGCTCAGAGTTCCGGGAAAAAGCTCTTCACTCAGAGAAGCACAGGCAGAGGGTGCAAGGGCAGAAATGATATATTCTCCCTTTGAGCTTATAGAAAAAGCAAAGGCAAATCCCGGCACGGAATATGTGTTTGCGGCAGTAGGCTTTGAGACCACCACTCCCGCTTATGCTCTTCTTCTTGAGGAGGCAATTGCAATGGGGCTTGACAATATACGTCTGCTTACAGCAATTAAAACTATGCCCAATGCCATAGACAGTCTGTGCAGCGGAGGTATGAAGATTGACGGCTTTATAGCTCCGGGACATGTCAGTGTTATAACCGGCTGGAGGGAGTTTGAACCCCTCGCACAAAAATATTCACTTCCCTTTGCAGTGGCGGGCTTTGAGGCGGAGGAGCTTATTTATGCAATATATTCTCTGGTAAAGCTCCGCGGCAGGGGCAGAGTGGTAAATCTTTATCCCGCCGCCGTTACGGAAAAGGGAAATACAAAAGCTAAAGAAACCGTAAGCAAGTATTTTGAGCCCTGTGACGCGGCATGGAGAGGTATGGGCATTATTCCCGGGTCTGGTCTTGTGCTGCGGGAGGAGTACAGCCGCTTTGACGCAGGCAGCTCAGAGCTTACCCATGACGAGGCGTCAAACAAGGGTTGCAGATGCGGACAGGTTATAACCGGCGCTGTATCGCCGCTTGAATGTCCTCTTTTTGGAAAAATATGTACACCCACTGCCCCTCAGGGTGCTTGTATGGTGTCCGGCGAGGGAAACTGCTATAATTATTTTGTAAACAACAGAAAGGTCTGATTAACCATGAAAATTACTCTGGCTCACGGCAGCGGAGGTAAGTCTACCACTGAGCTTATTGATAAAATATTTGCAAAGCATCTGTCAAATCCCGTGCTTGATATGATGGATGACTGTGCTGTTGTGGAGGGAAGCCGCCGTATAGCGGTCACCACTGACAGCTTTGTGGTTACTCCTCTTGTATTTAAGGGAGGGGACATAGGCAGGCTGGCTGTGTGCGGCACGGTAAACGACCTGCTTATGAGAGGTGCTGTGCCCAAATATATCACAAGCGCATTTATAATAGAAGAAGGCGCAGACAGTGAGCTTCTTGAACAGCTGGTTATATCCATGGCGGCTGCCGCAAAGGAAGCCGGGGTTATTGTCATAGCCGGTGATACCAAGGTTATAAACGGCAGCGGGGGTGTGTATATCAACACAACCGGAGTTGGCTTTGTAGGTGATAATACCGATATCAGCTGCAGGTGTGTAAAGAACGGGGATTCTGTAATAGTGTCCGGCAATATGGGAGACCATCATGCGGCAATCCTCAGCGCGAGAATGAATGTGGAAAATAATATAGAAAGCGACTGCGCTCCTCTGGTGGAAATGGTGTCGGAGCTTATGAGCAACGGTATCGAAATCCATGCCATGAGAGATATTACCCGCGGAGGTCTCGGCACTGTGCTCAACGAGCTGGCGGATTCGTCGGGCTGCAGCATTAATATATATGAGGAAAAAATCCCCGTATCCGATGAGGTGAGGGCATTCTGCAAAATCCTGGGACTTGATGTGATGCACATGGGCAACGAAGGCAAGCTGGTGGTATTTGTACCGTCAGAGCAGGAGCAAAGGGCAGTTGAGATAATCAAAAAATGCGCCTATGGCAGCGGCTGTACGGCAGTGGGCAGTGTGGAAGCCGGCAGTGGAGTTATCCTGACGACGAGACTTGGCGGCAAAAAAACGGTAAGCGTTCTTTATGGCGAGGGTCTGCCGAGAATTTGTTGATTATTCTCTTTCGGTCATGCTTTTAGTACACTAAAGTATAAAAATCATAATAAAAATTTTGCCCCTTTTTACGAAAGATGTCAAAGCTTTAATCAAATGTTCTTTTATGTCGTAAAACCATCTGTAAATTGATTTTGTTATTGTTTTACAGGACTTTTTTTGCATGGATGAGCCAAAAAAAAATTCAAAAAAATTACAAAATATAGTATTTTTTTGTTGACATTTACACAATATATGGTATAATGATATACAGGTAGAGAAAGTTGTGAACAGGTAAATCTAACTTAGCCCTCTGAAAGCGGCATCAATTCTGCATTCTGCCCTTTCAGGGGTTTTTTGCCCCATAAAACAGCTTATATAGGGAGGCTTCCTCCGGCAGAGCCTTTTGAATGTTTGTCGGAAATTTTATTTCGGGAAGGGAGAGATTAGGATGAAAATTATCAAAAGAAACGGAGCAGAAGTTGTATTTGATATAACAAAGATTATCACTGCAGTAAATAAAGCTAACAACAGCGTTCCGGAAACAGCAAGACTGAGCGCTGATGAAATAATAAAAATTGCCCATACTGTCGAAAAGGCCTGTGAGAATGTGCCCAGAGCTCTGGGAGTTGAGGAAATCCAGGACCTTGTTGAAAATGAGATTATGGACAGAAATGCGCACGACCTGGCGAGAACCTACATTACATACAGATATAAGCGTGCCATGGTTCGCAGAACCAACACTACAGATGAGCAGATTCTCAGTCTTATTGAGTGCAACAATGAGGAAGTAAAGCAGGAAAATTCCAACAAAAACCCAACGGTGAACAGTGTTCAGCGTGACTATATGGCAGGTGAAATCAGCAAGGATATCACCAGGAGAATTTTGCTTCCTGACGATATTGTAAAGGCGCATGAGGAAGGACTCATACATTTTCATGATTCTGACTATTTTGCACAGCATATGCATAACTGCGACCTGGTTAACCTTGAGGATATGCTCCAGAACGGTACCGTTATTTCCGGCACCATGATTGAAAAGCCCCATAGCTTTTCAACTGCCTGCAACATTGCAACCCAGATTATAGCTCAGGTTGCGTCCTCGCAGTACGGCGGTCAGAGTATATCGCTTACCCATCTGGCACCCTTTGTTGATGTCAGCAGAAAGAAGATACGCAAGGATGTTGAAGCTGAGATTGCAGAGATGAATGCTTCACCCTCTGAGCAGGTTATTTCCGATATAGTTGAAAACAGACTCCGCTCTGAAATTGAAAAGGGCGTTCAGATGATTCAGTATCAGGTTGTAACGCTTATGACCACCAACGGACAGGCACCCTTTGTAACGGTGTTTATGTATCTCGGTGAAGCAGAGGATGAGCGTACACGTCATGACCTGGCAATGATTATTGAGGAAATGCTCCGTCAGAGAATTGTTGGTGTTAAGAATGAAGCAGGTGTGTGGATTACTCCTGCATTCCCAAAGCTCATTTATGTTCTTGAGGAGAACAACATACATGAGGATTCAAAATACTGGTATCTGACTCAGCTTGCGGCAAAATGTACCGCTAAGCGCATGGTTCCCGATTATATATCGGAAAAAATCATGAAAAAGCTTAAGATTGACAAAAACGGAGAAGGACATTGCTATACCTGCATGGGCTGCCGCTCTTTCCTTACACCATATGTAAACCCTGAGACAAACAAGCCGCAGTATTACGGCAGATTTAATCAGGGTGTTGTAACAATCAACTTGGTTGATATTGCTCTCAGCTCAAAGGGCGATATGGACAAATTCTGGAAGATATTTGACGAGAGACTTGATATCTGCTACCGTGCGCTGATGTGCCGCCACGAAAGACTCAAGGGCACTCTCAGCGACGCGGCTCCCATACTCTGGCAGTACGGTGCTCTGGCAAGACTTGAAAAGGGCGAGCCCATTGACAAGCTGCTTTTCGGCGGATATTCCACCATTTCTTTAGGCTATGCGGGACTGTATGAATGTGTTGTATACATGACGGGAAAATCCCATACAGACCCCTCGGCAACTCCTTTTGCCATCAGCATTATGGAATATCTCAATGCCGCAACAAAGCGCTGGAAGGAAAAGCACAATATAGATTTCAGTATATACGGAACTCCCCTGGAGTCCACTACATATAAGTTTTCAAAATGCCTGCAGAAGAGATTCGGCATTATAAAGGGTGTTACAGACAAGAACTATATTACAAACAGCTATCATGTACATGTTACTGAGGAGATTGACGCATTCTCCAAGCTGTCCTTTGAATCACAGTTCCAGGCTCTGTCTCCCGGCGGTGCCATCAGCTATGTTGAGGTGCCCAATATGCAGGATAATATTGAAGCTGTGCTCAGTGTAATGAAGTATATTTATGATAACATTATGTATGCAGAGCTCAATACAAAATCCGATTACTGCCAGGAATGTGGCTATGACGGCGAAATCGTTATAGATAACGACCCGGACGGCAAGCTTATCTGGCGCTGCCCCAACTGCGGAAACACCGACCAGAGCAAAATGAATGTTGCAAGACGTACCTGCGGATATATCGGTACACAGTACTGGAACCAGGGACGCACACAGGAAATAAAAGAAAGAGTACTCCATCTGTAAAAAAAGCCGCGCCTGACGACCTTTAGGTCGAGGGTGCGGTTTTTTAAAATAATATAATTGACAAAATCAGCATGAAATATTATAATAAACAAAAATATATTTATTTAGCAGTATATCAGGAGGTGCAGTATGAATTACGGAGAAATTAAAAACTGTGACATTGCCAATGGCAGCGGAGTGAGAGTATCTCTTTTTGTGTCGGGATGTACTCATCACTGCAAAAACTGCTTTAATCCGGAAACCTGGGATTTCGGCTACGGTGAGGAATTTACCTCTGATGTACAGGACAGGATAATTTCCATGCTTGAGCCTGATTATATTGCAGGTCTCACCATTCTCGGCGGAGAGCCCTTTGAGCCGTACAATCAGGCGGCGCTTGTGTCCTTTGTGAAGAGAGTGAAAGAAAAGTACCCTCATAAGAGCCTCTGGATGTATTCGGGCTACACCTTTGAGGAGCTTACCGCCACTTCGCGGGCAAGATGTGAGTATACCGATACTATCCTGTCATATGTTGATGTGCTGGTAGACGGTGAGTTTGTTGAGGAAAAGAAAAATATTTCCCTTAAATTCCGCGGCTCTGAAAATCAGCGTATTATTGATGTGCCCGGCAGTCTTAAGAGCGGAGAGCTTGTTCTGCTGGACTAAAGCTGCTGCGGGTAGGCACGCGGGAGTCATTTCTAATAAAATAAAATTAACACTTGTCATTCTGAGCGGAACGAAGCGAAGTCGAAGACTCTTGCTCAGGATGACAAGTGTTAAATTTTAAATATATTATTCAACTGTAACAGATTTTGCCAGATTTCTGGGTTTATCAACATCAAGTCCCTTTGCGGTTGATACATAGTATGCAATCAGCTGCAGAGGAACGACGGATACAACGGGTGTAAACAACTCGTTCATTCTCGGCAGGGTTATCTTCTGTCTGTAGTCATTGTCGTCAAGACCTTCCGATGCAACGCCGATTACATATGCACCTCTGGTTATAACCTCTTTTACATTTGAGTCCATCTTGGGCTTGAGCCATGCGCAGGTGGATATTGCTATTACCACAGTGTCCTTTTCAATCAGGGCGATAGGTCCGTGCTTGAGCTCGCCTCCCGCATAGGGCTCTGAGTGGATGTAGGATATCTCCTTGAGCTTTAGTGAGCCTTCCATGGCAACTGCATAGTCAAGACCTCTGCCAAGGAAAAACACATCGGTTTCCTTTGTAAGGTCTATACTCATTTTGGCAATCTGCTCTTCGGTTTTCATGACCTCGTCTATCTTGTCGGGGATTTCCAGCAAGCCTTGCTTGTATATGTCAATTTCAGCCTGGGAGAGAGTCTCTCTGCTTTCTGCGAGAAACAGTGCCAGGGTGTACATGGCTATGAGCTGGGTAGTGTATGCCTTTGTTGATGCAACGGCTATTTCTGGTCCTGCATGGGTATAGAATACAAAATCAGCTTCTCTTGAGGCCGTACTGCCCACAACGTTTGTTATAGCAAGCACCTTGGCACCCTTGGACTTTGCCAGGCGAAGTGCCGCTAATGTGTCTGCAGTTTCGCCGGACTGGCTGACTATCACTAACAGATTGTTTTTGTCTATAATCGGGTCTCTGTAGCGGAATTCTGAAGCAATATCAGTTTCCACAGGTATTTTTGTCAGCTTCTCTATGGCTGTTTTGCCTACCAGACCTGCATGATATGCGGTTCCGCAGGCAACAATGTATATTTTGTTTATATTTTCAATATCCTTTTTATCAAGCATATCAAAGGACACCTTTTTGTCCATGCTTATTCTTCCGGTCAGAGTATCTCTCACTGCCTTTGACTGCTCGTGGATTTCCTTTATCATAAAGTGGTCGTAGCCGGCTTTTTCTGCCGCGCTGTGGTCAAAGGTCACATTAAATATGTTTCGGCTTATTTCTTCTTTATCCTCGGTAAATATCCTTGCGCTTTTTGCTTTGAGCACCACATATTCGTTGTCCTCCAGGAGATATACGCTACGTGTCTGCTTCAGCAGGGCAGGTATATCCGATGCAACAAATTTTTCGTCATCCTTTAGTCCGATAATCAGCGGGCTGTCCTTGCGCACTGCAATCATTTTTCCGGGTTCGTCGGCATGCATCACGCATATTGCATAGCTTCCGCGCAGCTGCTTTGAGGCATCTATAACAGCGTCAAGCAGGTCTCCTTTGTAGCACAGGCTGATAAGATTGGGTATAACCTCTGTGTCGGTTTCCGACCGGAAGGTATAGCCCTTGCTTATGAGCATTTCTCTCAGCTCCTCGTAATTTTCGATAATGCCGTTGTGCACCACAGCAATGGTTCCGTCAGAGCTAAGGTGAGGGTGTGAGTTAACGCCCGAGGGCTCTCCGTGAGTTGCCCATCTGGTGTGACCGATACCGGTAGTTCCGGATACATCGGTTTTCTGTGCTGCTTCCCTTAAATTTGCCAGTCTGCCTTTTACCTTGCATACCTTGATTTTTTCGTCAAAAACAGCAATTCCCGCAGAGTCATAGCCTCTGTATTCAAGCTTTTCCAACCCGTCAAAAAGTATGGGGGCAGCCTGACGCCCTCCTACATAACCAACTATTCCACACATTTTTTCTTCCTCCTTATGCGACCTGCTGTGGAAAAATTTTGCAACGGAAAATGAACCTGTTGCAAAATAGGGTATACATTCTTTGTGAATATATACCGTTACAGGTCTTGTGATAATCAGGTTTTAACACCGGGTCGGATTTGTAGCGCAAATCACTTCGCGTTTTTGCCGACCGTTTACGGTAGTGATATACCGTGGGGCACCCGCCGAATGTTCGATAACTCCCCATCCTCGTCAACTGCATGTGTGAAAATGCAGTTCTGGCGCTTATGTCAATATAAATATCAGACACTGAGTATTATTATATTACGTCGGTGAAGTATTTGTCAATAGAAATTTCAGTTTATCGTCAACAATAATTCCACTGCTGCATATAATGTACCGAAAGGGTGATACCATTGAATAATTCAGACAAAATCAATATAAGTGAAAATGAACTTGAAAAACGTCTCCGCCAGGTAGACAAATCCGCTGTGGAGCGTAAGCTGCGGGAGATGGGTATGGGGGATATTGCCGATAAGCTCAGGCGTACCGACAACGAAGAAATTCTCCGTATGGTTAGGTCAAATCCCGATATTCTAAAAAAAGTTAATCAGATGATGGGAGGAAAATAATATGGCAGATGAGCTGCAGGATAAGCTTAATTCTATTTTGTCGGACCCGGAAATGCTAAAAAATATTTCTTCTCTGGCAAAATCCTTGGGCGGACAAAGCACTGTGCCGTCACGCAGAGAGGACAATTTTTCCGAAGAAGCTGAGCTTATATCAAATATGCAGAGTCTTATGAGCAGTGCTGATATGTCCTCAGACAGCAGGATAAATCTCTTAAATGCGCTCAGACCTTATATGCGCCCGGAGAGAGCCCAGCATATGGACACCGCTGTAAAAATACTTAAGCTTACAAAGCTCACATCGGTGCTCAAGGATATTTAGGAGGGCGGTTATGTATAAGCGATATTACAGTGACTATGACGACAGCGGCTGTGAAGAGATATCTGTTTTGCCGGCGGTCAGGGATGAGGGAGAAATAACAGCTTTGTGTATTCCCTCAGAAAATGCTACTGAAAAAAGGCTTTTCGGCTCCCTTGCCATAGATGATATTTTGCTTATCTGTATATTTTTGTTTCTCCTGCAGGAGGAATGTGAAGACAAACTTATGTTGACTGTGGTGGGTTTTATCATATTGTCCGGTTTTATCGGCTGAATTTGACATATTCTGAAATATGGATTATAATATCTGTGACAGAATTATCCCGAAAGGACTGATTTAACATATGAAAAAAACTGCTGCAGCAATAATATTTGCATTTATCATGCTTTTTGCAACGTCTGCAAGTGCAGATAATGTCTCGGTAAACGGATGTGAACCGGAATTTACCCCGGAGACGGGAATACCATTTGTAAACAGTGATAACAGAACCATGGTTCCCGTAAGGCTTATCAGTGAAAATCTCGGAGCGGATGTGGCTTGGTCTGAGACCGAGCAAAAGGTTACCGTTACAACAGAAAATCACACTGTAGAGCTGTTTATAGGAAGCACGGAAATGATTGTTGACGGTGAAAAAAAGCAGATGGATACCGCCGCTGTGGAAAAGGGCGGAAGAACCTATCTCCCGGTCAGATACATTGCCGAGGCTATGGGCTGTCATGTTATGTGGTTTGACCGCAGGGAAACGGCGGTTGTTATGGACAGCGATTATTACGGCAAGTATGTGACCTTCAGGGATATGTTCACCTATGAGGGTATCCTGTCCGACTACACGGAGGTTATTATTGTAACCGCTATTAGTCAGGACAGGATGACTCTCGATGAGATAAAGGATTTCTGGGTAGGTCTCGGTGAAGCGGATAAAGAACTTTTTGTGGCTCTGGCAACCATGGAAAAGCACCAAAAAAATCCTCAGTATCCTATAAGTGCGGCATATATTTTCAAGGATGCCGACGGTAAGCAGTACTATCTTGCAGCTGCGTCAACCTTCAGCTATGATGTACAGCTTTTTGAGCCGTTTGAGAATTAACTGACAGTTTTAAATAAACTTTTTCATATGAGCCAGAGCGCTTTTTTCCAGTCTTGATACCTGTGCCTGGCTTATGCCCAGCTCTTCGGATACCTCCATCTGAGTCCTTCCTTTAAAAAATCTCAGGTTGAGAATATGCCTTTCCCTGCTGCCCAGCTTTTTTATTGCCTCCTTGAGGCTGATTTCTTCAATCCAGTCCTCATCTGTGTTTTTATCGTCGCTTATCTGATCCATAACAAATATTGCGTCGGCTCCGTCGTTGTATACGGGCTCATAGAGAGATACCGGGTCGGCGATTGCGTCCAGGGCAAACACCACATCTTCTTTTTTTAAGCCCAGCTCCTTTGCTATTTCCGAGATTGTGGGCTCCTTTTGATTCTCTTTTATCAGCTTTTCCTTTGCCATAAGCGCCTTATAAGCTATGTCACGGAGGGAGCGGCTCACACGGATGGAGTTGTTGTCTCTCAGATATCTTCGTATCTCACCTATAATCATGGGTACTGCATAGGTGGAAAATTTTACATTCTGGCTTGTATCAAAATTGTCTATGGACTTCATAAGACCGATGCACCCCACCTGAAACAGGTCGTCGGCATTTTCGCCTCTGTTGTTGAATCTCTGGATAACCGACAGCACCAGCCTGAGGTTTCCGCGGACAAATTCTTCTCTTGCGCCTTTGTCACCTTTTTTTATCCGCACAAACAATGCGGATTTTTCTTCGTTGGTAAGTATGGGAAGCTTCGATGTGTTTACACCGCAGATTTCTACCTTGTTGATCAAACAAAACACCCTCCTTGGCAAATATGAAGTAATTAAATTATTCCCGGTGGAAATTTTTTTATTCTGTACAATTGGAATTAATATTTCCGCCGATTTTTGATTTTTTATATAAAAATAGAAAAAATATTAAATTTGGACTTGAAATATATCAATAAAAATAATACAATAATAATGTATGTGTAGGGCACAGCCTTCAGGATGTGCCGTAATAAAGTAAAGGAGTGCTTTTTTTGAGTAATTATTCTGCAGTAATTCTTGCGGCAGGTATGGGCACACGTATGAAATCCGACAAGAGCAAGGTTTTGCACAAAATCTGTTCAAAGCCTCTTGTAAAATGGGTTTACGAGGCGTGTCTCGGTGCAGGCTGTGGAAAAACAGTTATGGTTGTGGGTCACAAAAAAGAGGATGTCATCGCCGAAATGGGTTCTGACAAGCTTTATGCAGTGCAGGAACAGCGTCTGGGCACAGGTCATGCCGTAATGATGGCAGAGGAGCTTTTAAAAGGTGAAAAAGGTACTGTGGTGATACTTAACGGCGATACGCCGCTTATTACTGCCGAGACTATTAAAACGGCTGTAGAGTATCACGAAGCACAGGGCAACAGTGCCACTGTTATATCGGCAGTTCTTGATGACCCGGCTTCTTACGGAAGGATTATACGTGATGAAAACGGCAGCTTCTGCTGTATAACCGAATATAAGGATGCAACAGAGGAGCAAAGGGCAGTTTGTGAGATAAACTCCGGTATGTACTGCTTCGACTGTGAGGATTTGTTCCTCGCTCTTTCAAAGGTTACCAACGATAATGTACAAAAGGAATATTATCTTACGGATACAATGCAGATTCTTAAGGACATGGGCAAAAAGGCTGATGCTTATGTTATGACTGATTCTGACGAAATCCTCGGGGTAAATGACAGGGTTGATCTTGCCGTTGCCGCAGCGATTATGCAAAAGCGTATTAACACTGCTCTTATGAAATCCGGTGTTACCTTGATTGACCCGGACAACACATATATAGACGCTGAGGTGAGCATAGCTCCGGATACAATTGTATACCCGGGATGCCATATCAGAGGCAATACGGTGATTGGAGCCGAGTGTGAAATCGGACCCAGCACCACTATAGAAAGCTGCGAAATCGGCAGCAACACCAAAATTCAGAATTCCGTTGCCTGCGACAGCAAAATAGGCAGCTGCACGTCTGTAGGTCCCTTTGCCTATATCAGACCTAATTCAGACATAGGCAATCATATAAAAATAGGTGATTTTGTGGAAATAAAAAATTCTACAATAGCCGACGGAACCAAGGTGTCTCATCTTACCTATGTGGGTGACAGCGATGTGGGCGAGGGAGTAAACTTCGGCTGCGGAACCGTTACCGTTAATTATGACGGTAAGAATAAGCATCGCACGGTTATAGGTGACAATGTATTTATCGGTTGCAATGCAAATCTTGTTGCGCCGGTTACAATAAATGACCATGCTTTTATAGCTGCAGGCTCAACCATCACAGAGGATGTGGAGTCTGACGCACTGGCTATTGCCAGAGCCAGACAGGTTGTAAAAAGCGGCTGGTACAAAAGATAATAATAGGATCCATTCCTATAACATAAAAAAGTGGAGGAATTTTAAAATGATAGCACACGGAAACAACATCAAAATTTTTACTGCAAACTCAAACCCTGCTTTTGCTCAGGCTATTGCCGACAAGCTGGGAACAAAAGTCGGCGATGCTCAGGTTGGTAAATTTTCTGACGGCGAGATATTTGTAAATATCAACGAAACTGTCAGAGGTGCCGATGTATTTATCGTACAGTCAACCTGCTCTCCGGTTAACGACAATCTCATGGAGCTTCTTATTATGATTGATGCATTCAAGAGAGCGTCTGCCGGAAGAATAACTGCAGTTATCCCTTATTTCGGCTACGCAAGACAGGAGAGAAAAGCAAAGGCAAGAGATCCGATTTCAGCAAAGCTCTGCGCAGATATCATCACCACTGCAGGTGCAGACAGAGTTCTTACCATGGACCTTCATGCAGCACAGATTCAGGGCTTTTTTGATATCCCTGTTGATCACCTTCTCGGTGCTCCCATCCTTGCAAATTACTATAAAGAAAAGTTTGCCGGAAAAGAGGCTGATACAGTTGTTGTATCTCCCGACCTGGGTTCTGTTACAAGAGCGAGAAAGTTTGCAAGCAAGATAGATGTTCCCATTGCCATTATAGACAAGAGACGCCCCAAGGCGAATGTTTCCGAGGTTATGAATATAATCGGAGATATCAAGGATAAGAATGTTATCCTCGTAGACGATATGATTGATACTGCCGGCACCATTGTAAACGGTGCAAAGGCTCTTAAGGACAGAGGTGCAAAGAGCGTGTTTGCCTGCTGCTCACACGCAGTTCTTTCAGGACCCGCTATTGAGCGTATTTCCAATTCTGTTATCGAAGAGCTCCTTGTCCTCGATACAGTGCCCCTCACACCCGAAAAGCAGATTGACAAAATTAAGGTTCTTTCTGTGGCTCCTATTTTTGCAGAGGCTATCGACAGAATTTATGAGGACGTATCCGTAAGTCCTCTCTTTGACTGATAGGGTGATAAAATGTACCTTGTAGTCGGACTTGGAAATCCCGAAAAAAAATATGACCTCACAAGACACAATGTGGGCTTTGATATACTTGATGTGTTTGCATCAAAGCAGGGGATTTCTCTTAACAAGCTAAAATTCAAGGCTGTGTACGGCGAGGGAAATATCCGCGGCGAGCGGGTTATCCTCGCCAAGCCTCAGACCTATATGAACAACAGCGGTGAGTCGGTGGGGGCTATAGCCTCCTTTTACAAAATACCGCCGGAAAACATTATTGTCATATGCGATGATATCAATTTTGACACGGGTGTTATCCGCATTCGCACCAAGGGCAGCGACGGCGGACACAACGGTCTTAAATCAATTATATATCATCTCTCCAGCGATAAGTTCCCGAGAATAAAAATCGGAGTGGGCGCAAAGCCCTCTCCGGATTATGACCTGGCATCTCATGTGCTGGGCAGATTTTCAAAGGATGATATCGCAAGGCTGGATAAGACCGCAGACAATGTAAACGGTGCCTTAGAGAGCATCATTGCCCGCGGAAGCTGTGATGAAGCTATGAATAAATATAACGGTAAGTGATTTATGTTTTCAAAAATTTTACCTCAGCTGCCTGAGTACCGTACCTTAGAGGACAGCCTTTCCTTGGGGAATGCGCCTGTCCATGTGTACGGACTTACAGGCAGTCAGAAAAGTCATCTAATATATTCACTCTGTGCCGCCACAGGAAGCAAATGTCTTGTGGTGGCATCAGATGAAACTCAGGCAGGAAGGATAATGGAAGATTTATCGTTCTTTTTTTGTCATGAAAAAAATTCTGTCCGTACACCCATGTATTTTCCTGCTAAGGAATATATTTTTTATGATGTATATGCCGCCAACCGCAACAGCGAGTATAAGCGGCTCAATGTGCTTGCGTCTCTTGGTGATAATTCTGTAGTTGTCACCACCATGAAGGCGCTTATGCAGTATACCGTCCCACCTGGTGTTTTTAAGAAAAACTGCGTCACATATACAATAGGGGATATTATAGATACAGATAGCTTTTGCCGGATCATGACAGATATGGGCTACAAGCGGGTTATGACTGTTGAAGGAATAGGGCAGTACTCTATGAGAGGCTCGATTATAGATATATTCTGTCCCACTGCAAAAAATCCCGTGAGAATTGAGCTGTTTGACGATGAGATTGACTCTATGCGCGAGTTTGACTGCGATACTCAGATGTCTCTGTCAAATACCGAGGAATTTGTTTTGTGCCCTGTCAGAGAGCTCATATATTCCAAAGAGAGTCTTAAAGATGCTTCAGGCAAAATCAAAGCCCAGAAAAACTCCAATCTTGCCGAAGACCTTGAAAAGCTGTCTCAGCAGCACTATATAGCCTCCGGCGATAAATATATGCCCTTTTTCTATGATGAATACACCACGCTCCTTGACTATATGGGCGATGATTGTATTTATTTTTATGACGAGCCCTCAACTGCATATGAAGGGGCAAAGGTGTTTTATGAGGAGCAAAATGAGATTATAAGCGATTTACTTGAAAAAGGGCTTTTTCCAAAAACAAAGAAGCCCTATATTCTCAGCTACGGTGAAATTACCGACAGGATAAATAAGAAAAAATTAGTGAGCCTGAGCTCGCTTTCCTATACAACTCCCGAGTTCCGCCCCAAGGAGCTGGTAAGCTTTTCGGCAAAGTCTATGCAGAATTACGGCGGTAATACGGAATTTTTCACAGAGGATGTGCATTTCTGGAAAAGAAATGACAGCAGGGTTATTGTACTTGCAAATTCAAAATCCGCCATGGCAAAAATCCATACTATTCTTGACGAAGCGGACATAGAGGCCTCAATTCTGGAAAACACAGAGGAGCTGCCACCTTACGGAACAGTATCCATAGCGGAGGGTGCCCTTACAAGAGGGTTTGAATATCCGTCTGTAAAAACGGTTGTTGTGACCGAAACGGATATATTTACAAGAAAAAAGAAAAAACAGCGCAGTGATAAATTTGCTGATTCAAAAAACAAAATAAAAAGCTTTGACGAGCTCTCCAAGGGGGATTATGTTGTCCACAGGGTTCACGGTATAGGTCAGTATGTGGGTCTTGAGCAGATAAAGGATGGCAGTGCGATAAAGGATTTTCTGAAAATCCGCTACAAGGGCACGGATGTGCTGTATATCCCCGTGGAACAGCTGGAATCCATACACAAATATGTGGGAGGCTCCGAGGGGGCTTCGGTTAACCTGAACAGCCTTAACAGCAGCCGCTGGAACAATACTGTTACCAAGGTGCGCCACAGTGTTCAGATTATGGCTGAGCAGCTGATAAAGCTTTATGCCGAAAGACAAAATGTAAAGGGGCATGTATTTGAGCCGGATACCCCTTGGCAGAAGGATTTTGAGGATGATTTCGGCTATGATGAAACTCCCGACCAGCTCCGGTGTATTCAGGAGGTAAAGGCTGATATGGAGCAGGGTAAATGCATGGACAGACTCCTGTGCGGAGATGTGGGCTACGGCAAAACCGAGGTGGCTCTCCGTGCCGCCTTCAAGTGTGTTATGGGAGGTATGCAGGTGGCGTATCTTGTGCCGACCACTCTTCTTGCTCAGCAGCACTACAACACCTTTGTGTCACGAATGAGCGAATATGGGGTTAATGTGGAGCTTATGTGCCGCTTCCGCTCTAAAAAGGAGCAGACTGCCACTATAGAACGGCTTAAGCAGGGCAAGGCTGATATTGTTATCGGCACCCACAGGATTCTCTCAAAGGATGTGGCATTTAAAAATCTTGGTATGCTCATTATAGATGAAGAACAGCGCTTCGGTGTAGGGCACAAGGAAAAGCTCAAGGAGCTCAAAACCAATGTGAATGTGCTCACACTCAGTGCAACTCCCATTCCCAGAACTCTCAATATGGCTATGGTGGGTATCAGAGACCTGAGCGTGATTGCATCACCGCCACAGGACAGATATCCTGTACAGACCTTTGTTATGGAGCGCAATAACGAGGTTATAAAAAATGCCATAGAGCGTGAGCTGGCACGTAGCGGTCAGGTATATTACCTGTATAACAGAGTGGAGAATATAGAGCGCAAGGCTTCTATGCTCCGTGCTCTGCTGCCCGATGCAGTGATAGATGTTGCCCACGGTCAGATGACCGAAAGAGAGCTTGAAAGCAAGATGCTTGATATGATAAACGGGGATACGGATGTGCTGGTGTGTACCACGATTATCGAAACCGGAATAGATATTCCCAATGTAAACACCATGATTATAGATAATGCGGATATGCTGGGACTGTCTCAGCTGTATCAGCTTCGCGGCAGGGTAGGACGTTCAAACCGACTTTCCTATGCATACCTCATGTACGAGGCTCACAAGGTTCTTGACGAAACAGCACGAAAGCGTCTTTCTGCAATAAAGGAATTTACCGAGTTTGGCTCGGGCTTCCGCATTGCCATGCGCGACCTTGAAATCCGCGGAGCAGGAAACCTTCTGGGCAAGGAGCAGCACGGCAATATGAATCTGGTGGGCTATGATTTGTACTGCAGTCTCCTTGAGGAGGCGGTGGCTGAGCTCAAGGGTCAAAAAGTTGAGCCTGCTATCGAAACCACCATTGAGCTTAAGGTGGATGCCCATATTCCTCATAAATATATAGATGAGGAGGAACAGCGTTTTGTTATATACAAAAAGATTGCCGATATATGCTGTGAGGAGGATTATCTCTCCGTCCAGTCGGAGCTTATCGACCGCTTCGGTGATATGCCGGGGAGTGTGGCAAATCTCCTTGACTGTGCATATATCAAGGCTCTTGCCCAAAAGCTCAGGATATCGTCTGTAACCCGCAGCGACAAGGATATTATGTTTACCATAAACGATGCTTTCAGTACAAAAGCCATAGTGGAGCTTATCGACGATTATAAAGGAAAAATCATGTTTTCCTCAGGCGAAAAATCGTATCTTTGCTACAAATATGACGATAAATTCCTGAATAATATTAAAATTATATTACAAAAGCTGATAAAGTCAACACAAGAAGAAGCTTTGCAGTTATAATATATCATATGATAATGCACGAAAGGATGAAATATAATGAAAAAAATATGCAAAATTATTGCTGTGCTCAGCACAGTAGCGTTGCTTGCCTGTTCATTTACAGGATGTATCGTTAATACAAATCCCGCAGTAAGAGTAAATGAAACCGACCTTACCAGAGACGAATACGGATATTATGTATATATACAGATGTCTCAGTCAATACAGGAGGCAGGAGTTAATGTAAATGATTCCGAGGCTATCAAAACATATCTTGAGGGCGAGACAGACGGCAAAAAGAACATAGATATTGTCCGCGAAAAGGCAGCCGAAGAGGGCGCAAAGCTTCTTGTTCAGTACAACAAGGCTGTTGAAATGGGTATAGAGCTTACCGAGGAGGACAAGACTCAGCTTGCTGCAGATATTGACAGCATGAAGCAACAGAGCGGCGGTGAGCAGGCATATGTTTCTCAGCTTGCATCTCTCGGCACCACACCCGAAGCCTTTGAGTCACTTTATGAGAAGAACAAGCTTGTAACCAAGCTTGGCGAAAAGCTTATTGAGGACGGTACAATGGCTGTTTCCGACCAGGAGGTTGAGGATTATATCCGTGAAAACTATATTAAGGCTGCACATATCCTCTTTATGACACAGGATCAGCAGACCGGCGAATCCTTTGACGAAGCTGTTATCCAGCAGAAGAGACAGCAGGCAGAGGATACCCTTGCGAGAATAAACAACGGCGAGGACTTTATGGCTCTTATGAACGAGCTCAGCGAGGATACAGGCCTTGCAACCTATCCCGATGGCTATGAATTTACCAAGGGTCAGATGGTTCCTCAGTTTGAAGAAGCAGCTTTTGCTCTTGAGGAAAACAGCGTTAGTGATATTGTGGAAACCTCATACGGCTATCATATTATCAAGAGACTTCCTTTTGAAATCACACCTGAAAAGATTGAGGAATACAAGGCTGATGCAAAAACCGCCTGCGAATCCGAAAAGCTTGAGGCTCTTACCGAAGAGTGGACACAGGCTGCTGAAATCAAGACCTTTAAATCTGTAATGAAGGATTTCGGTCTTAACTAATACTCTAAAATTTAGAGAGGTGTAGCAAAATGAATTTATTTTGCTACACCCTTTTTAATCTGTATATTAAGAAGGTGTAATAATGAGCAATGTTTTAGTAAAAGATTTTACCCAAGGAAATGTATCAAAACAGCTTGCAGCCTTTGCGTGGCCTTTGTTTCTGTCAAACCTGCTTCAGGTTGTGTACAACATGGTTGATATGGCTGTTGTGGGCAATGTCCTGGGAAAGGCGGGCATATCTGCAGTGGCGGTGGGTGGTGATGTAAGCAACTTTCTCACCTTTGTGGCAATGGGCTTTGCCAATGCGGGTCAGGTGATTATTGCCCGGTACATAGGAGCAAAGGAAAATGAAAAAATCGGCAGGTTTGTCGGCTCTATGAGCGGTTTTTTGATTGTTTGCGCGCTGGTTATCAGCATTGTGGCAATATTCTTTCAGGATATTATACTCAGCCTCATGAACACTCCCTCAGAAGCCTATGCCGGTGCGGCAAGCTACTCAGCTATATGTATGGCGGGTCTGGTGTTTATATAC
Source organism: Clostridia bacterium (assembly GCA_017481205.1). Taxonomy (GTDB): domain Bacteria; phylum Bacillota; class Clostridia; order UMGS1810; family UMGS1810; genus RGIG4708. The sequence goes on along the minus strand of JAFUPN010000009.1, from coordinate 55,225 downwards.
GGCTATAATGTTGTCAGTGCCATACTCAGAGGAATGGGAGACTCCAAGCGGCCTTTTATATTTATAAGCATTGCGGCTGTGCTCAACCTTGTGCTGGATATAATCTTTGTGGCATTCCTCCATATGGGGGCGGGCGGTGCGGCTCTTGCAACCGTAATCAGCCAGGCTGTAAGCTTTATTTCATGTACTGTGTTTATAATAAAAAACCGCAGAAAATATAATCTTGTCATCAAAAAGTCGGATTTTGTAAAATGGGATACCGCCATGCTTTCGGATTTGCTTAAATTAGGTATACCTATGGCTATAAAGTCTGCTTCTATCCAGGTTTCAAAGCTTTTTGTAAATTCCTGGATAAATTCCTACGGTGTGGCGGTATCTGCTTTTGCAGGTATAGCAAGCAAGGTTGCGAGTGTTGCAAATCTTATATCCATGGCGATGAATACTGCAGGCTCCACCATGGTAAGCCAGAATATTGCTGCAGAAAAATATGACCGTGTGGTTAATATAATGAAGCAGATTGCTGTAATTACTCTCGTAATTGCAATTATCCTGTCGGCGGTAATTTGCCTTTTTCCGGAAGAGGTTTTCGGCTTGTTTACAACAGAAAATGACAGGGATGTGCTTGATATTGCGGCAGGCTATGTGCCTATAGCAATTCTGCTGTTTTTCGGTGCCGCCATGCGTGCAATAATGAATGCACTTATAAACGGAAGCGGCAATTATAAAATAAATTTTGCTACTGCCATTTTAGACGGAATTGTCCTGAGGATAGGTCTGTCGGTTCTTTTCGGCGTGGGCTTCGGTATGAAGCATTACGGCTTTTGGCTGGGTGATGCACTTGCAGGCTTTACTCCTTTCTGGATAGGGCTTGTGTTCTATTGCTCAGGAAAATGGAAAAAAAGACCGGATATGAAGAATTAGTTGTATAAAACTGTAGACAATTGATGATTTTTGTGTTAAAATTGTACTATCATGTTTTTTGTGTACAAAAGGAGACCATTGTATTATGAATAAATATAGAGATTTTGATAATTATATCAAGGAATATCCATCGGCAGACGGATATTTCGGCGAATACGGCGGTTCTTATCAGGCAAAAGAGCTTATTGAAGCCTTCAAAGAGGCTGACGATGCATATGAAGCAATCTGCCATTCTGCTCAGTTTATCAATGAGCTGAGAAGAATAAGAAAAGAGTTTCAGGGCAGACCTACTCCCGTGTATCATTGCGAAAGGCTGTCAAAAATCTTTGGCAACTGCCAGATTTATCTCAAGAGAGAAGACCTTAATCACACAGGAGCTCATAAGCTCAATCACTGTATGGGCGAAGGACTTCTTGCAAAATATATGGGCAAAAAGAAAATTATTGCAGAAACCGGTGCCGGTCAGCATGGTGTTGCCATAGCAACCGCTGCTGCATATTTCGGTATGGAATGTGATGTATATATGGGTGAGGTTGATATAGCAAAGCAGCACCCCAATGTAATAAGAATGAAGATGCTTGGTGCAAATGTTATTCCCGTAACCAAAGGTCTCAAAACCTTAAAGGAAGCTTGTGATGCTGCTTTTGAGGCATATCTCAGGGAATATGACCATGCAATATACTGCATCGGCACTGCAGCCGGTCCTCATCCTTTCCCCAAGATGGTAAGGGATTTTCAGTCTGTTATCGGCATAGAGGCGCGTGAACAGTTTATGGAAATGACAGGTATTATGCCCGATGCGGTTTGTGCCTGTGTTGGCGGCGGTTCAAACTCACTGGGCATGTTTGTTCCATTCCTTGCCGACCCCATAGATATATATGGTATTGAGCCTTTGGGCAGAGGCGCCGGTGTCGGTGACCATGCGGCTACTATGGCATATGGAACCAAGGGCATTATCCATGGATATTCAAGCTATGTTCTCCAGGACGAAAACGGTGAACCACTTCCTGTGTATTCTATTGCCAGCGGTCTTGATTATCCCGGAGTTGGTCCCGAACATGCAAATCTCCGTGATATGGGCAGAGTCATATACGAAACCGTGTCTGATGAAGAGGCTATGGAAGCATTCTTCCTGCTCTCAAGATACGAGGGTATCATTCCCGCAATAGAAAGTGCCCATGCTGTTGCATATGCAATCCGCTATGCCAAGGAGCATAAGTCCGGTTCAATCCTCGCCTGCCTCTCAGGAAGAGGAGACAAGGATATCGACTATGTATACGAAAACTATGGTTGCGGCGAGCAGTTTAAGCTTGATTACGATATTTAATTTTTTCTCTATCCCCCGATGAATAAATCCCTTCGGGGGATATTGATTTTATGGACGTGCTGTTGTATAATGATTTCAAGCAAAGCTTGAAATCGTCGATATGAATTCTTACAGAATTCTCGATATGTCATAAATGACATCTAAACTGTCAACTAATTTTAAAATGAATATATTATACGAAAGGACGGCAGATATGGAACCAAAGGATTATATTGTTTCAAAAATTGAAGGGGAATATGCCTATTTAAAGGATATTGACAGCGGCAACGAGGTTTTTATTGCCCTTGCACTTTTGCCTCAGGGAGCCGACCTGGGCAGCAGGATTCATAGTGAAATGTTTACTTACACACTGGCAGAATAGGATACAAGACAGCATATGAATATCAGAGAAAAAATAAATATGAACCGATCTCAGCTGGAAGAGTACAGTCCCATAAACATTGTGGCTTTTGGAGAAAGTGTTACTCACGGTGCTGTTGCAAACGGTGAGAATGATTATGAAACCGTATATTGGAACAGACTTAAGCAGTTGACCTTGACCGCAGAATGAAGGTTGATGTGTGTGACTGCTATGCAAAATGGAAAAAGCTTAGCGAAACCGAGGATACAACCATGCTTCTTGTCAATAGGATTAACCATCCCACCCGTGAGATGCACGAGCTTTTTGCTCAGAGCCTTTTTGAACTTCTGTTTGACGGGGATGACCTTATTGGCGCAGAGGAAGAAAGCACAATGTATAACGGATAGCCGAAAGAGAATAATCCGAACCCGCCTTAAACAGCGCAATTCCGGCATCTTTCGGCTAAGCGGGCAAAATTCTATTCTTCACTCATCATTTTTCTGAATTTCAAGGGCGATGTACCTTTTAGCTTTTTAAATATTTTAGAGTAATATGCCGCACTGGAAAAACCGACCTTGCGGGAAATTTCTTCTATTGACAAATCGCTGTCTGTGAGCAGCTCTGTGGATTTTTCTACTCTTTTTGTATTGATATATTGGTTGACAGTGCAGTTGAAGCTGCTGTGAAAATTTTTGTACAGAACACTTTTGGATATATTTATGTTATCCGATATGCTCCGTACAGTAAGGTTTTTGTCAAGGTTGTCACGGATATAACCCGTGGCTTTTTCCATATTTCTGTTTATTCCAGGCTTCATCATATTTTCTGTAAGAATATATTTTGCCAGCATACTTGCAATGCTTGCTATGCTTTGTATTTTATCAGGTTCAAAATACGGCAGGCTTTCATAGTGCTTTTCCATTTCAACGGGGTTTATTCCATAAGCTGCCAGCCTGCCTCCTATAGCTTTAAAGGGAGTTTCGGTTTTCATCTGACCCAGCAGTATGTATCCGAGAATATCATCATTGCATAGAATGGGCACAGCCACGTCTACGAGCCCTGCATGACAAATATGTGTTTCTGTCTTTTTTGTTTTTTTGCATTTTTCTTTCAGGCATTTGTCGGAATTTATACAAGCTTTTTTTCCGTCTGTATTATTTTGTATTGCCCGGCAATAGCTGTTGTTAATAATATGCTTACATCCGAAAAACGAAAGGTCCTCTCTGAACAGCTGTATATTTATTCCTGTCGCATTGTAAAAGTCCTTCAGGACATTGTTAAGCTTTTCGGCATCAAAACTGATATACATAATTATCACCCGGATATATTATATCAAAAAAATATTTTTTGTCTATAGTTTTTGTAAAAAAGGAAAAAAATTATAAAAATAGGGAAAATATTTTCTTGTTTATTGGCTGTATATGCAGCTGTCCGATTTCCGGAAGCTTGGTTTTCTTTTGTAATTTATGTGGATAGCAGAGCTAAATTTTTAATTTGTATTTTGAATATAATTCTGTTGTAATCTCCTTAATTTTGTGATATACTCTGTGGTATAAATTAAATAAAAATTCAGGAGATTTTATATTATGTGGTTCAACGAAAGTATTATCTATCAGATTTATCCTTTGGGAATGTGCGGAGCTCCGGCTGTAAATGACGGAGAGCTTTCTCACCGTATTCTCAGAGTTATTGATTTTATTCCTCATCTTGTAAGGCTTAATATAAACGCTGTGTATTTTTGTCCTGTTTTTGAGAGCTCTGCTCATGGCTATGATACCGCCGATTTTTCAAAAATTGATGTCCGACTGGGAACCAATGAGGATTTTGCTCTTGTGTGCAGCAAGCTTCACGAAAACGGCATACGGGTTATTCTTGACGGTGTGTTTAACCATGTGGGCAGAGATTTTTTTGCTTTCCGGGATGTCAGGGAGCGTAGATGGGAGTCTTCCTATAAGGATTGGTTTCATATAAGCTTTGACGGAAACAGCTGCTATAATGACGGCTTTTGGTATGAGGGCTGGGAAGGGCATTTTGAGCTGGTTAAGCTCAATCTTGATAACCCTGAGGTAAGGCAATATCTTTTTGACCGGGTGTGCGGATGGATAGATGAATTCGGCATAGACGGACTTCGCCTTGATGTGGCATATATGCTCAACCGTCAGTTTATGCGTGAGCTTCGCTCTGTGTGCGACGGGAAGAAGGCTGAATTTTTCCTGGCAGGAGAGATGATACACGGCAATTACAGGGATATTATAAACGGAGAGATGCTCCATTCTGCCACAAATTATGAGTGCTTCAAGGGCCTGTACTCCTCCTTTAACAGCATGAATATGTTTGAGATAGGTCATTCTCTGAGAAACCGCTTCGGCAGAGAGGATTGGTGCATGTACCGGGGGCTTCAGCTCATATGCTTTGCCGATAACCACGATGTAACCCGCCTCGCATCAAATCTTACCAATAAAAATCATCTTGTGCCCGCCTATGGTATGCTTATGGCAATGCCGGGAATCCCATGTATCTACTATGGAAGCGAGTGGGGCATTGAGGGCAGAAAAGAGGATGGCGACCCTGCACTGAGACCCGAGACGGAAGAGCCGGAGTTTAACGCTCTGTCTGAGTTTATAGCAACAGCGGCTAAGGCGCATCGCAGCAGTAAGGCTTTGAGCCGCGGCTCAATAGATATACTCCATATGACAAACAGACAGCTTGTTTTTGAAAGAGCCTTTGATGACGAACGTGTAATAGTAATGGTAAATGCTGATGAAAATGAATACACCGCCCATTATAATGCAAATGCCGGATGCGGTACGGATATGCTCACCGGCAGGCATTTTGACTTTGGCGCAGGAAGTGTTATGCCGCCGTATTCTGTTCAGTATATAAAGATATAAAGGGGAATGGTCATGAAAAAGACAGATTTTTTTAACCGTCTGATACCCTGCGGCGGTGCAAGGCTTACTGCGGGAGAAAATTATATCACAGCAGAGGCTCCTGCCGGCGGCGGTGTTTGTACAGAAAAATTCAAATCCCTTGAGGATTGCGTCACGGTGAATATAGCTGCCAGAACCACAGCAAAAGAGGCAGATGTAAGCTTTAAGCTCTGCTCCTATGATGAGAGCGGGGCAGAAACCGTGATTTATGCCGAAACTCTTGAAAAAGACAACGACAATTGCTGTGCGCTAAGCTACAGCTTTGACCCGGTGAGCCTGGGAGTGTATAAAAATTCAGTATCCTTCAGTGTATTTCTGGGCTCGGAGAGCGGAGCCCAGCTACATATAAAGGATTTTTACATAACAGAGGGCGTGCAGCTTCAGGATATGGCAGAGGCAGAAGCAATATGCAATATTATTATTGACGAAAAAGGCGAAAAATCCGTTCAAGTTAAGCAAAACAACGGCGAGGTTATTACAGTGCCTCTTGTGCCGAAAAAGGTTGTATTCATAGGAAATTCAATTCTCTTAGGTATGTTCAATACCTATGGAATGTGCTCCACCGACCCGAAGAGCGATTATGCATATCATGTGCAGCAGGCAATCCTTGCAAGAAATCCATCCTGCACCTTCAAAAAGCTCCACGGCTCTGCCTACGAGCACTCCGAAACCGATGATTCTGTAGAAAACTGGCTCAGTAATGACAACATTTATTCTCAAAGACCTGCAAGGGAAAGCTTTGATGAGGATACGGACCTGGTTATCATACAGATGACCGATAATGTAAACACCGATAAAAAGGTTACCGTGTTTAAAAATGGCGTTGACAGATTTGTAATGAGCATAAAGGATATGTGTCCCAAGGCGAGATTGGTGTGGGTGTACGGCTGGTACAACAAGTTTAATTCCCATGAGAGACTCCTGGAGCTGTCCCGTGAGCACAGCATTGAGCTTGTGGATATATCCGGACTCCGCTGCCCGGAAAACGAATCCTATTCAGGTCAGTTAAGCCTTAATGCCGAGGGGGATGAGGTTGTGGTTAAGGACACATGGATAACCCACCCGGGCAATAAGGGCATGAGAGCCATTGCAGATAAAATTATAGAAACACTGGGAATAGCCGAAAGATAGCATGTAAAAAGACAGAATATAAAAAATAATGTAAAAAAATGCCCATACCATTAAGCGGTATGAGCATTTTTTACATCCCTCGTTCTTTTTTTACACACATTCACGAAATCCCTTGCCGATAATATCGCTGGTGGTGGATATCACAATAAATGCCTGGGGGTCTATTTTCTTTGCATAATTTTTTACAAGCAGAGCCTGACGTCTTGTGAGGGCAGTGAGAACTACGCTTTTTTCTTCATTGGAAAATCCGCCGTGGAATGAATTGCTCACAGTGGCGCCCTTGTGGATTTCGTTTATTATATACTGCTGCACCTCATAGCCTTTTTTGGTAATGATAGTAAGATATTTCGATGAGTTCAGGCTTTCGATAACATCGTTCATAACAAACATTTTTGCGGCAACACCCAGCACGCAGAACAGCCAGGTCTCTATACCGAAAACAAAGAAGGTCATCATGACGATTATAAAATCTGCAATGAAGAGAGCCTTGGAAATATTTGTTTTAAAAATCTTTTTTATTATCATTGCCACAATATCCGTACCGCCGGTGCTGGCACCGCAGTTAAACAGGATTGCACTGCCTATACCCGGCAGGAATATGGCAAATATCAGCTCCAGCAGAGGCTGATTTGTGAAAGGGGTATCCATAGGGCATATGATTTCCAGCAGTCTTGTGCCAAGGGACATAAGCAGACTGCAGTAAACGGTTTTTGCACCAAACTCTTTGCCTACAAACAAGAAGCCTATTATGAGCAGTGATATATTTATAACCAGTATGTATGTACCGGGGGACACACTGCTGAAAAGCCTGCCCAGTATAATGGAAATACCGCTCACTCCTCCGGTGGAGAAGTTGTTGGGAAATTTAAAAAAGTATACACCTCCGGTAACTAAGAGTGTGCCTAAGGTTATCATGAGAAAATCTACAATTTTTCTTTTCATTTTATACCTCTTTTTTTATTTTATGAGAAATCAGCACCTACCAATAAGCCTTTGTTCCCTTGAGCATTCGCACCAGTGCCTCCATGTAGTAGTAGCAGCCCCAGATGTTACATTCATCAACACCTATTCCCATAGGCTTTGCATATACTGCGTGCAGGAGAAGTCCGTTTGATTCCGGGGTATCCTTTGTGCTGTAGCTGTTGTAAAGAGAATACATAATGCGGTCTGCGGCATTTTTGTATGTCTCCTTCAGTGGGTTGCTGTCCTCCATGTTTGATATATTTTCCAGTATGCCGCACAGAGCTATGGCAGCAGCTGAGGAATCCCGGGGTTCGTCGCCAGAGGTGAAAATCAAATCCCAGTAGGGGATATAGTCATCGGGAAGCCTGTTGAGATAGTAGCTTGTGATTTTATCAAAGAGTGGGAGCATGCTGCTGTCCTTGGTGTATTTGTATGACAGGGGAAGTCCGCTGATAAGCCATGCCTGACCTCTTGCCCAGCAGGAATCGTCAGACGCGCCCTGATGGGTGGTGCCTCTGTCGGGAGTGCCGTCAGTATTGAAAAAGTATGTGTGGAAGGTGGATGCGTCCGGGCGGACTATATATTCTATAGTGGTTTTTGCATGGGTGTATGCCACGTCATAATACTTGCTGTCGCCGGTTACCTCGCTTGCCCAGTAGAGCAGGGGGATGTTGTTCATGCAGTCAACAATCAGCCTGAGCTGCTCGCCCATCTTGCCCCATGCTTGGATATAGCCGCCGTCGGCATGATACCTTGTCATAAGGTGGTCTGCCGCCCTGAGAGCATATTCCTTTGCTTTTTCGTTGCCTGTGAGCTTGTATGCGGCAACACAGGAGGGCATATATACAAAGCCTAAGTCGTGCATATCTATACCGAGCTTTTTGTCTATTCTTTCATAAAATGACTCCAGGAGTCCGTTTGCGGCGTCGAGGTATTTTTCCTCGCCGGTTGCCTCATAGGCAAGCCAGAGCATCCCGCTCCAGAAGCCTGTGTTCCAGCCGCTTTCGTTTTTTACCGGGGTGTACACATTGTTCTCGCTTGCATGGCTGGGAAAATCGCCCTTCATATCATCAATGAGTCTGTCAATTTTTTTCAAAGCGTCGCCCAGTGCCTTTGTCAGAAATTCCTTTGTAACCCTGGGCTCGGGCAGGAATTTTTCTTCCTGCTTTATTTTTTCAAGAATTATATCTTTGTTCATAGTCAGTCAGCTCCTTTTACAATTATTAGTCTTAATTATATACCCATAAGGAATATATTGTCAATGATAAATTTATAGCATAGGAGTATAGAAAAATAGCTAATCTATGCTGTTTTTCGTCCGCCCAAAAAGGAGCCACAGCAAAATGAACTTTTTTTGCTGCGGCAGGATGTCGGATTATTACCGATTTGAGTAAATGTGCCATTTGGGGACGGCAGGTAACAGGCGAAGCCCTTTGGCATTAAACCAAATTAACACTTGTGTCATCCTGAGCGTAGCGCAGCGGAGTCGAAGGATCTTGCGCCTCGGCGCATTGATGAAATTTGCTTTATAACCAAACTTCTTATTGGCTTCGCCAAAGATTCTTCGACTGCGGGCTTCACCCTCCGCTCAGAATGACAAGTGTTAATTATGCTGTGTTTTGGTGACTGCTTTTGCACGCAAAATCTTCAATTTTGTATGCAAAAGGACGCTTGGCATCTGTCACCTGCCGTCCCTAAAATGGCTTTTTTGTGTAATTCTTGAATTATCCGACAGTCTGACGGCTCCTATAGCTGATTTTTAATGATACACAATAATTTCATCCGCTACATAGTATACTACTCTTGCGATAAATTTATTGCCTTTTTCCAGGTCTGCGAGAGAGCCGGGGGTAAGAGTCTTGGTTTCGGTATCATAAACACTTAGGATGGTACTTCCGTCTGTACCTACGATACTCTTTGTTTCGCCGTCTGTTATAAACTTATTTGCGCTTGCATCGGTATAATATACTGTGTTTGCTACAAATGTGTTTGAAGCATAAGAAAGCGTACTGCCTACAGACTGACCGGTGCCTGCACTGTAGTCATATCTGAGGACGATGCTGCTTATATTGCCGTCAACATCCAGTGTAAACTGGATTACGTCGCCCTCGCTGTATTCAATAGCCTTGCCGTTGCTGTCAAGGAAGATTGAATCATCCTTTGCCGCCAGGGTGATAAGGCTATTTTTGTAGTAGCCCTTGATTCCCTTTACTGCAGTGTCATCACTGTTAAGAGTTCTTACAATCTCATCCACAACCATGAAGGAGGATTTGGAGTTGATTGCCTTTTTGTGACCTCTGATAACAAGAGCTCCTGCTGTTCTTATCTTGTCAAGGTCATAGGCGGTCACATTTGTATATGTGGCATCTGCTTCAAACTCTGACCTAGGCATCATGTAGAACTCGTCCTTGGAAGCCGCCGCTTCGGTCTGGTCGGGCACTACAAACACCTTTGTACTGTCGCTGAGGAGAATGCTTGCCTGGCCTGAACCTGAGCCGAGAGCCTTGAGACCGCTTCTGTATTTTACACTTGCGATTTCATCATATTTTCTGAAAATATCCTGCTCTATGGCATTTTCCTCTTCAGCCGAGTATTCTGCAAAGCTCTCTGCAAGCTTAATCATGTTGATTCTGCCTGCTTCGTCAACTGTATAGGTAATCAGCTGGCGGTAATCCTTGGTTGCCATGCAGTCGTTGTAAAACAGCTCTGAGTCTTCGCTTTTGCCGTTGTAGGTGATTTTATCCTTGAGCTCAAGCTCTACCCAACGGTCGTTTTCGGTGAAAATCTGAGCCTGTATACTGTCTTTGAGCCCTGAATCCTTAATCACACCGTTGAGGTAACCGTATACAACATCCTTTGAAATCTTGCGTGCAACAATTCTGCCTGAAAAATCAAGATAGTATGTGCCTGAATCCTTGAGGGAAATTGATTCGGCAAGATTTGCGTTTATGGGATAGTCGGTGCCGTTTATGGTAACGATTTCTGCATCTGCGTCTATGGACTCAGGTGTACCTTCAATGGTTTTGGTGCTTATTTTGACGTATTTAATGTCTTTTTTGCAGCCGTTTGACTCTGCATAGGAGATAACATATCTCGCTGCGATTGCCGCAAAATCAGCCTTTTCGCCGTCAAGGTCTATAACCACATCGTATTCGTCGTCCTCAGGGTCGAGGATGATTGAGTCACCGCCCAACATGTCAGAAACTGTATATGAGCTCGGGGACACGCCGGATACAAGGATTGTTCTGTAGCTCATAACCACCGCAACATCGTATACATTGTCTTCGTTGTTGTCGATAAGGGTTACTGTGCCTGTTTCGGGGCTGAGGAGCTCCGGAGCAAGACTCTTCTGTCCGCCGTTGTATATAAGGGTTGCAGATTTTGCAAGCTTAACATCGGTTGCCTTGGAGGCAGCTGCATCCTTGTAGTAGCCAAAGGAGGTTGACGATATCAGAGAGTCTTCTATATATTCGCTGCTTACCGAAACAATATTGTTTTTGTATGGTGCGATATATACAATCACCCTGTTGTACTCGGGTGCATCCATCTTGTAGTAGCACTCGGTGCTGTAGCCCAGGAGCTCTGTGGCTCCGGACTCGTTTTCGATATATCTGATATCGTTTATTTTTACTCTGCCTTCGTCAACATCGGTAAGACCGTATATAGAGGTGTATTCATTGGACTCAACGATACCCTCCTCCCTGTATATGCCGAAAACATGCTCAAGGAGAGTTTTACCCTCGGTGGTATAGGTTCTGGTTATACCGGGGTTGTAGCTGTGGATTGCGCTGATTTCCATAACCTCAGCCTCAAGGGTGTTTACCAGGGCTGTGAGAAGGTCTTCTGCAGCAAGACAGCCGCTTTCGGTAAAGCTGCAGCCGTCGAAGATATCAAGTCTGTTTGCCAGGGTGAGATATCCTGTGGGGTAGCCGCCTGTGTTTTCGGCAATTTCGCCGTAGCCCAGGATAGATACAAGCACCTTTGCCGCCTCCGAAGAAGTGATGCTGTCATCCGGGCGGAACTCACTGCCGTTGCCGTTTACTATACCCAGCTTGCTTGCCACTGCAATTTCTCTTGCACCGTCAGTACCCTCGGATACATCGGAGAAGAGAATGCCCGCTTCCTCGGTGGTGGGGTAGACTCCCTCGCCGAAGTAGCACTTCATGGCATATTTCATAAACAAGCCTCTGGGTATTTCGTCATAGTATTCCAGCTCTTCGTCCTCTTCGGTGAGTATGCCGAAGGCTGAGAGCTTTTTGAATCCGTCTGTTTCTGTCAATACAATTTCATACTCCTCTTCCTGAGCGAAGGAAGCATATATGGGAAGGAGGCTGAAAATCAACAGCACAGATATAAAAATCTTAAATTTTTTCATTTTCAATTCCTCCTTATTCCATAGCGTTCATCAGATTGCAGATAACAACTGCCGCCTGAGCTCTGTTTGCAAGACCGAGAGGCTCAAAACTGCCGTTGCCCATACCGGAAACAACGCCGGCTCTCTGCATCTCACTTACTGCAGACACTGCATAATCGCTGATGCTTGCACTGTCTGCAAAATCGACAGGTTCTTTTGTCTGCTTTACTGTTTTGTTCATAACACCTGCTGTGCGCTGAGCCATAACCACCATATCCTGTCTGGTGATGTTGCTTCCGACACCAAAGCTTCCGTTATCGGAGCCCTTGATTATGCCTGCCTTCTGTGCCGCCGCAAGGTATGGAGCAAACCATTCATCACCCTGTACATCGGTAAAGTCGGGTGTGCCCTCGGCTGTGAGACCTGCAAGCTGAACAAGCATTTTTACAAATTCTTCTCTGGTCACATTATCGAGCGGACGGTAGGATGCCGCAGGAGATACTATGCCCTTTGAATAAAGCACATTTACATGAGCCTTTGCCCAGTCTGCCTGAGCCATGTCTGCAAAGAGAACCGGGGCATCGGTGTTCTGTGCAGAATCAATAGTTCCTACATTATATGATGAAGCAACTGACGAGCCTTTGCCGCCACCGCCGCCTCCACCGCCTCCGCCGCCGGAGGAGCCTGATGAGGAGGATGCTTCATTATATTCTTCCATAGCCTTGCCGAGAGCCTCTCTGAGCTCGCCAAAGCCTGCAAATGGGCTGTATTCCATAACAATTTTGTTTACAGCGTTCTTTTTGTTTGCAGAATAATCGCAGTAGTCATCATAACTGTCGGAATCTGCAAAGAGTATATCTTCGTTTTCTTCAAACAGCTTTGTATATTTAGACCAGTCGGCGCTATTGATATCGCCAAGAAGCTCATCTGCCGCATAAATCATGGCAACCATATCGTCGTAAGAAGCAAAGGGTGCCTGCTCTGCCAATACATTGTATGTATTCTGATTGTACAGGTCGGCTTCAAGCTTCATATCGTCTATATACTTTTCAAGTGCTTTTTTAACTCCCGCCGCACCGGAAGCATCGTTTACTGCATTCTTGATTTCAAGCATTTTTGCATCGGAAAGCTGTACATATTCCTTAGCAACACTTTCTGCCACATTGTATCCGGCAATCTCAACAGTATATGTGCCTGTTGCTCTGCCTGATGCAGAATAGGAATATGTGAACTTACCGTTTTCGTCGGTAACAACGGGGAGTACCATTACTGTGTCTCCGCTGTTGTCGGCAACCTTAAGAAGCACATTTGCGCTTTCTTTTACAGAGAGGCTACCCTTAACGGTTACCACACTGTCAACAATCTGAACAGACTCCACAACTGCATTTGCCGGAGCATTGAGACCGGAAGCAGCGCTGCCGGCAGATGTCACATATACATCACGCAAGAGTCTGAGGCTGTCGAGGCTTTCTGCCACAAATGCGGTTACAACCTGACCCTCGGCAGCAGAAGATATATCATAATCTACTGCCAAATCCTTTGTCTTGCCTGCCGGAATCTGAACTTCATCGGTATAAAGCTCTGAGGAGCCGTCGGGGCTTACAACAGTCACTACAAGAACTGCATCTATAGCAGTTGTGCCGGGATTGATAACCTTTGCGGTAATCTTGTCACCCATTACCGGAACAGATGATGCAACCTGCTCCGACATGGTGATGAAGCTTCCTGCCAAATCCTCGCCGAGAGTATCGCCGAATATATCGGCAATATCTTTGCTGAGGGTTACTGTGTATTCTGTGCCGAAATCCATTCCCTCGGGGAAGGATATTGTTATTACATTATCCTTTGCAGAAATCTTGCAATCTGCTTTTTCTCCTGCAGCCTTTACAGAAACAAGTGACTCCTTGAAATTCTTTAAAGGATTGGAAAATTCTATTACCACATCATCAAACACATTGAAACCTGTGCTTCCGATTTCGGGAATACTTGAGACAACCTCAAGCTTATCGGGAATTGCAACTCTGAAGTTATCCATATATATAGAATAGCTTTCGGGAGTTTTTGGTGTATCGAAGGTAAGACCCACATTTTCTGCACAGGTTGTGAGAACATTTAACGGAATATTCTTTACAACAGCATTGCCGTTGAGATATACGGTATATGTCTTTGCATCAAAGTCAAAGAACACATCAAAGCTCATCCATTCATTCAGGACATACGGCAATGTTGTCTCACAATTTGCAAAGCTGAGAACTCCGTCCTTTCCGATAATGAGACTTTCACCCTTTGTTGAATCGGGATTACTCCATTTGTCAAGGAAACGGACATTGATATTCTTATCGGATGCAGGACATAAATCAAAGCTTATCTGCATTCTGCTAAGCTCATCGAGCGTAACACCCGATGCCTGAACGGGAGCAGTATCAAGGCCGTACTTCATACGGAAGTAGTTATCTATGTCTGTATCAACTGCCGCAACATTTACATATGAGCCCTGGTCCTTGGCGCTTTCTGTATTGGGATCGCCGCTTGCAATAACAATATTCTTATCATTCTTGGACTCAAAGTCCGTCTTTGAATAGACCGTATCGCCCTCAAAATCCTCTTCAAAGAGCACTCTGTTGTAGTCGTAGGGCTTGGGGTCGGTAAGATCGGGGTAGAGATTGGTGTATCTGAAGCTGTCGTACTCATCCTCGGTGGTGGAATACACAATATTGTCCACCTTGATACTGCTGTCGGTGCTGTCGCCTTTGTTAAAGCTCATGCGAATCTGAGTGAATTTATCTACTCCATCTTCTGCGGTGAGTCTGATGTTTTCAACAGCAAAGCCGCCGTCGGAATAGATGGAGCACAGGTTGTTTTCATAATCTGCATAGATGGTAAAGTGAATCCATTCTCCCGGAGTATAGGATACTCTGGTGGTATTTTCGATGAGAGAATAGTATTCTGTTGAGTTGAACTCAACTATGTTCCAGCGTGAATTACTATGTCCGCCTGCGTCCAAACCTCTGAAATAGGTGCCTATTCCCGCAGGACCGCTGTTCTTTAAATCCACTGCAACATCCAGCTCAACCTTGAGCTTGCGTATGGGCTTTGAAGCCACTGTCTCAGGCAGGAGATATCCGTCCTCAAGGTTACCCGAGTTGGCACGGGAGCTTGTGCTGCTTGGTGAAAATGTGTAGTATTTGTTGTCGCCCTCCTGTACTACTGCGTAGTTACAGTTTTCTGGGCGGAAATTGATTTTGTCCTCAGTGAGGTTTTCGCCAACCTCGGCAGACTGAAAATCATTGCTGTAGATAACATAGTCATAGCCTGACGGTTCTTCTGCAAGAACTGCAGGTACAATGCTTACTGTGAGCATTGCTATGACAGTTATCAGAGATGTAAGTTTTTTTAGCATTGTTCATCCCCCTTTGATAGAGTTTTATTCGCCTTTACAAGCGAGTTGTATTGCTTGGCAGTGGTATTCACTGCGTGAGTGGTATTGCCTTGCGGCAGTTATTTGGTTAGCTTAACCTTAAGTGTTTTACCCGTCACAGCCGACAAATCGCCGCTTATTACGGTTTTTCCGTGGGATACGGTAACATTGAGCTGTTCGTCGTATTCTGCCGGGGTATACTCGCCGTCAAGTGTTATTGTTATGTCATCCAGCTTGTGTGTGGGGTCGCTGAATGTAAGTTCCATTCCGTCTGCCGTGTTTTTTTTCATAACAGTGGCAGGCGCGGAGATTGTTATTCCGTCAAAGCTGCCTGCAGACCAGAAGGTGTAGCCTGTTATATCCAGCTCCTTCTGATAAACTGCCTGCACAGCAGATGTGTTGCTGAGTATCTCAAACTTTGGATTTGCAATATAAGCCTCGGTTTGCGCCGCTGTTTTGCCGGGAAGCAATGCATAGGAATAGCTGCCTCCGGTTGGCTTACTGCCGTGGCTGAGCCACATCTCAAAGAAGTTCTTAGTGTTCTTTATCTGTCTGTAAGACAAATTGCCGCCCTCGGGGAAATAATATCCTCCGGTGCCATCTATATGAGCCCATTCCGGCTCTGTTGTGCTGCCGGATGTACCGTAGGCAACATCGATACCGTTTACACTGAGCTTTTCTGAGGTTATCATTCTGTTTTCCACAGTGGTGAACACATCATAATCGGCGGTTGCATTGACATCTGCGCCGAGGCACACAATCTCCTCGTCAAACATATACCAGGATTTTTTTGCAGTAAGGTCGCAGTCATGGAGAGGCTGACCTATGCCGTAGCCCTTGTCCTCAAGGTTGGTCTCCACATCATTGTGGAAGGACTCCAGATCCATGGCAACAACACCGTAGGAATCGTCCATAGTAGTGCCGCCCACAAAATCCTTGCCTGAGAAATACTCGTGTCCGTAGGCTATGCTTATCTCCTGTCGTTCCTGAGAATCCACAGTGGTTCCCGGGCGCTTGTAGGGGTCGGCATACTTAAAGTAATTTGCATTATACTGATCCGGTGCGGTATACAGATATGTCATACCGTCTCCGGTGTACCAGCCATTTTTGTTTACATTATTTATACTTTCGTAATTTGCCACTCTCTCCGAGGACATTGCCAGACCGAAGGTATAGTTCTCCTTGTGCTGAACCGCTCTGTCCATATGGTAGTACACCTTGGTCAGCTCATAGGGCTCCGGCTCGGGGAGCGAATTATCATTTACTATGCTCTCAAGCTTTATTATATGAGGCAGGGTCAGGTTGTTGTATGCATAGGTGAGTCTGTCACCCTTGAAATGCCTCTTTATGAGCATTTTGAACTTAAATGCATCCTCATCGGATACAACATCTATCATATTGAGTATGGATTCAAGCACTGTGAGTCCGTCTCCGTATTCATTGCCGCCGTCCACACCTCTGCCGCGCATCATGCTCATAATGCCGGCATTGTACATAAGAGGCTCGAATGCATTGAAAATCCAGTTTTCGTACATATGGGTCTTTACCTGAGGAATTGCATAATGTGTATTGCCTGTTATGGACATTACCTTTACCACTCTGTCAAGGAGTGCTCCCGTGCCGTACATACCGGTGTATGCCATCATGTTGTGCTTGATGTAGGAAAAGTCCTCGTACATACCCGTTCCGCTTGTTGTTATAACAAAGAGCACATCATATGCTTCTGTCATTGTGCGGATGGTGGCTTCGTCCTTCTGGAGAACTGCTGCGCCGTAAGCATTGTATGCCCAGCTGTTTACATTTGAATCTAAGGAAAGGTCTGTCCTCATAATGGTTTTGAGATAGGTATACAGGCTGAAATACTTGTCTATCTGTTCGTCTGTTACCTCTTCATGAAGAATCATGAGTGTTTCCATTATATATCCGGGAGCTGATACAAACCAGTCCCACCAGTTGTAGGCGCGCACGCTTCTCCAGCCGGTGCCGTCTATCTCTGCCTGGCCGTAGCGGTTTTCGTACATCCAGTCTAAGGCATATATAATGTCGTTGTAGAGGTCCTCATCCTGATACAGCGCTTGTCCCTTGGTACCGTAGGCAAGAGCCATGCGGTAGATTTTGGAATATTCTGTACCCAAGTGTGATGAAGCGGTATATGCCGCTCCCCACAGGGAAGTTGCATCGGCACTTCTGTTCATGGTGCCGGGAAGATTTTTTGCATTGTTGTATATTGCGGTCACTCTTGCGGCAATGGGCTCGCTGGTAAGGTCAACCTCGCCGCCTACGAGAAATTCGCGCCATTTGTCTTTTAAAAGCTCGTAATCCATATAAGTAAAGCTGTAATACTCCTTTGCTTTGCACAGAGGTCTCAGACACTCTGCGTCTTCCATAAGGAAGAATTTGTATTTTTTACCCTTTGCGAAGTCGCAGATATAATCCGCAATGGCAATTCCGTCAAATTGCTCTGTATCCTGCACTGAAACCTTCGTAAGTACATCGTCCTCATAGAGTGCGGCAACAAGGGTTGCCTTGTCCTCTCCGGGAGCTGCGGCTGTAACACTCAGCTTGCTGCTGCCGGGTGTGAGCTCTATGACGGGCTTTGTGTATACATATGACATGGGAATGTAATATCCGAAGTTGTCTATATATATATTCTTTGCATCCTCACCTGCAGAACTCTTATATAGATTTACTCTCATGTGGAGAAAATCAATCATATCTGTTTTTGCATTGGTTATGATTTTTGTATCTGCAGTGATTTCGTCTCCGTTTATCCACATGGAGAAGGTCTGGTCCTCTAAGTCAAGCTCAACTCTGAAATTGTACCAAGTATTAAGCTTGTACTTGGTGTATTTTGCCCAGTTCTCCTGATTGGTAAAGGTATAGGAGTTGTTGTATAAGGTACCGTCTGTATTATAATACAGAGCGTACATACCGTTTTTTACACTTCCAACCTGCTCACTGCTGAGAAGTCTCAGGTTGCCGTAGACATAATCCTCAAAGAGGATATCCACAGTAGCAACGGCTCTTTTGAGCTCGCCGCTTTCATACTCTCCGGATACAACCTCATATTCCGGTCCGCAGTAGTTGTCGGTAGATGAGGAAAAAACCATTCCGGCGACCCTTCCGTGGCTTTCGTCCACAGGGGAATCTGTGAGGATGCAGGTTGATTTGTAAGTCATATCTGACATGCTGTTTTCAAAGTTATTTAAAAACAGCTCATAGCTGCATGGTGCCTTATCGGCGGCGTGCCCCGGGGACACGCCGGCAATAAGTGTAATGCAAACTAAAATTAGGAATTTGGCAAATTTTTTCATTATTTTATTGTTTTGCTTTCAAAAAGTGGTTTTAGTGATGTCAGGTTTTCCCATATAAAGTATGTGTAGTATCCGCCGTCTGCAGCTTCAAGCTTTTCGAGATTTTTGAGCTCCATTGTACCTGCCGCAACAGCTTCTTCTGCAATGGTGATATTCTCTAAGCTACCGTCTGCAGAATACTTTGCACAGTACACACCGTAGTTATATTCATTCTCGGTATCAGCATTGTTAAGTACATAGCCAAGATGTGTTTCATTCTTGGTATCCATATATTCGCCGATAACACTTCCGCTATAAGGCTCAACTGTGGTAAGCTTTATGCTGTCTACATACAAAGCGCCGGCAGTATTACTTGACACACACAGCATTTCAGGGCTTGTAACCAATGAGGGAATGGTGTATCTGCCGATAAGCTCGTCATCAAGAAAAGCTGTGTACTTGCCGCTTGCAAAGTCAAAATACATGGTAACCTTTATCCATTCACCGTTTTCTTTTGTGATTACCGGGTTTTTGCTATTACTACTTGTACGTGCTGTACCGTTGTCAAAAGCAATCTGATTTGAGCTGAACCAGACAAACAGTTCTGCGTTTATATTGTTCATATAAATGTATGCGTCACCGGAGGTTTTCATCATTTCTACCTCAGCCTTTACAATATCCGGATATTTGCCATATTTTTCAAATGTATTAAAATCACGGGAATATGCTCTTCCTGTACCGAGTCTATTATTCTTAACATTAACAAGGGCAACATTGCTCTCTCTGTCTCCGTCATATACTATGGTAACAGGTGCCGGATCGGTTGATGTGGACTGTACATAGTATTTTTTTGATTCAACAGTAGTGCCGTCCGGATCTACAACCTTAGCACCCTGTACACCGGTTCCCTCTGCACTGTCAACACGGAACAGAGTGGTATTTGGTGCAAGGTCTTCAAAGTCAAAGCTTGCAATATCAGTTTCGTAGCCACTGTAGGGCTTGCGGTCGATATAATCCTGATTGCGGGTTGTGGAATATCTGATATTGTCTATAGACATACCGAGGCTTGCTATATCCACACCGGAGTTCTCGGAGGGAGAAGTTCTGATTCTCATCTGGTTGAAGAAGGGAATCTCCTGGAAAGGAGCAATACCTGCAAACTCGCCGTCTATAAAGCAGGTTACTACATTTTTCTGATAGTCCTGCCACAGAGTGATATCTATCCACTCGCCGGGTGTATAAGTTTTACTGAGCTTTGTTTTTGCACCAAGCTTGATTGAACCGTCTGAATAGAAAATGAACATATCAAGAGGCGTAGAATAATTTGCCTTATATGTATTTCTGTAATAGATCTTGATACCGGTATTGAATGCACTGTCAAGCTTTACAGACATATCAAGTCTGAACAGGTCTATGGGATTTACATCAATGGGATATGGAGAAACATCCACTGTGTTTACACCGCTATCAGCCCCACTATTTCTTGTGTCCTGACCGCTGGTTGCAAAATAACCGTCTATTCTGTTGCCCACATTGGCAATCTTGGAGCTATCGTAGGGAGCGAAGTAGAAATATTTGTTTCCGTTCTCCTCCTTTATCTCCCAGTTACATTTCTCCACTCGCATATCAATGCTCGCATCATTTATACCGCTTCCGCTCTCGGTGCCTGAGGGCAGAACTCCGTCTGTTGCCTCAACAGCTTCAAAATCATTTTCCCATACAGTATTTGTATCTTCGGGAATAAGATTTGTTTTGGGAACAGAGAAGTCAAAGTTGTCAACATATATTGTATATTCGCTTGTTGTTTTGCTATTGGTTATACCAAAAGCTGTGATACAGTCCTTAAGATTTGTAAAAGGTATATTTTCTACACACTGCTCTCCGTTTACGGATGCAGAATATGTGCCTGTCTCAAAATCAAGGATAAATTCCAGTGTATACCATTTACCGTTTTCCCACGGCAGAGTCTTGCTGCTGTTGAGGAAAGAGATATTTCCGCCGCTTCCCATAACAGCAAGGTTATCGGCCACAGTGCCTTCGGTACCCTGGCTGAACCTCTTGTAAAACCTTACATTTAATCCGCAATTCTCTGTGGGAATCATAATATCAAAGCTAGCCTTAACCTGTCTGAGAGCTTCGGGAGCTGACAGGAACTTATCGTCAATGGGGTCAGCATCTGTTTCATAATTGATTCTGAAATAGCTGTCCAGACCTTCATTGACACTACCATCATCCTTGGTTGCGGATTCGGCACCTTTGTATATCTTTGCAACATTGCCATGGCTCTCGGCATCGGCAATAGCTTCGTCACTTGCCGAAACATTGCTTATGGTAAGGGGGACTGTCTTACTGTCTTTAAAAGTCATTCCGTCCAGATCGCCGGCATTAAAATCCTGGCTGAAGAGAGTCGCATCATATTCAACTGCCGCTGTCTGCGCACCTGCCATAAAGGGCAGTGCAGATGTGAGAACTGTTGCTGAAAGGATAGCGCTTAAAATTCTTGTTTTCAAATTTTTCATTTAAAATTTTCCTTTCTATATAATATATTGGATATTAGGATGAATTGCATGAGGCATGAATTGACAACAAGCTGTCATGAATTCTCGCTTCGCTCCATGAATTGTTTGCTATGCAAACATTATGGTAGTTTTTCGCTTATGGCGAAAAACATCATTAATGCACTGAAAGTGCAATTCATGTGCACGCAGTGCACAATTCATGAAACCGCAAGGTTTCAATTCATGCCACAAGGGGCAATTCATTGTACTTTCATTATTTCTTTGCCAGCTTAAGAGGAAGTGTTCTGCCCTTTGAGCCGTCAAAGTCGATTGTTACAACCGTGTTTTCGCCCTCGGTTGCAACCTTCAGCCTTTCGTCTGCCTCTACCACCTCATACTTGCCCTTGATGGTGAGACTTCCCGATTCAAGAAGCTGTGTGGGGTCGGCAACTGTTACCTGATATGTATCGCCGCTATTACCTGCCATTACGATACAGGGCATTGTAGCAGTGATATCGCCGAGAGTGCCGCCCTCCCAGAATACAATACCGGTTAAGCCAAGATTCTTTTCCTTAACAGATTGGAGCTTATCGGTATTTGAGAGAATCTCTACATCAGGATTCTTTGAATATGCCGCTGTTTCATCTGCTGTCTTCTTTGGCAGTACAACATATTCGTATGTACCCTTTGCGGGAGATACTCCGTGGCTGAGCCACATTTCAAGGAAGCTGCTGGTCTTTACAACCTTATCCATCTCGAGCTTGCCGCCCTTTGGCAGCCAGTAGCCTGCCATATCCTCAATGTGAATCCATGAGGGGTTGTCAAAGCTCTTTCTGTAGGTTGAAGCCTTTTCAAGAACTGTTCCGTCCACAGTGATTTTTTCACTGCCATATATCTTGTCGTCGCTTACTGCGCCGTCAACAGGCATCGAACCGTCTGCCTGAGGAGGATAAATCTTTATTTCTGTTATACTGTTCCACTGAGAGTTTGTTCTGCCGTGGCCGTTGTACTTAACATATTTTGCAACAGTGCCCTTCATATCATAGGGCTCCATGGAAGCTGTCTTACCGCTTGCCTTGCCTGCCCAGATTTCTGTCCAGTTTTCACCGTCATTTGAAACCTGAAGCTCAAATATTGCCTGCTTGCCGTCTATGCCGCCGTACTGAGCAATACCAACATAACCGATTGGCAATGCCTCCTCCAGCTCATAGATTGCATGTGAGTTGCCCTCTGCAGACCAACGTGTGTCATAGTTACCGTCAAGGGTGTTTTCTACCACATTACCGTCGTCGGAGTTGGATTTTACTGATTTGATTTCATAAGGTGCAGAGGAATTTGCATTTTCTGCAACAGTTACCTTCTTTTCTGACTTGGCAAGCTTTCTGTTTTCTATAACTGTCTGAACCTCGAAGCCGTCGTTGGCATTGATATCGGAGCCAAGAGCAACAACCTCGTCGTCAAACATGAACCATGCTTTCTTTGCCATAAGTGAGCTCTGATGATAAGGAGCATCACCGCCGTGTTCCTCTGTGGAGAGAACAGCATTTTTGTTGTCATTGCTGTATGCCTGAAGCTGCATAGCCGCTGTGCCGTAGAGCTCATCAAAGCCTGCTGCACCGGCAAAATCCTGCTTTGTGAGAACCTCTGCGGTGTTCCTGATACTGGTTGCAATTCGCTCCTGGGTATCTACCGTTGTGCCGGGCATATGATAGGGGTTTGCATTTTTCCAGTAGTTTGAACCGTAGGCTGTGGGGTCTGTATCAATATATGTATAGAGCATACCGTCGCTCTGGTACCAACCGGAGAGGTTAACACCGTTGATACTCTCCCAGGGGGCAATTCTTGTAGATGACATAGACAGAGCAAAGCCGAAATCGTCTCTCTGATGTGCCACCATATCGCCTGTGTAATAAATCTTGTTTCTGTAGTATGGCTCATCCGGAATTGTTGTGTCTGCCATAACCTCACGAAGCTTTATAAACTGATCTATCTCAAGACCGCTCTCAATTGTCTTTTTGTTGGCTTCCGTAACATTTCTGCGGATAAACTGCTTAAGGCGTATATCGTCGTCCATACCGAATACTCCGATAAAGTCGAGCATTGCGCCAATAGCATATCTTGTAAAGCCGGGTTCCTCACCCTTACTTCTGCCGGACTGAGCATTGGTCATATTACCGTTGTACATAATAGGGCCGAAGGTCTCATACATCCATGTGCAAGAAGCATATTTGTACGGTGTGGCAAAGTCAAAGGCTGTTCCGCCGAGGATTGACTGTACCTTGGTGAGTCTGTCAAGAAGTGAGCTTGTGCCGTAGGCAGATGAATATGCAAAGTAACCGTGAGTCTTGTACAGACCGTCCTCCTGAGTACCGTTGCCTGATTCTACAGGTACCAGAAGCAGGTTGTAGTCGTTAATCATATTTGCCATACGGTCAAGGTCTTCCTCAAGAGCCGCAGATGCTGTACCTGTGTATACACGGCTTGCCGCATTATCGGGTGTCATGTTTGTACGCATCTTCAATCTCAAATGGTCATAAAGTGAAAGATACTGCTTAATCTTTGCGGGAGAAAGGTCGTTCTCCATAATCATAAGTGTGTCACAGAGAGGCTTAGCCGAGCCGCAGTACCAGTCCCACCAGTTGTAGCCGGAGGTGTCTCTCCAGCCCTTGCCGTCGATTTCGTCCTGACCGTAGAGGTTTTCGTACAGCCAGTCGAGAGTGAATATAATGTCTTTCTTAAGACCGGCATCCTTATAATATTTACTGCCCCAGGTGCCGTAGGCTTCTGCCATCTTGTACAGATAGTTAAACTGGGTTGTCATATTGGATGTTGTCTCAACAGGTTTTGTACCGAAGAGTGCAAGGATTTCGGTATCCTTGTTCATATTGCGCAGTGATGTCTCGCAGGAGGACTCAACAGATTTAATCTTTGCCGCTATTTCCGGGTCGTTAAGGTCCTTCTTATCATCACCGGTGAGATATTTTCTCCAGTTGTCCTTAAGTGCCTTCCAGTCGGATTTCTTTATATTATCGGTGGTAAACTTCTTTGCACAGAGCATGGTTTTAAGATTTTTTACTATAGTCTTGCTCTTTGCTATATTTGCCGCACTTTCGTCGGAGCCGATAATAACAAGCTCCTCAACCTCTGTTGCACTCTTGCCCAGTGCCTTAAGGGTAGATGCAAGAGGCAGATAGAACACACCGTCGCTTACCTTGACTGTAGCGCCAAGATCGCCGGATGCACAGCTTGAAGAACCACCCTTCAGCTTAACACTTTTTGAATTAAGAGTAAGGGTAACCTCATCGCCGGATGCAGTTGACTTTGCGCCCAGTACGTTTTCAAAAAAGCTTACGGGAGCAACGCTCACACCGTCCCAGGTGGTAATTCTGTCGGCAGGTGAAACAGGCTGCAGCTTGCCGTCTACTGCCATATTGTCAGCAAAATTCATGACAGCGGTTGAGCCTGCAAGAGTTTCAAAAACCTTTTTCTGACTTTCCTCGGGGATATCCATGCTGATCACATCAGATTCCTCCTCTTCCTGTTCGCCGTAGAGTCCGTAAACGGAGCTTACATAAATGCTTGATTCGGGATTAGGAGTACATCCCCAGCCGCTTGCTATAAACTTAAGCTCATTTATCTTTGCCCAGTCGGCATAGTTACCGTTTGTAAATTCCGAGGTAGGTGCCTCAAAATGCTTCCAGCCCTCAAAATTGAGCTTGAGGTCATATCTCAGATAAGATATAGTCTTGCCGGGGGTGGGCACATAGTCGGCATATACCATAAACACAAGATTTGCTCCGGTTGCCTTTTCCGAATAGATATCAAAGCATATTGTGTTGCAGTCTGACCAGTCTCTTGTTACCTTGGTAAAATTGAGGGTGGTGGTCTTTGTATGGTTTTTCCAGTGTGCCGCATATTTGCCGTTTTTCACATATTTGGTAGAGGGGATTCCTCCTGCGTTAAATATGGTCGCAACATTGGATACATTAACCAGCATTTTTGTTTCTTCGCCAGTTTCCTCTGCTTTATATCCGTCCCATGCCGCACCCGCCGGGAGCATTGTGCCCACAAGCATTGCTATGCAGAGTACAAAGGATATGAGAGGCTTTGCAAAATTTCTTTTCATATACTTAGCTTTCCTCCTTCTTTTCAATATGTTTTATTGCTTCTTCAAACAAAATCATATGCGCCCTGTAGATTTCGTCATGGGTCATTGCAGGGCTGCTGCAGTTTGTAAGACCCTGATTGCTCTCGTAGGTTACACAGGGCTCTCCGCTGAAGTGATACAGAGCGGAGGTCAGGTTAAAGGAGCAGGGTGTAGGCTTATTTTCGCCTCTGTCCATGGGGGTTACATGGTATGCCAGATTTTTACTTTCGCAGTGAGCCATCATGGCATTCTCCAGCTCCGTCACATCCTCCTTCACCGCGTCCGGCGCGTATGAAGGCTTGAGTATGCAGTTTACAGTGTTTGTACCGCCGTGAAGAAGGATTGTATAATCAGGCGAGTACATATCCACTGTGTCAAACAAAAATTGGGTTTCGTTGGCTTTCCTGCCGAAAAAATCGTCGTGCATAATATTAACGCCGTCGTCGTTGAAGTATGCACCCAAAAACTCACAGTGTCCTTTCATGGGATGTATTTTTTTGCACTCGGGCCAACCGCACAGCGTGCCGTCCTTCCAGGTTCCCTGGTTGTAATAGCGCAAATCCTCAAAGGTCTTGCCCACAAATGACGGAAAGTCAATTCTGCTTCTCCCGTCGGGGTTGAGGCAGGGGATAATGAGTATATTTACCCTCTCTGCCGATTTTGATAAAAATTCGTTTGCCTCGCCCTTAAGGTCTGCTCCTGTTTCCAGCAGGCTTATAAGGTTAAGCAATGCCACTGTCCCCTCAAATTCGCCGCCGTGTACACAGCCTACTATGAGAATTGTTGGTTTGTAGTCCGGCTTTGATTTGTCTGCGTAGCAGCTTTTGTCTCCTGCTCCGAGAGCACAGCTGAGGTTTGCGGTTCTGTTCAGCTCATTTTTATCTCCATACACAAGGAGCTGTACAGGTCTGCCGCCTGCTGAGCGGATCTCGGCTGTCACCTTGCCGCGTTTTACGTTTTTCAGCATTTCAATCGCGTCGTCAACACCGGATTTCCAGTAAACGGGTATATTTTCCATATTCTGTCCCTCCTTATCAGCCCTTGATTGCGCCAATCATAACACCTTTTACAAAATATTTCTGAATAAATGGGTATACACACAGTATGGGCAGTGTGGATACAACGATTATTGCAAATTTAAGATTCTCGGCATATGCCTGAGCATCATCTGCAGTACCGCTTGCCGCGACAGAGTCTGTATTATTCTGAATGAGTATTTCTCTCAGAATCATCTGCAGAGGGAAGTACTTTCTGTCGCTGAGGTAAATCAGCGCTGTCATAAAGTTGTTCCATATAGCAACCATGTAGTACAGCGAAATAACTGCTATAATAGGCTTTGCCAGAGGAAGCATTATGCGGAACAGCACTGTATAATCTCCTGCACCGTCTATCTTTGCCGCTTCCTCCAAGGTATCCGGCATATTGCGGAAATAGGATATTGTAATTATCAGGTTGTAGGTTGTAACCGCATTTACAATAATCATTGCCAGAGGACTGTTGAGAAGTCCCACAGCCTTAACCACCAGGTATGTAGGAATAAGACCGCCGGAAAAATACATGGTAAACATTATGAGGAACATAATGAGATTTTTTCCGGGGAGACCTTTTCTTGTAAGACCGAATGCAGCGGTAACTGTGAGCATTACGCTTAAAAATCCGCCGCATACAACGTAAATGATTGTGTTTTTATAGCCAATCCATATCTGGTCGCTCTTTATAACCTCGGCATATGATGACAGTGAAAAGCCCTTTGGATAAAGGAGCATACCGTTGCTGGCGAATATTTCAATAGGGTTGCTTACCGATGCCACCAAAACATAGTAACAGGGGTACAGGGTAACAACTACCAGAAGAGTGAGAAACAGATAGTTGAAGCAATCAAATATTATTTCTCCCTTAGTCTTTTTATAAACCATTTTATCGCACCTCCATTACCACAAGCCGCTGCCCTTGAGCTTTTTGCTCACGGTGTTGGCAGTCATAAGCAGAATAAAGTTGATTACCGAGTTGAACATACCAACTGCAGCAGAGTAGCTGTAGTCTCCCTCTATAAGACCGCGGCGGTAAACATAGGTGGATATAACGTCGGCGGTTTCGTATATTGAGGGGTTGTACAGCAGAATAATTTTTTCGTAGCCTAAGCTCAGCATCTGACCGACTCTCATGATAAGCAGGATTACAATTGTTTCGCTTATGCCGGGAAGGGTGATATACAGAGCCTGTTTGAAGCGTCCGGCACCGTCAATGGTTGCTGCTTCGTACAGCTCCATGTCTATTGAGGACATTGTGGCTATGTAAATGATACTTCCCCAGCCCACGCCCTGCCATATGCCGGACGCCACATAGATTGTGTAGAAGTATTTGGGCTCGGTCATAAATGATATGGACTCCGCTCCAAACAATGCCCTGAGGGAGTTAATCATACCGTCGCTGGATACAAAGGTCAGTATCAGACTGCACACTACAACCGTTGAGATAAAGTGAGGCATGTAGGTGATGGTCTGAACAGATTTTTTAAACCAGAGCACCCGCACTTCGTTAAGAAGCAGTGCTAAGAGTATGGGTGCCGGGAAGCCGAACAGCAAATCATAGAAGTTTATGCTGAGGGTGTTGCGCAGCAATTCCCAGAACTTATAGTTTGTGAGAAAATCCACAAAGTTTTTCATTCCCACAAATCTGCTTTCAAATATTCCCTTGGTTATGGAATATTTCTGAAATGCAATTACGTTTCCAAACATTGGTATGTACTTGAAAATCAGGTAGTACAGCAGAGTAGGAAGCAGTATTATATAGATATGCTTGTATTCAGCCATTCGCTTTAAAAGGCTTTTTTTATGCAACGGCTGAACACTCAAATTGTTTGATTTCATGAAGCAAGCTCCTATCTTTCGTTATAACGCTTAAGTGCATTGTTGTATATTTCAATAACCTCGTCGATTCCCATAGACTTGATTTTTTCACGGATTTCGGGAAGCTCGTCTATTGAACCGTTTCCGATAACAATCTTGTTGATTCTCTCGCTTACAAAGGTTTCAATCTGTGACATGTTCTGAGCGATGGTTTCGTTTTCTTCCTCTGTGAAGCTGAGAGGAGGAACAACACCGTCTGTACCTGCAGAGCCTGCCCAGGTTTCTATAGATTCCTTACCCCAGGGGCTGAGAATCTGCTCATAGTAGCTCCAGAGCTGGAGTGCAGGGAAGTTTGACTGATAGGTACCGAGGCTGAGACCGCTCATTTCCTGCTGAGACTTGCCGTTGGGGTTGTTGAAGATATAGTCGGTAAGCTTGGGATTACCCTGCGCATCATATTCAAAGCTTACGCCCTCTTTACCGAAGTTTATAATTTCCAGACCCTTGCCGCCGTAGAAATTGTCAAGCCACTTAAGACTTCCTGAGGGATTTTCGTTTGCAGTTGTAACAGCGATTGATATACCTGTTACGTCCTGGGTATATGACGAATCAAATACGTTGTTTGTAACTCCCTCTGCCTTTGGATGAGCAATACCGGTTACTTTTCTTGTGCCGTCATTCATATTCTTGTAGTAGTTACCGGGCTGGAGTGAATATACAAAGCCAACCTTGTCATTCATAAACTTGTTGTCCATCTTATCTCTGTCGTTAAGGAGATAGTCCTTGTCTATAAGACCATCTGCATAAAGCTTGGTTATGTATTTGAGACCTTCTTCAAAGGCGTCTTCCTGTACGCCGTATTTAACCTGACCGTTCTCAACATAGAAGCCATTTGCTGTGCCAAACATCCAGAGAAGATTACCTATCGCCTGTGATGTATTCTCAAACTTAACACCGGACATGGGGATTTCATCAGCTTCGCCGTTTCCGTTGGGGTCCTGGGTCTTAAATGCCATGAGCACATTGTAGAGCTCGTCGGGAGTTGTGGGTGCTTCGAGTCCGAGCTTTTCCAGCCAGTCCTGACGAATCTGGGGACCCTGGTATACCTTGAGCTGTTCATCCTTTCTGATAAAGGGGATATAGTACACTTCGCCACTGTCGTCTATGTACTGCTTTGCCACGTGGGGCTTTTGCGCATTGTATGCAGTGAGGTTAGGCATGTTTTCTTCCATGAGCTCTCTTAATGGGATGATAACGCCGTCATCGGCATACATCTTTGCTCCGCCCTGAACGCCCTTCCAGTTGGAAACCATCATATCGGGCAGATTGCCTGATGCGATGGTCAGGTTGAATTTCTCTTCCTCAGAGCCTGTTGCAGGGTGAATCCACTCTACATGACAGCCGGTAAACTCTTCCATCATCTGGAAAGGAAGCATATCATTCATATCCTTTGCGCCTGCTTTTGTGGCATATCCGCTTATACCACAATAAATGGTCAGGGTTTCAGGAATTTCACCTGTGCCCTTGTTCACCACTGCGGGTTCATCATCACCGCCGCATCCTGCTGCAGCAACAGTAAGTAATGCTGCCAGTCCTAAAGCGGTAAGCTTTTTTAGATTTTTCATAAAAATTCCTCCTATAAAATTATTTTATGATTCTACTTTACGAGTTTTACGCCAAAAAATCAAGCGGCAGATTTTGTCATTTGTATAATTTTTATCCTGAGCATATATATA
Organism: Clostridia bacterium; assembly: GCA_017481205.1. Classification (GTDB taxonomy): domain Bacteria; phylum Bacillota; class Clostridia; order UMGS1810; family UMGS1810; genus RGIG4708. Next base: position 25,318 of record JAFUPN010000009.1, on the reverse strand, counting down.
ATATTAATGTATATAATATATATCTATATGTTCAATTTTTGCGAAATCATCATTTTTTGCAAAATCAGTGTTTGTGCGGCTTTGACCGGCTAAGGCTTCTCCTGGAGGAGAGGCTCCGCCGCAGGCGGTGGTGAGGTGTAGCCATCTTTGATGGCGTTATTAAAATAGCTGTGTGATTAGCAACGGAACTGACGTTCCTACACCTCATCCGAGTTGCTTCGCAACCCACCTTCCCCTCCAGGGAAGGCTATAAGCTATCCGGCGGCATTCCGTTTTATAAAAAAGGCATTGACGCAAAAAAATCCCCAAAGCAGGAAAGTATCTCGATTATTGAGGCATTTATCCTGCTTTGGGGATTTTGCATATTTTTTATTTACATTTTTCTGAATTTGCCTGGTGTTATATCATAATATTTTTTGAATGCTCTGATAAGGGAGTTACTTCCCACAAAGCCTGTTTTTTCGGCAATTGTCTCTATGGTGTGGTCTGTGGTCTTGAGCAGCTCTTTTGCTTTTTCCAGACGTACCAGGGTAAGGTAGCTTACAAAGTTTGTACCTAAGTATTCCTTAAACAGTCTGCTGAGATAGTGATAGCTTATCTCCAGATGCTCTGCAAGCACCTCAAGAGACAGGGAATCGTCGATGTAGTTTTCGGCTATATAATCCACAATCTGATCCTTTATTGCATCCTCGCCGGACTGCTTGCCTATGTCGTCGCACAAGGAAACGCATATCTCTCTGAGTATAGCAAAGCATTCTTCGGAATTGTCGTTACGGAACAGGTTCTGACATACTCTGCCGTATTTCTCGTGCTTTTCGATATCCAACTCATAGGCTTCGTCAAGAACCTTGTATACGGTAAGGGAAATATTGAATATCAGCCGCTTCAGCATACCGTGGGGGATATGGCGCTCCTTGAAATTGACTGTATGTATCTCGTCAAGAATTTCTGTCACGTTGGACTGAGCACCCATTTTGATACTGCGTATAAGCTGCTTTTCTTTTTCTACTGTGTAGTAGATTTTTGCATTTTCCAGGCTGTGGATTTCCTCATAGAATACTGCTTCGCCGGGTCTTTCGTTAAGACCGAAGCGCAGGGCAGACACCGAGCCCTCGTAGGATGTATAAAGCTTCTCCGGGCTTTCTGTCTCATCGCCTATACCTATATTTATGGAAATGCTGTAGCCTTTGAGAATTTCTGCAGGGAGCACTTTAAGCCCCGCTGTTGCTCCGGATGTATCATAATTGAGTATATATGAATATGAGTTTGTACCTGTTCGCACCATTTCGCAGGTCATGCTCATCTCAGCTAATTTCAGCTTTACTATATTGTTAAGCTCTGTCCATGCGCTTTCCTCTACGGATGAAAAGACCTCGCTGTTGTCTGTCTGAGTATCGGATACTGTCATCACGGCAAAATATTTTTTTGCAAAACTAATGCCGTATTTAGACATGGAGTCAGCACCGCTGATTGCTTCTGTACGAATATTGTGCAAAAGATTTGAGAGGATTCTCTCCTTGGCATTTTCCAGCTGTTCGCTGAGACTGTCCTCAAGTCCCTTGCTCTCGTTAAACACACCGAGAATCATTTTTTTCATCTTCTGCATATGTAGATATGCCAGAAAGACACTTATAAACACGGTGATAAGCATAAGCATAAGGAAAATGAGGGTTATGTATCCCACATTGCCGGCAAGCCCGCCGTTTTTCATAGTGTATATATAGCTTCCGTCTACTGCGTCTGATTTTACCTTGATGATATCTTCACCGTTTATCTTGTCAATGCTGTCTGTATCAAAGCCGTCGGATTTAAGTATGATGTCTCCGCCGGTGCCTACAATGGCAATTTCAAAATCATTTTCGGTATCATCCATCATCATTTTTGATATAAGCACTTCTCTGTTCAGCAGGGCAAACACAATAGCCCGGTTAAAGCTGCCGTCTAAATTCATTGCCTTGAAGCACATTATGACATTTTCATCCTCTTTGCCACGGCGGGTAATAAAGTGATTTCTCATACCCACACCGGCAAAAAGCTCTTTTATGCTTTCGGGAGAGCCTTCTTCATCGGCAAAGGTTATATCACAAAATTCCTCCAAGGTTGTTACGGAGCTGTCGGCAATAACCCGGTTGCTGTCCGGAAGATAAAATCCCAGCATTACGGATACCGTATTGTGGGTATTGAGAAGCTTGAGCTCGTTCATTATATCATACAAATCGTATTGCTCCATACCGTAGCGGTAGCTCTGACCCTGTATAAAGCTTTTGATTTTTTTGTCATTTTCTACCTGAAAAAACAATGAGGTTGCTTTAGTAATTTCGGCATCGGCAATGTTTGCAGACTGACCGATTATATTCATATTAAGCTTTTCTGTGTCTGAAGCGAGATTTTCAAACAAAAGACTGATTGTGAGAAATCCCAAAACAAAAACCGGTATTATGATTATCATGGCATAAGACCAGAATAATTTTATAAATGTACGGTTATTTTCATTCATAATTGAAATCTCCTAAAGGTTAGCGGCATATGCGAAGCCGCACGTTTTTAAAAACACAATTGTAATATTAACAATAACAAAAAAATGCATTTTTGTCAACAATTCCGCAAAATATCAATATGACAAATTTTTTCACTTTTTCAATTTTTTGTTACCAAAAAGCCTTGCAGCACCTGTATTAGGAAAGATTTAACAACAGCTTTGCATTTTTTTGAGTTTGGTATTGAAAATATTTTTTTTGGTGGTATAATATATATAATACTATTTTTTTACAAAAAGGAGAAATAAGCATGGCTAAAGCGATATATATGAGATTTCCCGAAGGCAGAGCAAAGGTTCTTACCTTCAGCTATGATGACGGAGTGGAGCAGGATATCAGATTAATGGAAATCCTTGATAAATATAATATGAAGGGTACCTTTAATATAAACAGCGGACTATATTCACCGGAGGGCACTGTACACCCGGAGGGACATGTTCATCGCAGGATGACTGAATCTCAGTGCAGGGAAGTGTACAAAAACCATGAGGTTGCACTTCATGCCCTGACACATCCTTATCTTGAGGAGCTCACTCCCGAGCACTGTACATATGAAATATTAGAGGATAGAAAAAATCTTGAAAGGCTCACCGGCAAAATCACAAGAGGTATGGCTTATCCTTTCGGTACCCACAGCGATACAGTGGTTGATGTGCTGAGAAACTGCGGAATTGTGTATTCCAGAACCACTGTTTCCACTCACAAATTCAATCTGCCCGAGGACTGGCTCAGACTTCCCGCTACCTGCCATCACAGAGACCCAGAGCTTATGAACCTGGCAAAGAGCTTTGTGGAGTTTGACAAAAACAGACCTTCAAAAATGTTTTATCTCTGGGGACATACCTATGAATTTGAAGCTGCGGACAACTGGAATGTTATTGAGGAATTTGTTGAGTTTATGGCAAACAGAGAGGATGAAATCTGGTATGCCACAAATATAGAAATATATGACTATATTCATGCATACAAGCAGCTTCTCTTTAACGTTGAGGGAACCATGTGCACCAATCCCACAGCATTTAAGCTCTGGTTTGAAAAGGATAGCATCATATACTCAGTTGAGCCCGGTCAGACAATAACCTTTTGACAGGGTGACTGCCTTTGAAAACAATAACTATTAGGATTGATGATAAGCTTCACGGCAGAAGGATAAAATATCTCCTGCGCAATCATCTGGGTATGTCGGCAGCTCTGGTAAAGCGGCTCAAAAATGCTCAGGACGGCATCATGCTTGATGGCAGGAGGGTGTTTGTCACCGAGCAGGTTGCTTCTGGGCAGGAGCTGGTGCTGAATGTGTATGACGAAGCCTCTGAAAATATAGAGCCTGTGGAAATGCCTCTGGATATTATCTATGAGGATGATGATATCATTGCTCTTAATAAGCCTAGGGCAATGCCTACGCATCCTTCGCAGAATCATCATGCCGATACCCTGGCAAACGGGGTGATGTATTATTTCCGCGGCAGTGATTTTACCTTTCGGGTAATAACACGTCTGGACAGAGATACATCGGGAGTGGTGCTTGTGGCAAAAAATGCTCTTTCTGCACAGCGGCTCAGTGATGATATAAAAAACAAACGGATAAGCAAGGTATATACGGCTGCGGTAAACGGTGTACCCGAGCCTGCATACGGCAGGATTTCGGCACCTGTGAAAAGAGCGGATAACTCTGCTATACTTCGCTGTGTCGCTCCCGGCGGCAAGGAGTCAGTTACCGAATATGAGGTACAAAAAACACTGGCGGGTATCTCCCTGGTAACTCTCAAACCCCTTACGGGAAGAACCCATCAACTCAGAGTACACATGAGCTATATCGGCACACCCATATACGGAGACGATATGTACGGAGCTCCTCAGATAAATGAGAGAACAAGACTTCACTGTGCATCTGTCAGCTTTGTACATCCCATGACAAAAGAAAATATCACTGTAGAGGCTCCCGTACCCGAGGATATCAGGGAGCTGTTTGAAAATTTCAATAACTAATGAAAGGATTGACAAAATGGATACTGCACTTGTAATTATGGCTGCAGGCATCGGCTCCAGATTCGGAGGCGGTATAAAGCAGCTGGAGCCTGTGGGACCCGGCGGCGAAATAATAATGGATTATTCTATTCACGACGCCCTTGAGGCAGGCTTTAACAAAGTGGTTTTCATTATAAGACATGACATCGAAGAGGATTTTATCAGAATAATCGGAAACAGAATAAAAAAGGTTTGTCCTGTGGAATATGCTTTTCAGGAAATAGATAATCTTCCTGACGGCTTTTCTGTTCCCGAGGGCAGAACTAAGCCCTGGGGCACCGGTCAGGCGATACTTGCCTGTAAGAACATAGTAAAAGAGCCATTTGTTATAATCAATGCCGATGACTACTACGGTAAGGAGGCTTTTGTAAAGGTTCATGATTTCCTTGTAAACAATTCATCAGAGGGAGAGGCTATGAGCTTTTGCATGGCGGGCTTTATTCTCAAAAACACACTTTCCGACAACGGCGGTGTTACCCGCGGTATCTGTATTGTGGATGAAAATGAGCATCTTACCGGGGTTGAGGAAACATATGATATTGTCAAAACCGACAGCGGCGCGGCAGTGCAGAATGATGACGGAACTTTAACACCCATAGACCCGATGGCTCATGTGTCCATGAATATGTGGGGAGTTACACCAGAAATCTTTGATGTGCTTGAAAAAGGCTTTCCGGAATTTCTGGAAAAGGGTGGTGCCGATAATCTCAAGGGGGAATACCTTCTTCCTACAATCATTGACGGACTCATCAAGTCAGGCAAGGCTGATGTGGCAGTGCTTGAGAGCCGCGACAGATGGTTTGGCGTGACCTACAGAGAAGACAAGGCTGCTGTGGCTGAGGCATTCCGCAGGCTTATTGCTGACGGCGTATACAGCAAAAATCTCTATGAAGAGGGCAGATAACTATGAAAGCAGTTGTAACCAGAGTAACTGAAGCGTCGGTTACTATAGACGGAAAAATAAACGGTTCGATAGGACAGGGCTTCCTTGTGCTTCTGGGCATAGGTCCTGAGGATACTGAGGAAACCGCCGTAAAGCTTGCAGATAAGGTTTGTGGCACAAGAGTCTTTGAGGACGAAAACGGCAAAATGAATCTTAATCTTGAGTCGGTTGGCGGCTCGCTTCTGGTGATATCCCAGTTCACCCTTTTTGCTGATTTAAAGAGCCGCCGTCCGGGCTTTTCCGGTGCGGCAAAGCCCAATATTGCAATTCCTCTGTACGAAAGGTTTATGCAGGAATGTAAGGAGCGCGGCTTTAAGGTGGAGCACGGCGAGTTTGGTGCCGATATGAAGGTTCATTCGGTAAACGACGGCCCCGTAACCTTGCTTTTTGATACTGATAAACCTTGAAAATAGCTTTCGGTAAAAATCCGGAACTTCAATCTCTGTATACGTTGTTATTGTGCACTATATTTAGATTATGTTTGGCGACATAGGGAGTTCCGTATTTTTCGTGCGTAGCTCCGGCTGCGCATTTTTTTATGGTGAAGACAGCATCCGATAATAATTCGACAGTCTGCCATCCTCAATGATTCTTTTGTGCAGTGTTTGGTTTAGCCACACTATAGCTGTGAGAAAAATTGACCGCAAAAAGTACATAAAAAAATTTATACAAAAAAACCGGCTGATATCGGATTATATCCAAATCAGCCGGTTTTTGAATTTATTAATATTTATTACAGTTCAATCACGCCGTCATAAATCTTCTTTGCATCGCCGGTCAGATATACTGTGCCGTCTTCGGCATAGCGTGTTGTAACCTCGCCCTTGGGGAGCTTGATGCGGATTTCTTCGTTTTTGCTGCAGTAGCCGTTTTCAACTGCTGCAACAGTAACTGCACATGCGCCTGTACCACATTCCATGGTCTCGCCGCTACCGCGTTCCCATACTCTCATCATAATAACATTGCTGTCAATGATTTTTGCAAACTCAGTGTTTACTCTTTCGGGGAACATTGGAGCGTTTTCAAACTTGGGTCCGATTTCTTCAAGGTTGATTTCCTCAAGATTGTTTGTAAATACAACACAGTGGGGATTGCCCATGGACAGGCAGTTTACCACATAGCTGCCATCTGCAATCTCGATTTCCCTGTTAAGAATCCTGTCGCCCTCCAGCTTAACCGGTATGCTTGCAGGCTCAAATTCAGGCTGACCCATATTTACGGTAACTGTGGCAACAATGCCGTTTTTCTTGGTCATGCTGAGCTTTTTCACACCGCTGAGGGTTTCAATGGTGATATCAAGCTTGTTCACAATGCCGTGGTCGTAGAGATATTTACCCACACAGCGGATTGCGTTACCGCTCATTCTGCCTTCGCTTCCGTCAAGGTTGAATATACGGATTTTTGCATCTGCAACCTCTGATTTGTCAATAAGTACAACACCCTCGCCGCCTATGCCGCAGTATCTGTCGGAAAGGCTTACGCTGAGACCCTCGGGATTGTCTATCTTCTGATTCATTATATTAAAGTAGATATAGTCATTTCCGTTGGACTGCATCTTGGTAAATTCCAGCTTCATCTTTTCCTTACGCATATTGTTGATGTCAACAAGCTCAAGAGAATGAACTGAATATCTGCTTCTCATGCTGTCTGCAAGAGCATTTGCAGTGTCCAGTGAGGTGAGGCAGGGGATGTTTCTTTCAATGGATTTTCTTCTTATCTTAACACTGTCTCTGGTGGGGATACGTCCCTTTGAGGAGGTGGAGATAACGTAATTTACCTTGCCGCTTTCCATAAGGGTAATGGGGTTGAAATCAGCCTCGCCGATTTTGGGCACAACCTCACATTCAAGACCGTATTTCTGGAATACCTTGCTTGTTCCTGCGGTTGCATAGAGCTTAAAGCCAAGCTCATGGAATTTCTTTGCGATATCGCCGATTTCGCCCTTGTCAACATCGCGGACAGTGATGAATATGCCGCCGTCATGCTTCATCTTGTAGCCGGCACCGAGAAGACCCTTGTACAGAGCTTCCTCAAGAGTGTTTGCAATACCTAAAACCTCGCCGGTGGATTTCATTTCGGGTCCGAGCTGGTTGTCAACATTTATGAGCTTTTCAAAGGAGAATACAGGCACCTTGACCGCTACATAGGGTGAGCGGGGAGCAAGTCCCGTGCCGTAACCCATATCCTTGAGGCTTTCGCCCAGCATTGTGCGTGTTGCCAGGTCAACCATGGGGATACCGGTAACCTTGCTGATGTAGGGTATGGTTCTTGAAGAACGGGGGTTAACCTCGATTACATACAGCTCGTTGTCATATATCAGGTACTGGATATTGATAAGACCTATTGTATTGAAGGACAGAGCCAGGTTTCTTGTGTGGCTGATAACCTTTTCTGTCATGTCGTCTGTAAGGTTCCATGCAGGGTATACGGCAATGGAGTCACCGGAGTGAATACCGGCTCTTTCTATATGCTCCATGATACCGGGGATAAGGATGTCCTTGCCGTCGCAGATTGCGTCAACCTCAATTTCGGTACCCATGAGGTATTTGTCGATAAGCACGGGGTTTTCAATATTGGTTGCAAGGATGATATCCATGTATTCGATAATATCCTGGTCGTTGAATGCGATAATCATATTCTGTCCGCCAAGTACGTATGAAGGACGCATAAGCACGGGATAACCAACCTGGTGAGCAGCTTCAAGTGCCTCGTCTGTTGTCATGACGGTAAGACCCTTTGGTCTCTGGATACCGAGCTTTTCGAGAACCTCGTCAAATCTCTCTCTGTCCTCGGCAGCATCTATGCTGTCTGCAGAGGTACCGAGTATTCTGATGCCATTGCTGTCAAGGAAGTTTGTCAGCTTGATAGCTGTCTGTCCGCCGAATGCCACTACAACACCGTAGGGCTTTTCTGTTTCGATGATGTTCATAACATCCTCGGGAGTGAGAGGCTCAAAGTAGAGTCTGTCTGCTGTGTCAAAGTCTGTAGATACGGTTTCGGGGTTGTTGTTTACTATAACAACGTCAAAGCCCTTTTCCTTAAGAGACCATACGCAGTGTACCGACGCATAGTCAAATTCAACACCTTGACCGATTCTGATAGGACCTGAGCCAAAAACTATAACAGTCTTTCTGTCCTTATCCAGCTTTGATACAAACTCAGCTGCTTCGTTTTCGCTGTCGTAGGTGGAGTAGAAGTAAGGTGTCATTGCACCGTATTCTGCGGCACAGGTGTCAACCATCTTAAACACGGCTTTTCTGGGATTTTTCACCTTTTTGCCGCTTATTCTTTCAATAACCTTGTCGGGATAGCCGTTTTTCTTTGCTTCTATATAGAGCTCGTCCGTAAGCTCCTCTGCAGCAAGCCTGCTTTCAAGCTTAACAAGATTAAGAAGCTTTGACAGGAACCATTCGTCAATCATGGTTATTGAGTGGATTTCATCAACGGAAATGCCTCTCTTGAGTGCCTGGAATACAACAAAAAGTCTGTTGTCGTCACACACATGGAGTCTCTCTCTGATTTCTTCGTCTGTGTTGCTTTCAAACACAGGGTTGTTGAGAGAGTCAAGCTTGATTTCAGCACCTCTTACAGCCTTCATTATAGCTTCCTCAAAGCTTGTGCCTATACTCATAACCTCACCGGTAGCCTTCATCTGGGTACCGAGAGTCTTGTTTGCATATACAAATTTATCAAAGGGCCATTTGGGGAATTTTACAACAACATAGTCAACAGAGGGCTCGAATGCCGCATAGGTAACACCGGTGATATCATTTTTGATTTCGTCCAGTGTATAGCCGATGGCAATCTTTGTTGCAACCTTTGCGATTGGGTAGCCCGTAGCCTTTGATGCCAGTGCGGAGGAACGGGAAACTCTGGGATTAACCTCGATAACCGCATATTCAAAGGATTCGGGATTAAGAGCAAACTGACAGTTACAGCCGCCTTCAACACCCAGTGCGGAAACAATCTTCAGTGCCGCATTTCTAAGCATACCATATTCCTTTTCGGAAAGGGTAACTGCAGGAGCGATAACTATAGAGTCGCCTGTGTGTACTCCCACAGGGTCAAGGTTTTCCATGGAGCAAACTGTGATAACATTGTTTGCGCTGTCGCGGATAACCTCAAATTCGATTTCCTTCCAGCCGGAGATACATTTTTCAACAAGTATCTGGTGGATAGGAGACTGATAAAGTCCGTTTTCGCTGATTTCTCTCAGCTCAGCCTCGTCCTTTGCAATACCACCGCCGGTGCCGCCCAGGGTAAATGCGGGGCGGATAATGAGGGGATAGCCGGTCTGGTTTGCAAATGCGATGGCATCCTCAACGGTATTTACAACCAGTGAGGGGATACAGGGCTGACCTATAGCCTCCATGGTGTCCTTAAAGCACTGTCTGTCCTCTGCCTTGTCTATAGTCTCGGGGTTTGCGCCCAGGAGAGTTACATTATGTTTTTCAAGGAAGCCTTCCTTTGCCAACTGCATTGACAGTGTAAGACCTGTCTGACCGCCAAGGGTGGAGAGCAGGCTGTCCGGCTTTTCCTTTTCGATAATACGTTTAACGGTATCAAGATTGAGAGGCTCGATATATATTTCATCAGCCATTGCATTGTCTGTCATTATGGTTGCGGGGTTTGAGTTAACCAGTACAACATCAAGACCGGCTTCCTTAAGAGCTCGGCATGCCTGTGTGCCTGCGTAGTCAAACTCTGCTGCCTGACCTATAACTATAGGGCCTGAGCCTATAACCATAACTTTTTTCAGGTTCTTATTAAGCGGCATATTATTTCTCCTCCTCAATCATTTTAATAAGCTTGTCAAACAAAAATCCTGTGCTGTGGGGACTGTCACAGGTGGAAGGCAGGAACTGTACCGAAAATGCCTTTTTGCCGGCATATTCAATGCCTTCGCAGGTGCCGTCGTTGACATTTACAAAGCTTACCCTTGCGCCGGCGGGAAGTGTGTCCGGCTCAACATTGTATCCGTGATTCTGGCTTGTGATGAGCACTCTGCCTTCGTCGATAAATTTAACAGGCTGGTTTGCACCGCGGTGACCGTATTTGTGCTTTACGGTCTTTGCACCCATGGCAAGAGCCAGTATCTGATGTCCGAGAGAAATGCCGAATACCGGGATTCCGCTGTCTGCAATTTTCTTGATTTCAGCTATGGCAGCTGTATTTTCCATTGGGTCTCCGGGACCGTCGGAAATAACAACCCCGTCGGCTCCCAGTGTAATAACCTCCTCGGCTGACGCACTGTAGGGAACGACTGTCACTTTGCAGTCACGGCTTGACAGCTCGGACACAAGATTTCTCATTGCGCCGAAGTTGTATACAACCACATGATATCTGCCGTCACCTTTTACACATTCGGCTTTGTCTGAGGATACTGCAGCAGCTACGCCGCCTTTATTCTCATAGCCTTTTATTTCATTTATAATACTGCCAAGGTCGGATATATCCGTCACGATTTTTCCTCTTACGGTTCCTGCGTCACGGATAAGCTTTGTGAGCTCTCTTGTATCAATACCGCTGATTCCCACAACGCCCTGAGCCTTGAGATAATCGTCAATAAGACCGTCGCAGCGGAAATTGCTGGGAGCATCGCAGAAGTTTCTTACGATATATCCTTTGACATATGATTTTTTATCTTTAACGTCCTCGCTGATGATGCCGTAGTTTCCTATAAGAGGAAATGTCTGTACCACCATCTGTCCGTAGTAACACGGGTCGGTAAGGGTTTCGCCGTAGCCAACCATGCCGGTGTTGAAGACAATTTCACCTGTTGCTTCACCGGACTGACCAAAAGCAACACCTTCAAACACCTTGCCGTTTTCCAATACCAAGTATGCTTTTTGCATTTATTTGTCCCCTCCGTTTAAATGTATTTTATTAATTATACAATATTTTACAAAACACGTCAATATATAAACCTGTCCAAAAACTCAACTTTTTAAAAAAATATTACTGTTTAAAAATTAAATTAAAAACCCCTTTATTTTTTATTCGATTTGTGATATAATAAATATTCTTCTTGACAGAAGGAGTAATTATACTTTCGGAAAGGTTGAGTTTTATGAATATAGCTCCTCTTGTGGCACAGCAGGTTTTTATAATGCTTGTGCTTATTTTTACCGGCTTTGTACTTTCAAAGAAAAATGTTATTACCAAAAACGGCTCCAAGGATATATCGGGCATTCTTCTTAGTGTGGTTACACCATGTGTAATGATAAAGGCATACCAGATTGACTATACTCCCGAGATTGCTAAAGAGCTTGGACTTGCTTTTCTTCTCAGTTTATTGATTCACGTTATTTTTATAGCTTTTTCCTATGTTATATGCCGTTTTGAACAAAACCGCGAAAAACGGATTATAGATATTTTTACATGCATTTATTCAAACTGCGGCTTTATGGGCATACCTCTCCTTGAGGCAACCATGGGCGATAAGGGAGTGCTTCTGGGCAGTGCGTATCTGGCAATCTTTAATGTGCTGGTATGGACACACGGTCTTTTTCACTACGGCGGCAGCATAAAGCTCCTTTCGGCAAAAAATCTGATAAAAAATCCCGGCGTAATAGGCGTTGCCGCTGCTCTGGTGCTCTTTTTCCTGAGGGTAAGGATAGAAGGACCGATTATGGATATTGTAGGCTATTTTGCTTCTCTTAACACACCTCTTGCAATGCTGCTTTTAGGCACATACCTTGCAAGGGCGGAGCTTAAGACTGCATTAAAACAGCCGGGCATGTATGTGGTGACCTTTGTGAGGCTGATTTTCCTGCCTATTGCGGCAATGGTATTTTTAAAGCTGCTTGGCATAGAGGCGTTCCTTGCTACAACTCTGATTTTGTCTGCCTCCTGTCCTGTTGCGGCTATTTCGGCAATCTTTGCGGAAAAATTTGATATGGATACCGGCTATCCCTCACAGATTGTGTCGGTAACAACTCTTCTGTCCCTGGCAACACTGCCTCTGATGTCGCTGATAGCTTCTATAATTATATAAATTACATATAGAATGATTAATTGCGAAAATCGTTCGGAATGGATATAATATTAAGCGGATGTGGGGACGTCAGGCTGTAGAATAATTCAATTGTCGCACACAAGAGCCCGGTGGGGACGTACATGAAAGGCTGAAAGCCCCGTGGCACAATGCTTTTGTGTGACACGGCATGTACGTCCCACATCCGGGCGAACAAAATCACGAATAATTCTACAGTCTGACGTCAGGCTGTAGAATTATTATCATTTTTACTCGCCACTTTATAGGGGCGGGGCGCTTTTTGCACAGAAAATCAGGATTTTCCATGCAAAAAGGATGCAAAGCATCTGACTGCCACCGTCCCCAAATGGCTCCGCATAAAGTGTGTACGTGGTCTGACAAGACAGCCTGCTAAGCTAAATTTTATCATGCAAATAAAATTCGCGTGTGAAATGTTTACACAAATCAACACGCGAATGGAGATTCAGGCACTGCCTGACACTGAATTTTATATTTAATTTAATGAGTTTTTGGCTGCCGTCAGATTACCTCTTTGATTTTTTGCTTTATTATATCCATAACCTCAGGGATAAAATCACTGCCTGCAGGGTAGTCGTTGAAGGTGATAGTCATATTTGCAGTATCTTCTATTATTTTTACAACTTCATCGTGACCGATATAGCTCTCAAGCAGACGGCATATTTCTATGTCCTGGAGAGCATTTTGGAACACAAAGCCTCTCAGACTCGGCAGAGGTCCGTCAACACCGGGGTATACAGTGAATGCATCGCCCGAGGGGAAGGCTCCGTTTGCCGATGTGTTCACATATGGATTGATAAGTGAGCGCGAATACTGAGAATAATAGAAGTTGTAGCCCCACTGCAAAAATCCTTCCACTCTATATTTGTACATCTGCAGACCGACAATTCTTGTGCGGGCAGATGGCATTGCCATAAACCGGTTTGACACTTTCTGACCGTGACTGCAGCAGTAGTAAACCCATTTTTCGGGAGTATCCAAATCAAGGAAATCATGAATAGCGGTAATCTTGGGAACGGGTATTTCCACTGTGCCTGTTTTAAAAAATTCCGTGTCGGAGAGGGCGTCAATGGTCTTGATGTCGCCTATGAGCGGTTTAATGAGATTTTTTGCATAGCTGTATGCCTCCAGGTGTTCAGCGTGAGGCTCGTCGGATATATGGAAGTAGCAGCTGTCTGCAATGCCTTCTGATTTCAGAAATTCCACAAGCTCAGGTATAAACTGCCTGAGGAAATCTGCATATTCCGGCGCTGTTGATGCCACGTGCCAGCCGAATATATATGAGCCCACGCCGTTTTCATATATGTATATATTGGGTGCAAATTTGAGCCCCCACTGTGAAAACAGATGTGATATTTCATAGTATTTTATACCGTTCTTTTTGCACAGGTCAATCCAACGTTTAAGGAGTTCAAAGCCGAAGATATATTTGTCTCCCTTTTTTTCTATTTTAACCAGCTGTACATTTGGTCTTGTTATGCCCACCTCGGTGTCGAGAGGAGGGGTGATAACGGGAGTCAGCAGCATATTGATGCCCAGCTGCGATGCCATTGCCATATATTTGTCTATAAGCTCCCAGTGCTTTTCGCTGTATATCTCCACATTGTGAATGGATGATATACAGTCTGTATGAAACCACTGGGTAAATTTTGTTTTCTGCTCGGGCATCTGTGCGTTTATTATCTCAATTTTCATTTTTTTGATGAAATTGACTTTTTCGCCGGTGTACGCATTCATACCGTCAAATTCTATGTCGATTTCATAATTGCCGCTTTTTATATCCTTTGGCAAATCCACCTTTACCCAGATTGTAACAATATTTTCACAGAATTTCATATGGTCTCTCTCTGTGTTGATAGGAGTGAGCAAATCGGGCATATAGCCGGGCTTGTGGGTAATGTAATTGTCATCACTGCACTTAGGGTACATGGGCAGATCTATTATCACGCTGTCAACCCTGTACAGTGTTATGAAATCTTTAAGGGTTGATGTGATTTTCGCTGACAAATCTATCATTTTGTCTGAGTACATTACTATCTGGTACGAAAAGCTTTCGCCCTGTAGCAGCAGCTTGCTGTTAATATCCGGCACACTGAGGTCATCTGCAGTGCTTATCTTGTGCAAATCCGATATTTGTTTTACGGTTAAATTCATATTTCAACAACCTTTCCATTGCATTTTATTTGATTTTATTATAAAATAGTTATGTGAGTATTGCAATGTATTAATTAATTGATAAAATGAACTTTTCGATGATTGGGCGGTGTTTATTTTTGAAAAAACAGACATATTATAACTATCCCTTTGAGTCTGATGCCAATATCTGCAACAATATCTCAGACCTTGCGGTAAACTGCGCAGGAGTGGTTGACAAAACTGTGGATGTAGACCACCGCTCTGTGCGGCGGGATTATTATCTCATGTATGTAACAGAGGGAAAAATGAATATAGAATTCAGCAAAAACAGCTGCACAATATCTGAAGGTCAGCTGCTTATAATTGAGCCGGGCACGACGTATCATTATTGTCTTGCAGGGGAGAGCAGAGTAAACTATCTGTGGATTCATTTTACAGGGAAAAATGCAGGCGGCTGCCTCGAAAAATTTAAGCTTGAGACAAACCGCATATACACTCCCGGTGTACATCATTGCTTTAACGAATACTGGACAAGGCTTTTTGAGGAATTTGTGCGCTGTGACGAATATTTTGACGATGTATCTGCCGCTATATTTACAGAGATAACCGCCGCGTTATCCCGCTTTATATATGCACAGCCGGACAAAAAGGATTTTGTAAAATCCGTAACCTATATTCACCAGAATTTCGGCAGTCCTCTTTCGGTAGGTACTCTGGCGGCTATGGAGAGCCTGAGCGAGCCTCACTACCGGGCGTGCTTCCGCCGTTCTATGGGCATGTCACCGGTGGAGTATATCACAGATGTGCGCATACGCGCGGCGGTGCGCCTGCTTGAAAGTACGGATAAAAAGCTTTCGGAAATATCAAAGCTGTGCGGATACAATGATGTGTATTATTTTATACGCACATTTAAAAAGAAAACCGGAGTTACGCCCGGCAAATACAGAAGTGTGTCAATAAGGGGAAATAATTGGCAGATTTTTTTCTCATGAGTGTAGTGCAGCTAAACCAAACAGCGCACAAAAGAGCCATTTCTGGGACGGAGGCAGTCAGATGCTTTGCATCCTTTTTGCATGGAAAATCCTGATTTTCTGTGCAAAAAGCGCCCCGTCCCTGAATGGCGTAAGTTAAGAAATGTATTTTAAATTAGTGTTTTTAATATCTGTCTACCTGATAAAGAATTTTCAGCTGATTGATTTTGCTCTCATAGGCATTCTGCTGTCTTTCGGTAAGCAGCTGCTGCTTGAGACCGTCTTTTACCTCCTCAAAGCTCATTGCCTGAGCTTCGTTTTTGGCTGTCAGCTTGATTATGTGGTAGCCGAACTGTGTTTTAACAGGACCTCTCATCTCGCCAACCTCCATGGTGAAGCAGGCTTCGTCAAACTCAGGTACCATCTGACCCCTGGTGAACTCACCCAGGCTTCCGCCATTCTGTCCGGAGGGGCAGGAGCTGTTTTCTCTTGCGGCATCCTCAAAGGATATTTCCTTAGCTTCGATTTTTGCCATAAGCTCTTTTGCCTTATCTTCGCTGTCTACAAGGATATGGCTTGCGGCAACGGACTCTCCCTTTTTGAATTTGTCGGGGTTGCTGTCATACTCCTTCTGAACCTCTTCGTCAGATACTGTCACTGCTTCAACTGCCTTTTTGATAACAAAGTTAGCCAGCATTTCTTCCTTAATCTGAGCCAGCTCAGCCTTAAATTCAGGGTCGTATTCATAAAGATTTTTTTCGGCATCCAGTACCAGGAGCTTTCTGTTGATAACCTGCTCCAGAATCATCTGTCTTCCCTGAGGATTGTTGTAGCCCTGACCTCTCTGTCCAAGAGCAACTATCATTGCGTCAATATGGTCCTCTGTGATTGGTGTGCCCTGCACTGTGGCAAGAATTTTGTTTTCGTTCATGTTTGTCTCCTTTTATTATACATAGTTTTTATCTATGGTGATAACAACATAATATGTGCTGTTGTGATTAAACACACGTTTTTGTATCTCTCCGGTAAGCTCCCTGCTGCTCATTTCAAAGTCAAAGGGAACCACCACGTCAAATATAAGATTTGTATGAGTATCTCCCGATACCATGCGGAAATCATGCATGGAAAGGGCAGGGGATATGTCGTTTATAATGCTTTTTACAGTCTCCCTGGCTTCGGCTATAACCTCGTTGTCCGTCTCTATGGGGTCCATGTGGATAACTGCGTCACACCTGAATTTTTTTGCAATCTCGCGCTCAATAATATCTATTGTATCGTGAATTTTGAGTATATCGCTGCTTGCAGGCACCTCTGCGTGCACACTGAGCATAAATCTTGTGGGACCGTAGTTGTGTATAATAAGGTCGTGTATACCCACAATCTCCTTGTGAGCGAGGATTGTGCTTTCTATATTCTGCACCAGCTCCTTGTCGGGAGTGCCTCCAAGCAGTGGAGATACCGAGTCTCTCAAGGTGCTTATGCCTGTATAAAAAATAAATACCGATACAGCCAGACCCATATATCCGTCTATGTTTATGCGAAACACCTGGGACACAACCAGACTTATCAGTACCGCAAGTGTGGCAACCGAGTCGGATAGGGAGTCCTTTGCGCCGGCAGCCATGGACTGAGAGCTTATGGTCTTGCCGATTTTTTTGTTAAACAGGTACATCCAGCCTTTTATCAGGATGGATACGGTCAATATCACTGCGGAGACCGTGCTGAAGCTTACTGCCTCCGGGGTTAATATCTTGCTTACGGAGGATTTGCACAGCTCAAATGCCATAAGCAGTATTATAAATGATACAAACAGGGCGCTGATATATTCAAATCTGCCGTGACCAAAGGGGTGGTCGTGGTCTGCAGGCTTGCCCGACAGCCGGAAGCCTATGAGGGTTATTATGGAGGAGCCTGCGTCCGACAGATTGTTTACCGCGTCGGCAATAATGCCTATAGAACGGGTCAAAACTCCCGCAAGAGTCTTGAGGACAAACAGCAGGAGATTGAGCACAATTCCGGTTGTACTGCCCAATATGCCGTATTTGCGGCGGACTGCTTCATCATTTGTATTATTATGATTTTTTATAAAAAGTCTGAATAATAATTCCATCGGTATATTCTCCGTAAAATTTGAAACTCCTATTATTATAATGGCTTAAAAGGAAAAAATCAAGCACCTGCAGATAAAAAAGTGAATTCGATAACGGAATATGAATAAATTATTCACAAATTATTCAAAAAATGTTAACAAAAGCCTTAAAAATGCAAGTTTGATGTTAAAATTTGCAATTTTGAAGTCGGTTTTTCTTCAAAAATAGTATTAATTACTAAAAATTGCAAATAATTTAAAAAAGGGGTTTTCAAATCGTGATTTTTGTTGTATAATATATGCTGATTGAAAATTGTTTGATTTTAGTCAATTAAACTCACTCCGCATATTTCGTATATGCAATCTGAGTATTGAAATATTTTATAGCAAAATTTTTAAGGAAAGAGGTTTATTGCATTATGAAACAGTTGGATTTAACAAAATACGGCATTACCGGCGTTAAGGAAATTATCCACAATCCTTCTTATGAAGAATTGTTCGCTGCTGAGACAGATCCTTCTCTGGAAGGCTTTGAAAAGGGTCAGGAAACAGAGCTTGGCGCAGTTAATGTTATGACAGGTATCTACACAGGCCGTTCACCTAAGGATAAATTTATCGTTATGGATGAAACATCCAAGGATACAGTATGGTGGACATCTGATGAATTCAAGAACGATAACCACCCCTGCAGCGAGGAAACCTGGGCAGAGCTTAAGAAGCTTGCTGTAAACGAGCTCTCCGGTAAGAAGCTCTATGTACAGGACGTTTTCTGCGGTACAAATGCTGATACACGCATGGCAATCCGTTTTATCGTTGAGGTTGCATGGCAGGCTCACTTTGTTAAGAACATGTTTATCAATCCCACAGCAGAAGAGCTTGAAAACTTCGAGCCTGATTTTGTTTGCTACAATGCTTCAAAGGCTAAGGTTGAAAACTACAAGGAGCTTGGTCTCAACTCAGAAACAGCAGTTGTATTTAACCTCACCTCACGCGAGCAGGTTATCCTCAACACATGGTACGGCGGCGAAATGAAGAAGGGTATGTTCTCAATGATGAACTACTTCCTCCCCTTGAACGGCATGGCTTCAATGCACTGCTCCGCAAATACAGATATGGACGGAAAGAACACAGCTCTGTTCTTCGGTCTTTCCGGTACAGGTAAAACCACACTTTCTACAGACCCCAAGAGACTCCTCATCGGTGATGACGAGCACGGCTGGGATGATAACGGCGTATTCAACTTCGAAGGCGGCTGCTATGCAAAGGTTATAAACCTTGATAAGGAATCCGAGCCCGATATCTATAATGCTATCAAGCGTAATGCTCTTCTTGAGAATGTTACTGTTGATGCAAACGGCGTATGCGACTTTGCTGACGGTTCTGTTACAGAAAACACACGTGTGTCTTATCCCATTAACCACATTGAAAAGATTGTACGTCCTGTTTCTGCAGCTCCCGATGCTAAGAATGTTATCTTCCTTTCAGCAGATGCATTCGGCGTACTTCCTCCTGGTTCTATCCTCACACCTGAGCAGGCACAGTACTACTTCCTCTCCGGCTTTACCTCAAAGCTTGCAGGAACAGAGCGCGGTATCACAGAGCCCACACCTACCTTCTCAGCTTGCTTCGGTCAGGCATTCCTTGAGCTCCACCCCACAAAGTATGCTGAAGAGCTTGTTAAGAAGATGGAAAAGAGCGGTGCTAAGGCATACCTCGTAAACACAGGCTGGAACGGCACAGGCAAGCGTATCTCCGTTAAGGATACACGCGGTATCATTGATGCAATCCTTGATGGCTCTATCCTCAAGGCTGAGACAAAGACAATTCCTTACTTCAACCTTGCAGTTCCCACAGAGCTGCCCGGCGTTGACACAGGTATCCTTGACCCCAGAGACACATATGCAGATGCTGCAGAATGGGAAACAAAGGCAAAAGACCTTGCTGGACGTTTTGTTAAGAACTTTGATAAATACACAGGCAACGATGCAGGTAAAGCACTTGTTGCAGCAGGTCCTCAGTTATAATAGATAAGAGATAAAAGAAAAATAAGGCTTCCGGAAATCGGAAGCCTTATTTTCTGCCTATAGTAAATGATAATTAATTCATAAATCGTAGGGTTTGGCGGTTTCCGACGAACCGAAAATGCTGTGATTACGGCACATCCTTAATTTCGCACAAAAGAGCCCGGTGGGTTCCGTCAGATTGTCGGATAATTTAATTGCCGCACAAAAGAGCCATTCAGGGACGGTGGCAGTCAGATGCTTTGCATCCTTTTTGCATGGAAAATTCTGATTTTCTGTGCAAAAGCGCCCCGTCACTATAGAATGGCGAACAAAATCGGTAATGATTCGACAGTCTGATGTACATGAAAGGCTGAAAGCCCCGTGGCACAACGCTTTTAGGTGACACGGCATGTACGTCCCCACATCCGGGTGAACAAAATCACTAATTATTCGACAGTCTGACGTATGTTTTTCTGCTATTTTATATAACATTTAACTTGACAAAAGCATTATTTCTTATTATAATTGATGATAAGTGAATATAAAAAGCAATGACCGGAAACAAGTAGGTATGCTGCAGGTCTCAAGAGAGCTGTCGGGTGCTGTGAGACAGTGGCTGAGGCATATTGAATACATTCCGAGAGCTGTGCACCGAACGGTTTTGGCTGAAAACCCTGTAGGCTGCATCGGGCGGTTCCCGTTACAGGACGAAGGTAGTGTTTTACCTGATAAGGTCGCTGTCGTGAGGCAGTGATAAATTGAGGTGGTACCACGGGTATAGTCCCGTCCTCTGCTGGGGGACGGGATTTTTTTGTTCTGTCCTCACCAAAGAAAAAAGGAGACGAAAAAAATGCCAATTACAGAAATTCTGAACAAAAATGCAGATTTTTATCCCAACGACGTAAGCCTTGTTGAGATTAATCCCAAGCTGGAAAACCAGGTGAGAATGACCTGGAGAGAGTATTCTCTTATTGAGTCAAATCCCAACACTGCATACCGTAAGGAAATCACCTGGAGCGAGTTTAACAAAAAAGCAAACAGATTTGCAAACCTGCTTCTCACCAGAGGTATCAAAAAGGGCGATAAGGTTGCTATCCTGCTTATGAACTGCCTTGAGTGGCTGCCTGTATACTTCGGTATACTCAAGACCGGTGCTCTTGCAGTGCCCCTTAACTATCGCTACGAGGCAGACGAAATAAAATACTGCCTGAGCCTGTCCGATTCCGATGCTATAGTTTTCGGGCCGGAGTTTATCGGACGTGTGGAGGAAATCTGCCACAAGGTTCCCCGTGTAAAGCTCTGGCTGTATGCAGGTGAGGATTGCCCCACCTTTGCCGAAAGCTATGACAACCTGGTTGGATACTGCTCATCCAAGGCACCTGACATAAAGCTTACCGACGATGACGACGCGGCTATCTATTTTTCGTCCGGTACCACAGGCTTCCCCAAGGCTATTCTGCACAAGCATCGCAGCCTTATGCACGCTGCAAGAACCGAGCAGGATCACCATATGCAGACTAAGGACGATATATTCCTCTGTATACCGCCTCTTTATCACACCGGCGCAAAGATGCACTGGTTCGGCAGCTTTCTTGTGGGCGGCAAGGCAATTCTGCTCAAGGGTATCAAGCCCGAGTGGATTTTAAAGGCTGTATCCGAAGAAAAATGTACTATAGTATGGCTTCTTGTGCCCTGGGCTCAGGACATACTTGATGCTATAGAAAACGGCACTATTAAGCTTGATGAATACGAGCTGGAGCAGTGGAGGCTCATGCATATAGGCGCTCAGCCAGTTCCCCCCAGCCTTATCAAGAAGTGGAAGAGCATATTCCCGAAGCATCAGTACGATACAAACTACGGTCTTTCCGAGTCAATAGGACCCGGCTGTGTTCACCTCGGCATCGGCAATGACCATAAG
This sequence comes from Clostridia bacterium, assembly GCA_017481205.1. Lineage (GTDB taxonomy): Bacteria > Bacillota > Clostridia > UMGS1810 > UMGS1810 > RGIG4708. Next base: position 3,681 of record JAFUPN010000009.1, on the reverse strand, counting down.
GTTGGAGCCATAGGCAAGGCAGGCTTCGGCTGGGAGGTCAAAATCTGTGATATGGAGCACAACACCGTTGCTCAGGGCGAAATCGGCGAGCTTGCCGTAAAGGGACCCGGCGTTATGACAGAATACTATCACGATGAAAAGGCTACCAAGGAGGTTCTTGAGGACGGCTGGCTCTATACCGGCGATATGGCTCAGGAGGACGAGGATGGCTTTATCTATCTTGTTGACCGTAAGAAGGACGTTATTATCTCCGGCGGCGAAAACCTCTATCCCGTACAGATTGAGGATTTCCTCCGCAAGAATGACAAGATAAACGACGTAGCGGTTATCGGTCTGCCGGACAGTAGACTGGGCGAAATTGCCGCAGCAATTGTTCAGGTAAAAGATGGTATGACCCTTACTGAGGAAGAAATCACAGAATTCTGTCTCGACCTTCCCAGATACAAGAGACCTCACAAATTTATCTTTGCCGACGTACCCAGAAATCCCACCGGCAAAATCGAAAAGCCTCTGCTACGCAGGATATACTGCGGTGAGAGCGTTGTTGCTCAGCAGAATGAAATCAATCAGGAGGATAAGTAATGAAAAAATTATTGTTGGGTAATGCCGCTGTTGCACGTGGTGCATATGAGGCAGGAGTGAGAGTGGTTGCTTCTTACCCCGGAACACCCAGTACCGAAATAACAGAAGAAATTGTTAAATTCGACGAGATATATGCCGAGTGGTCGCCCAATGAAAAGGTGGCATGTGAGGTTGCCCTTGGCGCGGCAATAGGCGGTGCCAGAGCCATGACCTGCATGAAGCATGTGGGTCTCAATGTTATGGCAGACCCTGTGTTTACCGCAAGCTATACCGGTGTAAACGGCGGCTTTGTTCTCTGCGTAGCCGACGACCCGGGTATGCATTCCTCTCAGAATGAGCAGGATTCCCGCCACTATGCCGAGGCTTCAAAGATAATGATGCTTGAGCCCGGCGATTCTCAGGAGTGCAAGGACTACACCAAGGCGGCATTTGAGCTGTCCGAGAAGTATGACACACCGGTGTTTATCCGCCTTTCCACCAGAGTTTCCCATTCACAGAGCCTGGTTGAGATAGGGGAGAGAGAGGATATTGAGCTTAAGCCCTATGAAAAGAATATTCCTAAATTCGTTATGATGCCCGCAATGGCAATGAAGCGTCATTATGTGGTAGAGGACAGAATTGCGGCACTCAAGGCATTTGCAGAAGAAACCGAGCTCAATACTGTTGAAAACAACGGTTCAAAAATCGGCGTTATCACCTCAGGCGTTACCTATATGTATGCAAAGGAAGCTCTTGGAGATAAGGTTAACTACCTTAAATTAGGTATGATTTATCCCATGCCCGAGAAAAAGCTTATTGACTTTGCCAAGGGCTGCGACAAGGTTTATGTAATCGAAGAGCTTGACCCTGTTATTGAAAATCACTGCAAGGCTCTTGGTTTAGATGTTGCAGGAAAAGATATATTCACCCTTATAGGCGAATATACTCCCAATATGATAAGAAAAGCAATTCTCGGTATAGATGCACCGGAAAGCGCGTCTCTTGAAGAGCAGATTCCTGTCAGACCTCCTGTTATGTGCGCAGGCTGTCCTCACAGAGGCACCTTCTATGTTCTCAAAAAGCTTGGTTTGGTTGTATCCGGCGATATCGGCTGTTATACCTTAGGCGCCGTTGCTCCTTTGCAGGCGGTTGACTCAACCATCTGTATGGGTGCGTCCGTAAGCGCCGCTATGGGCATGGGCAAGGCGAGAGGTGCCGAGTTTACCAAGAAGCTTGTTTCTGTAATCGGCGACTCAACCTTTATGCATTCCGGCATAACAGGTCTTGTTGATATTGTGTACAACAAGGGTACAAATACAGTTATCATCCTGGACAACTCCATCACAGGTATGACAGGACATCAGGATAATCCCACAACCGGCTATACCATCAGAGGTGAGGAGACAAAGCAGGTTAATCTTATTGCCCTTTGCAAAGCAATAGGTGTTGAGCATGTTGCTGTTGCAGACCCCTTTGACCTTAAGAACTTTGAAAAGGTTGTAAAGGAAGAGGTGGAGAGAGACGAGCCCTCTGTTATTATTGCACAGAGACCCTGCGCTCTGCTTAAAACTGTTAAATACACAGGTCACTGCAGAATTACCGATAAGTGCAAAAAATGCAAGATGTGCATGAAGCTTGGCTGCCCTGCAATCTCTGCCGACGGCGACGGGGTTAAGATTGACCTTAACCAATGTAACGGCTGCGGTCTGTGTATCAATGTCTGTCCCTTTGAGGCAATTGAAAAGGAGGATAACTGATATGACTCGTAATATAATGATTGTGGGTGTCGGCGGACAGGGAACACTTCTTGCAAGCCGTATCCTGGGCAACACTGTTATAAACGAAGGCTACGACGTAAAGGTATCCGAGGTGCACGGCATGAGCCAGCGCGGCGGCAGTGTCGTAACCTATGTTAAATACGGAGACAAGGTGTTTTCTCCCATAATTGACCGCGGTGAGGCAGATATTATCCTTGCATTTGAGATGCTTGAAGCATACAGAGCTATGCCTTATCTCAAAAAGGGCGGCAAGATGATTGTAAACACTCAGGAGATAAACCCCATGCCGGTAATCATCGGCTCGGCGGAATATCCCGAAAATATCGGCGAAAAAATGAGCTCTAAGCTTGACCTTACTCAGGTTGACGCGGCTTCTATTGCTAAGGAAGCCGGCAATATCAAGGCGGTTAATGTTGTTCTTATCGGCGTAATGGCAAAGAGCACCGACATCCCCTATGAAAACTGGGTTGAGACAATCAAATCCACAGTACCGCCGAAATTTCTTGAGGTAAATCTTAAGGCATTCGACCTTGGTTATAATTCGTAAAAAAATGTATACAATAAAACTATAATATTTTTCAGGAGGTAATAAATCATGGAATTAAAAGGTTCAAAAACAGAAAAAAATCTGCTTGCCGCTTTTGCAGGTGAGTCTCAGGCGAGAAATAAATATACTTACTATGCTTCTAAGGCAAAAAAAGACGGCTATGTGCAGATAGCCTCTATCTTTGAGGAGACTGCAAACAACGAAAAGGAGCACGCAAAAATCTGGTTTAAGCTCCTTAACGACGGTATCCCCGGCACTATGGAAAACCTTGCAGATGCCGCAGCCGGCGAAAATTATGAATGGACAGATATGTATGCGGGCTTTGCTGAGACTGCCAAGGAAGAAGGCTTTGACCACATTGCATATCTTTTCTCTGAGGTTGCCAAGATAGAAAAAGAGCATGAAGAAAGATATAGAAAGCTCATTGCCAATATTGACGGCGGACTGGTGTTCTCCAGAGACAACGATATGATATGGCAGTGCTCAAACTGCGGTCACATCTGCGTTGGTCAGAAGGCTCCCGAGGTTTGTCCCGTATGTGCACATCCTCAGAGCTACTTTGAGATTAAGAAAGAGAATTATTAAAAAACCAAAAAACAGGCCTCGCAGCATAGCGAAGCCTGTTTTTCTGCTTCGCTGTTTCGTATATCAAAAAAATAACAAATCACATAAATGGTGTTGACAAACGTTACAATTATATGATAAACTTACATTGTAATTTTTTGTTTAATTTTTAAAGAAAGGACTTGACAAGCTATGACTGCATGGTGTAAGCTCATACATACATACATACAT
>JAFUPN010000008.1 GCA_017481205.1 Clostridia bacterium | reverse complement strand
CTTGAGCAGGCTGAATATGCAGGTGCTTTTGCCGATGTGAAGTCTGATGACTGGTATGCTCAGTCGGTAGAGACCGCATACAAAGCGGGTATCATTCAGGGCTCGGAGGGATATTTCAGACCAGAAGACAGCATAACCCGTGAGGAAATGGCTGTAATACTTATGAGAGTATACAGAATAAACAATCAGTACGAAACGTCAGCTTCAGCTGAATTTGCCGACAGCGGCGAGATTTCTCCCTGGGCAAAAGAGGCGGTTGCTTCGGCTGTAGAGCTTGGGCTTGTAAACGGAGTAGGGGACAACCGCTTTGCTCCTGCAGATAATACAACCAGAGCACAGGCGGCGACCGTGCTTAAAAGATTGCTTGAATCAGAACAGGTAAAGGAGGATTAATTCTGTGAGCATAAAAAAACTTATTGCATATATCACGGTAATTGCTGTGCTTGTGATTAGCGGCAGCTTTACTGCATCTTCGCTTGACAGACCTGCTGCAGATATCGGTACAACCACCTGCGAAGGAGCAGTCCTTATCGGCAATTATACCTATACCGGAGCTCATCCTCAGGGTGACAGCATTTTCCGATGGTACGTATCCGACGATTTTTTTGACGAGGGTGTGCCGGTCGAAGGGGCGGACGAACCCACCTTTAATGCAACCAAGGCTACAGTCGGTAAGTTTCTTACCTTTGCCGTAGTTCCTGTTGATATTAACGGCACAGAGGGTGATGAGGTTCGTGCAGAGCCTGTTATGCAAAATTCAGGATATTACGAGGATTTTTCTCAAGGTATGCCCGAGGGGATGGAAACCATAACCACTGCCGAAGGTCATGTTGAGATTATAAGCGACCCTCTCGGCGGAGAGGACAAGGTGCTTTCAGTATACAAAAAAGCTACTTCAAGCTTCAGGACTGAGGCAAGGCTTGGCTTTGATCTTATGAGTTCGTCACAATCAGTTGTGGATGTTTATCTCTATGTTGACGATATCAGCGGCAAAGCAAGAATTTTCGGTGTATACGATGACAGATACGGCTCTGTTATTGAGCTTTATACCGACAAGGACGGAAAGCTTTATTGCCGCGGCGGCAGCGGTCTGACAGAATCTTCTCAGAGCTTCCCGCCAAATGTATGGAATCATGTGGTTATAAAGATAAACGGCGATGCAAAAACCCTTGAGGCAACCATAAACGGCGAAAGCATTATAAACGGCTCAGGGACAGAAGCATGGCGTTTTATAAATGACGGATACAATAATATTGCTGCTTATTTCCTAAACTACGGAAACGGCGGAACCGTGTGTATAAAGAACCTTGCGGTTATGAATACCGCTTCCGGAGAAACTGCTGCGGCAGATGCCGAGTGGCTGGAAAATCAGCTTCCCTATGATACTGTATATGACATGGAGCTGCCCTCTATCGGCGAGAATGGCAGTAAAATATACTGGAAATCATCTATGCCGGAGTATATTTCCGATACCGGCAAGGTAACAAGACCTGACTATGGCAGCGGAGACGCAGATGTTGTCCTTACGGCGTATATAATAAACGGGTCTGCTACACTGTACAGAGATTTTACCGTTACAGTGTATGAGGGTACTTACCCTCCGGAAATAAGAGACATCGCCATAAGCCAGAATGGAGCCCGGCCGGTAGCCGGAACCTATAAATTTTATGATGAGGATGGCTATGCCGAGGAGGGTTCTCTGTATCAGTGGTATGCAGAGGAAGAAAGCAGCTTTGTACCAATTGATGGAGCCAACAGTATAATCTTTGTGCCCGGCAGAGAATACGACGGAAAAAATCTTAAGCTTGGTATTACTCCACGTAATGAAGAAAACGTATATGGTACTGAGGCTCTGTCTGAGCCATACAGATATGTGTATTATGACACGCAGAAGCCTGTAGCGCAGCTTACCTCCAAAAAGCTGAATACCGACGGAGCCTTTGAAATAGAATACACATATCTCAGCCCGGATTATATTGAAGAGGACAAAACAGAGATTAAATGGTATATAAGTGATTCACTGTTCGGCAATTACACACAGATACCTGATGCGTCCGAAGATATATACACTCCCGCAGATACCGGAGCTTACTATAAGGTTTCACTTACTCCTTCAGATATCGAGGGAAATATCGGCGAAGAAGTGTTTTCTGATGCATTTATGTATGCTCCTGACGTAACTGATTCTGCAGCTGCTGTAAATAATGCTATTGCATCTGTTTCTTTGCCCGAATATACAACCTCGGATATTGAGCTTCCTTATACAGACGAAAATGGTGTATATTATACATGGGTTTCATCTGATGAATCGGTTATTTCCTCCGACGGTAAGATTAGCCGACCCGCAAAGGATACAGACAGCACTGCTGTCACACTTACTCTGTATGCTGTAAGCGGATTTGAAACATTGTCTCAGGAATATGTTGTTACTGTAAACAAATATACCGAGCCTCCGGTTTTATCTGATGTAAGGCTTGTTCAGTACAGCAGACCTATTACCCTGGAATATACTTTTTCGGATTATGACGGAGATACTGAGAGCAATACGATAATTGAGTGGTACTGCAAGGCAGCCGCTAATGATGAATTTGCCCTTGTTGACGGAGCAAATGAAATCAGATATGCGCCTTCAAAGAATATGGACGGATATATTTTCAAGGCAAGAGTAAGACCGGCAGACAGCAGCGATACCCCGGGCGAGTGGTATACTACTGCCGAGCATACCTATATCTATCAGTCTCCCGCAAAGCCATCGGCTGCTGTGGATAAGGTTATCTACACGCCAATAAGCCTTACCGGTAATTATACTTATGAAAATACCGACGGTATTGCTGAGGGTGAGTCTGAATACAGCTGGTATGTTTCTGATACTCTCCTTGGCGAATATGAGCTTATAGAAAACGAAAATAAGATAGATTTCAGATATTCTGAGGATTATGACGGAAAATATATCAAATTCTCTGTTACTCCAAAGGATATTGAAGGTGTAACCGGTGACACTGAGATGTCCGCTCCTGTTCTTATTGAATATGACCATGACTCTCTCCAGACCTTTGACGGAGAAAATGTCATTGCAGAGCATATTTACACCGGCTGGTTGGCAGGCGGTACAGTAGCGGTTGCGGCTGACCCAAAGGATTCGTCAAACAAGGTTCTGCAGCTCACTCGTACCTCAAATCAGTCCGGTCAGATGACAAAAATCGGTTATTACGTACCCGAGTATCCCAGTGCTACCGGTCTGACCATAGAAGCAGATTTATATCAGTCGGCAAGTCTTACCGGGGTTTGGGAAATGTTTTATATATGTGATGAAACATATAATCTGCATGGCTACAAGCTTTGGTGCGGAGGCAGCAATCTGTCGTCACGAGGCGGTGCTGCCGAGATAAACGGTGAGTGGAAGACAGACAGTTCATCGGTAATCTCAAAGAGCTTTACCAAGGATAAATGGCATCATATAAAAGTTTCTCTTGATTATGAAAATCAGATGATGCTTGAAATGAGCCTCAACGGACAGGTTATTCAGACAAATCTGCCATTCAGATACGAAGTGGACTCCACCAATATGATAACCAGCTATATCCAGAATAATATTACCGGCACGGTATATATGGATAACTTTAAGTTTACACCGGTGTATAACAGCTCCGGTATGGCTCAGCAGGACGCAGAGTCTATTGACTTTGGAGTGGATACTGAGGCTGTAACTGCAAATCTCAGGTTCCCCTCCGAGGGCACTGTAAACGGCAGCAAAATTATCTGGACGTCCTCTGACGAAAGCCTTGTCAATACAAGAGGTAAGGTGAACAGACCCTCATCCGAGGAAGGTGACAAAAGGGTTACACTGACAGCTCATGTGATAAAGGGCAGTGATTACTATGTCCGTGAATTTGATATAAACGTAATGCGTATTCTTACGGATGAAGAAATTGTTTCGTATGACAACAGCAAGCTTAATTCGTACAATGGTTTGATAGTAAACAAGGATATCAGACTTCCCGTAAGAGGCGAATACGGTGCTTCATACAGCTGGATTTCATCAGATGAAGGCGTAATAACCAATGACGGAAAAGTAACTCAGAGCGATAAAAAGCAGGATGTTGACTTTGCCGTAACCGTAACACGGGGAGATTATACTCAGACTAAAACTATTACAATAACTGTTGCTCCGGATTATGGTACAAATCTTGTTATCGACGGCGGTCTCACGAGCTCTTCCTCAAAGGCTGCAAATCCTGCTGCATATGCGATTGACTCGGATTATTCAACCTATTGGAGCAGCCTTGACTTTGCCAAAACTCCGTATATTTTAATGGATATGGGCATTAGCATGGAAGTAAACAGAATGTATATTGCCGATAGGTTAAAGTCTATCAAATCCGTAAGACTGCAGGCCTCCAAAAATAAATCTACATGGACAGATGTTGATGTTACAAAAAATATCAGCGGCGAGAATATCAGTATTGTTGAATTTGATAAAACAGAGGCTCGCTTTATCAGAGCGTATCTTGAAAATGATAAGGCAGTGACCATAGACGAGCTTGGTCTGTTCTATACCGAGTCCGATGATGATAAGGTTTCCGGCGGTATTGACAGCATAGCTCTTCCTGTTGGTAAAACTGTTGATGATGATTTTGAGGTGGTAACCGAGCTTGCAGACGGAACCAAGGTTATATGGACATCTTCAAACGAGGATTTGATATACTTCAGCGGCAGCAAGGCGATTGTTACACCCGGTACCTCTGACAAAACTGTAACTCTCACGGCCACTGTAACCAGCGGTGGCGTAAGTGAAGAAAAGCTGTTTACCGTAGTTATTGAAGGAAAGGGAAGCTCCTCATCCTCCGGTGGGGGTGGCGGTGGCGGTTCATCCTCCGGCGGCAGGACAAGCGGAGGTGTAACCTCGGCTGCAGGCTCCGGTGCTATTGTTGCTGCACCTGCAGTACAGAGCAGTACATTCACCGATATTGCCTCTGTGCCCTGGGCAGTTGAGGCTATAAACAGTCTCGCTTCAATAGGCGTTGTCAACGGTACCTCGGCTACAACCTTTGAGCCCTCGCGGAGCATCACCAGAGAAGAATTTGCAGCTATCCTTTACCGGGGCTTTGGCTTTGATAAGGTTGCTGTAAACGGCTCCTTCTCCGATGTCAGCATTTCCGACTGGTACTACGAGCCTGTTATGCAGCTGAGCTCCCTCGGCATCATAAACGGTGTGGGAGACGGCAGCTTCGGCACGGGAAAAACCATTACCCGCCAGGATATGGCTGTTATGATTTACAGAGCGGCAGCTGCTGCAAATGCTCAGTTTACCGCAGGCGGTGTTATATTTGCCGATGGTGACAGTATTGCAGATTATGCGTTGGCTGCAGTTGACGCACTCTCCGGCGCACAGATTATAAACGGTGTGGGAAATGATATGTTCAATCCCATGGGCAATGCCACCAGAGCAGAAGCAACCGTTATTCTGTCAAGAATTATGAATTATATTAAATAAAAGGAGAACCTTGTCATGAAAAACAAAATATTTTGGATTTTATTGACAGTTTCAATAATTTGTGTTTTTCTGCCCGGCGCTGTTTCAGCTGAGACAGACGGGGGAGAATTCAACTCTGACTCCAAGGACCCGAACGGAAATCCGTATATATGCGAATGGCTTTTTGATGAGGAATCCGAAGCTCTTTATGTGGAGGGCGTGGGAACTCTGCCGGAGATGACGGCAGCTACAAGTCCCTGGACAGAGCACAAAGATACTGTTGAAAATGTTGTTATAGAAGAAGGAGTTAAGTCTATAGGAAAGAGAGGCTTTGCATCTCTTCCTGCCCTTAAGGCAGTTGAATTTCCCGATAGCCTGGAGTATATAACCATGCGTGCCTTTGAATTTTGTACCGGTCTTGAGGAAATAACAATTCCCGGTACTGTAAAGACAGTGGGCGACCAGACTTTCCTTGAGTGCAGCTCTCTTAAGACGGTTGTTTTTGAAGATGGTATCGAAAAGCTCGGTTGCTACCTCTTCGGTAACTGCAAATCCCTTGAGGACGTATATGTATATGGCATGGATACAAATATTTCGCGTATGCGTTCAAATGATGCAGACGGTGTTATTTTCAGAGGTTGTGATTTTGACAAGCTTACTGCTCATTGCTATGAGGGCAGTGACTCACAGGATTATTTTGAAAATGACATTTACACAATAACCAACTGGTCAAATGACAGATACACCGGTGAAGAAACGGAAATGTCATATCCCAAGAAAGAAAATTCTATGACCGCAGGCGGCTATACACTTAATGTTGAGTATATAGCAGATTGACAATAACAAAAAACTATAAGTAAATCACCGGAGCAACTGATTATACCATTGGTTGCTCCGTCTACTTATGAAAAATTATAGGAAATTATTTTAATTTTTGGGTGAATATATTAAGATTTATGCGCTTGACATCCAAAAAACAAAGTTTTGGGACTTGAAAATCAGAGCGGTTTATGTTATAATTATCGCTGTGACTTTTGATTTGCAAAACTAATCCATTGGAGGACATAAAATATGGAAACTGCACTTTATTATGCAAAAAAATCTTGTGATACCATGATGCGCAAATTTGCTGCACCTGATCTTCCCCCTGTGGGCAAGTTCCACTATCACCAGGGTGTATTTCTCTCCGGTATGCAGAAGGTTTATCATGTATGCAAGGAAGAAAAATACTATGATTATATAAAAAGCTGGGTTGACTCTATAATCTATGAGGATGGCTCTATCAATAGCTTTGATAAGGGCATGCTGGACGATATCCAGCCCGGTATACTTCTCTTTGACCTGTATAAGAGAACAGGCGATAAGCGCTACAAAATAGCTCTTGACACTCTTATGCCTATTCTTAAGGACTGGAAGCGCAATGAGGTGGGCGGCTTCTGGCACAAGGAGTGGCATCCTAATCAGATGTGGCTTGACGGTCTTTATATGGCAGGTCCCCTTGAGGCAGAATATAGCGCAACCTTTGGCGAGGATTGTTACATAGAGACTGCCATTGAGCAGATTATTCTTATGAGAGACCATATCCAGGACCCCAAGACCAAGCTTCTCTATCATGCATGGGATCCCACCAAGGAGATTGACTGGGCAGACCCCGAGACAGGTCTTTCTGAGGAATTCTGGGGCAGAGCTCTTGGCTGGTATGTTGTTGCTATTCTCGATATCCTTGAGTTTGTACCCGAAAATCATCCCAAGCGTCAGACAATCATTGACATTGAGCTTGAGCTCCTTGATGCACTGTCAAAATATCAGGATAAAGAAACCGGTATGTGGTACCAGGTTGTAGATAAAGGCGATGCTCCGGGCAACTGGGTTGAATCTTCATGCACAAGCCTTTTCTCCTATGCTATGGCAAAGGCTGTTCGCATGGGCATTGCTGATAAAAAATATGTTGATATGGCAATCCGCGGCTTTGAGGGTGTTATAAACACATCTGTTGAGTTTGACGGTGACGACCTGCTTATCGGCGGTGTGTGCATAGGCACAGGAGTTTGCAACTATGAGGGATATATAGCACGTCCCACCAGTGTAAACGACCTCCACGGAGCAGGAGCATTCCTTCTTATGTGTGCAGAAATTGCCAAGCATCAGTAAGGAATACATATAATATCTAAAGCCGGAAACGATATTGCGTTCGTTTCCGGCTTTTGGATTAATATACAGTATTCTGCCGTTTTTTATACTGAAGAGGTGTTAAACCGTATTTGCTTTTAAACAGAGCAATAAACCTTGAGCAGTCAGCAAATCCCGCCATAAAGCAGGCATCGGCAACAGAATGGTCGCCTCGAAGGAGCTTTTCGGCATATGACAGCTTTTTTGCAGTCAGCAGCTTGCTTGGAGAAAGATGCACATACTGCCTGAACCATCTGTTAAGAGTGGGAATACTTATGTGAAACCTATCTGCAATTTCTTTAATAAAATGTATATCTGCATAGTTCTCGTCAACAAACTCAAGTATCTCCTGCATTTTGTCGGGTATATCAATATTTTCTGCTGTATAATCAGTATTCTTTTCTGTCAAGAGCTTGAGCAGCTCAAAAAAACACATGGTTCTTTCAAATGGGTCTTTTTCGGTGTCAAACCGGTGAAGTATCAAAAACAATTTCTTGCGTTTGTTACTGTCAAGCCTTATATGTCCTGTCAGCTTGTGCTTGTTTATAAACTCACTTACAGCTGATTTCTCATCTGTATCAAACCAAAGGCAAAAATGCTCATGCACACATGATGAATGATATATACAGTAATGTACCTCGCCCGGCGCAGCGATTATTATATCTCCCGTCTCAATGGGATATATGCTTTTGTTGTGCAGAAATGAAACATCACCGCTGACATTTACATATATCTCGTAGCAATTGTGTATATGCTCAGGGTCATCCGATTCCACAAAATGATTTTTATAAAAGGAAAAGGTCTTGATTTCGTCAATCCTGCTCAAAGTGTCCGTAAGTGTGGGCTGAAATATCATATTGTAATACCTCTCAGTAATTGATATCGCATAAAATCAGATAAATAATGCATATAAATATGCGAAAATATCTGATATACTTTATTGTAGCATAATTCATATGCATATTCAAGCAAAGGAGTAAAAAAACGTGAATAATTTTAAGTATTCCAATCCTAAGCCTATGAGAATTATAAGGAAATGATGGATAATCCGGCGGAATTTCCTTTTTTATTACACATACGGAGGCACTGAGTATTGCGGCTTTGACAAAAGTAAAATTGTTTCCGAATATACAGACAGTGAATAGGTATGGAACAAAATGCGCTAATTTCGAGCTTGTCAGATATTGTTTTCTTAATGAAAGGAATGGTTAATAATATGATTAATTATATAATTCTCTGTATTTCTATGCTTGCCTGTCTTACCGGCAATATTGTGCGCAAATATTCGGGAGACAGCTTTAAAAACAAAAATGCCATGTATCATGTATACAATGCTTTTCTGTCAGTTGCCGCTGTGCTGGGGCTTTTAGCTTTGGGAGGCATACCGCAGATTTCATTGTTTACTTTGCTTTTGGGCATAATGTTTGGTGTTGTTACCGCACTGCAGTCTGTTTTTCAGCTTAAGGCATATGTACAGGGCCCTTTTTCCTACACTGTGGTAATAGTAACTCTGTCATCGGTAATTCCCGCGCTTTCGGGACATTTTATCTGGGGCGAGGAAATAACCCTTGTGCAGATAATAGGTATACTGTTTATGATAGCGAGCTTTCTTTGTTTTATCGACTTTTCCGGCGATGAAAAGAAATCAAACCTGCTGTGGTTCCTGTATGCGTTTATAGCCTTTGTGTGCACAGGTATCATAGGTGTAACTCAGAAGTATCAGCAGAATACGGTTTACAGAAGCGAGCTGGACGGCTTCCTGATTATTGCCTTTGCCGCTTCGACGGTATATTCCCTGGCAAATGTGCTTATTATCTCGATGAAACAGACCAAGGAAGAAAATACGTTACTAAAAAAAGAAATTACCGCAAAAGCACTGGTTCTTATGATTATTGCAGGCTTTTGCGCGGCGGGAAACAACAAGATGAATATATACCTTTCGGGTGTTCTTGACAGTGCAATGTTTTTTCCCACTGTAAACGGAGTCGGTCTTATTCTTTCAACTGTTTCGGCACTTGTGATATTCAAGGAAAAAATACTGCCTCTCAAATGGGTGGGAATTGCAGTGGGATTAGTATCCGTTGTTTTGCTTTGTAATCCCTTTTAAAAATATATAGATTGTGAGGTTATACATATGAAAATAATAATAATTCGCCATGGCGACCCCGATTATTCTATAGACTCCCTTACGGAGAAAGGCTGGAAGGAAGCTGAATATCTCTCTGAGCGGCTTGTAAAGCTGCCTATAGACGATTTCTACAGCTCGCCTCTCGGACGTGCCCGTGATACCGCCAAGCCTACTCTTTCAAAGCTTGGCAGAGAAGCTGAGGTGCTTAACTGGCTGCGGGAATTTGACGGCAAAATTGTTTCTCCCTATACCGGTGAGCAGAGGATTTCCTGGGATTTGCCTCCCTCGGTATGGTGCAACGAAAAGAGATATTATGACATGAAGGAATGGAGCACCACAGATCTGATTTCCACCGGCAATGCTGCAAAGATTTATAAGGAGACTACATACGGTATCGACGCGCTTCTTGCCCGCTACGGCTGGATGAGAGACGACTTTTCATACCGTGGCGGCGAGGATAAGACCATTGCACTGTTCTGCCATTTCGGCATGGGCATCACCGTGCTGTCATATCTTCTTGGGATTTCACCGATTGTTGCCCAGAACAATTTCTTCCTTGCGCCAACCTCGGTGACTACTCTTGTTTCCGAAACAGATGCCTCCGGCTGCTCTCATTTCCGTGCAATCGGAGTGGGGGATATATCCCATCTGTATGCTAAGGATGAGCCTATGTCGGAATCGGGACTTTATCCTCATTTTGAAAAATAGGGAATGTAAAAAACTCAGACCGCAAAAAAGATAAAGTAAATGTGATTTTTTACTATTAGCCAGACAAATTGTAAAAAATACTTGCTTTTTTGCTTTGAATGTGCTAAAATATCAAAAAATGAATAATAAAATTGTGTAGGGGAGCTTGTGTGGCAGGCTGAGAGGAAGTAATCAAACTTCGACCCATAAACCTGATGCGGGTAATGCCGCCGTAGGAAGTCATAGTTTGCTTTTTAACGGATAATCCAATTCAGGGTTATCCGTTTTTTTAAAATTTGGAGAGGAGGTCACCGGGTGGCAAGGGAGCGCTTGACATCTGTATTTTGCGATGGGAACCCGTGTTTCGGGGTGAGAGGGAAAAATTGATTTCCGACCGTGCGAAGCGTTTTTAACTTCGTAATTAAATTTACGAAAAGAGGAAATTAAAAATGAAAAATCAAAACAATTCAAAAAAGCTTTTAAAAATGGTTGTGCTTTCCATGCTGATAGCACTTGGTGTTGTTATTTCGCCTATACTCAGGTTTGAGGGAATGTGTCCCATGGCGCATTTTATCAATATAATATGCTCTGTGATGTTGGGCCCGTGGTATTCGCTTCTGTGCGCAACTCTTATCGGTATTATCCGTATGGCTTTTATGGGAATACCGCCCATTGCCCTTACGGGAGCTATATTCGGAGCTTTTTTGTCCGGTGTTTTTTACAGAATTTCAAAAGGAAAGCTTATCTTTGCTGTTGTCGGTGAGATTATCGGCACAGGTATCATCGGCGCAATACTCTCTTACCCTGTAATGACTTTTATCTGGGGCAAGGAGGGACTTGGCTGGATGTTTTATGTGCCGTCATTTATCTGCGGTACCTTGATAGGAGGCAGCATCGCCTTTGTATTTTTGAGAAAGCTGTCAAATTCCGGCGTGCTTACTCAGCTGCAGCAAAAGCTGGGCTCTGTGTCTTATTCGGACAAAAGCGGCGTCCTTGGTGATTCTCTTGCCAGTGCCGCATTCGGAGTTATATGCTTTTTGATTATCAGGATTCTTACAGGCATTTTTAAGATAGAATCGCCTGTATGGGACGGTATTTCATGGGGGGCAGTGGCAGCCTTTGTTATTGCCGCCGCGGCTTATTATTTTGCAAAAAAGAAGGAAAAAATATGACAGAAAAGATTATATGCATAAAGAATAAAATACGTGAAGCACATCCTCTGGTTCACTGCATAACTAATCCCATATCTATAAATCAATGTGCAAATGCTGTTCTTGCAGCAGGCGCAAGACCAATTATGGCAGAGCATCCCCGTGAGGTGGAGGAGATAACGGCTCAAGCCTCCTCGGTTGTGCTTAATCTTGGCAATATCACCGACGTGAGGATGGAGTCTATGGCTGTTTCCACCCGTACGGCGAAAGAAAACAGCATACCTGTGGTTCTGGATTTGGTTGGTATTGCCTGCTCATCACTGCGCCGTGACTTTTCAAAGGAGCTTATAAGCGTCAATACCCCGGCTATGATAAAGGGCAACTATTCTGAAATATACGCATTGTACTCAGAGCAATATTCATGCCCGGGGGTTGATGCAGATGCAACTCTTGATATGGCAAAAATAGCCGTAGCTGCAAAAAGACTTGCAGAGGAATACAGCACTATTGTGCTTGCCAGCGGCAGTACGGATATTGTTACCAACGGCAAAAAAACACTTTGTATACATAACGGCACACCTGAGCTTGCACAGGTTACCGGAACAGGCTGTATGCTCGGTGCTCTCTGCGGATGTTATTTTGCAGTGAAAAGTGATTTGACAGCTGCAGCTGCAGCCTGTGTACACATGGCTGTCAGCGGGGAGCTTGCGGTTACAGACAAGGGAAACGGAAGCTTTGCGGTAAATCTTATGGACAGGCTCTCAAGCTTGTCGGACACAGATATATGCAAATACATAAGATTGGAGGAGTATAATAATGAAACAATTTGACAGCAGCCTGTATTTTATTACAGACAGCACAAATTTCAGCCAAGTAGAGTTTCTACGCAGAATTGAAGAAGCATTGAAGGGCGGAGTAACTCTCCTGCAGCTCAGGGAAAAGGAGAGGACAACCCGGGAATATATCGACCTGGCTATGAGAGTACATGAGCTTTCACAGGAATATAATGTACCTCTGATTATTGACGACAGAGTTGATGTTGCTTTGGCAATCGGAGCAGAGGGAGTCCATGTGGGCAGAGAGGATATGCCTGTGGCTATGGCAAGAAGGCTTATGGGCCAGGACAAAATTGTTGGTGCAACGGCAAAAACCGTTGAGCAAGCAAAGGCTGCATGCAGAGACGGAGCGGATTATTTAGGAGTGGGAGCAATATATCCGACTGCAACCAAGGTGAAAACAGTGCTTACATCAACAGATACCCTCAGGCAGATTTGCAGGGAGGTTTCTGTACCGGTAAATGCAATAGGCGGTCTTACCAAGGATAATCTCCATGTGCTTAAGGGCACCGGCATAGCCGGCATATGTGTCGTTTCTGCAATAATGAAGGCAGAAAGCCCGCAGTTGGCGGCAATAGAGCTCAAAGAAGCCGCAAGGCTCTTATAAAAAGTAATAAAGCGGTAAATCGGGGGCACCACTTTTTATCGCTTAATAAAATTAATGCTTGCAAAAACGAAAGGAGAAATTACATATGAAAACAGCATTAACAATCGCAGGCTCAGATTCCAGCGGAGGCGCCGGTATTCAGGCAGATATCAAAACAATGACCATGAACGGTGTTTATGCCATGAGTGCAATAACCGCACTCACTGCTCAAAACACCACCGGTGTGACAGCAATATCGGAGGTAACTCCGGAATTTTTAAAACAGCAGCTTGACGCTGTGTTTGAGGATATTTTTCCCCATGCGGTAAAAATAGGTATGGTATCCTCAAGCCGGCTCATTGATGTTATTGCAGACAGGCTCAGCTTCTATAATGCAAAAAACATTGTAGTTGACCCGGTTATGGTTGCTACAAGCGGTTCAAGGCTGATGCAAACAGAGGCAGTCAAAAGTCTTGTGAGCCGCCTTTTACCTCTTGCTTGTGTTGTTACTCCCAATATTCCGGAAGCACAGGTTCTCTCGGGAAGAGACATTGCAACAGAGGACGACATGCACGAAGCTGCGGGAATAATCAGTGATAAATGCGGCTGTGCTGTGCTTATCAAAGGCGGTCACAGTATAAATGATGCAAACGACCTTTTGTATAACAGGGGAAAATGTATCCGTTTTGAGGGCAGACGTATAGACAATCCAAACACTCACGGCACAGGCTGTACTCTGTCCTCCGCCATTGCTTCAAATATGGCAAAGGGATATTCTATCGAAGCTTCTGTAACAAAAGCAAAGGACTATATTTCCGGGGCACTGTCAGCCGGACTTGATTTGGGCAAGGGCTCGGGTCCCCTTATGCACAATTTTGACCTGAAGAGTGAATTTGCAAGGGAGAAAATTTAAGCCATGGTATCAAGAAAGACTACAGTTTTTGAAAACGGTTTAATCTGGTTTGGGGCAGGTATTTCCCTTGCCGAGATTCTTACCGGTACATATTTTGCTCCCTTAGGATTTTCAAAGGGTATGGCGGCTATCATTACAGGTCACATAATCGGCTGTGTACTTCTGTTTTTGGCAGGGTTAATAGGCGCCAAATCAAGAAAGAGCTCTATGGAAACTGTCGGCATGAGCTTTGGCAGAAAGGGCAGTATCTTTTTTGCATTTCTCAATGTGATTCAGCTTGTGGGATGGACTGCTATTATGATTTATGACGGAGCTGCTGCCGCAGACGCGGTTTTTGCTGCGGGACATTGGGTCTGGTCTTTGGTTATAGGGGTTTTGATAGGTCTGTGGATTGTAGTGGGGGTGCGAAGTCTCGGTAAACTAAACACAGTTGCTATAGCAGGACTTTTTATTCTGACGGTAATACTCAGCTTTGTGATATTCTCTAAAAGCAATGGGGCAAATATATATGCTGCCGGAGATACGATGTCCTTTGGGGCGGCGGTTGAGCTTTCGGTTGCTATGCCGCTTTCCTGGCTGCCTCTTATCAGCGATTATACAAGAGATGCCGCAAAGCCTGTAAAAGCAACTGCGGCTTCGGCAATAACCTATGGTCTGGTAAGCTGCTGGATGTATGCAATCGGCATGGGTGCGGCGATTTTTGCCGGTACGTCGGATGTTGCACAGATAATGTTGACTGCAGGCTTGGGAACAGCAGGTTTGCTGATTATTGTTTTTTCTACAGTGACAACCACCTTTCTTGATGCTTATTCCGCAGGAGTGTCGGGAGAAGCTCTGTTTGCAAAGCTTAACGGAAAATGGCTTGGTCTTGCCGCATTGGTAATCGGAACTCTGTGTGCAGTGATATATCCCATAACGAATATTACCGATTTTCTCTACCTTATAGGTTCCGTGTTTGCTCCGATGATTGCAATTCAGATTGCCGATTACTTTGTTTTAAAAAAATCCTGTGATGACCGAAGCATAAATACAATCAATATCTGCATATGGTTTTTAGGATTTATAATTTACAGGGCAATGATGAGGCTTGATATAATCGTCGGCAGTACCTTGCCCTCTATGTTGATTACCTGTTTGATTTGTATGGTGGCAGATTGGGCAGTATCAAAAGTCAAGAGCCTTTGATTGTGTTATTTTATCTGCATTTTTGTTGTATTCTCTTGACTTTGGTGTGTATATGTGATAATATAAACAATGTAGGATTTTGATTGTTTTCTACATATGTATTAACTATATCGTACTTTAAAACAGGAGGTTTATTATGAATATCAAAGAAAGATATGCATTGGCTAAAGAAATCTATGCAAAGCTTGGTGTAGATACCGATGCAGTTATTGCAAAGCTTAAGGAAATACCCGTTTCTCTCCACTGCTGGCAGGGCGACGATGTTATCGGCTTCGACCACGAGGGTCCTCTTACCGGCGGCATCCAGACCACAGGTAACTACCCCGGCAAGGCAACCACACCTGCTCAGCTTATGCAGGATATGGACAAGGCTATGAGCCTTATGCCCGGTAAGAAAAAGCTCAATGTACATGCTTGCTATGCTATTTTTGAAAATGGCGAGTTTGCAGACAGAGATAAGCTTGAGCCCAAGCATTTTGCAAAGTGGGTTGAGTTTGCCAAGGAAAGAAACATGGGTATCGACTTTAACCCCACATTCTTCTCTCATGAGATGGCAAACGACGGACTTACCCTTGCGCATCCTGATGAAAAAATAAGAAATTTCTGGATTGAGCATGGTAAGGCATGTATCAGAATTTCTGAATATTTTGCAAAAGAAACAGGCGTTCCCTGTGTTATGAATATCTGGACAGGCGACGGCTATAAGGATATCCCTGCAGACAGACTTGGACCCAGAGTAAGATACAAAGAGTCCATCGAAGCAATTCTTTCTGAGCCCTATGACAAGAACCTGGTTAAGCCCTGTGTTGAGTCAAAGGTATTCGGTATCGGTGTTGAAGCATATACAGTAGGCTCTGCAGAGTTTTCTCTCAGCTTCGCGGCTACCCATGACGGCTGTATGCCTCTTATGGATAACGGTCACTATCATCCCACCGAGGTTGTTTCCGACAAGATTCCTGCACTTCTTGCGTTCTTCCCCGAGCTGGCTCTCCACATTACCAGACCTATCCGTTGGGACAGCGACCACGTAGTTCTCTTTGATGACGAAACCAAGGAGATGGCAAAGGAAATCATTCGCAACGATGCTCTCGACAAAGTATACATGGCTCTTGACTACTTTGATGCAAGCATCAACAGAATTTCTGCGTGGGTAGTAGGCTTCCGCAGCTGGCAGAAGGCTCTTCTCATGGCTATGACAACTCCTAATGCAATGCTCAAAAAGCTTCAGGATGAAGGCAACTTCACCGAGCTCATGGTTATGCAGGAGGAAATCAAGACTCTTCCCTTTGGCGATATCTGGGCAATGTACTGTGAGGAATGCGGCGTAATCGCAGACAGCGCATGGCTTGATGATGTTAAGAAATATGAAGAAGAGGTTCTTCTTAAGAGATAATTTTTTTGCTTTGATTCTTATTCACAAAAATGAGCTGCAGCAGAATGAATTCATTTTGCTACAGCTCATTTTTTGGTGGAGAAAAAATTGCGCATATTGACAAATTACACTTTGTTTTGCTGCTTTTGCAGCAATTGAAAGGTATTGATTTAATCAGCGATTACTTGAGTGGTATGCGCATTTTTCTACACCCACTTTCGGATTTTTTTAGGAATTTAAATTACTGTCTGTCAGTTGCTTTTTACCTTAAAGGATTCACAGTCAGTGCACTGTACCTGAGAGGGATTGCTCTCATGAGTACCCACATTGATTTTTTCCAGTGTGCAGTAGTTTTCGCTGCCGCAGTGATACTGACACTGATGAACTGTACAACCGATAGATTTGTTTGCATTACATCCCATTACAAATTACCTCCGATATTTTGTTGCTGAATGAAGTTTAATCCAAACAGCATATTTGTATTATTACCGCAAATAATTTGTTTTATCCCTCAACTTTGTTTGTAATAGTGTTTTTTTCAAAATAGCTGTGTATATTTTCCAGTGTTACTCTTGCAATATTCTCCAGAGCCTCGTTTGTAAGAAAGGCCTGGTGGGAGGTTATCAGCACATTCGGCATACTCAGCAGTATTCTCAGGGTATCGTCATTGATTATTTCGCTTGACCTGTCCTCAAAGAATATGTCGGATTCTTCCTCGTATACATCCAGTGCCGCACCGCCTATTTTTCCGTTCTTGAGGCTTTCGGCAAGGTCATCTGAGTTAATAAGCGCACCTCTTGAAGTATTAAGGATAAACACACCGGGTTTCATTTTTTCAATTGTTTTTTTGCTGATTATATGCTTGGTTTCCTTTGTGAGGGGACAGTGAAGAGATATTATATCTGATTTTTTGCACAGTGTATCAATGTCGGTATATTCTACATTTTCCATAGAGGGATATATGTCATACGCCAGGATTTTCATACCAAAGCCCCGGCATATGTCGATAAACACCTGACCGATTTTTCCAGTACCTATTACACCGACTGTCTTTCCTCTCAGGTCAAAGCCAGTAAGACCGTTGAGACTGAAGTTAAAATCCTTTGTGCGGATATATGCTCTGTGTATTCTTCTGTTAAGGCACAGCAGCAGACCGATAGCGTGCTCCGCAACTGCATATGGAGAATATTTCGGTACCCTTACAACGTCAATTTTATTTTTTGCCGCTTTAAGGTCAACATTGTTGTATCCGGCACATCTTAATGCAATCAGCTTCATTTTCATATCAACCATTGTGTCGATTGTGCTTTTGTCCAAATCGTCGTTTACAAAAGCTATCACCCCGTCATAATCCTTTGCCATAACAACAGAGTCGCTGTTAAGCTTTGATTCGTAGTATTTTATTTTAATTCCGTAATCATCTTTCAGCCTGTCAAACCATATTCTGTCATATGGCTTTGTGTCAAAAAAAGCCATTTTAATCATAAAAAACACCTCCGCAAATATTATTGAATATTTACAGAGGTTTTATGTTAAAAATATTTGTATTATTTTTTTCTTAATTTTTCAAAAAAATCCTTCATCAGCTCTGCACATTTTGATTCCATGATTCCGTGATATACCTCAATGCTGTGGTTAAAATCCCTGATGATATCAAGCTTTGTGCCGCAGCTGCCGCTGTTTGGCTCCGCTGCTCCTATATACAGCCTCTTAAGCCTGGAGTTTATTATAGCGCCTGTACACATAGGGCAGGGCTCTAAGGTGACATACAGCTCGCAGTCGTTTAAGAATTTTCCGCAGATTCTGCTTGCTTCTTCTATGGCGTTTATTTCTGCATGGTTAAGCACACATCCGGTTTCTTCAACTCTGTTGTGTCCCTTGGCAATGATTTTGCCGTCTCTGACTATAACCGCACCAACCGGGATTTCATCATTTGCCATTGCTTTTTTTGCTTCTTCAATTGCATAGGGCATATATTTGTTCATGGGCGTAATCAACTCTTTACGATTTTATTTCCTTCCCAACCGGGAATGGATGAGCGCTTTACCGCACCGAATATTCTGTCCTTAAGACCGGGATATTTTTTGTTAAGGTTGTTTACCAGGTCTTTTATCTCCTGTCTTTGCGTATTGCCGTCGGCAGGGCAGGAGTTTTTTACAACCGGCAGCTCTGCCTTTTTTGCATAAGCCTTAATAAGTGCTTCCGGTGTGTATACAAGGGGTCTTATGAGATAAACCTCACGTCTGTCAAGGTAGGTAACGGGAGCAAAGCTGTTTATTCTTCCCTCGTAAAAAAGACTCAGCATAAAGGTCTCTGTTACATCCTCATTGTGGTGTCCCAGTGCTACCTTTTTGCAGCCTAAGTCCAGTGCAGCATTGTTGAGAGCGCCTCTGCGCATTTTTGCACACAGAGAGCAGGGGTTTTCTTCCTTTCGTATATCAAATACAACTTCCTTTATATGGGTAGGTATTACGTGATAATCCACATTGATTTCCTTGCACAAAGCCGCAACGGGAGAAAAATCCATTGTATCATAGCCCAAATCCAGGGTTATTGCCTCAAGCTCAAATTTTTTCGGATAAAAGCGTCTTAAGTTGGCCATAGCCGCAAGCAGGGTCAGACTGTCCTTGCCGCCGCTCACTCCCACAGCAATTCTGTCGCCTTCTTCAATCATATTAAAATCATCTACTGCTCTGCGCATATAGCTAAGTATTTTTTGCATCATAGTAATACCTCTCGCTGATTTGTTTTGGATTACCGAGTATTTCAAGCAGCGAAAGCGAAAATCCACCTTTGAAAATCCAGGTTCGGATTATTCTCTTTCGGCTGAGTAAATTGAAAAAAGCACTTCCGAAGAAGTGCTTTTCTGGAGCGGAAGACGAGATTCGAACTCGCGACGTTCACCTTGGCAAGGTGACGCTCTACCACTGAGCCACTCCCGCATAAGAAAGATTACTTAGATATTATATCATCGTTTTTTGGGTTTGTCAATACTTTTTTTGAAAAAATTATTTTTTTTGCAATTTATAAAAAAACTATTGACAAATTTTGTTAGCTGTGGTATGCTAATTAGCAGGTTAGTGATTACTAACTCATGAATAAATACATTCTGGCGGTTATTTGTTTAACCTTTTAATAATAGTAAGACAGGTGATAATTATGAATTTGACTACAGCTATTGAAGGCGAAGAATATATTATAAAACAGATTGAGACCGACGATGAGGAGCTTAATGCTTTTTTGTTTTCACTTGGCTGTTATTCAGGCGAAGCCATTACCGTTGTATCACATTTAAAGGGCGGTTGTGTTGTTTCCATAAAGGATGGGAGATATAATATTGACAATCAATTAGCAGAAGCCATTATTGTTTAATGGCTTCCCTATAATTGTATTTTTTTTGAAATGTGAGTTAGCGATATCTAACCTCAAAAAACGTAAATTAATCCGAAAGGATATATAGATAATCAAGGAGGAAAATACTATGAGAATTGCTTTAACAGGCAACCCCAACTCAGGTAAAACTACTATGTACAATGCTCTGACCGGCAGAAATGAAAAGGTCGGCAACTGGGCAGGTGTTACTGTAGAAAAGAAAGAACATTTAATTAAAAAGACATATTGCAAGGGAAGCGAAGAGCTTATTGCAGTTGACCTTCCCGGTGCGTACTCCATGTCACCCTTTACATCGGAGGAAAGCATTACAAGCTCTTATGTAAAAAATGAAAATCCCGATGTAATTATCAATATTGTTGATGCTACAAACTTAAGCAGAAGTCTGTTTTTCACAACACAGCTTCTTGAGCTTGGCATCCCAGTTGTTGTTGCTCTCAATAAGAGCGATATCAATGAGAAAAAGGGTACAAAAATTGATGCAATCGCTCTGTCTGAAAAGCTTGGCTGTCCTGTTGTTAAGACAGTTTCCACATCTGCAGACGGCCTTGCTGCCGTTGTTGAAGCAGCAGTTGGTCTTGCAGGAAAGGGTCAGAAGGCTGTTTACACACAGGGAGATATTGACCTTACCAGCAAAGCGGCTGTTGAAGCTGCCGACCGTAAGCGCTTTGAATTTGTGAATAAGATAGTGGCAGATGTAGAAAAACGTAAGGTGCTTACCAAGGATAAAAATGCCGGTGATAAAATTGACGCTGTTCTTACCAACAAATGGTTGGGCATTCCGATTTTTGCGGTAGTAATGTTCCTTGTTTTTGACATTTCTCAGTCAAG
Source organism: Clostridia bacterium (assembly GCA_017481205.1). Taxonomy (GTDB): domain Bacteria; phylum Bacillota; class Clostridia; order UMGS1810; family UMGS1810; genus RGIG4708. The sequence goes on along the minus strand of JAFUPN010000008.1, from coordinate 5,945 downwards.
CGTCGGACCCTGGCTTGCCGATACCTTGGTAGCATGGATTGAAGCTTTCCAGGGCTGGGCTGCAGGATTAGCTGAAAATGCTCATCCCTTGCTTCAGGCAATTCTTGTTGACGGTATTATAGGCGGTGTCGGTGCCGTAGTAGGCTTCCTGCCTCTTGTAATGGTAATGTATTTTCTCATCGCTCTGCTTGAGGATTGCGGATATATGTCCAGAGTGTCTGTAGTTCTTGACCCTATCTTCAAGAAGGTTGGTTTGTCCGGCAAATCGGTTATACCTTTTGTAATAGGTACCGGCTGTGCAATCCCCGGTATTATGGCTTGCCGTACCATCCGCAATGAGCGTGAGCGCAGGGCAGCTGCTATGCTTACTCCCTTTATGCCCTGCGGCGCAAAGCTTCCTGTTATCGCTTTGTTTGCCGGTGTATTCTTTGCAGATGCTTCCTGGGTTGGCACACTGATGTACTTTGCAGGTATCGTTCTGATATTCCTCGGAGCTCTTGTTGTAAACAAGATTGCAGGTCACAAGAACCGCAAGTCATTCTTTATTATTGAGTTGCCTGAATACAAGGCTCCTTCGCTCAAGCGTGCATTCCTTTCCATGTGCTCACGCGGTTGGGCTTACATAGTAAAAGCAGGTACCATTATTCTTGTGTGCAACACTCTTGTCCAGATTATGCAGGCATTCAACTGGAGCTTCGAGCTTGTTGAAGAAGGTATGGAAAACACTTCTATTCTTGCATCTATCGCCACACCCTTTGCCTTCCTCCTTATTCCTCTGGGATTTGGCGTATGGCAGATGGCGGCAGCAGCTGTAACAGGCTTTATAGCTAAGGAAAATGTTGTCGGTACACTTGCTGTATGCTACGGTGTTACAAACTTCATTGACACAGAGGAGCTTGCTCTCATGGGCGGTGCAGGAGAGGTTGCGGCAGTGTTTGGTATCACAAAGGCAGCTGCGCTTGCGTGTCTTATGTTTAACCTCTTTACACCTCCCTGCTTTGCAGCAATCGGCGCTATGAACTCCGAAATCAAAGACAGAAAATGGATGCTCGGCGGTGTTGCTCTCCAGCTTGGCACAGGCTATGTAATTGCTTATCTCGTTTACCAGATAGGTACTATTATTACAGAGGGTACTCTCGGCTCAGGCTTCTTCCCCGGACTTATTGCAGTTGCAGCTATAATCGGATTTGTTGCTTATCTTATGGTTAATTCCGATAAAAAGCTCAAGGCTGAATATGCCCTTAACACTGCAGGTAAAAAATCAAGCTCAAAATCCTCAGGGGCGAAGGTGTAAGCGATGACTGATATTGTTATAATCGGGATTATTGTTCTCGCTGTCGGTGCTGCTGTATGGTACATTTATAAGGCAAAAAAAAGCGGCAGAGCATGTATCGGCTGCCCAAACGGAAAGCAATGCGGCGGTAAGTGCAATTGCTCCGATAATGAACAGGCTGATAAATAATGTGTGAATATTAATATTTCAACAAATTAGGAGCTGTAAAAATACTGAGTATTTTTACGGCTCCTCCTTTTTGTTTAAATGATGATTAATTCGTAAATTGTAGGGTTCGCCTGTTTCCGACGAACCGGCCACACCTTAACAATGCCGGTATTACCTATACTTTGTTTGTTTTTTGCGGTCTGGACTTTTTTACATCCCAATTTTTTGTTACAATATTTTTGTGACCGTAAATCATGCTATTTTTATACCGTAAAATTACTGAGGATATATTGTAAAAAAAGTATTTTTGTGTTACAATAAAATATAATCCATATAAAACGGAGTGATTGTTATGAAAAAATTACTGTGCATATTTGTTGCTGTCTGCCTTGCTGTCGGCAGTATTACAATAGCCTCGGCATACGGTGAGGACAGACCTGAGCTTGGAATAAGCCTTTCCGTTCCCGACGGCTGGTATGAAACAACAGAGGGCGACTCATACTATTTTTACCATATGGAAAACGACCAGGAGTCTATAGCGGTTGAGATTACCAAAAACTACCCGCTCTATTCAATTGAGCTTGTGGATGAAGCGTCGCTTATGAAAATCTGTAATGACACTTTTTCCGATGAAAAAATGTCTAAGGAGCTGTCGGATTTAAACGGTATTCCCGTTAAGGTTGTTACCGGCTCTGAGGTGGCAGGCTATGAGTATTACAACGGTATAAAATACTTCAGGTTTGAGAAGGCATATACCGCTATTGCTGACGGGTACGACGATACATCCTTGTATGACACTATGTTTATAACCGTAAAAAACGGCAGAATGTACCGTATATCTTATAAAAGAGACGATGTTTCCAATCACTTTGCCAATGTGCTCAGCCTGATTAACAGTATATCCTACTACAGCGGCGAGATAAAAATATTTATAAACGGCGAGAGAATCAGCCCGGACAGTGCACCTCTTATTATTGACAGCAGAACTGTTGTACCCATAAGAGCCATTGCAGAAAAAATGGGCTACAGTGTACAGTGGAACGATGCTACAAAAACCGTTACTCTTATTTCTGCAGACGGAGGAACAAACCTGCAGTTTACCATAGGCAAAAATGTGGCGGTAAAAAATTCATCTGAGGCGATTGCTCTTGATGTTCCTGCAAGAATATACAGCGACAGAACCTATCTGCCTCTGAGAGCCGTAGCAGAGGCTATGAGTGCTGATGTCAAGTGGAATGACTCTGACAGAGCGGTTGAAATAACCAAGTGATAATGAAAGGACAGGTAAAACACAGTGATTTATACTAAATGCGGAGATGGGGGATACTCATCTGTTATAAGCTGTCATAATATACCTAAGGATAATTCAATATTTGCCTTGCTCGGTGATATTGACGAGCTTGGCGCTGCCCTTGGTATATGCAAGACAAAGCAATGCGAGAGTATTGCAAACAAGTTAAATGGCCTGCAGCATGAGCTGATTTGTCTGTCCTCATGGATAGCCGGAGGAAAGGTCTTTGATGCAAAGTCACATACCGCTGACTTTGAGGTGGTTATTGATACTCTGGAAAATGCTGTTGGGCTGCCGGATAGGATAGTTGTGTCGGGCAGCACGGAGGAATCTGCATATATCAATTTTTGTCGCACTGTGGCTCGCCGCTGTGAGCGGAGCGCAGTTACATTCTGCAGTGAATATTCCTTTGATAATTCACTCATTGTTTATCTCAACAGACTTGCTGACTACCTTTTTGTGCTCGGAGTATATTCAGAACAAATATGAAAGGATAATCCATCATGAGAAAAACCATATATATTTTCCTTATTTTTACAATATTGCTTCAGCTTTTGCCCATGCCTGCTCTTGGCGCAGTGGATATGGAGCCGAAGCCTCTTGTTTTTACCCGTGACCCGGGCGGTAAATATATTTACTGCAACAACCATGAGTTTATACGCCGTCAGGATCTGGCGGATACTTCAAACCCAAATGCAAAATATATTATGAACAACACTCTTGAGCCGGACAAATATGCTATGTTCATATCTCATGTTAACCATACTGAACTGAGAAATGATGATGGAACCATTGCCGAACCCGGCTTTGATATTGAGCTTGATGTTGTTTTCAAAGCTATCGAAGATACTGTTATAGAGTTTACAGCCATGGGCTTTGAGGTGCCTGCTCATTCCAAATATTATTACGAGGGCGGCGAATATAAGTTTGAAGAAGCCTGGGGCTGTATGAATGCCTGGGCAGATTATCTCGGTATGCCCATAAAGGAGCTTGACTCCGGCATGACCTATAATAACCATCCCTTTGATAATATAACCGTAACCATACCTGCAGGTGAGCAGATGTGGCTGAGCGAATATATACGCAATTACAGCGCAGTTCCTTTTTACCGTCCTGCACTTATTCTGGCGGATTTTGAAGTCAAAAGCGGCAGGACCGAAGCAAATGTTGCTGCGGTTAAATCCACAGGTAAAATAGGAGACAGACGCTATGTACACCCGAGTCCCGCATTTGGCTTCTATGACAGAGAAAAGCAGTACAAGGGCATTGCCGACAGCCTTAACAAGGTTGATGTATCTCTTGAATATACCATTGCCGACTGGACATCCGGTGAGCTTCCTGTGATTGTATACAACGACTATGTGCCCGAGGGTAACAGAATTACCCATTGGTACACAAATCTTAATCCCTATGCCGACCCATGGAATAAGGCTAATGCAGCTGGTTCGGATATGCTTACATTCAAGTATGTGGATGACTCCAAGCTCAGATATTACGGCTCGGATGTGCCCGAGGACAAGAGGGACAATGTGTGGGTGTTTGCGCCGAACCGCTCTGACTATGCCGCATATCCCGGCAGAAGCAGCGGTACCACACGCAACAATTTTGTGCCGAATGATTATATATCCACCGACTGCGCTCAGGATGCCACAGGCAATTTCGGCAACTACGGTGTGCGCACAAGCTATAAAATAACAGTTACCAACGAAGGTAAGATTACAAGGTACATAAACTATAATCTTGCAACCACCTCAAACAATATAGTTATTCTGAGAGACGAGTATGGCAATCCCGTAAATGACTATGCTATCTGTAAGGGTGAGACCGCCACAAGAACCACGGATACAATGGCATGTGTGGAAATCCCCGGCGAAACCTCAAAAACCTTTACAGTTGAAGTGATTCTTCCCACAAACTATGTGGGCGGTATGGAAAACAGCTTTGCAATAGCAAATGTAAAATCCGTTACCAAGGTGTATGAAAATGTCCTTGAACGAGTGCCGGCAGACCTTAGCTTTACCGGCAGGGAATATATAAAATGGGATGACTGGGATATGTACACATCGCCCGACGGCGCGAGCTGGACAAGAGTAGGGCTCACCCCTGAGGTAAAGAAGATTTTCCACGGAAACTGGAATCAGTATGAGATTCTCTATGCGGGCGACTGCTATATGGTAAAGCCCTGTCTGTACGATTCTGCACCATACTACGGCATACGAGAGCTTTTTAAAACAGTGTATTTCCTTAATACCGATTTTACGCTGCGCTCCTCACATACCTTCTATCAGTATCCCACAGATATGTCATATGCCCGCGGAGTATATTATATTACAGCAGGGTCAAAGTACATGTCCACCGACCTTAAGGAGTGGACAATGACAGACGGCTCATATCTGCTGCCTGTTGACAACGGCGGCACCTTCGCCGTAAGAAAGTCCGGCAAGGATATTTACTACTGTGCTGATAAGGAATATCTGCCGTCTGTATTTGAGGGCGGCAAGCCTGAGTTTGTTGAGTCGGCGGGAGATATATACTACTATACCAAAGGAAGCAATATCTATGTTTCCGCTGACGGTATGTATTTTGACCGCTTCCCCTTGCAGGGCTCCCTTGAAAAAATCTCATATATAAACAACAAGCTGACCATAAACGGCAATAGCTTTGATTATACTGCTGATAAAGGCGTTTATGTAATGGCTGACGGAAAGTACATTGTTTTCGGCAGCAAGCCGTATATGGAAAATGACAGGATATATGTCCCATACGGATATATCAGAGAAATCTGCGGAGAAAAGGTGCCCATGCCCGACGAAGCTCTCACTGTGCGAAACGGCGCAACCTATGTGGCTATCGGCGATTTCTGCAGAAAAAACGGCTATGAAATAAGCTATGATGAACAGACCAATTGCGCTATAGTAAACACTGATTAATTCAGAATTATTTTAGTATATATTTCCCGTCGGTACGATTTTACAGTTTTATGCAACGATATTATCTATTATTTGACATGAAAATAGTGTAAAATCATATCAGATATATTAATAAGGTAGTGTCAAGTAGCGTATGAAAAACGAAGTATGCGAAGAACTACCGTCACCCATTGACAGCGATGTCAAAACAATGCTAAAAAAATGATGCCGATGGTGAGAAACTCAAGAACAACTTGAATTTTACCATCGACAAAAACAGTGTAGCATTGTTTTACCACACTGT
>JAFUPN010000007.1 GCA_017481205.1 Clostridia bacterium | reverse complement strand
GATATTATATGTTTCTCCATCGGGTACGGTTAGATTTGGTATGTAGTAATCTCCTTGTCTTACATACTCAATGCCGTTTTTAACAAATTTCTCTTTCATCTTGTTTTTGACCTCCATTCGTGATAAAATTGGTTTGTGGTTATGGTTTCAAGTTTAGGGTTATCACCGCCTTGTTTATATACAACCACTTTTCATATTATCGCAAATGAGCCGCAGCCATATATAATGTATTAGGTAAAGAACACATCTGTTCAATGCCCTTTACATTATACTGTTTCCATTGTATAGATACGTGTTGTATTTATGCTTGAATGACCGAGTATATCCGCAAGACGGACAATATCCTTCTTTACTGCGTAATATGTTCTTGCGAAAAGATGGCGAAGATTGTGGGGAAAAACCTTGTCTCTTGATACTCTTGCTTTTTCACAGAGCTTTTTCATATCCGACCATATATTTGAACGGTCTATGGGATTTCCGTTTTTGGTCACAAAAATCGAACCGGATTTTATACCCTGCTTTTGTGCATATTTATTCAGGAGCTTGCAAAGCTGCTTAGGAATAAGGATAACTCTCATTTTACCCTTACAGTCGATGGTTGCCTGACCGATTTTTGCAGATTCTGCCGTGATATATCTGAGCTCGGAAACACGGATACCGCAGGCACATATTGTCTGCATTACGAGAGAAAGACGGGTGTTGTTTCCTGCCGCATTGAGAAGTCTGGTGTATTCTGACTTGGTGAGTTCTTTATCCTTGTGCGAAAAAATTTTGCGCTGAATTTTGAGCGCACGTATCCTGCAGTCATGTCTGCCGATAAATTCAAAAAAACTGTTTAATGAGGATATGGCGGCATTGACCGATACAGGAGAATATTTGCCCGCAAGATGCTTTTTATATTCCAAAGAAGCTTTTGACAATGGTATATCTCCTAACCATGAAGCAAAGAATCTCACATCGCGGATATATTTTTCTATGGTGGCTGAGGATTTTTCATTTGATATCAAATGGTTGTTGTAGTCATTTATCATTTTTTCGGATACAGTATTCATTTTTTCACTCCTGACATTATTAATGAATTGACGGCAATTCATTTTATTCTCATTAATATTGTATCCTATTTGGGTGACAGTTTTCGCCTACAGAAAAAAATAAAATATGAAACTTACATTTTTTGTTGACAAGAATAAATAAATAATAGATAAAAAGAACCGACAGACGAGCTTGCTTTATTTAAAATCAAGGCAAATTCGACTATCGGTTCACTTGGTTAAAAATCAATATTAATATCTCTCTGTGATGACAACATCATCAACTTTGGAAACAGATATCATAAAGTATTTTTTCTTTTATTTATTGTTGTTTTATATAATATTATTTCTATTTCTTTTTATTTTTATTTTCTTTACTTTACTTTGTGTATTATTGCACGCAATAGAGCATCTATTGCATACAATAGAGCGTCTATTGCATGCAATAACTCCTATTTTAACAATGTATGAGACAAAATTCATGTTTTAAAACACTTGTTAGACCTCAAAAGCTTAATCCTCATTACTGAGCAGCTCAATCATCGCCACCAGAAATGCTGCTGAAACAGGACAATCTCTGCGGCAGGTATTGTAGCCGTACAGGCTCATTGAGCCTCCGCCGCTGCCATTTCGCTTCTGGCAGGCATTATCTGCTGTGGAGGCGGGGCTGTAGTACTCGTAAATAACTCCTGCCGTTTCATATCCTCTGCAGGCTGCCTCAAGGCAACGGGAGACTATCTCCGCGGCCTTATCGCGCTTTCCTGCCTTACACAGACCGTAGGCTATCTTATAATTTTCCTCAAAATACACTGCACCTCTGTACATATCGCTGATATATGTTTTCCCGTTTCTCGCAGCGGAAGGTATACCGAATTTTGCTCCGAAGGTATTTTTATCAGACATACATTCAATAAGTCCGTTAAGCCTTACAGGCGGACATATACCACCAAATACCGGCATAAAGCCTGCAACGGTCTTTATTTTATTGAGTTTTTTACCTATAACTCCGCGGTCATAGTAAAATTTGTCTGCTTCGTCAAACAAAAAGTCGTTTACACCGAGACGGACTCTCTCAGCCATAACATTCCAGTAGAGCACATCGTTATTTTCATTTATCAGCTTTGACATACGGCACATGGCATCAATAGACATATACAGATATGCTCCAAGATCGGGAGCATCCACAATAACATTTTCATCAAATCTGGGGCTGTTTTCCATACCGCTATCAATACCGGGGTTGTGCTTACCGCCGGCAAGCCAGTGATACAGGCTGTTTTTGTTCATATCCCTTTCGCTGATAAAATACATTACATGACGCCTGAGAGCCTCATAGCACTGTTTAACAGCGCTCTTGCTGTCTCCGGCAATCTCACAGAATGCCCATGGAAGCAGAGGCGCTGCACAGCCGCCATCAGGAAAGCCTCCGCTGATATTTGCCGGAAGAATACCTTTTTCGTCAATAAAATCCACCAGATACATAACTGTCGACAAAGCAAGCTCGGGAAAAAGCTTTTTAAGGCCCACTGCAGCAAGCATGGACTGACGGCTGTTTATACACAGACCGTGAGCCGTTCTTCCGGCAAAGGCCTTTCTGTCGCCATCGGTGCTTATACTGCCCTCTGCCAATGCAAGACATCGACGGTACACCTGCTCATATCTGCCGGATATCCCCCGGGGCAAAGCCACAGACGAATACCTGCGCCGCAGGGCTTCACGGCGGATTTTTATATCCTGAGATACTATATCGCGTGCTTTTTCAGCACAGCCAAAGCCCATGGAAAAACCGACAGAAATTCCGTCTTTTTTGCTTATACACAAAGCCGCTGTCTCACCGTTGCATATATATGTGCGCACCTCTTTCCCGCCTTCGCAAACGGCGTCTCCGTCAAACATCAAGCGGATTTCTGCATTTTCGCTTGCAGAGACATACACCTCCTGCGGAGCCATGGCGATTATCTCAAATTCAACCTCGCCCCTTTGGCAATAGGCCTTGCCGCTTATCCAATCGGGCAGGACACATTCATATTCAATTTTATAAATACTGCCCATATGGAGCACAAGAGTGCAGCCCATGGCTGTTTCAAACCTTATGCCTATTCTGTCACCACATAGTCTGCCTGCAACAGCACCGTCCGAGCCGTATGTAAAGAGAGCATCTGCCCCCGAAACCACAGGATAATTCATACACACCTCAATTTATATGCTGTCGTACAGCGCCTGTACATTCTTCATTACCTTTTCCAGATCATGCTCCTTTACTTCTTCAAGAACAACAGGCATATCGGGCTTGTTGTTCTTAATGTAGGTAAGGATTTTTCTTGTATTGAGTATTCCCTCGGTAGGAAGAACCCTGCGCATATTGCCCTGTTCATCTATAATAAAATCCTTAAGGTGAACAGCGCACATTTCCTCGCCGTAAAGAGCAAAGGCATCGTCTATAATTTTATCCTGCTCCATATAATTATCTGCACCGATAAAGTTTACCGGGTCAAAGATACAAAGGACATTGGGAGAATTTACATCGTCAAGCATACGTCTCATTTTCTGAGGGCTGTTGATAACAAAAATCTTAACACCTTCAATTCCTATCATAACACCAAGCTTCTCAGCACAGGAAACAAGCTCCTTAAGATTGCCGAGAAAATGCTGATATGCCTCTTCGGTATGATTATTCTCCGGCACACAGCTATCTCCCACATAGCCGGTTTCCGTACCGACCATATGCGCATCCAGAAAGCGTGCATACTTAAGCTGCTCCTTAAAACGGTTCATCTGGCTTCTGAGCTCATCCTCATTGGTACAGGAGGGGTTTATATAGCATCCCAGTACGGGGATTTTTACATTGTTTTCGTCCAGCTCAGCCTTCATTTTCTGAGCCAGAGCAGGGCTGAAGGAGCCCACCTTAAAATCGGGAATGGTCTTGGGCATTACCAGCTGAACGCCGTATACTCCGTATTTTGCGCATTTTTCGGATACTTCTTTTACGGAGCTTGCGTCAAAGTCATGTCCTCTCATAGAAAAATTCATAATTGCTCTCCTTATTCAAGACCGACGGGAACAACATTTGAAGTCATGTTGCTGTCGGCTGTGATTTTTGCGTTTGATTTGTTTGTATTCATAGTTGCGCTTACATTGTTTTCCACCAGGGAGGCCTTAACCATGTTTATATCCTCCTCTGTATATTCGCCGTTTGCTACTCTTTTTATAATGTGATATCCGAAATCTGATTCAACCAGACCGCTCACCTTATTAACCTTGAGAGCATAAGCCGCTGTTTCAAATTCCTCTACCATCTCACCTTTTGTAAAGAGATAGCCATCAGGAACGGCCGCCGAGCCCGGGTCTTCGCTGAGTTCTTTCATAAGTGTATCAAAATCCTCGCCCTTTTTGATTTTTTCAAGAGTCTCCTCAGCAAGCTTTTTCTTGGCATCAATCTCCTCCTGTGAAAGAGGCATTCCTGTCTGCATATCCATGGTTGTAAAGAGTATATGCTTTGCCTTTATGTAGTTATCGTCAAGGTATTTTTTGATTTCAGTTTCAGACATCGCGCCTTCTTCAACAAGATAATCATAATACTTGTCTGCATAAATGCTGTCTGTATAAAACTCCTCAATTGCTTCGGGAGTTGTTGACATGGATGCAACGACGGTATCATAATATTCGCCGTAATAGCTTACAAGATAATCACAGTTTTCTTTAATACTGTCTTTATCTGCCTGAGTAAGTTCAAGCCCCTTTTCCTTAGCAGCCTGAGCATTTGACTTGATATATACACACTGCTCAAGTGCAGAATCAATTACATACTGACCAAAGCTTGTATCACCAAGGCTTGAATGCCAGTTGTTTTTCAGGTAATCTGCACTTGCATTAAGCCCCTGCATAACATAGCTTTCCACCTGAGTGAGCACATAATTAAAATAACCTACGGTAACGCCTTCGTCATTGACTGTTGCCATAACCACTTGATTCAAGTCGGACACAATTACAACAGTGTTTGTATATTCATTCCAGACAACATTGCAGCCGTATGCTTCGCTTATGGCACGTACAGGCACCAGAGTTCTCTCACCCACCAGCTGAGCAGGAACATCCAGAATAACTATCTCACCGTTTTTGGTAAGAAATTTCTCGTCAATTTTCATCGAAACCTCAGTTTCACCCATCTTTGAAACAACAGTCTGTGTTTCATCAATCCAGTTCACCTCTGCTCCCAGGGCTTCAAAAATAGCTCTTACGGGAACCATGGTACGATCATTTATCAATGCCGGCTGAACATCAAATTCAATATACTTTCCGTCAAGCACAACCGAGATAGTGCCATCCTCTGTAGCGGGTGCTTCATCAATAAGCACGGGCGCATCTTCAACAAGCAGAGAAACATCTCCCTCTGCCAGCACGGGCACATATAGGGATGTACACATCATGACAGCAGACATCACAATCACAAATATTTTTTTCATTACGAATCAACCTTTCTTTCCGCTTATGTAATCATCAGAATTCTGCACGGATATCAGAATTGGGGTAAAACAGAATTTTACGGAATAATTATATCACAACAATAATCAAAACACAAAAAATGCCGGCAAATTTAATCTATTTGTCATATACTGATTTTTCTATTCTTAAAATTCTTACTCTGACCCTTTAATAAATTTTCAAAAAGATTGCAATTCGTAGGCGAAAAGTGTCACCCAAAAAGGATAAAATTAAATTACGGAAACACATTATTATATTTTAAGGAGGAATGTTATGAACTTTTTTAAGCAAAAAAGCAATCAAAGTCCGCAGGCAAATCAGCCTTTGAGCAAAAAAACGTCTGCGGCAAAAACAAAATACGAAGCCCTCATAGGCGAAAAAGAAATCGCCCGGGCAATGCAGATTCTTTCCGAATACAAAAACGGAAAAATGAATCTTGAAAGACGTATTGTAGAAAATGAAAAATGGTGGAAAATGCAGCACTGGGACCTTATCAGAGGAGCAAACACCGCTGACCCCGAGCCTGCATCTGCATGGCTGTTCAACTCCATTGCCAACAAGCACGCAGATGCCATGGACGGTTTTCCGGAACCGGTGGTACTGCCCCGTGAGCTTGGCGATACAAAAGAAGCAAAGGCTCTGTCCAGTATTCTTCCGGTGATGCTGGAGCGAAACGATTTTGAAAAAATCTATTCTGACGCCTGGTGGTACAAGCTCAAGACAGGTACTGCCTGCTACGGAGTTTTCTGGAACAACCGCCGTGAAAACGGTAGGGGCGATGTGGATATCATGCAGGTGGATATACTCAATGTATTCTGGGAGCCCGGCATTAAGGATATCCAGAAAAGCCGGAATCTCTTTACTGTGGAGCTGGTAGAAAACGAAGTCCTGGAGGAATTATACCCGCACACCGTAGGCAAAACAGGAGGAGGCTGCATTGATGTGGCAAAGTATCTCTATGATGACACTGTGGACACATCCACAAAATCAGTGGTGGTAGACTGGTACTATAAAAGGAATTCCGGCGGAAAAGAGGTTGTACACTACTGCAAATTTGTAAACAACACGGTACTGTATGCTTCTCAGAATGACCCAGTATACAGAAACAGAGGCTACTACGACCACGGTATGTATCCCTTTGTCTTTGATGCGCTCTTTATCGAAGAGGGCACTCCGTGCGGCTTCGGATACATAGACATAATGAAGGACGTACAGATGTATATTGACAAGCTCAATCAGATTATCATCAAAAACACCATGCAGGCAGGCAGACGGAGATTCTTTATATCCGACAACGCGGGAATCAACGAAGAAGAATTTGCCGACTGGTCCAGAGAATTTGTCCATGTGGCAGGAAATGTGGACGACAGAAACCTTAGAGAAATCACCGTATCTCAGCTGGATACCGGGGTTATAAACCTGCTTCATCAGAAGATTGATGAGCTCAAGGAGGTCAGCGGAAACAGAGATGTGACCAGCGGAGGTACTGCCAAGGGAGTTACTGCGGCAAGTGCAATTGCCGCCCTGCAGGAAGCAGGAAACAAGCTGAGCCGTGATATGATAAACAACTCATATCGTGCCTTCCGTCACATAAACTATCTGATAATCGAGTTGGTGCGTCAGTTTTACGATGACGAGCGCAGTTTTCGCATAACAGGCAGCAACGGCGATATTGAGTTTATTACCTACAGCAACAGCGAAATCGGCGGCAATTCACTTTCAGACAAAAAGCCTGTATTTGACATTGTAATTAAGCCTCAGAAAACCTCTCCCTTTTCTAAAACTGCACAGAATGAGCTTGCCAAAGAGCTTTTTCAGGCAGGCATATTTGACCCTGACAAGGGTCAGCAGGCTCTTATATGCATTGAAATGATGGATTTCGAAGGCAAAAATGCCGTTGCCGAGAGTATAAAATCAAACCTGCAGATTAACCGCAGATTTGAAGAAATGAACACTCAGATGCAAAAAATGGCAGAAATCATAAGTCATGCATACGGTACTGATACACAAAAATCAAGCAAAAGCAACATAATGAAGACAGCTGCCGACAGCACAATCGCAGGTAAAGACAGGCTCAAAGCCGCCGGTGCAGCTTTCAGACAGCCTTGAAAGGAGAAGCCATCATGACTGAAATAACCTATACGAGATATCCTAAAGCCTGTCTTACAATCAACGGACATTCAGATGCAGTAAGAACAAACGGACATGACCTGTGCTGTGCGGCAGTATCAATGCTGGTATGTACATTTATGAAAAGACTTGAGGATTTAAATCTCAAAGACAAAGCTATATACTGCGGCGACGGCTATGCCCGCGGTGAATTTACCCCCCGGGGAAAGGAAGCCCGCCGCGGACTTGAAGCCATAGATACAATTCTGACGGGATTCCGTCTTCTAAGGGAGCAGTATCCCGAAAATATAATAATAACAGGAGGTAAAAAATGAGCAATTTTATTATAAATATAACCGGCGGCCAGAGCTATTCAAAGCCTGTGGTAAACAGGTTCAGCTCCGATTTTGACAGAATCCGTTTTATACTGGATCTGTCCCGGGATTTATCTGCATATTCCTTCGGTCTGGTAGCTTCCGTATGCGGAGAATGCTTCATGCTCACCGAGGATAATGAAAAGCTTATCAGAGGCACCGAAGAGGCTACCGGCAAAACATATCTGGATTGGCTTGTGGGAACAGAGGTGACAGCCGAGGACGGTGTGGTAATCTACCAGATTATCGCCTACAGCTCAGACACCGACGGCAGCATGAAGAGCCTGTGGTACTCTCCCGAGGGCAGACTTACTGTAGGAGAAAGTATGGAGCTTACCGAGTACATGACAGCCGATATAGGCTCTAAGCCATCGGTAGTTATGCAGATTCTATCAAAGCTAAATGCAGATGAGCTTAATATAGCCGCCCTGCAATCGGCGGCAGAAGCTCACAAAGCTGCCGCCATTCTCGACCACACTGACGGAAGTGTTACAAAAGTAAAGCTCAGTGAGGATGTAGTTAAAATTCTGGACGAGGCAATATCAAAGAACTATCTTAACAGTGTGCTTCTTCCCATACAGGTTGAACAATCTGTTCTCTCCGGCACTGCAGAGACACAGGGTGAAAAACTCACCGAAGCACAGGAGAATATCTCAGCTAACTCGCAGTCCATAGATGAGCTGAAAACAGCTGTCAAAAAGCTGGAGGAATACAGCGACGAAACCTACCATGTTATGGCAATGCTGGACTCCTCAATTGAAAGACTTACCGGCAGGGTTGAAACCGCGGAAAAAAGCATAACCGACAACAAATCGGAAATCTCAGAAAATACAGAGCTTATCGAATCCGGTCAGATTATCACATCGGCAGAAGGAAACGCCATTAACCTTAAGGATTCCTCCGGGATGAATATAAAAGGTCTTAATATTTATGGCAAAACAGAGCAAGAGGCTTCCCCTTCTCCGGATAATCCCGGTGAATTAATCATTACCGCATCTGACGGTAATATTCCAATTAACATTTCAGGCAAAAACCTGATACCATATCCTTATATGAAGTTGGATGACGGTTACGGAGACGGTGATTTAATTATTACGGATAATGGAGATGGAACAGTTTCGTTTACCGGTACAACTAATACTAAGAGATATATCAGGTTGGTTTGGTCAGCCGAACTGTTTGAACTTCCTGCCGGTGAATACACATTAAGCGGTTGTCCCGAAGGTGGATACTACGATACCTATCAGTTATCTATTGCAGTGACGAAAAATGGTGTAAGAACAAATATAGGTGACGAAAGAGGTTCGGGTATCACTTTTACACATGACGGTATAGGAACATTAGATATAATAATAACTCTGTGTACAAATGTGGTATATAATAATCTGACATTCATGCCAATGCTCGAGAGAGGACCTGCCGTAACCGATTATGAAGCTTACAAAAGCCAGTCAATCACGGCATCTGCACCCAACGGACTGCCGGGTGTGCCCGTAAGCTCAGGCGGAAACTATACCGATGAGAGCGGTCAGCAGTGGATATGTGATGAAATTGATTTTGATGAAGGTGTGTATGTTCAGAGAATCGGAGAGTATGAATTGGAGCTTACAGAAGTATGGGAGCTGGAAGATGGCGTTACATCAGAGACATTAACAGCACATGTATTAGGTGAAAATCTGCCGTTTAAGGTGCGCCCGGATGGCGGTTTGTGGGAATACGGAACACGTTATAATACGTTGGAAGATATGGGTGACACAACATTGGCTAATGCGTTCTGCTTGGTAAATTTAAATTTTGAAACCGGTGAATTCGACAGCGATATCTATTCTCTGATATTTAATGTTGAAAACGAAGGAACCGAAGATGAAATCAAAGCCAAATACAACGGCTCAAAAATGCTTCTGATTAGGGAAGAACCCGTCGAAACTCCATTGACCGATGACGAAATCCAAGCATACAAGGCATTGCATACATACAAGCCTGTAACAAACATATTCAATGACGCCGAGGCTCATATGGCAGTTAAATATACAGCTGACACGAAGAATTATATTGACAATAAATTTGCTGCACTCGAAACCGCAGTTGCAAATATGAGTGTGCAGCTGTCAGCAGGAGGTGAAGAATAATGATTAAAACATACAGCCTGCAAAAAGACGGTTCAAAGAAGCTGTCAGAAAATTTTACAGTGGCAGAATTTGCCTGCAAGGACGGCAGTGACAAAATACTTATTGACGATGGTCTGGTTAAAATCCTTCAGGAAATAAGAGACCATTTCGGCAAGCCGATAATCATCACTTCGGCATACAGAAACGATGCTTACAACCGAAAAATCGGCGGGGTATCAAACAGCCAGCACGTTAAGGGAACGGCGGCAGACATATGCATAAGCACTATTGAGCCGGCAGAGATTGCAAAGTATGCGGAATACCTAATGCCGGGCAAGGGCGGTATAGGTCAGTACAGCAGCTTCGTACATGTGGATGTACGGAGCAACCGTTCACGATGGATCAATTTCGGAACAGAAAAGGTGGTTACCGGTTTTTTGGGATACACACCTGAGTCTGAAACGGACGTCGACTCTATGACTGCCGCCGATGCGGTAGCAATTCTCACACAGAAAGGCTTAATCACCAATCCAGATATATGGTACAGCGGCACATGGACTGACGAGGACTTTAAGTATCTTATAGTCAAAGTGGCAAGGTATTTGCGGTGAGGAGGTGACATAATGATATGCGAAATGAATGAAGAATGTAAGGAGCGCTTCCGCGAGATAGACAACAGACTGAGAGCCGGAGACAAGCTGTTTAACCAGCATAGTACAGATATAGCGGTTATTCACACCAATGTAGAGCTGCTGATAAAAAGCATGAACAATCTAACAAGGGCTCTATGGGGAGTGTGCGGCACAACACTTACCGCATTGGCAGGATTTTTTATATGGTATATTCAGAGTATATAGCCGAAGTAAAATAATTCGAACTCCGATTTTTGCTTTTGTCACGTTAAAATACTCAGCAATCTTATAAAGAAAGGAGGAAAAAGATATGAACAAATTTACCAGCAGAAAATTCATTCTTTCCATACTCAGCGTTATTTCCGGTATGGCAGGAATGATTGTTTCCGAAAACGAGCTTCTCAATCTTGCTGTTAATGTAATACTTATTGTTATACCCACTATAGTATATACAATAACCGAAGGAAAGCTTGACAAGGAAGCTATTATCAACACTATCGACAGGATAAAAGCCGAAGTGGACGAAAATATGTAAATAAGATTGAAATTTTGTGTTAACAATTTGTAAAATAAGCTGTCCGGCTATTGTGTATTGAAAAAAAATGTAATATAATGCAGGTATAGAAAATAAACATAACATACCACGGAGTGTAAAAAATGGAACAGGATGTTCAGAAATCGTTTATACAGCAGAATATTGTTAATGTAGATGATGATAAGCTCAAGGAGATATTTCAGGATTTTCAGGAATTCATGATAATATACAGCTGTGCAATAAGAGAGGTTCGCACCAAATTTGAGGTGCTCAATGACCATCTCACCGTTACATATAAGCGAAACCCCATAGAGATGATAAAATCCCGTGTGAAAAAGCCTCAGAGTATTGTCGAAAAGCTCAAGCGAAAGGGTCTGGAATTATCCACAGAATCTGCTATACAAAACCTCAACGATGTTGCGGGAGTCAGGGTTATATGCTCCTTTGTAAACGATATTTACGAAGTGGCAAATATGCTTGCCTCTCAGGACGATGTAACAGTGCTTGAGGTCAAAAATTATATAGAAAATCCTAAGCCAAACGGCTACAGAAGCTATCATATGATTATTGAAGTGCCTGTGTTCTTTGCCGATAATAAGCAGTATGTTAAGGTAGAGGTTCAGCTGCGTACCATTGCAATGGACTTCTGGGCAAGCCTTGAGCACAGCATGAAATATAAAAAAGATGTTGCAGAACCGGAAGAGATTGTGGCAGAATTAAAAAAATGTGCCGACCTTATAGCCGAAACCGACCTTAAGATGCAATCAATCAATGAGCAGATAAACGGCAGCAAAGAAATATTTAACAAAGAGTTCAAGTCCCTCTCCATATATTAATCTTAATCCAATCCCCACCGCAGTACAAGCTGTAGTGGGGATTGTGATTTTATAAAACAAGAAGAGACTGTTAAAAAAGTCTCATTAACATTCTCTTCCCTATTCCTTATTACTCAGTTTATATTACTTAGCTTCAAAGCCTTCCCAATCCTTAAGGAATTTTTCAATACCTGCATCTGTGAGAGGATGCTTTATCATCTGCATAATGATTTTATAAGGAATTGTGGCGATATGAGCGCCCATCTTTGCCGCATCTATAACATGGAGAGGATGTCTGATGCTTGCTGCGATAATCTCTGTCTTGATATCGTGCATTTCAAAGATTTCTACAATATCACTGATAAGAGTCATGCCGTCTGAGCCGATATCATCAAGTCTGCCAAGGAAGGGGCTTACATAGGTTGCACCTGCTCTTGCGGCAAGAAGTGCCTGAGCTGCACTGAACACAAGAGTTACATTGGTGTGTATTCCCATTGCAGTAAGCTTTTTGGTAGCCTTAAGACCTTCTGCTGTCATGGGGATTTTGATTACAATATTCTTATTGATTTTTGCAAGGGGGATTGCTTCTGCAACCATGCCCTCAGCGTCAAGGCTTATTACCTCAGCGGATATGGGTCCGTCTACAATTTCTGTTATCTCATTGATAACCTCTTCAAATACTCTGCCTTCCTTTGCAATAAGAGAAGGATTGGTGGTAACCCCACAGATAACTCCCAGGTCATTTGCTTCTCTAATTTCTTCGGTATTTGCTGTGTCGATAAATAATTTCATTTTCAAATTCCTCCTACATATTAAAAAATTGTCTTTCACATTCAGCACACAGATAATGGTAAACAGGCAGATGCAGCTCCTGTACCTTAAAGGTTTCTGTCTCAGGTACATGGATTACAACATCTGCAAAGCTGTCACATGTACACTGATTTTTTCCCGTGAAGATGATTGTCTTCACTCCCATAAATTTTGCTGTCTTGGTAGCAGATACAACATTTGCTGAGTTGCCCGAGGTACTGAGTCCTATAAGCACATCCCCTGCCTTGCCGTAGCCGTACACCAACTGAGCATATACCAGCTCAGGGTCAACATCATTGGCAAATGCAGAAACAATGGCACTCTGAGCGGTAAGTGATATTGCCGGCAGAGCTCCCTGAAGGTTCTTTGCAATGCATTCTCCATCCTCAAACAAATCGGCAAATTCACTGACCTTTTCATCAGGCATAGGTCTTTTAAGCAGAAAGCCCTTCATAAGCTCACCCACAATATGGTCACTGTCGGCACAGCTGCCTCCATTGCCGCATGTGAGCACCTTGCCGCCGTTTTTGTATGTATCAGTTAGCATCTGAGCTGCTTTTGAAATAGCATCCGCACAAGCTTCAAGGCACGGATACCTTTCCATAAGCTCTTCAAAAGTACATTTCATAACAACAATTCCTTTCTATCTATTATATTCCATAGCCACAGAAAGCGCCGCCACATCGCCTATCTGCTCGTCAAGCTGTGCAGGCACAACCTCCACACATTCATAGCTCATGGGCAAGGCTTCTTTCCTCAGCTCTGAATCAATACTGTCTCTGAGCAAATCGGTACATCTGGGATAAATACTGCCGATAACAATTTTCTCGGGATTGAGTATATCCGTCAGCACCGCAAGACCCCTGCCAAGCATTGTTCCGCACAGTCTGTAAACCTCTATTGCAGTCTCATCGCCCTCTCTGGCACTGTCGGCAATTGTCTTTGCTGTCACTCTCTCAAGCTCTGCAAAACTCTTGCAATAGCCGGTTGAAAGCCCCTGCTGGAGCTTTTCCATAGCCGCAGTTTTGCCAAGCTGTGCTATACCGCTGCCGCTGGCAAAGCCCTCCATGGAGCCGCTCTTTCCGTAGCCAACGGGACCGAAGGGATTGAGCCTGATATGTCCCACCTCTCCTGCATTGCCGTTGGTTCCGCCGTAGAGTCTTCCGTCAAGTATAAGTCCTGCTCCGAGACCGGTACCAAAGGTAAGGAAAATCATGTTTTCACAGCCACGTCCGGCTCCGAATTTCCATTCGGCAAGGGCACATGCATTTGCATCATTACGCAGGAGAGCAGGTATGCCCAGGCTATCTGTTATTAATTTTGTTATAGGGATATTATCCCAACCGGGCAGATTTGGAGGAGACATAATTATGCCTCTTTTTTCATCCAGGGGTCCCCCGCAGCTTATTCCCGCGGCAACAGGCTCGCCTCCCAGCTCCCGGGCGGAGGAAATAAGCTTTTCCACGGTAGAAGCACAGTTCTCAGTATCAAATCTTATTTTTGAGAGAATTTCTCCTTTTTCATTTCCAAGTATTACGGCACATTTTGTGCCGCCGATATCAAAGCCGAGATAATTCATGGATTATAACCTCCTTATGGGGGATTGTAAATTAAAATTCAGTTTATTATTCTATAAAAAGTATATCATTTATTTTCCGATGATACATTGCTAATTTATCAAAAAACATTGCATTTTTTACGATTATGGTATATAATTGATTTTGGTGATACTATGATAGACAGATACACACGACTGCAAAAAATTACAAACGGCAATATAAAGGTCAAGGAGAAAACCATACACGACTATCCTACTCATTGGCATGAATTCTATGAAATAGAGCTTATCCTTTCGGGCTGCGGCAGCTATATAATCGACGGACTTGAAAGACAAATTGAAAAAAATATGTTGTTTTTTATGACTCCGGTAAACTTCCACAGGGTATCCACCTCCGGCAGCGATGTAATAACTCTTATGTTTATGGGAGAAGCCTGTGACAAATCAATGCTTTTTCGCCTGTCATCCATGTTTGACAGTGACTGTGTGCGTCTGACAGACAGCGACACCGCCTACATAGCCTCAATAATGCGGGAGCTGAAAAGCGCTGTAGCATGTGGAGACACAGAATACAGCTTTCATCTGCTCAACTGCATTCTCGGCAAGCTGTGCCGACTTACGGATAAAGCACCCTCTGGGCATTTATCCAAGGTTCAGAAAGCAATGCTATATGTGCAGAACAATTTCCGCTCGGGAGTTACCCTCAGCGATGCGGCACAGGCGGCAGGAGTTACACCATCCTATCTGAGCAGCATTTTTCTTACAAGCTGCGGAACAAATTTTAAGGAATATCTCAACGGAATACGTTATGACTATGCAAAAAAAATGCTTGCTTTTTCGGATATGACGGTTACGGATATCTGCTATGAATCGGGCTTTAACGACTATGCAAACTTTGAACGGAACTTCAAGGCACGCTTCGGTATGTCTCCAAAGGAGTACCGGGCATCCTCTCCGGTATGAAATACCATGTCCAATATTACAGTTATATTACAATAATTTTATTTGCAACCTTTTGGCTTGTTAAAAAGTATTATAAGTGTAAGGACATTGATCCTAGCTAAAAATCATCTTAAATAAAAAGGAGAAACAAAATGAAAAAAATTATTTCAACAGCCCTTGCGGCAACACTGGCGCTGAGCTCTTTCGGAGCTTTTGCACAGGAAAACCACATCACACTTATATCAGAACCTGTAGCAGACATCGCGGTAATACCCGAGATTCAGTCAGACAAGCTTTCCTATAACGGAACTGTTAAGGAAATCGGCGAAGATTACATACTTTTTAGCGGAGAAACAGAAATCCGTTTTAACACCGGCGACAGCACATACATCTGCGACTACGACCTCAACCCTGTTGAAAAGCTCAAGGAAGGCGATACAATCACAGTTGTTGCTTCAAGTGCAATGACAAGAAGCATTCCCCCTCAGTCGCAGGCTCATTATATACTGGTAAGAACAGATGAAAATTCTCCCGCTCCTATCTATGCACAGGTTGCATCAAACAGCGGCACGGAGATTATGTCTGCAGACGGTAACAACAGAATAGTTTTTGACGAAAACACACCCGTTACTGCAAACAAAATCAGAATTGCCCTTAAGGGTCAGGATATCACAGTCGGCTCTGATATCATAGCTTTTGCAAGTGTTGTGGGAATGAGCCTTCCCGCTCATGTACCTGCAGAAAAAATAGCAGTGCTTAATCTGGCTCCTGTGGAAGAAGAGAAAGAGCCTGAGCACGATGTGGAAAAAATAACCTTCGGCGGTATAACCTATGAAATCCCCCTTGACTACATCACCTCCGAGCTTTTTGGAAATGCCTCTGAAAGACTTCCCTTAAGAATAGTATGCGAGGCTATGGGCTACACAGTAACCTGGAACGGTGCTGACGAGAGCATCACTCTTTCAAAGGATGGCAAGGAAACAACTCTCTATGTGGGCAAGCCCATGGTTGAAGGCTTAAGCGAGGTTCCTGTTGTTATAGACGGTACAACATATGTAAGCACACTTATATTCAAGGTTCTCGGCGGCAGTGAGGCTGACATTGTGGAAGCAGAACAGGGTGTTATTGAGGTGAGATAATCACTAAGCCTTTAATAAAAACAAATTAAACCACGCCACCATGGCGTGGTTTTCGCTATACAAAACAAGGGATAGGAAAATAAGATGCAGAATAAGTGAACTGAACCGAAGCAAGCATGCTTGCGAGGGGTACCCGAAGCTGTATATTTATACAGCGAGAGGTGAAGTTCGCTTAGAGCTTATAGGCTAATAAATATGAGAAATCTGCAAAATTTGCAGATT
>JAFUPN010000006.1 GCA_017481205.1 Clostridia bacterium | reverse complement strand
TTTGTCGATGGTAAAATTCAATTTGTTCTTGAGTTTCTCACCATCGGCATCATTTTTTTAGCATTGTTTTGACATCGCTGTCAATGGGTGACGGTAGTTCTTCGCATACTTCGTTTTTCATACGCTACTTGACACTACCTGCTTTTTCAATCCTGCAGAGTGAGCCTATATCGCCAATCCTACAAGATAAATCACCACTAAATGAGCAGGATAGTATATATAAAACAGATTTTTAATTTTTACTTTGCCCCGCTGTCCGTTATAGAGTATAAGCAGCGGAATTGCAAGGAGTGAATACCACTGTATACTGCCCAGTGCGGAAGAAACAAGGATAATTGCAAATGCTGCCATAGACAGCTTCTGCAGTCTGCTTTTGCCGATGTATGCAAAAACAGGAGTAAGTATTCCGAAAAAGCCGTAATCAATGCCATAGTCGGTTTCAGGTAGGGCGGAAGGAAGCATTTCCGATATAAAATATACTGCAAAAAGAGCTGCAAGGCATATAAAAAAGCTTTTTGATGTTCTCTCTTTAATCATATAGTCCAACAGATATATCAGTATTATTGACAGGGAGAATGTCACAATTATGCACATATTAACCGAGCCCGTCGCAGTAAAGGCGGCAGCCTGACAGATAAATGCGAGGAATATCATATTTCCCAGATAGCTTTTTCTGTTTTTGGTATATCTGCAGCCCTCAGCTATCATATATGCAAAAATCGGGAAGGCGAGCCTGCCGATTATCCTGAGAAATTCATACTGTGGCAAAAGATAAGCTCCTATATGGTCTGCCGTCATTGCAATAAGGGCAATCAGCTTCAGCATATTACCTGTTAAAAAGGTGTATCTGCCGGTAATGTTTTCCATATGTATAATATGCCTCCGTTTCTGTTAGCCTAAGCAATCAACACCTGTAGTATTGGTTGCTTAGGCTATATTAAAAAACAACCCCCTGCATGTATAGCCGGAACAATCAACACCTGTAATATTGGTTGCTCCGGCTAGTGTGACAGGGGTTACAGACTGCTGTATAACTCAGTTTACATCAGTTTCATCAATTGTTTCTTCGGGTACAAGGGCATCCTCAGCCTCCTCTGCTGCTGATTGCTGCTCGTTTTCTGCAAGCAGCTCATCATAGCCGGCTTCTTCATGTCCGGAGCCAAGCTTGACCCAGATTTGATTTGCACCGCTTGTCATGTCGCTCTTTTCGTAGCTGACAGTAATTGTGTCGTTATTAAAATTAATGTTGGCAACAGCTTCACTGTATACATACACAGCCGCCGCTTCATCCTTATAGTAGTTTTCTATACCGTCGATTTCCTCTGTTGACAGGTCAGAAAAGAAAAACTTTTGGTGATTTGCAAACTGGATGTTAGTCCATTTTGTATCACCTATACGAAATCTCAGGCTTTCATCGTCGGGCAGCCCCATTATTTTTGCTTCAAGGCTGTCTCCGCTTCTGATAACCTCAATGACAGCACCGGACATTAATGTTGTGTCGGTTCTCCTCCATCTGCCGATGAGGTATTCTTTTGTCTTTTCTGTCAGTTTGCCGTCTATTATGCGGTAGCATTGCTTGAGTCCGTCAGATACAACCGCCTGTGTAAGCGGGAGCTTAAGGCAGGTATCCATAACCTCAAGAGCGGTTTCATATTTGTCTTCCTCTTCGTTTTCGGCAATGGATGCTATTTTTATTAGTATGTAGTAAAAGAAGTTGTCTCTTGTTTCCGGGTCGTCGTTGTTGCCGGACATTGTTTTGCACAGCAGCTTCAGCTCGGCTGTGCTGCCCTCTTCAAACAGCATGTCCGCGCGGAGAGTTTCGTCCCCTTCTTCATAAGAAACAACCACCTCTTCGCCTCCGGAACAGCCGCACAGGCTGAGCATGAGTAATGAAATTATAAGTAATACAGAAATCTTTGATTTCATTTTTTTTCTCCTTGGCAAATGCTTTTTGTACAGTATAACACAGATTATAACACAAAAGAAATAAAATTGCAATTGTTAATACAGAATTAACATAAAGATAATTTATAGTTCACATAAATATAATATAATAGTAAAAAAACAATTTTATTATCTGTTTTTTTGGTAAATAATTTCGGTTGAATTTTGTCGGATAGTGTGTTAAAATATATTAATTGGTTTTTTGAAGGTGATATAAAATGACTAATAATTTAAAATTTAATACTCCCAATACCACATTGGGAATAGATGTAGGCTCAACCACCGTAAAGCTTGTTCTCATAAAGGATGGAGCTATTGCCTATGACTGCTATGTACGTCATCAGTCAAAGGTAAGGGAAACTACATATAATATGCTCACCGAATTGCATGATATAGTCGGTGATGAGCCTTTTTCGCTGGCGATATCCGGCTCCGGCGGCTACGGTCTTGCCACAGGGCTGGGCATACCCTTTATCCAGGAGGTTTTTGCCACCGGCGAAACCGTAAAGCACCTTGCACCCGATACTGGGGTTGTCATTGAGCTGGGAGGTGAGGATGCCAAGGTAATATTCTTTACGGGTGTTACCGACGAGCGTATGAACGGAACCTGCGCAGGCGGTACCGGCGCATTTATAGACCAGATGGCTACTCTGCTTAATGTAAGTGTTGATGAGCTTGATAAGCTCAGCCTCAGCCATACAAGAATATATCCCATAGCTTCACGCTGCGGCGTTTTTGCAAAGACGGATGTGCAGCCTCTTATCAATCAGGGCGCACTCAAGGAGGACATTGCCGCAAGTATTTATCAGGCGGTTGTCAATCAGACCATCTCCGGTCTTATCCAGGGCTATGATATAAAGGGCAGGGTTATGTTTCTCGGGGGGCCTCTTTATTATTGCAAGGGGCTCAGACAACGCTTTGTAAAGACTCTTAAGCTCAGCGAAGAGGATGCTGTATTTCCTGAATACGGGCTTATCTCTGTAGCTTTGGGAGCGGCGCTTTATGCCTCGGACAAATCGGTAAAATACACCTATGATGAGCTCTCGGCTCTTCTTGAATCTGCAGTAAATGCAGGAGGCGATACAGTCAAGTCCGATCCGCTTTTTGTAAATGATGATGAATACCGGGAGTTTGTATCCCGTCACGGCAAATCAGATGTCCCCGAAAAGGACATTGCTTCATACAGCGGCAGCGCATACCTGGGTATCGACTGCGGCAGTACCACCACTAAGCTGGTGCTTATTTCCGAAGATAATTCTATATTATATCAGCATTATGGCTCCAACAGGGGCAATCCCACTCAGATTATCAAAGAACAGCTTAATCATATATACGCTCTGTGCGGCGACAGAATCAGTATAAAATCCTCTGCAGTTACAGGCTACGGCGAAGAACTGATTACCCATGCCTTCGGTGTTGACAAAGGCATTGTTGAGACCATGGCACATTTTATTGCTGCGCGCCATTTTAATCCTGATGTTGATTTTATCATGGATATAGGCGGTCAGGATATGAAGTGCTTCCGTATCCGCAACAATTCCGTTGACAGTATACTTCTCAATGAAGCCTGCTCCTCAGGCTGCGGCTCGTTTATAGAGACCTTTGCAAATCTTACCGGCTACAATGCCGCCGACTTTGCAAGGTTGGGACTCAGGGCAAAAAATCCCGTTGACCTTGGCTCAAGATGTACTGTGTTTATGAATTCATCAGTAAAGCAGGCTCAGAAGGACGGTGCTACTGTTGAGGATATTTCCGCAGGACTGTCCATGAGTGTTGTGAAGAATGCCATATACAAGGTTCTCCGTGTAAACTCTGCCGACGAGTTGGGCGAAAATATCGTTGTTCAGGGAGGAACCTTCCTTAATGACGCAATTCTGCGTTCCTTTGAAAAGGAGCTTGGCAAAAATGTTATCCGTCCTGCCATAGCGGGTCTTATGGGTGCTTTCGGTGCGGCTCTCCATGCCAAGGCCACAGCAGGAAAAACCTCGACTCTTATTTCAAAAAAAACTCTTGACAGCTTTGAGCACACGGTTAAGGCTATTAACTGCAGCGGCTGTGAAAACAGGTGTAATCTTACAATAAATACCTTCGGAGACGGAGCAAAATATATATCCGGCAACAAATGTGAAAAAGGCGCAGGTCTCTCATCAAAAATCGCCCCCTTGCCCAATATGTTTGAATACAAACGTGAGTTGCTTGAGAAAATCACTTCTTCAGAGCTTTCGGGCAAAAACAAGGTTATCGGTATACCTCTGGCATTGGGAATGTATGAGCTGGCACCCTTCTGGAATGGGATTTTTACATACCTTGGCTTTGATGTGAAATTTACCAAATTTTCAAGCCGCAAGACTTACACCAATGGTCAGCACACCATCCCTTCCGATACCGCCTGCTATCCTGCAAAGCTTATGCACGGTCATATCCAGGAGCTTATTGACAGCGGTGAGGTTGATATAATATTCAATCCCTGTCTTACATATAATTTTGACGAGGGTAAGGGTGACAATTGCTATAACTGCCCTGTGGTTGCCTATTATTCCGAGCTGCTTGACGCCAATATAAAGCAGCTTGAGGGCAAGCTGTTTATGCCGTATCTCAATATAAACAATCCTAAAGAGCTGGCTAAGGGTCTTGAAAAGGCCTTTGGCGAAATAGGCATCAGCATAAACAGACAGGCTGTCAAAAAAGCTGTTGCCGAGGGCAAAACGGCATATGACAAGTATATGACAGACATCCGCTCCAAGGGAGCTGAATATATTGAATGGGCAAGAGCAAATGGCAGGCAGCTTCTTATCCTGGCGGGCAGACCCTATCACACCGACCCTGAAATCTGCCATCTTATCGACAAGCTGGCATCATCCCTTGGTTTTGTTGTGCTCAGTGAGGACAGTGTGTCCGATATGACAGAGCCTGCAAGGGTGGATGTGCTCAATCAGTGGACATACCATTCCAGACTCTATAATGCCGCAAAATTTGCAACGGAAAACACGGACTGCAATCTGGTTCAGCTGGTTTCTTTCGGCTGCGGCATAGATGCCATTACTACCGACGAGGTAAGAAGCATTTTGGAGGAAAAGGGTAAAATATATACTCAGCTTAAAATTGACGAAATAAATAATCTCGGTTCTGTTAAAATCAGACTTCGCAGTCTTGTGGCTGCTCTTGAAGAGAGGAAGTGAAATTTTCATCTTGAAATATGCAGTTTTTACCGATGATATGAAAAAAGATTATACAATCCTTGTACCAACCATGCTGCCGGTGCATTTTACCATGGCAATGAGTGTTTTCCGCGCCAATGGCTACAACACGGTGCTTCTTGAAAACAAGGGTGACGCAGTAAAAAATGCAGGGCTTAAGTATGTGCACAATGATACCTGCTATCCTGCCCAGGTGGTTATAGGCCAGATGATAGACGCTATAGAAAACGGCGGCTATGACAAGCATAAGATTGCTTTGCTTATTACCCAGACAGGAGGAGGCTGCAGAGCTTCAAACTACATATCTCTCCTTCGTAAGGCTCTTGAAAAGGCGGGATATGGCTACATACCGGTGCTCAGTCTTAATATATCCGGTCTGGATAATGCACTTAAGCTGACCCTGCCTATGCTTAAGAGGCTTATGTATGCAGTATCCGTAGGAGATTTGCTTATGTGTCTGGGCAATCAGACCAGACCCTATGAAAATGAGCCCGGCAGTACGGATGAGCTCATAGACTACTGGACAAACCGTTGTTCAGCCGCACTTTGTGACAAAAAAGTGTCCTATGATATAATGGAAGACCTGATGAAAAAGATTATAGAGGATTTTGAAGAGCTTCCCCGCACAGTGACAGATAAGCCCAAGGTGGGCATAGTAGGGGAGATATTTGTTAAATTCTCTCCCTTGGGCAACAATGACCTTGAGGCATTTCTACATTCTCAGGGAGCTGAGGTTGTGATGGGCGGTCTGCTGGACTTCTGTATGTATTGCATATACAACTATATTGTGGATGCAAAGCTTTACGGTATGGGAAAAATCAAAGCTTTTTTCTGCAAAAAGGTGTATAGCTACCTGCTTGAGAAGCAGCTGGATATAATAAATCTTATCCGCGGCATGAGCAGATTTAATCCTCCCGGGGATTTTGCACACACGGTAAGCCTCACAAAGGGCTTTATAGGTCTCGGTGCAAAGATGGGCGAGGGATGGTTGCTCACAGCAGAGATTATTGAGCTTATAGAAAGCGGAGTGAAAAATGTTATCTGCGCTCAGCCCTTCGGCTGTCTGCCAAATCATATTGTAGGCAAGGGTATGATGAAGCGTATCAAGGAAGCATATCCCGATGTAAACCTTGTGGCAATAGACTACGATGCGGGCGCATCCAGAGTAAATCAGGAAAACCGCATCAAGCTTATGCTTGCAAACTCCATGGAAAAGAACAATAAGATAATAACTCAGGAACAAAACAGAGAAACCGTTATTGTAGAATAGTCAAAAAGAGAAATTAATTCGTAATTTTTCACGAATTAATTTCTCTTTTTTGTGCAAGTTTTTTTCGAAAAAAGGCTTGCAATATTTTCTGATTGTGCTATAATCTCACTACAAGTTAAAAAACCATACGAATTATGCTTGAGAGAGGTGTTTTTTCATGAGCGCTTTGAAGTGGTTATGGGGTTATCTTAAAGAATACAAGGCCGGTCTTATAGCTGTGGTACTGGTTACCCTGGTATTTATTGCCGGAGCTTTTATAATCCCGATTATTATGGGGCTTTTTGTGGATGATGTCATTGTTAATGGCAAGAAAAGTCTCATGTTTTTTTATGCATTTTTATTGATTGGCTCTGTTATCATCAAAGAAGGTGTTCATTACTGGCGCATGGCTAAGATTGAGAGAATATCTCAGAGCGTGGTAAAGGCCATACGAAATAAGCTGTACAGCAAGCTTCAGAGTCTTGACTGCAGCTTTTTTGACCATACCCGCACAGGCGATCTTATGAGCCGCCTTACCATGGATACGGATGCAATAAGAGTTGTTATAGCAGGTACCTTTGTAAATCTGCTCAACCAGATTCTTTTTATAGTGGTAGGCATAGCTATTATCTGTTCAATAAATCTGGTTATCGGCTTGTCGCTGTTTTTGGTGGCACCTTTTATAGGTTTTTTTGCCTTTTGCCTTGCAAAAAGAATAAAGTATGACTTTCTTGCAATGCGTGAGAGCAATGCGGAGCTCAATACCGTTGTTCAGGAAAATATCTCCGGAAACAGAGTTGTAAAGGCTTATGCCCGCGAAGAATATGAGATAGAAAAATTTGAAGAAAAAAATCAGAAATACTCCGATGCTTTCATGGGGCATGTGCATACCTGGAAAAAATATTATCCCTCCATGTACTTCTTCGTAAAGCTTCTTAGTGTACTGTTTCTGCTGTCAGGCGGCTATCTTGTTATGAAAAATATTATTACAGTGGGTGAGTTTACCACTATAAACGGCTGTCTGTGGAGTATCCAATCCCCCATGACCAATATAGGCAATATCATCAATCAGTTCCAGCAGTTTAATGCCAGCTCCCTTAAGATACGCGGTCTGGAGGATGAAATTCCCGATATACAGAACCGTGAGATAAAAAAGCGCGATACAGGCATCAACGGCAAAATTTGCTTTAAGAATGTGACCTTTGCCTATGACGGCGACAGAGTTCTTAAAAATATCAATTTTACTGCCAATCCCGGCGATACCATAGCTATAATCGGCCCCACGGGCTCAGGTAAATCTACAATCATTAACCTGCTTGCAAGATTTTATGACCCTACCTGCGGTGCGGTATACATAGATGATATCAATGTAAAAAATATAGATTTGTCAACTCTCAGACAGAATGTTGCCAGTGCCATGCAGGATGTATTTCTCTTTTCCGATACGGTTAAGGACAATATAGCCTATGGCGCACCAAATGCAACCCTGGATGATGTAATCAGAGTTGCCAAGATTGCCGATGCTCATGATTTCATCATGAAGCTGTCCGATGGCTACGACACTGTTATCGGCGAGCGCGGCACGGGGCTTTCCGGCGGACAGCGCCAGAGAATATCTCTTGCCAGAGCCCTGCTCAAAAATCCTGCTATTCTGATTCTTGATGATACCACCTCTGCACTGGATATGGAAACTGAGTTTTCCATTCAGGAAAACCTCAAGGAGGGAAATAAGACCAAGATTATCATTGCCCACAGGATTTCCTCGGTACGAAATGCCGACCTTATTCTTGTGCTAAACCAGGGTAGCCTGGTAGAGTGGGGCACTCATGACAGCCTCATGGAGCTGGGCGGATATTACAAGGGCGTTTTTGAACATCAGTTCGGCGACTTTAATAACGGTCCCAAATATCACATTGAGCATCCTGCTTTTGCGGATATGATGAATGTGGGAGGTGAAGACAATGGCAGTAAATAAATATGACCAGGACGAAGAATTAAATGTACGGGTGGATTTTTCATATTTTTCCATGCTGAAAAAATATCTCAAGCCTCATATTCCCGTGATAATATTTACGGTGCTTATGATGTTTGTATCGGCATTTTGTGAACTGCTGCCGCCGTATTTTATCAGCCTTGTGTTGGATAAATGTCTTCCCGAAAGCAATTTCAAGCTGTTTTTTATACTGGTTGCCGCATTGGCTGTAGTTGCGGTGCTGGTGTGCATTATCATGCGTGTGCGAAGCGTTGTTACCAACAGAATGGCAATGAGGATTATCCAGGATATAAGGTCAGATCTTTTTGCTCATATGCAAAAGCTCCCGTTTTCATTTTTTGATTCGCGTCCCCACGGAAAAATCCTTGTAAGAGTTGTCAACTATGTAAACTCCATAGCCAATCTCTTTGCCAACGGTATTATAGACATGATTACAAATGTGTTTAAGATGTTTGTAATTATAGGCTTTATGTTTGCCATGGACGTAAAATTTACTCTTATTTCTCTGGCGGGCTTTCCTTTGTTTGCCATAGTGCTTACAATCATCAGAAGCCGCCATATGAAAGCATGGCGCAAGCTCTCGGCTAAGCAGAGCAACCTCAATGCTTATCTTCAGGAGAGCATCAACGGTATGAAGATAACTCAGTCCTTTGCCCGCGAAGAAAAAAATGCTGAGATTTTTGACAATCTTTGTGAGGATAACAAAAAGTTCTGGATGAAGGCTGTATATATAAGCCTTGGTATTCCTATGTTTGTCAGCGTACTTTCCACAACCACCACCGCAGCGGTTTATGTAATGGGTGTAGGAAGAATTGCGGCAGGTGTGCTTCAGGTTGGTACTCTTATAGCCTTTGCTTCGTATGTAAGCCGTTTCTGGGAGCCGGTTACTGCACTTACCACCTTTTATAATGAAATTGTAAATGTGGGCAGCTATATTGAGCGTATTTTCCAGATGCTTGATGAACCTCTGGTTGTAGAAGACCTTCCAGGCGCTCAGCCCCTTGAAAATATTAAGGGTGATGTTAAGTTTGAAAATGTTACCTTTGCATATGAAAGAGGAGCACGCAATATACTTGAAAATGTGTCCTTTGAGGTAAAAAGCGGCGACAGAATTGCCCTTGTAGGACCTACAGGCGCAGGTAAATCGACAGTTATTAATCTTCTTGCAAGATTTTATGACATTCAGGGCGGAAAAATCACAATAGACGGAAATGATATAACCCATGCCACACTCAACAGTCTGCGCTCTCAGATGGGCATAATGCTTCAGGACAGCTTCCTGTTCTCGGGAACCATTATGGATAATATCCGCTACAGCCGTCTTGATGCAACTGACGAACAGGTTATCGAAGCTGCCAAGGCAGTGTGCGCTCATGATTTTATCATGCAGTTCCCCAAGGGCTATGAAACCGAGGTCAACGAAGGCGGCACCTCTCTGTCTGCAGGACAGAAGCAGCTTATAGCATTTGCCAGAGCGCTTCTTGCAGACCCGGCAATTCTTATTCTTGATGAGGCTACCTCAAGTATAGATACCGAGACAGAAATTGCACTGCAAAAGGGTCTTGAAAGACTCCTTCAGGGCAGAACCTCATTTATCATTGCTCACAGACTTTCTACTATCAAAAACAGTACAAAGATAATGTACATTGCAGATAAAAATATCGCCGAGAGCGGAACTCATGATGAGCTTATCACAAAAGGCGGCAGATACTATGAGCTGTATATGGCTCAGTACAAATTCCTTGAGAATATGTAAATTATATACAATGAAAAAGCCCCGCACTTTGCAGTGCGGGCTTTTTCGATAGATTAAGTCTTTTGGCATTAAAAACATAGTTTTTGTGCTAAAACAAGACCGTCAGACTGTCGAATATTCAATTGTCACACAAAAGAGCCATTCAGGGACGGTGGCTGTCAGATGCTTTGCATCCTTTTTGCATGGAAAATCTTGATTTTCTGTGCAAAAAGCGCCCCGTCCTTAGCCGAAAGCTAAAATCCCGCCCTTGAAAATCGAGGTTCGGATTACTATCTTTCGGCTATAGAATGGCGAGCAAAATCGGTAATAATTCGCCAGTCTGACGTCCCCACATCCGGGCGAACAAAATCACGAATTATTCGACAATCTGACGTCACCACTTAATGGCTTGCATAAATATTCATTCTTTTTTGTTTTATCTTACAATTTCAACTTCCTTGGGAGCATCCACCGTAGTTACAACTTCTCCGTTTACTATCTTGTGCTCCACTGTTACCACTCCGTATGGAGTAGGATATGTACCCTTTGCCCATGACAGGTCGCCGAGATGAGGTGTGATTTTTATTTTCTTGCAGCCAGGCTCTAATATTTCAATACCTAAGATGTGTAGTGACATAAAGGGTGCAGGTCCGCTTGCCCAGCCGTGGCTCAGGCTGTGGCGGAATTTTTCGTAGCAGTATTTGCCGTAGTCACCGTGCACATCCACTTTGCCCTCAGGCACAATTTCGTCAATGGGAGCTGCATTTTCTATCCATTCTATATCAAAATCTTCCCAGAAGGTTGTTGCTCCCAGCTTGAGCATTGCGCCCCAGTAATTGCGCATAATATCTAATGCAGCCTGAGTATCTCCGCTTTTTGCAAGCGCATGGAGTACATAATATCCATAGAAGGTGGAAAGTCCCTTAAGCAGGTCTTTTTTTATAATATTTTCACTTATTTCCTTGCTGTCGGCAAGTCCTGCCAGAGATACCATCGCAGACATCTGCTTGTTTTCTGCATAGCTTTCCAGCTTCTTTGACACAAGACCGATTGCATCCAGACATTTTTTGCTCATGTCAGGGTCACCGTATATTTCAAATATCTCTGCAGCGGCTTTCAGGCTCATTACCAGACAGCCTCTGAAACCGGCTTTCATGCTCTCGGTATAATTTGAGCTCCAGTCAACAAAAAAGCTGCGTACATCAATGTCTCCCTCCTGAGAGATTGTTGAGAGTATAAGGCTGACAGCCTTGTACATGTAGTCCTTCTGCTCATTGAGATATTCAATATTTCCGTTCTGCCAGTACCAGTCGCGGTGTATTTTTATCCACCAGCAGGTGTAGCTGGGGAGTGTGTTCATCCACAAATTCTCCGGATGCTCGATGCTTTCGATATTATCAAGCGATGTGTCGTCTCTTACCATATCAAGGCTTTTCGGTACTGATTCATCATAACCGAAAACCGCCATAACGGTTGATATTTCCGGGTGCAGGTCGCCCATCCATACCAGTCTGTCACGCTTGGTTCCTTCTATGAGATAGTCAAGCATATTGATATGCACTGTGTATGCGGCGGTATTCCACACCCTGTTGAGCATTTCGTCGCTGCATTCAAAGCTGCCCAGGTACTCTACATCCTTGTATTCAAACACACCCTTTATACCACGTATATAAAGGTCGCTGTCAAGGGATTCAACCTTTACAAATCTGAAGCCCGTATTGCCGAATCTTGCAGCCGACATAGATGATATTTCGATAACACTGTCTCTTACGGAATGGTCGTTGGTGGCATTTTTTTCGCCTACGGTTGAAAGAGCTTCCATAACGCTTTCGCCAAATACGAGTCTTATGCGGCTGCGTTTTTCCATTGCTCTTTGAACAACAATGTCAACTCCTCCCTGGATTTCGCTGCCAAAATCCATAAGCACCCAGCCGTCCTTATGTATAATTGTGTTGTCTTTCAGGCTGAATGAAGGCTGTCTGTGAGAATCCTTAAGAAGATTTTCGGGAAAATCGGTATTTTCTGATTTGATTATTCTTTTGGGGATAAGATATTTTCTTACCAAGCTGTCTTTTTGACTACTGTATGCAAGGTTTTCAAAACCCATGATAAATTCTCCTTTTCATATGCAAAATTTGTTGTTTACTATATTATACCATTTATCTGGCAATGTTCAAGAGTATTTTTTATTTTTTTAAAAAAAAGACAGGACACAAAAAACGTATCCTGTCTTTTTTGTTTATCTAATTTATGCGTTTCTTGAGTAGTTGGGGGCTTCCTTGGTGATTGAAATATCGTGAGGATGGCTCTCTCTGAGGCCTGCAGCGGTAATTCTTACAAATTTTCCGTTGAGCTTGAGGTCTTCAATTGTGTGAGCTCCGCAGTAGCCCATAGCAGCTCTCATACCGCCAATAAGCTGGAAGATTGTGTCGGACAGAGCGCCCTTATAGGGGACACGTCCCTCAACACCTTCGGGAACAAGCTTCTTTGTGCCTGTCTGGAAATAACGGTCCTTAGAGCCTTTTTCCATAGCGGCAATAGAACCCATGCCGCGGTATACCTTATATTTTCTTCCTTCGTATATTTCTGTTTCTCCGGGGCTTTCATCACAGCCTGCAAAGAGACTTCCCATCATGATAACATCTGCACCTGCAGCAATAGCCTTTGGCAGATCGCCTGAGTATTTGATACCGCCATCTGCAATAACGGGGATACCGTATTCCTTTGCTACCTCATAAACCTGGTTTATGGCTGTAACCTGAGGTACACCCACACCTGCAACAATACGGGTAGTACAGATAGAGCCGGGTCCGATACCAACCTTTACAGCATCTGCTCCTGCCTCGATAAGCTCTCTTGCAGCTTCGCCAGTAGCAATATTACCTGCGATAATGGGAATTTGCGGATAATGCGCTTTAATATTTTTCATGCATGTGAATATATTTTGAGAATGTCCGTGAGCTGAGTCAAGCACCAGTACATCAACCTTTGCTTCAACCAGTGCTGCCACACGGTCAAGCACATCTGCAGTGATACCGATAGCCGCACCAACCAGCAGTCTGCCGTTTTCGTCCTTTGCGGCGTTGGGGTATTTAACGGTTTTTTCAATATCCTTTATGGTGATAAGACCGCCGAGTCTGCCGTTTTCATCAACCAGAGGGAGCTTTTCGATTTTATGCTTTCTGAGTATTTCCGTTGCTTCCTCAAGAGTTGTTCCTACAGGTGCAGTGATGAGGTTTTTGCTTGTCATAACCTCTTTTATCTTCTTGGAATAATCTGTTTCAAATTTGAGGTCTCTGTTGGTAATGATACCAACGAGCTTGTCATTTTCGGTAATAGGCACACCTGAAATTCTGAATTTGCCCATAAGCTCATCTGCATCTGTCAGTGTATGGTCCGGCGAAAGATAGAAAGGATCGGTAATAACGCCGTGCTCCGACCTTTTTACTTTATCGACCTCGGTAGCCTGCTGTTCAATTGTCATGTTCTTATGGATGATACCTATACCGCCTTCTCTTGCCATAGCTATAGCGAGATTGGCTTCAGTAACGGTGTCCATTGCTGAACTCATCATAGGTATGTTGAGGCGTATTTTTTTTGTAAGCTGTGTTCCGAGCTGTACCTTGTCGGGAGTCACATCGGACTTCTGGGGAACAAGAAGTACATCGTCAAAAGTAAGACCTTCACAAACAATTTTTCCGTTCATACGTTATTAACTCTCCTTTGTAAAATAATTTAATAGATTTATTATACAAAAAAACATATATAAAGTCAATTGTCAAAATGACAAAAAAAACGATTACAACTTTCTCTGTGACGGAGGTTTTATATAAATTAAATATTATTCTACTATATTATACGGATAGGATATATCAAATAGCCTGTCGCACAGGCTGAATGCCGCTCCTCTTACCGACTGCTCATAGGTAACCGATATCTTTTCTATGCGGAAATCCTCCAATAGGGCAGTGTACACACGCTTGCGCATTTCTGCTTCGGCAATGTCGATGATTTCAGGCAAATGCTCAAAGCTGCCCATGTTTATTGCCGCAACCGAGGGCTTGCATATATTTACCAGGTTTGCCAGACCGATGCCTAGATACTGAGCACATTCTTCGACTGCTCTCTTTGCCGCTTCCTCATTTTTACCGAATTGCTCTATTACATAATCAAAGTCAGCATTTTCATTGCCTGTGTATCCCTGGTAAAGCTTTGCAATTCTCTGAGGTGAGCACATTGCTTCAAGACAGCCTCGGTTTCCGCAAAAGCAGGGCTCTCCGTTGTTTTCTACCGTTGTGTGACCTATTTCTCCCAACATTGCGCGGTTAATCTCCCCGTTGTAATATTGGCAGGAGCCGATACCGTTCATCATGTCTACAAGCACCATATTGCTGCCGTAAATCTGCCTATCACAACAAAAATACCATACTGCCTTAAGCAAAGATGCATTTTCTATAAAAACAGGCAGCCCTGTTTCCTTTTCCAGTATGGCTTTCAGGTCAAATTCCTTCCACTTAAGGCTCGTTGATGCAACAAATCTGCTTCCGTCCAGCACCAGACCGGATATTGCAATTCCTATACCCAGTATTTTGCCGCGTCCCTTGCGTGATATGAGAGACAGCAGTTTTTCTATGAGAAGCTCTGCAGCATCCCTGGGTTGGATATTATCTGAGTTTATATTGATTTTTTCTTCGATATTTCCCTCGAGATTTGTGTACGCAATGGTAATATGTCCCGGGTCAAAGCTGATACATACCAGGCTGTATGCATTTTTACAAAATCTGAGCAAGGTTCCCTTCCTGCCCACTCTGTCCGCCTTTTCCATGCCGCTTTCGGTCAGAAGTCCTATCCCGAGCAGATAGGAGGTAATATTGGTTATAGAGGACAGCGCAAGACCTGTCTCTCTGGCAATCATCGGTCTTGCGGTATCCGGGTTTCGTCTTATATAATTAAGAACCTTAAGACGGTTCATTTTCTGAATAAGCTGTGAGTTGCCTACTGCGGAATTCATGTGCTGCTCCTTCGGATTTGATATATACTTAGCCTTAGCAACCAATACTGAAGACGCCTTAAACGGCGAATTTTGGGCAACTTTCGGCTTGTCGTCCTCGAAAGGCGACAAGCCTTCCTTCGTCCTTCGCACCAAAATTTGCTCAAAAATTCATCCGTTTCAGGTCATTTTGAGTTTTGAAATTATAAATTTTATTTCAGACAAGGCAAAAACGCAGGGAATATGTAAATATTTCCGAGTATTTTAACGAAGTATGAGATAAAATCTATATTTCAAAACCATCTTCAGTGTTGGTTGCTAAGGCTAATTATATCATCACGGCAATTTTTTGTCAACCTTGTGCATTGTCAATAAATATTTTAAAATTATTGACAAATATAATTGAATATGATACAATTAATTCATCGGATGAATTAATTGATTGTAAGGAGGTTTTTTTATATGAAAAAAGCAACGGATTTCAGGTACAATACCGGTGAAACAAAGGTACCCTGGGCGGCAGTGGGCGAGAACTACAATGCCTCTGACCTAATGGAAATAATAAGATTTCTCATGCAGGGTAAGGGAGAGGAATATGAGCAGGCTTGCCAGGCTGTATATGAGCAGGTGAAAAAGCTTGATGCGGTTTCCACCCCTCCCGGAAAGCTTACCACAGGTGCTCAGGTAGAGGCTGCCGAAGAGGCGTGCAATAAATATCTCGGCACGAGCAGCAGCACCTTTGTGACAAATGCTACATCAGGCTTTGAGATTGCCTATAAATACGCAAATCTCAAAGAAGGCGATGAGGTAATCGTGCCTGCAATCACCTTTGTTGCCACAATGGCATATCCTCTTGCGGTTGGCGCAAAGCTTGTTTTTGCCGATGTTGACCCGGTTACCATCAATATGAACCCGGCAGATGTTGCACGCAAGATTACTCCTAATACCAAGATGATTGTACCCGTACATATCGGTGGCTACCCTGTAGACCTTGACCCCATTATGGAGCTTGCAAGAAAGCATAATATTCTGGTTCTTGAGGATGCGGCTCATGCCTTCGGTGCTATGTACAAGGGCAAAAAGGTTGGTACAATCGGTGATTTTGCAGCATTCAGCTTCCATGAGGTTAAAAATATTACCTCCTTTGGCGAGGGCGGTATTGCTACCACCAATATACCCGGCTTTGAAAGTGATATGAAGCGTGCCCGTTTTCTTGGTCTGGACTTTTCAGCACCAATCAAAAACTGGCTTTACAACATAACTCCCATTCCCGGCAAGGAAAAGCCGTTTGTTGCGCTCAACTATTCACCTACAGAAATCCAGGGTCTCGGACTCAAGCTGCAGGTTGCGCGAAATGAAGAGATTATTGCAAAGCGCCGTGCCTCTGCCGAATATCTTAACAGCAGACTGGCAGAAAACGATGCAATCATTCCTCAGGATTTGGGCAATGAGGATATCAAGCCTACCTTCCATCTGTACCTTTTGCAGATAGACCCGGATAAAGCCGGCGGCGATATTCAGCTTCTCAAGAAAAAGCTTGAAGAAAAGGGTGTTACAAACATTCCTCACTTCGGACCTCTCTACCGTTTCAAGGTTGTAAGCGATATGGGCTATGATGCCGACGAAATTGCAAAAACCTGTCCTGTATGCGAGGAAGTGTTCTACCGCAGATTTACACATCTCCCTCTCTACGGCCTCACAGACGAACAGCTTGAATTTATGGCAGATGCCATTCTTGAGTCTGTTGCAGAGATGCAGCAGGGAAAATAAGGAGATATGCATATGACAATCAAATGGGGTGTAATAGGCTGCGGCGGTATTGCCGACCGCAGAACCATACCCGGCATGATGCTTGCTGACAATGCAGAGCTGGTGGCGGTCATGGATGCCAATTCCGAAGCGGCTAATAATGTTGCTGAAAAATACGGAGCAAAATATGCATTTGATAATATAGCTGATTTGCTTAATCTGAAAGAAATTCAGGCGGTATATATTGCGTCTCCTGTTTTCTGCCACAAAGAGCAGTGTTATGCTGCGGCAGATGCAGGCAAGCATATTCTGCTTGAAAAACCCATGGGTCTTACTACAGCCGAAGCAAAGGAAATCGACGATTATTGCCACAGCAATGGAGTTATGCTCGGTGTAGGCTTTATGATGCGTTTTCACAGCTATCACCAAAAGATGCGTGAGCTTATAGCCAAGGGCAGGCTTGGGGAAATTGTTTCTGCCAGAGCTCAGCTCACATGCTGGTATCCGGAAATAGAAAACTGCTGGCGCCAGGATAGTAAGCTTTCCGGCGGCGGTGCCATGATGGATATGGGAATTCACTGTATCGACCTTATTCGATATATAACCGGACTTGAAATTTCTCATGTAACCGGTATGGTTGGCAATCAGATTTTCAAATACAATGCCGAGGATGCCGGTGCGGCTGTATTCAAACTTGAAAACGGCGCACTGTGCTATGTTGATGCAAATTTCAATATCCCCGATGCGGCGGCAAAATGTAAGCTTGAATTTTATGGCACAAAAGGCAGTATTTTTGCCGAGGGTACAATCTCTCAGGCGGAGGGCGGCAGAATAGAGGTTCTCTGTGTGGATGATGCCGGAGGATATGATGCAGGTCAGACCAGAGAGGAAATCAGACCTGTTGAAGTAAATGTACAATTCGGCAATATGTACACCAAGGAGATAGAAGGCTTTGGCAGAGCAATTGCCGGAGAGGGCGAAATACCCGTTGCCGCTGCAGATGCCATACTTTCACAAAAAGCAATAGAAGCTGTTTACGAAAGCAGCAAAAGCGGAAAAACAATAACTTTAGGAGCTGATTAAATGAATGTACTTGCAATAGGATGTCATCCTGATGACGTAGAGGTAAACTGTGCGGGAACTCTTGTAAAATGTGTTCAGCGCGGAGACAAGGTTACTGTATGCCATGTGGCAAACGGAAATCTTGGACATGAATTGATAAACGAAGATGAGCTGAGAGAAATGCGCGCCCTTGAAGCAAAAAAAGCAGGCTCTCTGGCAGGAATTGATGTTGTTACCTGCGATGTGGGCGACCTGATGGTGTATGACAGCAGCAAGGCTCAGCGCGATCTGGTTGTAGATGTAATCAGAAGCGTACAGCCGGATTTTATCATTACACATTCGCCTACAGACTATATGCCCGACCATGTGGCTGTGAGCAAGCTGGTGTTTGACGCAACCTTTGCGGCAAGCGTGCCTCACTACAGAACGGCTGTGCCCGGCAAGGCTCCCGTAACACCGATTTATTATATGGACAATCTTGCAGGGGTAAACTTTATTCCCACAGAGTATGTGGATATATCCGACACTCTTGAAAAGAAGATTGAAATGCTGGAATGTCATGTGAGCCAGATGAAATGGATGCGTGACCACGACAATATAGATTTTGCAGAGTTTGTAACTACCTGTGCAAGATTCCGCGGTCTCCAAT
Organism: Clostridia bacterium; assembly: GCA_017481205.1. Taxonomy (GTDB): domain Bacteria; phylum Bacillota; class Clostridia; order UMGS1810; family UMGS1810; genus RGIG4708. The sequence goes on along the minus strand of JAFUPN010000006.1, from coordinate 32,151 downwards.
GCAATGCAAAGTATGCCGAGGCATATACTCCATGTCTGGCATGGCCTAAGCTCATTACCAAACGACTGCTGCCATAATCGGAAGCATCAGATTTATAATATAACTTAAGGAGAATAATTATGGACTTTTTATCAACTGTTGAAGGCTCGCTTTTGGAAAACTTTTATCCAAAGGGCTGGGATATGAAAAAAATTGATGAGTGCTGTGAAAAGGGCGTTGCCCGTGAAAGCTTCTGGCACAAGGATTTCACACCTGTTGAATGTGAAAATATAGGCGATTTTGATACTCTCATGGGTCATGAAATCGCACTTCAGATTAAAAAGACCAAGGACGAGGGACGCAAGCTTGCAATGATTCTTCCCGTGGGTCCCATGGGTATGTACAAATGGGCAGTATACTTCCTCAAGGCATGGGAGGTAGATTGTAAGCACGTTTATACCTTCAATATGGACGAATGGGCAGACGGCGAGGGAAATACACTTTCCTCCGATAACCCTGCTTCATTTGAGTACAGCATGAAGGAAGCATTTTTTGACAAGCTGGGAGAGCTTACTGTGCCCGCAGAGCAGCGTAACTTTGCTACAAAAGCAAATCTGCCCACATATCCCGAAAAGATTGCTGCTCTCAAGGCTGAGGGTGCAAAGCTGGTTCTGGTATTCGGCATCGGCAGAATGTGCCATATTGCTTTCTGGGAACCGCAGTTTGCAGAGGATTATGCAAGTGAGGCAGAGTGGAAGAGCGCTTGCTATCGTTTAGGTGCAAAGCTTCATCCTCTCACTATTGAGCAGAATGCCATCACAAGCTTCAAGAGCCGCACAACTCTGGTACCCTGCAGAGCCAATACAATAGGACCCGGACTCTTCCTCCAGGCTGACTATATCATCGGCGGTGCAGATGGTGCTCTGGGCAGAGGCATGGGCTGGCAGGGAATGAGCTTCCTTACCACTCTCCATTACGGTCCTGATATGAACATCACATCTACGTATATGCCCACACTCCCCGGCAAGCTTTTTTATCTTAAGGAGCTGGCTGGTCCGTTGGTTGCAGAATGTAACTAAGTTTTAATATAAACACCCTCCTGATGCGAAAAAATCACGTCAGGAGGGTGTTTTGTGTAAGTTAAAGCTTTGTATTGCTCAGAAAATGCTGCAATCTTTCTGTTTTTGGATTGCCGAAGATTTCTTCAGGTGTGCCTGTTTCTGCTACAACACCTTTGTCCATGAATACAATTCTGTCGGAAATGTTTTTTGCAAACTGCATTTCGTGAGTTACTATTATCATTGTCATATCATCGTCTGCAAGGAATTTTATTATCTTGAGCACTTCATTTGTCAGCTCCGGGTCAAGAGCGCTTGTGGGCTCGTCAAAGAGCATGATTTTTGGCTCCAGAGCCAGTGCGCGCACTATTGCAACTCTCTGTTGCTGACCGCCGGACAGCTGGCAGGGGTAGTTGTTTATCTTATCGCTGAGTCCCGCCTGACTTAGCAGGTCAAGCGCCTTTGCTTCGATTTCTGCATATATAGCAGCTTTGTTTTTTTTAAAATCAGGTCTTTCCTTTGCAAGGAGCTTTGGTGCCAAGGTAACATTTGTCAGGACATCATATTGGGGAAACAGGTTAAACTGCTGAAATACAAAGCCGAATTTCATTTGCTTTTCCCTGATTTCCTTTGCGTTCATTTTTTTTACGGATTTTCCGTCAAATATGACATCGCCATCGCAAACTATTTTTCCGCTGTCGGCAGTTTCTAAAAAGTTTATGCAGCGCAGGAAGGTGGTTTTTCCGCTTCCGGAAGAGCCTATAATCGACACAACCTCTCCCTCGTTCATTTCAAAGCTTACATCCTTGAGAACCTCAACCTTGCCAAAACTCTTTTTTAAATTTTTTATTTCAAGTATAGCCATAATTAACCTCTGTAATAATTTAGTTTCTTTTCGATATAACCAAACAGTAATGTAAGGATTCCGCAGAACAGCAAATAAAATGCACCGGAATAGAACAGCGGCCAGATAAGAGCCTTTGCGGATATATAGCGCTGTGCAACCATTATGATTTCTTCAACTGCGATAATTCTTGCAAGGGATGTATCCTTTACCAGAGTTATTATTTCATTTCCCATTGGCGGAACTATACGCTTGATTACCTGAAACAGAACTATTTTGAAGAAAACCTGTGTTTTAGTCATACCCAGAACCTGTCCTGCTTCATACTGACCCTGTGGTATTGATTCAATTCCTGCACGGTATATTTCCGAAAAATACGCACTGTAATTGATTACAAAAGCAATAAGAACAGCGGTAAGTCTGGGTAACGCATTTGCATCCCAAAGGAGTCCCGGCCCGTAGAAAACCACAATTATCTGAAGCATGAGAGGAGTACCGCGTATTATCCATACAAAGGTTTTAAACAGCCATTTTATTGGCTTAATTTTGCTCATTGAGCCAAAGGTTATAACCAAGCCGAGAGGAAGAGAAAGTACCAGTGTTATTAAGAATATTTCAATTGATTTTCCGAAACCGCCGAGCAAGGTCATGGTAACACTCGGCAAATCCTCAATTATACGTGATATAGTATGTAAAAATTCAATCATATATAAACCTTTCTTATTACAATCCAAAAGGAATGTTAAAAATGCTCATACCGTTAAGTGGCATGAATAGACAATTTCAAAATACGTTTAATCGTTAGAATAGTCAAATAATGTTGAAAACCGCGAAATTCGCGGTTTTCTGCTTGTTTTGTGCCACTTAACTATGAACAAACTTCACCACTCGCCGTACCTTAGTACGCCTTCGGCTATCCCCAAGCAAGGTTGCTCCTTGCTTGGGTTCAGTTTGTCCGTTCTGAGCTATTTTTAACATCCCCATTGAGACTTTTTTAATATTCTCTTTGAGAAGTTGTTTTTTGTAAAATTTTTCGGATTATTTTGTAAGAATTGCAGAAAGCTCGTACTTAGCTGCGATTTCATCAAGTGTTCCGTCTGCAAGAAGCTTAGCTGTAATTTCGTCAACCTTTGCTGCTGCGTCAGAACCCTTTCTGAAGCCGATACCGTATTCTTCAACCTGAAGGTCAAGACCGTCAATAATCATAAGGTCAGCATAGTCTGTACCCTCGCCAACCATTGCACTTGCCAGTGTGTAGTCAAGAACTACAGCATCTGCAGTGCCGGATTTAACTTCAAGGAGACCGTCTGTCTGCTTAGCTACTGCAACATAGTTTGCATTCTTGAGGTTTTCGTCGTCAGCAATAGCGCCTTCGCCTGCAGATTCGATTTCAGCAACCAGGTTTGCGCTTGAAAGAGAAGCTGTGTCTGTGTATTTTTCCGCATTTTCAGCCTTTATAACCACAACCTGCTTGTTGGTGATGTAGGGCTTTGTAAATTCAATATTCTGCTTTCTTTCTTCTGTGATGGTAAAGCCGTTCCAGATACAGTCAATGTTTTTTGCATCCAGCTCGATTTCCTTTGTATCCCAGTTGATTTCCACAAATTCGGGGTCAACACCGAGCTCAGCACATACAGCTTCTGCGTATTCTGTGTCAAAGCCGACAAATTTGCCGCTGTCGTCTGTGTAGTTCATGGGCTCGTATACTGTGTAGCCGATAATCATTTTGCCGTTTCCTGTGATGTAAGCCAGGTCGCTTTCGGCATTTGCAGATGAATTGTCATTTGCAGGAGCCTGTGTGCCGCCGCAAGCTGCCAGTGACAGCATCATAACCAATGCAAGTATGAGTGCAAGTAATTTTTTCATTTTTCTTTCCTCCGGAAATTTTCAATATTATTTACGGATGTTTTCCGCAAATAATATGATACCACATCACCTTGCTAAAGTAAAGTCATAAAAATCGAAAGGAAGATTTTTGTGCATAATATCCAAAATAATACAGATGCTTTTGATGCATATTTTCTTCTTGTTATTAAATAAAGAATTTTACGGCAAAAAAATATAATTAAATTTTAAAAAACTATTTAAATTTTTAAAGATATGTTATATAATAAAATATATTTGACTATTTTTTGCAAAGGATGGTGCGCATATGCCCGATCGCAAATTCAGTGTTCCTCTGACCGAGATTCAGAAGGAATTCAAGCTTGAGGTTCTTTATGAACCGGAAAACATAAAGGATATTCTTGTTTCAAATAATGAGATAAACAGACCCAGTCTGCAGATAGCCGGTTTTTTTGAGTATTATGACAATACCCGTATTCAGGTTATAGGAAGGGTTGAGATATCCTATCTTGAGCGCATGACTTCGGAAATGCGCATGTCTTCCCTGGAAGCGCTGTTTGAAAAAGGTATGCCTGTTGTGGTTATTACCCGTGATATGGAGCCGCCGGAGGAGATGATGGAGCTTGTAAAAAAATATAATGTTCCTTTTATGAGAACGCATCTGTCAACCTCACGTTTTGTCAGCGCGGTTATTGCATATCTCAATGTGCAGCTTGCTCCCAGGATTACCATGCACGGTGTTCTGGTAGAGGTATACGGCGAGGGAATCCTGCTTCTGGGCGACAGCGGAGTAGGCAAGAGTGAGACCGCCATAGAGCTTGTAAAGCGAGGTCACCGTCTGGTTGCCGATGATGCGGTTGAGATTAAGCGTGTGTCCGATGCAACCCTCGTGGGCTCTGCTCCCAGTATTATCAGACACTTTGTTGAGCTGCGAGGTATCGGTATTGTTGATGTTAAGATGATTTTCGGTATGGGTGCCATAAAGGAAACCGAGAAGATTGACATGGTTATTAACCTGGAGCAGTGGAAGGATAAAAAGCAGTATGACAGACTGGGTCTCAATACCGAGTACAATACCATACTGGGGATAGATGTTCCTGCTCTTACGGTTCCCGTAAAGCCCGGACGAAATCTTGCTGTGGTAGTGGAGGTTGCCGCCATGAACCACAGACAGAAGAAGATGGGCTACAACGCTGCAGAAGCGCTTAATCAGCGCCTTATGAGCGAAATGGAAGAAAAATAATATAAACATTTTAATTTATAAAAATAATATACATTTAAATATTGAGAGGAGAAAGAAAAATGATTTATTTTGGAGTAGACATAGGCGGTACAGGTATTAAGGTTGGCGTAGTAAGCCCCGAGGGCAAGCTGCTTCATATGGACAGCGCGCCCACACAGGCTGCACTGGGATATGAGGTTCTTGCGGCTGATATTGCGGCGCTCATAAACAAGATTATGTCAGAAAAGGGTATTTCCCTAGATGAGGTGGGCGGTATAGGTCTTGGCTGTCCCGGCTCTATTGACGACAAAAACGGTGTTGTAATTTATTCAAACAATATTAATATGACTAATGCACCTCTGTGCGATGAGGTTAAAAAGCATATTGACAAGCCCGTATACATAGGTAACGATGCAAATTGTGCGGCGCTGGGTGAGTATTTTGCACTTAATGACAGCAGTATTGAGCACATGGTTGCAATTACCCTTGGAACCGGCGTAGGCGGCGGTGTTATTATAAACAAAAAGATTTATACAGGCTTTAACGGAGTTGCCGGAGAGCTTGGTCATACCAGCCTTATTATGGACGGCGAGCAGTGTACCTGCGGCAGAAAGGGCTGCTGGGAGGCATATGCATCCGTGACTGCTCTCAACAGAGATGCTATAAGAGCTGCAGAAAAAGCTCCGGAGTCACAGCTTGCTAAGGAAATTGCTGCAAATGGTGGCAAGTCAAACGGAAAGATTCTTTTTGGCTGTGCAAAGAACGGCGATGAAACCGCAATTGCTGTTATGAATCAATATGCAAAATATGTTGCTGCCGGTATTGTTGACCTTATCAATATTTTCCAGCCGGAATATCTCGTAATCGGAGGCGGTGTAAGCGCTCAGGGAGACTATCTGCTTAATCCTATCAGAAAATATGTAAGCGCAGAGACATATGGCGGCAGTCTTGTAAAGAATCCTGAAATCAGAATGGCAACCCTCGGCAATGACGCAGGTATTATCGGCGCGGCTTTGCTTGCTTTATAATAAAATAATCCGGAGATGTATATGAACAGAGAGCTTGTATTAGCACAACTGAATAAACTGCTTGGAGCAGAAAATGTACTTACAGATGAACCTATGAGCAAGCACTGTACATTCAGAATAGGCGGAAATGCAGATTTCTTTGTAACCACGTGCAGCGGCGGGCAGGTAGCTGCGGTTGTTGATTTTGCAAAATCGGAGAGCATCCCATACTTTGTAACCGGCAACGGTTCAAATTTGCTTGTTGCGGATAAAGGCTACAGAGGGATTGTTGTAAATATCGGCAGGAATATGTCTGATGTTACGGTTCAGGGAAATAGGATTAATGCCATGGCAGGAGCTACTCTTGCCAGAATTGCAAATATCGCCGCAAGCAACAGTCTTGCCGGACTTGAGTTTGCCTCAGGAATACCCGGTACTCTCGGCGGAGCTGTGTATATGAACGCCGGAGCCTATGGCGGAGAGATGAAGGATGTTGTAGTCAGCACAGCATATCTGGATACCGATGGAAATATAAAGGAAATCAAGGGCCAGGATCATTGCTTCGGCTACCGCAGAAGTGTTTTTGCCGACGGAGGAATTGTGCTTTCGTCAGTTATGGAGCTAAAGCAAGGCAACAAGGATGATATAGAGGCACTTATGGTGGATTTTAACAACAGACGCCGTACCAAGCAGCCTCTGGAATATCCCAGTGCAGGCAGTACCTTCAAGCGGCCCGAGGGCTACTTTGCAGGCAAGCTTATAGAGGATGCTGGTCTTAAAGGAGCTGTCATCGGAGGAGCCTGTGTTTCGGAAAAGCACAGCGGTTTTATTATCAATACCGGTGGTGCAACCTGTGAAGATGTGCTCAGGCTTATTGAGCATACACAAAATGTTGTTTTTGATAAATTCGGAGTGAAGCTGGAAACAGAAGTAAAATATCTGGGTTAGGGGGATATGTGTGAAATTTGTTATCATAACCGGCATGTCAGGTGCCGGAAAAAGCCAGGCAATAAAAATTTTTGAAGACATCGGATATTACTGCATAGACAATATGCCCCCAAAGCTTTTTTCAAAGGTGGCAGAGGTTCTTTCTCAGTCCGATAGTGGTCTCAGCAAGATTGCTTTTGCTATTGATACACGCAGTGCCAGTATGTACAGCGAGCTGTGCAGCTGCATTGACGAGTTTGAAAGTGCCAACGGAAAATGCGAAATTCTTTTTCTTGATGCAGACAGCCAGGTGCTTGTGAAGAGATATAAGGAAAGCCGCAGAAATCATCCCTTAAGCAGTGGAAGCGTTCTTGAGGGCATAGAGGCGGAGCGAGCTTTGGTAAAGGATGTCAGAAGCCGTGCAAGCTATATTGTTGACACCTCAAATATGAAGCCGAAGCAGCTTAAGGACTATATCACAACTGTTTTTACCGAGGGAGTAAATGAGAGAAACACAATCTCGGTAAATGTGATGTCCTTCGGCTTTAAGTATGGTATACCTATGGATGCGGATTTGGTATTTGATGTGAGATTTTTGCCCAATCCCTTTTACATACCCGAGCTTAAGGAAAAAACAGGTCTTGACAGAGAGGTTTTTGAGTATGTGCTCAGCTTCGAGCTGTCAAAGGATTTTGTAAACAGGCTCAATGATATGATAAGCTTTTTGCTTCCCAATTATATCAATGAGGGCAAGTCCAATCTGGTTATAGCTATAGGATGTACCGGCGGTAAGCATCGCAGTGTTACCGTTGCAAATGAGCTTGCAAAGTATCTTACCGATAACGGCTACAACACCTTTGCCAGCCATAGGGATATAAACAAAGACAGGGTTGCTCATTAATCCGGAAGGAAATATGTATAATGAAACGAATTTCTGATATAAAGGTTGTGGCAGTAGGCGGCGGCACAGGACTTTCCACAATGCTGCGCGGCATCAAGCTGTACACAAAAAATATAGATGTTATTGTAACCGTTGCCGACGACGGAGGCGGCAGCGGCATGATAAGAGAGGATTTGCATATTCTCCCTCCCGGAGATATACGCAACTGCCTTACCGCTCTTGCCGAGGCAGAGCCTCTTATGAAGGAGCTGTTCCGCTATCGGTTCAAGTCCGGCAGATTAAGTGGTCAGTCTTTCGGCAATCTTTTTCTTGCGGCAATGTGTGACCTTTCCGGTGATTTTGAAACCGCAATTGAGAAGATGAGCTCCGTGCTTGCAGTAACGGGCAATGTGCTTCCCGTTACCAAGGATAATGTAAATCTCAAGGGTATTCTTAAAAATGGCAGTGTTATTATGGGAGAATCTCATATCCCTGAGGAGGCTGTTTCGCAGAATACTTCTATAGAGCGTATTGAGCTTGAGCCTGCGGATGTGAGAGCCTTTGACAGATGCATCAAGGCAATAAACGATGCGGATATAGTCATCCTCGGTCCCGGCAGCTTGTATACAAGTATTATTCCCAATGTGCTTGTAGACGGCATAGCCTTTGCCATTGCCAATTCTGCGGCAAAAAAGGTCTATGTATGCAACGTTATGACCCAGCCTGGAGAGACAGACGGATATTCTGTGTCCGACCATCTGAATGCACTTTGTGAGCATATGGGGTGCAATTGTATTGATTATTGCATTGCAAATTCTGCTCCGGTGTCCGAGGATGCGTTAAAAAAATATCTCAGCCAGAATGCAAATTATGTAAGGGTTGACAGAGAAAATTTTGAAGATATTCCTACAGAGCTTATTACCGAGGACCTTTTGTATAAGGATGAAGAAAAGATGATTCTCCGCCACGATTATATAAGACTTGCTCAGGTGATACTCAAGCTTGCACTGGAATAAAAAAGATAATAAATGACAATTTTCATCATTGAAGATTGTCATTTTGTCGATATGAATTCTTTTCAAGAGTTCTTGATATGTTTTGTTGGACTTGATATGAATGTTCTTTGCACGCTTATGGCGATTTTCGACCACATTATAAAAAGAAACAGGTATTTCGTAATAGAACTATTGTAAAATTATAATAGGAGAAAATATGAAAATGAAGAAAGAATTTATAAATTATCTTTTTATTGTTTTAGGAAGCGTTTTATATGCAATGGCAACCGTTGTTTTTATATTTCCTCATGAACTGCTGCTTGGCGGAACAAGCGGAATTTCTGTAATACTCAACGAGTATTTATCGTTTTCGCCGGGAACGATTTTAGTTATAATCAATTTTTCTTTATTGATAGCTGCATTTGCTGTTTTAGGAAAGAATATGGCAATTAAGACTTTTGTCGGCTCTGCATTAACCACGGTTTTTATTGGTGTATTTGAAAAAATACTTGCTAACGGCACAATGCTTGTTTCTGACATTTTTTTATCTTCCGTTGCAGGAGCAGCTTTAATTGCTTTGGCAAGCGGAATCATGTTTTATGTAGAATCAAGCTCCGGCGGTAGGGATATTATTGCGTTGATTGTAAGGAAATATTCAAAAATAAACATAGGAAAAGCCCTTTTGATAACAGATTTTCTGATAGTAATTATCGGCGGCCTTTTATCCGGGTACATAATTCTTTTGAGTTCTTTTGCAGGATTATTAATTAAAACATTCGGTATTGACTTTGTAATAGGAATAATTCGACACAATGAAATCAAAAACATTAAATAATCTGCTTGACAGCAAACTGTTGCGTGAGGCACAAAAGCATCTTGAGAGGCATACTGATATAGTTGTCCGCATTTGCGGATACAGCGAAAGGTTTGTACATCTTACTGCAGAGCAGCAGGAAGAGGTAATCAGCCGTACAGTGAGATAATAGATATACAGAAAGGCGGTGTTTATATGTCATTTTCATCGGATGTAAAAAACGAAATTATACAAAAGGAATATACCCGCGAACATGCGGCGATAAGCGAGCTTGCCGCAATGATATGCTTCGGCGGAAAGCTCAGAAAAATTGAAGGAAAATACATATTTTCTATAGTCAGCGAAAATCCGAAAATTTCCCGCAGAGCTTATTCGCTTATGAAAGGAGCTCTGGCGGTGAGCTCCAGAATAAAAATCAAAAAAATATCTGATAAGATTACCAACTATGAGGTTGTTGTTGAAAACAAAGAGGATATAGAAAAACTTTTTAAGGCAACCTATCTTATAGACGAAAACAATAGTATAAACAGCTTTGTCAGCTTTCATATAGACCCCAAGCTTGTTGTCACCCGGGAGCGTAAGGCGGCATTTGCCCGGGGATCATTCCTTACCTGCGGCTCGGTTATGAATCCGCAGAAAAACTATCATCTTGAGTTTGCCACCAGCCATTACAGCTTGTCAAACGAATTTTCTGTTTTGCTTGAAGAGTTGGGAATCCCCGCAAAAACGGTTATCAGAAAGTCAAAATATGTCCTGTACTACAAAAGCAGTGATATAATAACCGATGTGCTAACGGTTCTCGGTGCGGTAAATTCTCTTATGGAATATCACAATGCAAAAATCGTAAAGGAAATGCGCAACAAAATCAACCGAACCATCAATTGTGAGACGGCAAATCTTAACAAAACCGTAGACGCATCCTTTGAACAGGCGGCCTGCATACAGAAGCTTATGGATAAGGGGGTTTTTGAAACCCTGCCCGACAGCTTGCAGGACATAGGCAGGCTTCGTCTTGAATACCGGGAGCATTCTTTAAAGGAGCTTGGAGAAATGCTGAATCCTCCTATAGGAAAATCGGGAGTTAATCACAGACTACGTAAGCTGATGGATATTGCAAATAATATATAATAAGGAGACGGGTAAATCATGGGTTTTGTACATCTTCATGTTCATACCCAATACAGCCTTCTTGACGGTGCGGCGGATATAGATAAGCTGCTTGACCGCGCCAAGGAGAAAAATATGTCCTCAATTGCCATTACAGACCATGGAGTTATGTATGGCGCTGTGGATTTATTTTCTGCTGCCAAAAAAAGGAGGCTTCACCCGGTAATAGGCTGCGAGGTATACACCGCTCCGCGTACCAGGTACGACAAAATCCATGGTATTGACTCGGCATATGGTCATCTTGTGCTCCTTGCGGAGACGGACGAAGGCTACCGAAACCTTATGGCACTGGTGTCCCGGGGCTTTACAGAGGGGTATTATTATAAGCCGAGAGTTGATATGGAGCTTTTGGGCACATACAGCAAGGGCCTCATAGCCCTCAGCGGATGCTTGAGAGGAGATGTGCCTCAGGCGTTTTTACGGGGCGGCATAGATGCCGCAGTAAAAAAAGCAGAGCAGTATATATCAATTTTCGGCAGGGACAATTTTTTTATAGAAATACAGAATCACGGTATTGCGGAGGAGGTCCGACTTATTGAACCGCTTGCAGAGGTAGCTGAAAAATGCGGCATAGGTCTTGTTGCTACAAACGATGTGCACTATGTGGACAGGGACGATGCCTTTCTGCAGGATGTACTCACCTGTGTGCAGACAGGTAAAAAGCTCAGCGATACCAACAGAATGAAGATGGAGGGAGAGGAGTTTTATCTCAAGAGTGAGCAGGAGATGGCAGACCTCTTTGTAAAATATCCTCAGGCAATTGCAAATACAGAGCTTATCGCCCAAAGATGCCACGGTGCACCGGATTTTGAACGTATGCATCTGCCTGCGGCAAAGCCGGATACAGAGCTATCACATAAGGACTACCTGAAAAAGCTTTGTCTTGATGGTGCGGCAAAAAAATACGGCACTGTTACAGACAAGCTGAAAAGCAGACTGGATTATGAACTGTCCGTCATAGAGAGCATGGGCTATACCGATTATTTTCTCATTGTGTGGGATTTTATTGCCTATGCAAAGAGCAACGGCATAATGGTGGGTCCCGGCAGAGGCTCTGCGGCAGGAAGTCTTGTGGCATACTGCCTTGATATAACCGAGATTGACCCTATTAAATATGATTTGATTTTTGAGCGCTTTCTGAATCCCGAGCGTGTGTCTATGCCCGATATTGACATAGACTTCTGCTATGAGCGCCGTGATGAGGTCAAGGACTATGTAAGCCGCAAGTATGGCGAAGACAGGGTTTCGCAGATTGTAACCTTCGGTACTCTGGCGGCAAGAGCTGCTATCCGCGATGTGGGCAGAGTCATGGATATTGAGCCCTTTGTTGTAGACAAAGTGGCAAAATCCGTGCCCGAAATGCTTCACATAAAGCTAAAGGATGCCTTGGAGCTTGGCGGAGAATTCAGGGAGCTGTACAACAGTGACTCGCGTATACGCACTCTGGTGGATACTGCAATGGCTCTGGAGGGTTTCCCGCGAAACACCTCAACCCATGCGGCAGGTGTGGTTATAGCAGATGCACCGCTTATGAACTATGTGCCACTGCAGACCGGAGATACCGGACTTCTGACTCAGTATCCCATGAACAATTTGGAACAGCTGGGTCTGCTCAAAATGGATTTTCTTGGACTTCGCAATCTGACAGTAATCCGCGATACCATAGATATGGTGAGAAAATACAAGGGTATAGATATAGACCTCAAAAAACTTGACTATGAGGACAAGCCTACCTTTGAGCTCATATCTGCAGGTGATACCGACGGCGTGTTTCAGCTGGAAAACCCGGGACTGCGCTCTTTTATGCAGAAATTCCGCCCGGGATGCATTGAGGATATTATCACCACCACCTCTATTTACCGTCCAGGACCCATGGATCAGATACCTCAGTTTCTTGAAAATGTAAAGAACCCCGATAAGATTAAATATATGCATCCTCTGCTTGAGCCTATTCTCAATCCTACCTATGGTGCAATTATATATCAGGAGCAGGTTATGGAGATTGTACGCTCTCTTGCAGGCTATTCCTTTGGCAGAGCCGACCTGGTTCGCCGTGCCATGGCAAAGAAAAAGCACGATGTCATGGAGAAGGAGCGCAAAATCTTTGTTCACGGTCTTGTTGAGGATGGTAGGGTTGTCATAGACGGCGCCGTGAGACGGGGAGTGGACGAGAAATGTGCCAACGGTATATTCGACTACCTCATAGACTTTGCCAACTATGCCTTCAACAAATCCCATGCAGCCTGCTATGCCACTGTGGCATACCAGACAGCATATCTGAAAAAGCATTATCCTGTGGAATTTCTCGTGGCTCTGCTTATGAGCCTTATGGGCAATTCCCATAAAACCAACAAGTATATACGCTCCTTTGCTCGGTACGGAATCAGACTCCTGCCTCCGGATGTAAACAGGAGCTGCGCAAGATTCTCTGTTGAGAATGGTAATGTGCGCTTTGCACTGTCTGCTATCAAAAATGTGGGAATGCAGTTTCCGGCGGATATGGAGACAGAACGAGCCACTAACGGTGAGTTCAAATCCTTTTCGGATTTCATCATACGTATGAGTAACTATGATACCAACAGGCGGACAATAGATGCTCTCATAAAATGCGGTGTTTTTGACAGCCTGTACCCCAACCGCAAGGCGTTGGTTATGAGCTTTGAAAAAATGATGGATTTCGCTTCCCATGATGCAGGACTTGCGGGATTGGGACAGATAAGTATGTTTGACTCTTCTGAGGAAAAGTCTGTGAGCGATAGTATGATAAACAGCACCGTGCCGGATTATACCACTTCAGAAAAAATTGCTTACGAAAAGGATTTTTCCGGTATGTACCTCACATCTCATCCTTTGGACGACTATTCTGCCGCCGTAAAGGCTTTTTCTGATACAAGTATTTATTCTGTAATAGAAAATCCCTCGGTAAGTGGCACTGTAAAAATATGCGGAGCCATATCCTCGGTTCGCAGGAGAAGAACCAAAAGCGGTAAGGTAATTGTAGAAATGTCCTTTGGCGATTATGATTCCGAAATAGAGCTTGTAGCCTTTGAAAACACCTATGCACGGTATTCGCAGTTTATTGCCGAGGGTACGGTTGCTTTAATCGAGGCAAATGTAAACGAGAGGGGAGAAAACAGCATCAGTCTTGTTCTGTCAAAGCTGATTCCTCTTGCCGGTCTGAGTATACCGGCGTCTAAAAAGCTTTATGTGCGTGTGGATAAATCATCTGCCATGAATGAAGTGACCGCAGTAACAAAAAAATTCCCTGGGACAAGTGAGATCTATATATATGCCGGAGATACAAAAACCGTTTTCAAAGGGGATGCTTCAAAAAGTGTGCATATATGCAACGGGCTGATAAATGAGCTTGTTGCAAAATTCGGAGACGAAAATGTAAAGCTGAAATAGCTTCTGCGATTTTTTAACAATATTAAATATGATTTTTATAACAATATTAAAATATACTTGATTTTTTGAATAAAATAGTATATTATAAGTATTATGTATGATAATATCATTTTTTTGAAGAAATAATAAATTCTATACAACAAATTATTAATGACACAGAAAGGCAGGATATAGATATGAAAATTAAAAATGTCGGAGTATTGACCAGCGGTGGTGACGCACCGGGTATGAATGCAGCAGTACGTTCTGTGGTAAGATGCGGTCTTGCAAGCGGTCTTAATATGTTTGCAATTTACGATGGCTTCAAGGGTCTCCTTAAGGAGCAGATTGAGCCCATGACCACCAGAAGTGTGTGTGATATTATTCAGCGCGGCGGTACAATTCTCTCAACTGCAAGATGTATTGAGTTTGTGCAGGAGGAGTATCAGAAAATAGGTGCTGATATCGCCAGAAAGCATGGACTTGACGCTATAGTAGTAATCGGCGGAGACGGCAGCTTTATGGGTGCGAGAGCCCTTACAAGACAGGGTGTTCCCACAATAGGTATTCCGGGCACCATCGACAATGATATTGCCTGCAGTGAATATACAATCGGTTATGATACAGCTCTTAATACGGCTATGGAAGCTATAGACAAAATCAGAGATACCATGACCAGCCACAGCCGTTGCTGCCTGGTAGAGGTAATGGGAAGAAACGCAGGTTATCTTGCGCTTAATGTTGCGGTTGCAACAGGTGCAGAGACGGTGCTTATCCCCGAGCGTCCCTTTGATTTTGAAAAAGACGTGCTGGAGCCCGTAAGAGAAGCAAAGCAGGCAGGCAAGAAAAATCATATTATCGTTGTTGCCGAGGGTGTTGACTGCGATGTTATGGAAATGGCTAAGAAGATTGAGGCAGAGACTAAGGTTTCTACCCGTGCGTCAATCCTCGGTCACATTCAGCGTGGCGGCAGTCCTACATGCCGTGACAGAGTAACAGCTGCTCAGATGGGGCAGAAGGCGATTGAACTTCTTCTTGAAGGTAAGTCCGACAGAGTTGTTCGTATCAAGGATGGCAAAATCGACGATATCGATGTAAACGAGGGACTCTCAATGCAGAAAAAGGCAATTGACGAGGAAGAACTTAAGCTGGCAGGAATGCTTGCATTTTAATCTGATTTAACGGGACGACCGTCAGGCCGTCCCTGCATATTGTCTGACAGAAACAGTAAAAAAAGCAAGGAGACGGTACAGTGATAACCAAAATCGTAGTAGTAATTCTGCTTCTTCTGGGAGCTGTCACAGCTTTCGGCTCCTCAAAGGTGGCACCTGTAATTTTCAGACGGGAGCCTGACGAAAAGGATATTGTAGTAATCAAAAGCATTGGCTTTGTGATTGTTATAATAGCGGCGATAATTACATTTGTGATAAAATAATATGCAGATGTTTTTCTGCAGTGGGAAAGGATTTGAAACAAAAGTGGAAAATAAGAGAGAATTGCCAAAGACCTATGACCCGTCACAGGTTGAGGACAAAATATATGCAAACTGGGTTGATAAAAAATATTTTGAGGCGGAGCCCGACAGCAAGAAAAAGCCATATACTATAGTAATTCCTCCTCCGAATGTTACAGGTCAGCTCCATATGGGACATGCCCTGGACGAAACACTTCAGGATATACTTATCAGATATAAGAGAATGAAAGGCTATGCGGCACTGTGGATTCCCGGCACAGACCATGCGGGCATCGCTACCCAGATTAAGGTAGAAGAGGTTCTCCGCGGCGAGGGACTTACCAGATATGACCTCGGCAGGGAGAAATTCTTAGAGCGCGTGTGGGACTGGAAGCATCAGTATGGAAACCGTATTATAAATCAGCTCAAAAAGCTGGGCTCCTCCTGCGCATGGTCAAGAGAACGCTTCACTATGGATGAAGGCTGCTCCGAAGCTGTAAAAGAGGTTTTTGTAAAGCTTTATAAAAAAGACCTTATATATCAGGGTCACAGAATTATTAACTGGTGTCCTCACTGTATCACTGCTCTTTCCGATGCAGAGGTTGAGTATGAGGAGCACGAGGGCAATTTCTGGCATATTAAATATCCCGTAAAGGACAGCGACCGCTTTGTTGAAATCGCAACTACCAGACCCGAAACACTCTTCGGCGATACTGCAGTTGCAGTTAATCCCAATGACGAAAGATATTCAGACCTTGTGGGCAAGACTCTTATTCTCCCGCTGGTTGGCAGAGAAATTCCCGTTATTGCCGATGAATATGTTGACCTTGAGTTCGGTACAGGCTGTGTTAAAATCACTCCTGCACATGACCCCAATGACTTTGAGGTTGGTCTCCGTCATAACCTTGAGCAGATTAAGGTTATGAATGACGATGCCACCATGAATAAGCACGCAGGCAAGTATGAGGGTATGGATCGCTACGAATGCCGCAAGGCAATGATTGAGGACTTGGATGCTCAGGGACTCCTGGTTAAGGTCGTACCCCATAGCCACAATGTTGGTCAGTGCTATCGCTGCGGCACCACTGTTGAGCCTATTATTTCAAAGCAGTGGTTTGTAAAGATGAAGCCTCTTGCGCAAAAGGCAATTGAGGTTGTAAAGGACGGCACAGTAAAATTTGTTCCCGACAGATTTTCTAAGACATATCTCAATTGGATGGAAAATGTACATGACTGGTGTATTTCACGTCAGCTCTGGTGGGGTCACAGAATCCCTGCATATTACTGCGATGACTGCGGCGAGACCACCGTTTCCAAGGAGCATATTGAAAAATGTCCTAAGTGCGGCGGTGCTGTAAAGCAGGACAACGACGTACTGGATACATGGTTCAGCTCTGCTCTCTGGCCCTTCTCAACACTGGGCTGGCCCAATGAAACTGAGGATTATAAGTATTTTTATCCTACAGCAACACTGGTTACAGGCTATGATATAATCTTCTTCTGGGTTGCGAGAATGATTTTCTCTGCTCTTGAGCAAACAGGCAAGGCTCCTTTTGAGCATGTGTTTATCCACGGTATTGTCAGAGACAGCCAGGGCAGAAAGATGAGCAAATCCCTGGGCAACGGTATTGACCCCTTGGAGGTTATTGCCGAATATGGTGCAGATGCACTGAGATTTACCCTTGCAACAGGTAACTCTCCCGGAAACGATATGAGATACTACAAGGAGAGAGTAGAAGCAAGCCGTAACTTTGCAAATAAAATATGGAATGCATCAAGATTTCTTATGATGAATCTTGATATAGATTCAATAGAGCTCCCC
Source organism: Clostridia bacterium (assembly GCA_017481205.1). GTDB lineage: Bacteria > Bacillota > Clostridia > UMGS1810 > UMGS1810 > RGIG4708. The sequence continues at coordinate 14,751 of JAFUPN010000006.1, read as the reverse complement.
GACAACTCAGAGCTCAGAGTTGAGGATAAATGGATACTTTCTGTATTCAATAAGGTTGCCAAGGAAGTTGGCGATAATATAGACAAGTTTGAGCTGGGTATTGCCGTAAGCAAGCTTTATGACTTTATCTGGGACAACTACTGTGACTGGTACATTGAGCTGGTTAAGCCCAGACTTTATGCAAAAGACGGTACAGAGAAAACCGCACAGAAGGTTCTTGCATATGTACTGGCAAACTCTCTCAAGCTCCTGCATCCCTTCATGCCCTTTATCACAGAGGAAATCTTCAGCTACCTTCCCACAGGTGAAGAGAGCATCATGATTTCCAAGTGGCCCGAGTATGACGAAGCCCTCTGCTTTGAAGAGGACGAAAAGTGCATGGGCACCGTTATGGAGGCTATCAAGGCTATCAGAAACTTAAGAACACAGATGAATGTTGTTCCCTCAAAGAAAGCCAAGGTTATAATCGTAGCTCAGGATACAAAGGTGTTTGAAGGCACAGAAATTTTCTTTGAGAAGCTTGCAAGTGCATCTGAAACAGTTATTCAGAGCAATAAGGCAGGTATTGACGAAAATGCGGTTACCGCCATTGCTCCCGGAGCAGAAATCTTTATACCTCTTGATGAACTGGTTGATAAGGAAAAAGAGCTTGCACGTCTCAATGACGAGAAAAAGCGCCTTGAGGGTGAAATCAAGCGTGTTGAAGGCAAGCTGAGCAATCCCGGCTTTGTTGCAAAGGCACCCGAAAAGGTTGTTGCCGAGGAAAGAGAAAAAGGCGAAAAATATAAAGAAATGCTCTCCAAGGTGTTGGAAAGCATAGAAAAAATGAAATAAGGTGATACCGGATGCTTAAAACCGAAAAGGAATGTATTGAATATATCCATTCTCTCGGTAAATTCGGCAAAAAGTCAGGTCTTGACAATATCACAAGGCTTTGCGATGCTCTGGGAAATCCTGAGAGCAAAATCCGCGCAATACATATTGCCGGAACCAACGGCAAAGGCTCTGTGTCCTGCATGGTATCAAGTATGCTTAAAACACGGTATAAGGTGGGGTTATATACCTCACCTTATATCGAGCTTTTTAACGAAAGGATACAGATAAACGGCAAAAATATAAGCAGCGAAAAATTAATAAGCTATACCAATCGGGTAAAAAATGCCTGTGACAGCATACCCGATTTTTATCCTATTGAGTTTGAATTTATAACTGCAATGGGATTTTTGTTTTTTGCCGAAGAAAACTGTGATGTTGTTGTCCTTGAGACGGGTCTCGGCGGCAGACTGGATTCTACCAATATTGTAAAAAATCCTCTTTGCTGTGCCATCTGCGCCATAGGCATGGACCATGTGTCGATACTGGGAGATACTATAGAAAAAATCGCCGCCGAAAAGGCAGGGATAATCAAAGAAGGAGTGCCTGTTGCTCTGTTTCATGACATGGCGGCACCTGCGCTGGATGTGATAAGCAGAGTGTGTGCGGAGAAAGCTGCACCTATTGTCAGTGATGTCAGCCTGGGAGCGGAGAATGTGAGCAGAAGCCTTGATGGCTCGGAGTTTACATACAAGGGTGTTGATTACCGGCTTTCTCTTGCAGGGGAGTATCAGACAAAAAATGCTCTTACGGCTCTTGATATTATATCTGCAGTGTCAGATGTATTGCCCCTTGCACTGTCAGATATATGTGAAGGTCTTAGGTGTGCGTCATGGAAATGCCGTTTTGAAGTCCTTGGATGCGAAAAAGGGATAATGGTTCTTGACGGTGCTCACAATAGCCATGGGGTTACATCTCTTGTAAATGAGGTTAACAATTTGTTGGGAGATTATAAAAAGACCTTTGTTTTCGGTATGCTCAATGACAAGGATTTTGAGGATACTGTAGAGCAAATCTGCTCTGCCGATGCCAGAATAATAGTAACTGATGTACCCAGCTACCGCCAGACCGACAGCCGGGCTGTGTTTAACTGCGCGCAGAATTACTGCCCCGACAGTATATATATCAGCGATTGCCGCAAAGCGGTTGACTATGCATGGGAGCATAATACCGAAGGCGGTGCAGTATGTGTTTTCGGCTCACTGTATCTGGTGGGAGAGGTACGTGCACATTGTCTTGAACTGACAGGGAAATAGGGGCATGTTAATTGTATGTTAACCCTTGGGTAAATTTATTGACGTTTTTTGCTGTTTTGTGATACAATTTATAATGAAGTAAATTGAGTTCTTTTAAAACAGAAAGGAAGGTTAATACTTATGGATTTGTTTGACATTCTTACCATGATAGGCGGTCTATGCCTGTTTTTGTTCGGTATGAATATCATGGGACAGGCACTGGAGCGCCGTGCTGGCAGTAGCCTCAGAACACTTCTGAGCAAGCTTACCACCGGCAAGCTTGTGGGACTTTTTACCGGTCTCGCTGTCACATCGGTTATACAGAGCTCTTCTGCTACAACCGTTATGGTAGTTGGCTTTGTTAATTCCGGTCTTATGACTCTCAAGCAGGCAATTAACGTTATTATGGGAGCAAACATCGGTACAACTGTTACTGCATGGATTCTCAGCCTGACCGGTATAGACAGCGGAAACATTATTGTTCAGATGTTCAAGCCGATGTCGTTTACCCCTATTCTCGCTTTGATTGGTATTATTTTCTCCATGTTCAGCAAGAACAGCAAGAAAAATGATACCGGAACCATTCTCCTTGGCTTTGCTACCCTCATGTTCGGTATGGATATTATGTCCGGTGCAGTTAAGGGGCTTTCAGAAGTAGAGCAGTTCCAGCAGATGTTTCTTATGTTCAGAAACCCTATTCTCGGTGTGTTGGCAGGTGCTATCCTGACTGGGATTATCCAGTCCAGTTCCGCATCCGTAGGTATTCTTCAGGCGCTGGCTCTCACAGGGCAGGTATCCTTTGGCGCTGCTATTCCCATTATCATGGGTCAGAATATCGGTACCTGTATCACTGCGATTCTTTCATCCTTCGGTACAAACAAAAATGCAAAGCGTGCCGCCTTTGTGCATCTGTTTTTCAATATAATCGGTACTGTGATGCTTCTTATTGTATATTGGATTGTTGATATAATTTTCGCTCCGGCAATTATGGACCAAGCTGTTTCTCCCGTCGGTATCGCTGTAGCACATTCGGCATTCAATATTATATGCACACTTATTCTCTTCCCCATGTCCGGCGTTCTGGAGTTTATTGCATATAAGCTTGTTCCGGAGGGTGCAGATGAAGAGAGCAAGCTTGCTCTTGACGAGCGTTTTCTCGCTACTCCTCCTGCCGCTATGGAAATGTGCCTTAATCATACCATGGATATGGCTCTTTCCGTTGTTGACTGCTTCAAAAAAGCCATGCTTTCATTAAGCAGCTACGATGCCGAAGAGGCGAAGCTTCTTCGCAAAGCAGAGGGCGAGGCCGACCACTATGAGGATGTGCTTGGTACATATCTTGTCAAGCTCAGCGGTCATCAGATAAGTGCTCAGGAGAGTGTTGAGGTGGCAAAGCTTCTCAAGGTTATAGGTGATTTTGAGCGTATTTCTGACCACAGTATAAACGTGCTGGAATCTGCTGAGGAGCTCAGAGATAAAGGTATGGAGTTCTCTCCTGAGGGTAAGGCTGAGATGAAGGTTCTTATAAATGCTGTCAGCGAGATTCTTGACCTGTCTCTGGATGCCTTTTTAAACAACAATCTCGAAGCTGCATCCAAGGTTGAGCCTATGGAAGAGGTTATTGATAAGCTTAAGGAAAAAATGCGTTCAAGACACATCAAGAGACTGCAGAAAAATGAATGTACAATCGAAGCAGGCTTTGTATGGGCTGATCTTCTCACCAATCTCGAAAGATGCTCAGACCATTGCTCCAATATTGCAGGCTGTGTTGTAGATGCAGAAAATGATAATATGAATATTCATGAATCTCTCAGAATTGCGCGTACCGATAGCGCCGATTATAAGAAAATGTATGAAGAATTTTCTGCTAAATATGCAATATGATTTAGTGTGACAGAACTCGAACTCTCACTGCCTGACATTTGAAATTTTTAAAAGCTTTCAGTTTGTCGGTTTTGACGGGCTGGCGCCTTGCGAAGATGACAAACCGAAAGATGCCGGAATTGTGCTGTTTAAGGCGGGTTCGGATTATCCTCTTTCGGCTAATAAAAAGCTGTACACAGTAGTGTGGTCAGACTATCGAATAATTAGTGATTTTGTTCGCCCGGTTGTGGGAACGTACATGCCATGGCACATAAATGCACCGTGCCACGGGGCTTTTAGCCTTTCATGTACGTCCCCCACCGGGCCCTTCTGCGTGATAATTGAATTATTCGACAGTCTGTGATATCCACTGTGTACAGCATTTTTGTTATTATTTGATTTCCGGTAAAATCTTTTTCCATCGCTCCTCGTGACTTTCGTGGCTGTATACCGGTCGGAAGCCCAGGCTGTAGTACAGGCTGATTGCAGGTATTCTCTCGTCATCCGTAGAGAGAAGTGCTGTCTTATAACCCCTTGCGGCAAGTGAATGTAATGCTGCAAGGCATATCAATCTGCCTGCTCCCTTTCCTCGGCTGTCCGGGTCAACCCCTACCATACGAAACCATCCTTCTCCGGGATATTTTTCGTTTTCTATAGCGGTTGCAGTTGCAATTGCTTTTCCGTTTTCACTTAAATACAACACATATTCCGGCATATATCCGCCGCCCTTTACTATAAAATCCTCAAAGGAAAAACGCATTCCGAAGGCTGATTCAATAAGCCTTTCCCATTCCCTGTCCAACCCTTCTGTATGGCTGTGAAGGCTCACCCCATAAGGCAGAGAGAGGGGAGGCAGCTTTTCAAGCATCGAATGTCTCATAATTAACTGTGGTAACTGTTCCATTTTTATATTCTCCTGTTTCTGTTAATGGGCTTTCATGCTTTTCTGTATGATTCATAGTCGTTTTCATTTGCTTCTCTATCTGCTGAGAGCACTTCAAGATTAGCGGGAGGATTGCCGCAGTCGGGCACATCCATAACAGCTCCGCCGCTTATTGCACTTTGGTGTGCTACAAGTCCGGGTATGTTGTATCGTGCCGCCTGCCATGCATTGGTGGGGGAGAGCTTTCCTGTTACATATGCCTGACAGAAATCGTCAACCATAAATTTGTGTGTTCCTGCATGACCTGTCTCTATAGCCTCAAATTCCTCCGGCAGTCTTTTTGTAATCTGTATGGGAGCTTCTCCTTCAGACCAGCGCCCGTTTACAGCATTCTGTAAAAAGTCCTTTTCGCCCTTGTGCTTTGTCAGCTCGGTAGGATTGAGCAGGTCGCTGACATCTGTATATTCTGCGTCTCCCTGCTCATCCATTTTTATATAGCTGTGCTGCATCAGCGAGCATTCGTAGGATGCCTTTGTACCATTAAATGAGGTTATGTATGTTTCGGGGACATTCCATGCGATTCGTCTGTTTTCGCTTATTCTTGCCACTCCGCCGTTGTCAAGCTTAAGCAGCATTGCTGTGTTTGACAATGGGTTGTCCCAGTAGTTCTGACCCTCGCCGAATATATCTGTATCCATCTTATCCTCGTAGCCGAATGCCGCCACCTTTACTGCGTGCGTTTTTGCGGCAGAAAGTACCATTGAGGTTGAGTGAGTGGGGTAAAACATCGGTGGCAGACCTGCCATTTTTTTCCACTGCTTTCCTTCGGTATATTTAAACACATCATACAGTCTTTTCATGTCATGATTGTACTGTGCTTCGGCATATACCATGCTGCCCATTTCTCCCGTGGAATACTTTTTCCGGCAGTATATTGCCGCAGGACGGTAAATGCCTGTTTCGCCCATGGAATATGTAAGTCCTGTTTCTTCTGCAAGGCGTACAATTTCTTTGATTTCTTCGATATCCAATGCCATGGGGACAGCACTGTATACATGCTTGCCTGCCTTGAGTGCGGCAATTGCCATTTCTCCGTGAAGGTTTCTCTGAGTAAAAATTGCTACGCTGTTGATTTCGTCCGAGGCAATCATCTCGTCGAAGGAATTAAATATTTTGTCAACGTGAAATTCCTTGTCGTAATCAAGGCATCTGTCGAGGAATTTATCTGTGAGAGCTATATATTCAACTGCCGGATGTGCCTGAAACAGTGGTACAAACTTTCGGCAGAACTGCCCGCAGCCCACAAAGCCTATTCTGATTTTTTCTTTCATTATGAGTTATCCTCCCTCTGATATTTAATGTATCCTGAGTAACCGGGTGTTAATCAGGTCAGATTAATTATATATCTAAGTAGGATTAATTGAAATGTAAATTTGTTGATACATTTATGTATATATGTTGTAAAAATAAAGATTTTGCTTGAGAAATCAAGGTATATATGTTAAAATTGTTAAAAAGGAAGTGAATTGCATGAGCTATGAAACAGAGCGTTATGCTTTTGAAAAATTGTCTAATCAGGGCTTGTCGGTAATAGAATGCGGTCTGCAGATATGCCACAGCGGACATTCCAGCGGAAAGCTTGTTTATCCGGATTATTCCGCCCATTTTATTATTGAGGGCAAGGGAATATACAGTGTAAACGGAAAAAACTATGAGCTTTGCAGGGGGCAGGGATTTATGATTACTCCTGATATTCCGAATATATATATTGCAGATGAAGCGGAGCCCTGGAAATATATTTACACTTCCTTTAACGGTCCTGATGCACAGATTCTTGTACATAACGCAGGGCTTAATGATGATATTGTTGTTTTTGACTTTCCTACTGACGAAGAAACAACAGGCTGGCTGTGGAATATGCATTCCTCCGGCAAAAACCGTTCTTCAAAGGGCTATGATTGTCTGGGATATTTTTTGCTTGTTATGAGCCGGCTCATAGGGGCAAACAGCTGCCAGAAGGTCGATGCCTCGGCAGAGCATTATATGAATTTGGCACTCGGATATATAGAAAATCATTTTTCCTATGGCATATCTGTAGGAGATGTGGCGGATTTTGTGGGTATAGACAGGACATATCTGTATCGCATTTTCATAGAGCATTTGGGGATATCGCCGTCAGAGCATATCAGTAATATACGTCTGGCACGTGCCGTTGCATTGATGGAATACGCACATCTTACTGTAAATGAGATAGCTCTGTCCTCGGGCTTTTATGATCTTTCTCATTTTACAAGGGTATTTCACCGGCGGTATGGAATGGCTCCCGGCAGATACAGACAGAGCCTGAAATAAGCAAAAAAATGCCGTGGACTCCCTTGTTATGCATTTGCGGAGTATACGGCATTTTTTTGTTTATCTTCTTGGGAAAACAACCTCACATCTGTAAATTGGCTGCCCCTTCTCTGAAAAGAGTGTTTCGTATTCTGTCATAATGTTGCCTTCAAATTCACTGTTGTGCAAGTCCAGTGTGATATTTTTCATCATCAGACCGTATGCTGAAAAAGAGTTCAGCGAAAATTCAAAGAGCTTTGTATTGTCTGTTTTGAAATGAACTTCGCCTCCGTCAATCAGCAGCTTTTCGTACAGTTTAAGGAAGTTTTCATGGGTAAGTCTTCTTTTTGCCTGGCGCTTCTTTTTCCATGGGTCGCAGAAATTTATATATATTCTTTCTATCTCATGCTCAATGTTCATCTGTTCCAGTACGCAGGCATCGCCTGCAACAAATCTTACATTTTCAAGTCCGGCATTTTTTATTTTTTCCGAAGCCAGCACCAATACGTCAAGATTTTTTTCAAAGGCGATGTAGTTTATCCCCGGGTTTCTTGCGGCAAGCTCTGTTATGAATTTGCCTTTTCCGCAGCCGATTTCTATATGCATGGGCTTGTCGTCTTCAAATATTTTTTTCAGGCTGCCGCTGTACTTTGTAATATCCTCAATCAGAAGATGGGAGCATGCCTCCAGTCTGTCCTCGCGGTGCTTCTTTTTTCTCATTCTCATATTTAATCATTCCTTTATGTGTATTTTCAACATTTTTAACAAATAATATATTATCACGGTTTTAAAATCTTTTCAATATTTTTTTGCTTAAAATATTGTAATTTTGACAATTATAGGTTATAATTATGATAAAATAGGCAAAAATTGTTTTTGAGGGGGTCGACAGTGAAAAATGAATGAAGAAATGAGACTTCAGAAATACCTTGCTCAGTGTGGAGTAGCTTCCAGACGTGCCTGTGAAAAGCTTATAGAAGAGGGCAGAGTTACCGTTAACGGAGCGGTAGTAAATATTCTCGGTTCAAAGGTTGCTCCCAGGGATAAGGTGGCTGTTGACGGTGTCCCCGTAAAGGAAGAAAGCAAGAAGGTTTATATAATGCTCAATAAGCCTGAGGGCTATGTAACCACCGTCAGTGATGAGCAGGGCAGAAGCACTGTTATGGAGCTTATAGGCGATATTAATCAGAGGGTGTATCCTGTGGGCAGACTTGACTGTAATACCGAGGGCTTGCTGCTTATGAGCAATGACGGAGATTTTACCGTAAAGGTTACCCATCCGTCTCATCGGATGAATAAAGTTTATCAGGCTGTGGTTGCGGGAGTGCCCAATCATTTTGATATAGAAAAATTAGAGCACGGCGTGTATATCGACGGCAGAAAAACCGCCAAAGCAAAGGCTCAGATTATCTCTGCCGAAGGCAAGAGAGCTCTTGTGGAGCTCACTATTCATGAAGGTCGCAACCGCCAGGTACGCAAGATGTTTGATTCAATCGGCTATCCGGTGCTTCATCTGCGCCGTGTGGCAATAGGCAATATTATCCTCGGCAATCTGCCTCTTGGAAAATGGCGCCATCTTAACCCCAATGAGGTTAAGTATCTTATGGGTAAATAAGGGCTTTGTCCCTTTTACATAGTTATATTTTTTTAAATATATATTCATTAATCCGAAGGGAGGATAGAAAATGGACGTTTCAAACGGTATTGTAATTGGATTGGGTCTTGGTATAGTTTTTGCAGGTCTTATCTGCCTGGTTATCATCTGCTCACTTCTGGGTCAGATATGCAAAAGACTTATTAAGCCCGAAGCTGAAAGCGCTGCTCCTGCAGTAAATTCAGCACCTGCAGCTGCTGCACCTATTGCAAACAAGCAGGAACTTATTGCTGCCATATGTGCGGCAATCGCCGAGGAGCTCGGTACAGAAGCAAGTAACATTAGAGTTACATCCTTCAAAAGACTGTAATTAAACCAAAAATCAAAAACAAAAAAGAGAGGTAAAAGAAAATGAAAAACTATAAAGTTAATGTAAACGGTACAGAATATGCTATTTCTATTGAACTTATCAGTGAACAGGAAGCAAAAGCAGCTCAGGCAGCTCCTGCAGCAGCTCCCGCACCTGCAGCTGCACCCGCAGCAGCACCTGCTGCAGCCGGCGAAGGCGAAAAGATTGCAGCTCCCATGCCCGGAACCATCCTTTCTGTTAACGTACAGAACGGCGATGCTGTTAAAAAGGGTCAGGTTCTCATGATTCTTGAAGCAATGAAGATGGAGAATGAAATCATGGCAGGCTGTGACGGTACTGTTACATCCGTATGTGTAACAAAGGGCGCAACTGTTGAGACAGGCGCAGTTCTCTGCACAATTAAATAATTGGAATTTTTTACAACGAAAGAAGGTAAATATCATGAAAAAGAGAATATTTGCCGCTGTTATGCTTATGGTCATGGTTATTTTTTGTACATATTCCTGCTTTGCAGCGAATGCCGACAAAACCGATGACAATGCACTTGGCATAAAGAGCACTGCCTACAGTGAAGCAGACGGTACTCTTACATTTGTTGTGGCAAACTACAGTGACAAAACAATTATGAATGCCGCAGTTATTCTTACGGAATTCAATGAAAACGAAATTATTTTTGACGACTTCAACCAGGTTGTACAGACCGGCGAGCTTGCTCCCGGAGGTGAGGTAACCCTGGTATATGCCGCTCAGATTCCTTCCTATCAGGAAGGCGAGGTTCTCCCTGTGCTCAGCGGTGAGCTTCAGTATTTTATTGAAAAAGATGTTATAGACTCCTCAAGCATGGGCTATACCCAGGAGGATATTATTACCATTACTGTAGAGGATATCCTCAACAGCGAGCCTGTTACAGCAGCAAGCGCTACCCTGGATTTCCTCGGACAGACAGGCTTTCCTGCTCTTGTTGCAGACTGGAGAACAATTGTAATGCTTATCATTTCATGCGTACTTCTTTATCTGGGCATTGTTAAGCAGTTTGAGCCTTTGCTCCTTATTCCTATTGCATTCGGTATGCTCCTTACCAACCTTCCCGGAGCAGAAATGTTCCATGAGGAGCTCTTTAAGGACGGTCATGTACATTGGGAGCTTTTCAAAGCTACCAATAATGTGACACCCGGTCTTATTGACTATCTCTATCTTGGTGTTAAGCTTGGTATCTATCCCTGTCTTATTTTCGTTGGTGTAGGTGCCATGACAGACTTCGGTCCCCTTATTGCAAATCCCAAGAGTCTTCTCCTTGGTGCTGCAGCTCAGCTTGGTATCTTTGTTACTTACATCGGTGCAAGAATGCTCTTTAACTTCACCGGTGCCGAAGCTGCTTCAACAGGTATTATCGGCGGTGCCGACGGTCCTACAGCTATCTTTGTTACCACAAAGCTTGCTCCTCATCTTTTAGGACCTATAGCTGTAGCAGCTTATTCATACATGGCTCTGGTTCCTGTTATTCAGCCCCCCATTATGAAGCTGCTTACCACCAAAAAGGAAAGACAGATTGTTATGACTCCTCTCCGTCAGGTTTCCAAGACAGAGAAGATTATATTCCCCATAGTTGTTACAATCTTTGTTTCTCTGCTGGTTCCCTCAGCAGGACCTCTTGTAGGATGCCTCATGCTTGGTAACCTTCTCAAGGAGTGCGGAGTTGCAGACAGACTTTCCAAGACTGTACAGAACGAGCTTATGAATATCGTTACCATATTCCTCGGTATCTCCGTTGGCGCTACTGCTACAGCGTCTACCTTCCTTGCGCCCAAGACAATTCAGATTATTCTGATGGGTGTTGTTGCCTTTGGTCTTGGTACTGCAGGCGGTGTTCTTCTTGCAAAGTTTATGAACCTGTTCCTCAAGAACAAAATCAACCCCCTCATCGGTTCTGCCGGTGTATCTGCGGTTCCTATGGCAGCACGTGTATCCCAGGTTGTCGGTCAGAAGGAAAATCCCAAGAACTTCCTTCTTATGCACGCTATGGGTTCCAACGTTGCAGGTGTTATTGGTTCGGCGATTGCGGCGGGAGTATTGATGGCACTATTTGGTTAATAACCTGTCACGGCTTTGAAATTTGCCCGCATACTTCGTTTTGTCACCTTGCCGTATAGAAAATACTGTCTGCGGTGACAAGCCTCGTCTGCGAACAAATTTCAAGAGCCGAAAAACAGCGGCTTTGAAAAATGACCCGCATACTTCGTTTTGCCACCTTGCCGTATAGAAAATACTGTCTGCGGTGACAAGCCTTGTCTGCGAACAAATTTCAAGAGCCGAAATATAGCGGATTTTAAAAATAAACCGCAAAAAATTCTGTGAAAGGAATGATAATTATATGGCTAATAAATTATATATAACAGATACAATTCTCCGTGATGCTCATCAGTCACAGGCAGCCACAAGAATGAAGACAGAGGACATGATTCCTGCCTGCAAAATTCTTGATGATATCGGCTACTGGTCTCTTGAGTGCTGGGGCGGAGCAACATTTGATGCATGTATGAGATTTCTCAATGAAGATCCATGGGAAAGACTTCGTACACTTAAGGCTAATATGCCCAAAACAAAGCTGCAGATGCTTTTCCGCGGACAGAATATCCTCGGCTACAAGCACTATGCAGATGACGTTGTAGAGCAGTTCTGCAAAAAGTCTATCGAAAACGGTATTGACGTAGTAAGAGTTTTTGATGCTCTCAACGACCCCCGCAACATGGAGGCTGCAATCAAGTTTGTTAAGCATTACGGCGGTCACTGTGAAACTGCAATCAGCTACACAGTAAGCCCTGTACATGACCTTGACTACTTTGTAAAGCTCTCTTGTGAGCTGGAAAAAATGGGTGCAGATTCAATCTGTATCAAGGATATGGCAAACCTTCTTCTTCCTTATGATGCATACAACCTTGTTAAAAAGCTTAAGGAAAATGTAAGTGTGCCCATCCATCTTCACACACACAATACTGCAGGTACAGGTGACATGACAAACCTCATGGCTGCACAGGCAGGTATTGATATTGTTGACTGTGCTTTGTCTCCTATGGCAAACGGCACAGCTAACCCCTCAACCGAATCACTGGTTGCAACCCTTAAGGGTACCGACCGTGACACAGGTCTTGACCTTAATAAGCTTAGTGAAGCTGCTGCACACTTCCGTAAGGTTGCTGATAAGATGAAGGCAGAGGGCACACTTGATCCCAAGGTGCTCAATGTTGATGCAAACGCACTTCTGTATCAGGTTCCCGGAGGTATGCTCTCAAACCTTATTTCTCAGCTCAAGCAGGCTAATGCAGAGGACAAGTATTATGAGGTGCTTGCAGAGGTGCCCAGAGTACGTAAGGATTTTGGCTATCCTCCTCTCGTAACACCTACCAGTCAGATTGTAGGTACACAGGCTGTTCTCAATGTTCTTATGGGAAGATATAAGATGATTTCCAAGGAATCCAAGGGTCTTCTCAGAGGTGAATACGGCAGACTTCCCGCAGAGGTTAATGAAGAAGTACGTAAGCTGGCAATCGGCGATGAAGAACCCATCACCTGCCGTCCTGCAGACCTTCTTGCACCCGAGCTTGACAAGTACAGAGAAGAAACCAAGGGTATTGCAAAGAATGATGAAGATGTTCTCAGCTATGCACTCTTCCCTCAGGTTGCAGAAAAATTCTTTGCTGTCCGCGATGGAAGAGCAGAAGCTCCTGCTCCTGCAGCACCGGCTGCAGTTGCTGATGGCACCAGAACAATCTATGTTCAGGATTTGTCATAATTTGTATTAGCAATAGTGTTGCGTGTCCGCATTTTTTTGCGGGCCCGCAAATTGCAGTTAAAAGCGGATAAAAAACGGCAGTATCGTATAGGTATAATGCCGGACAATAATTCCCATATGTAAAAGAGGATATAATCATGAAAGACTATATAATCAGAGCGGCTACAGACAGCGGAAGTATCCGTGCATTTGCTGCCGTTACCACAAATACTGTCAATCAGGCGCAGATATACCATCAGACATCTGCTGTTGCTACAGCCGCACTTGGCAGACTTCTCACTGTCGGCTCTATGATGGGAGCAACTCTTAAGGGCGACGGAGATATAATAACCCTGCAGACAAACGGCGACGGTCCTATCGGCCGTATGATAGTTGTTGCAGACAATAAGTCAAATGTAAAGGGCTGTGTGGGCAATCCCAATGTGGAGCTGCCTTTAAACAGTGCAGGAAAGCTTGATGTAGGCGGTGCTGTAGGCAAAGAAGGCTTCCTTACGGTAATTATTGACCTTGGCTTAAAAGAGCCTTATATAGGCAAAATTCCCCTTGTATCAGGCGAAATCGGCGACGATATGACCAAGTATTTTGCTGTGTCCGAGCAGATACCCTCAGCGGTCGGACTCGGAGTCCTTGTAGACACTGACCTTTCCGTAAAGGCTGCCGGCGGATTTATTATCCAGGTTATGCCCGGCGCGTCCGAAGCAGAAATCAGTACTCTTGAAAAAAATATTGCTGAGTTCTCGTCTGTAACCTCTCTTCTTGATGACGGAAAGACCATAGAGGAAATTCTTGAGATTGTCCTTGCAGGCATTGACTACCACGTTACAGATAAGCTGGATACTCAGTACTACTGCAACTGCTCCCGCGAAAAGGTAGAAAAAACTCTTATAACAATCGGACCTGATGAAATACGTGATATAATTGAGACAGACGGACATGCTCAGCTGGAATGTCATTTCTGCAACAGTAAATTTGATTTTTCCAGGGAAGACCTTGAAGCCTTGCTTAAAGAGCTTGAAGGATAACCTGGGTAATCAAAGATAAAGGCGGATTGCAAATGTGAATTTTAGCCTAAGTCAATCAAAATATGCATATTAGTATATTAATCTGCATATAATTGGTATTGAAAAAACCGGTAAAACAGGGGATTTTCAATACTAAAAATGCTCAAATAAAATTTTTTTGAAAATTTTTGAATTTTTTTTTAAAAAAGTATTGACATTTGAGAAAATATGTTATATAATAATCAAGTCGCTGATGAGTAGCGACAATGTGGGAGCTTAGCTCAGCTGGGAGAGCATCTGCCTTACAAGCAGAGGGTCATAGGTTCGAGCCCTGTAGTTCCCACCACATTTGGCCGGGTAGTTCAGTTGGTTAGAATGCCAGCCTGTCACGCTGGAGGTCGAGGGTTCGAACCCCTTCTCGGTCGCCATACTTTCAATACCTGAGTATGGCTCAGGTATTGGAAGCTTTATATAACGGTATTTTGTGAGTATGCCTCTGTAGCTCAGTCGGTAGAGCAGGGGACTGAAAATCCCCGTGTCGGTGGTTCGATTCCGCCCGGAGGCACCATAAAATTCTGTATCATGCGGGAGTGGCTCAGTTGTAGAGCGTCACCTTGCCAAGGTGAACGTCGCGAGTTCGAATCTCGTCTTCCGCTCCAAAATTTCAAAGAGACGTGAGCTTATTTACGTCTCTTTGATTTTAAAATCAAAGATTTTCGGCGCCATAGCCAAGTGGTAAGGCACGGGTCTGCAACACCCTTATCCCCAGTTCAAATCTGGGTGGCGCCTCCAAAAAAAGAGAGCAATATAG